>JANQVJ010000012.1:178884-181560 GCA_030730365.1 Verrucomicrobiales bacterium
ACGACGCACGATAGGGCGACAGGAATGTCGCCCCTCCTTGGGATGAAGGGAAGCGTTGGGATGGGGCCTGCCCGCTTCGGGGTGAACGTGACGCGCCCGTGTTTATCGGGAGATCGGGCTTGAAGCCGAATTGTCGGGCCGGTAAAAAAGGGGGGGCGAGGCCGAAAGATGAAAGATAGCGCATTCGCTTTATCCTACTACTCCGAGGAAGAGGATGCGAAGTTCAAGGTTCTCTCTAATGATCCTGAAACCTGGAACGAAAGCTACGATTCGTGGAGAGAAAACGCCGAAAAAGCGATTCGCAATCTGAAGGGGGGCGGCGCGAACATCACCAGAGTTCCTCTGATCTTCAGCGAGGTTCAGCAGTGGTGCGCGATGAGCGGGGGACGTCGAATGACGTTTGCGCCTCCGCGATCGAACTCTGATCGGGCTGATCCATTCCCCGCTTCACGCCGACACGCTTTCCATCCCCCTATTCATTATCGACGAAAAGTAGAACGGGTCTCCAGGCCCGTTCCGGCGATTTTCGGCAATGAGGAACGGGCCTGGAGACCCGTTCCACATGACAACAGAAACGCCCTACTCCGCGAGCTTGGTCTTTTTCATTTCCTTCTGATCGACATAGCCGTCGCTGAAGAGGAACTTGAGGTCGTCCATTTCGAGATTGCGGGTGAAGCCTTCTTCGCCGAGCACGCTCGTCATCATTTCGCTCTTCTGCTGTTGCAGGATGCGGATCTTTTCCTCGACACTGTCACGCATGAGAAGGCGATAGGCATTGACCTTGCTTTCCTGCCCGATCCGGTGGCATCGGTCAATCGCCTGGTTTTCCACGGCGGGGTTCCACCAGGGATCATAGAGAATGACGTAGCTCGCCGAGGTAAGGTTCAAGCCGCTGCCGCCTGCTTTGAGAGAGAGAAGGAAGACCTTGGGCTCTTTGGTCTCCTGGAAATCGCTGATGACTTCGTGCCGGTTTTTGGTTTGGCCGGTGAGGTAGCTGTAGGGGCGGTCGCGGTCTTCGAGCTCTTCTTTGATGATGTCGAGCATCGAGACGAACTGGCTGAAGACGAGGACTTTGTGACCTTCCTCGTGGAGCTGGTCGAGCAGGTAGAAAAGGGCGTTGAGCTTGGCGCTTTCCTCGTAGCGGTGCTTGGCATCGATGAGCCCGGGGTGGCAGCAGATCTGGCGCAGACGCATGAGCCCCTGGAGGATGACAAAGCTGTTCTTTCTCAGGCTTTCGTCGTTCTCGATTCCGAGGAGGACCTTCTGGATGCGCTCAAGTTCGGCGCGGTAGAGCTGCTGCTGCAGGGTCTCCATTTCGGAGAAGACGTCCTCTTCGATCTTGGGCGGCAGGTCGAGGGCGACTTCGCCCTTGGTGCGGCGCAGGAGGAAAGGTCGAAGACGGGCGGTGAGGCGGGTCTGTGACTGGCCGTCTTTACGCTTGTCGAAGTTGTCCCGGAAGTACTTGCGATCGCCGAGGATGCCCGGCATCGCGAAGCCCATGAGACTCCAAACATCAAGAAGCCTGTTCTCGATCGGTGTCCCCGTGAGGACAAGCCGGTTCTGCCCGTCGAGCGCGCGGGCCGATTTGGCCGCCTTGGAATCGGGGTTTTTGATTTGCTGTCCTTCGTCGAGAATGATCCCGAGCCACTTGATCGGCTTGATTTCGTCGGCACAAGTCCGCAACTGGCTGTAGTTGATGACGAGCAGGTCGATGTCTTTGCCGAGGCGATCGACTTCTAGCTCGACCTTGTTGCGGAGGACCTGAACGCGGATGGAGGGAGCGGCTTTTTTGACCTCATCTCCCCAGACATCGAGAACCGATTTTGGACAGACGACAAGGCTTGGTGGAGCGCCTTCCCCGGCTTGCTCGCGCAACCAGAGCAGCCAGGTGAGGGACTGGATCGTTTTTCCGAGACCCATGTCGTCGGCGAGGATGCCGCCGAACTGGTTCGTGGAAAGATAAGCAAGGAAGTGGAAACCTTCGATCTGGTAGGGACGCAGATTGACGTTGAGTCCCGGAGGGATCTCGGGACGGACCTGGAGCTTAAGGTTTTTTGCTCGATCGCTGATTCGCTCCCAGGCTTTCGCATCGAAGACTTCGCGGGCAGCCGGTTCGGCCAGCTGCAGGGCGTGGAGTCGATGCACTTCACCGGTGAGGTCAAAGGGATCGAGGCCGATTTTGGAAACGGCTATCTGCTGCTCTTCGCTGAGATTCATCTTCAGGCGCAGCCACCCGCCGCGCTCCATGCGGACGTATTGGCCGCGAGCCTGGACGAGAGCGCGGATTTCTTCCGGCGTGAGATCCATTCCGTCGACTTTGACGACCACTTTGAGGTCGAACCAGTCGATCTCTTCATCGACCACTTCGAAGGAGACCTGGGCTTCGATCGGTTCGGCTTCGAGTGTGGCGAGGTCTTTGTCGGCGCGGATCTCGATCTCGGACGGGAGCGACTCGAGCCAGTCCGCGTATTTTTCGGGGAAATTCTTCGTCACCCGGGCGCGGTAGCATCCAAGATTACCGTCGTAGGTCGGCTGCATCGGAGCGATGAAGCGCCCTACGCGGCGTTGGAGATTGCGGTCGTAGCGGTAGAGGATATCGGCCTCTCCTTTTTGTTGCTTCACCACTTCCCAGCCCTCTCGACCGAGGATCTCCTCGCGGGTCTCGTCGCTGTTGGC
>JANQVJ010000012.1:181660-203930 GCA_030730365.1 Verrucomicrobiales bacterium
TCGTCGCCGCCCATGGAGTCGGCACGACAGGTCCAGTGGAGCGGCTTTTCCGCGATGCGGAAGGAGATCTCGTCGAGATTGACGATGAGTCCGTCGAGTTCGGGCTGGTGGAAGAGGCGATTGAGAAAGCGGCAGTTCTCGATCTTGTCGAGAATAAGGCCGCCGTCGCTCGACTCATCCTTCGCGGCGGCGTGGATGAACTTGCTCCAGAGGATCTCGCAGGGCCCCGTCATGCGCAGGCCGCCGTTGGTGTAGCGCTCCTCGAGGCGGGTGAATTGCTCCTGATCGGCGATGCGCTCAAAAGAGCCCGTCTCTCCCATGCGAATCATGAGGCGTGCTTCGCGGGTGCTGATGCGGAGGCGGAACTCAACGAGCTCGACGGGCTCTTCGGCGGGGCGCTTTTCAAAGACCTCGACCTGATAACGCCACTCGCTCTCTTCGCGACGTTTTTCCCAGGCTTCCATGCGCTCGCGGGTCCACTCACGATCGGTGATCACTTGGAGGAAGTCGGGGAAGTCGAAGTTCCCTTTCTCAAAGGCGTGGGCGACGTAGTTCCAGAACTCTATGATGTCGGTGGGCGGCGTCGGCCAGAGAACGAGCGGTTCGAAGCTGTCGACGGGCCAGCGGGGGTTGAGCCGCACGATGTCGGAGTCGAAAATCTCGCGCTCGAGCTCGAAGCGACGGTAGCGGCGCTCGATCTTGCCAAGGTATTCGTCTTCCTCTCCGGTGAGGCCACGCCCCAGTTTGTCCTCGATTACTTCGGTGAGGGTTTTTTGCCCGATCTCGTTTGGTGCCTCGGGGAGATCTCCTTTGCGGGCGACCTTCTCCAGCATTGTTGCGTAGAGAGCGGCGCGGCCCGAGTCACTCTTTTCATCGGCCTCGCCGACCCATTCATTTCCCTGCAGTTGGATGCGGGTCCGGCACGACCAGTCTTCGTCTTCGATGCGTCCCTGGATGAGGAGGTGGTTGCCGAAAATCTGCGTGACGGCCCCTTCATCGTGAAGGCGCTGGCCTTCCTTCTTTTCGTCATGCGAGAATGAATTGAGGAAGTCGAGCGTCGCGCGATCTACGTTCATAAAGGAAATAAAGAGGGGAAAGGAGGGTTGGAAACGGCAAGGGAAAGGCCTGCCACCTGGTCAAAAGGGGAGCGGGTTCGTGTCGACCCGGAAGACGAACGGGCGGAAACGAGGGCCGGTAACTTGGCCCAGTCTTCCGCAAGCGTCAACCATCCGGAGCAACAGACCTCTGGCGGAAGAAAAAATTTCCTCCGTCAAAAACGAGAAAGCCCCCCATGGTGAACGCCAGAGGAGGCTTTTACAGCGAAGGCGGGAAGGGTTGGCCGGGAGGAATGTCCCGACTTGCTTCCTGCCGACCGGATGCGGATCAGAGGCGGCGATAGTGCTGCAGCATGACCTGCTCGTTGAGCTTCAGGTGGGCCTCCACCGTGTTGAGCTCGGCAGGATCGGCTTCGAAATGGTATTGCACGTAGTAGCCGTGCTTCTGCTTGGCGTTGTTCGGGAAGACGAACTCTTTGCGGCCGAGTCGCTCGATCTTGTCGAGCTTGGCGCCGTTTGACTCGAGTTCTTTGGAGATTTTACTCACCATTTCATCGATGCCTTCGTCCTGGCCTTGGAGTTTGAGGATGTAGATCCCTTCGTATTTGCGTTTCATTAGCTGTAGCTTGGTGTTCAGTCCGACGTTTTTCCGGTTCGCTGTATGCGTTGTGTTACCCCCGCCGGTTGAACTGGTTCATGGCCGTGTCCAAGCCCGCGGAAAGCGCACAATTTACTCCATCTACAGCAATCGCTAGGACTTTTTCCATTTCGGCCCATTCTTCCGTGTCGAAACGCCCTAAAACGTGGTCCGTGAGGGGCCCGTCCTCTGCTTGCGCCCCTATCCCGATGCGTAGCCGGGGAAACTCCTCCGTGCCGAGATATTCGATAATGGACTTGATCCCGTTGTGTCCGCCAGCCGAGCCGTTAGCGCGGAACCGCAGGCTACCGCGGGGGAGGGAGATGTCGTCGTAGACGATGAGGATCTGGTCGGCGCGGAGATTGTTGTTCCGCATCAGGCGGGCGACCGCGTTCCCGCTCAAGTTCATAAAAGTGAGTGGCTTGGCGAGAACAAGGGCTTTGTCCTGCACCGCGACTCTGGCTCGGAATTTGTGTTCTTTCGCCCACTTGAGCCCGCGTTCAATGGCGAGCAGGTCGACGAGTTCGAACCCGATGTTGTGACGGGTTTTCTCATACTCCGGCCCCGGATTGCCTAGCCCGACAACAAGGATCATGCCGTCGTTTGCCGGATTTACCGCCTTTTCGGGCTGCGAAAGGAATCGATCAAAAATGCTCACGAAAGAACTAAATCGAAAGAACCGGCCGCGCAACCGCGCCTTCATTACCTGGAAAGCCTCCATTTCCGACGAGTGCCCGGGTTTCCGGTCAGCGTTTTAGGGTATGACATGCAAAACGGTGGCGGGGTCGGGACTTGTGGGTTAGCCTTGGCGCCCTCGAATTTGATGAGTGAAATCGGACAGATTGAAACCCAGTTCCAGACCATCGCGACACCTGAGCAGCCCTTCGTGTTCCGTTGTGGAGCCAGTCTCGACCACGTCGAACTTGCCTACGAGACCTACGGAGAGCTGAATGAAACCCGGTCCAATGCCATCCTGCTTTTCCACGCTTTCTCCGGTAGCCAGCATGCTGCGGGCTACAATCCGGGGGTAAAAGGCAACGAGTTCTGGACGCGGGAATGTGAGGAAGGCTGGTGGAATCTCTTCATCGGACCGGGCAAAGCCCTCGATACGAATCAGTATTTCATCATTTGCGCCAACTACGTGGGCGGCTGCTACGGCTCGACCGGACCGGCCAGCCTCAATCCCGCGACGGGGAAACGCTACGGCGCCGCCTTTCCCAACATCACGGTGAATGACATCGTCCGCAGTCAGGCCCTGCTCCTCGATGCGCTCGGGATCGGGCAACTCCTCGCGGTCGTAGGGCCCTCGACCGGCGGGCTTAGTTGCGTGACCTTCGCGACCCTCTACCCGGAGCGGGTCCGGCTCATCGTGCCGCTCGCCACCGGGGTGAAAACGACGGTCCTGAACCGCATCATCCTGCTCGAGCAGATTCTCGCGATCGAGAATGATCCGCGCTTCCAGTCTGGCGAATATTACGAGAGCGGGGCTCCCGAAACCGGGCTCGCTCTCGCCCGGATGATCAGTCACAAGACTTTTGTCCACCTCAATGCGATCGAGCGCCGCGCCAGCAAGGACGTAGTCCAGCCGGGGGATCGATTCTCGTGGTATCAGGCCCATGACCACGTCGAGAGCTACATGCTCCATCAGGGAAAAAAGTTTACCGATCGTTTCGATGCGAACACCTACCTCCGCATCTGCGAGATGTGGAGCCGCTACGATCCCGTGATCGAGGCTGAGGCGGAGGATGCCGACGAACTCTTCGGTCGCTCGCGCGAGGCCAATCATCAGTATTTGATTTTCAGCATCGACGAGGACTACTGCTTTTACCCCGAAGAGCAGGCCGCCCTTGTCGATAAACTGCGCGGTGCCGAGGTCCCGCACCTCTTCCTCACGGTCCATTCGGAGAAGGGGCACGACTCCTTCCTCCTCGAGCCCGAGCTCTACACCCCGCACATTCAGGTGATGCTGCGGAATGCGAGCGAGACCGTCGCTGCGGGCTAAAAGGGTGGCTGGGCAAAAAAATCGACACCCTCCGATACGCCGGTTGATAAAATCCGGGGGCTGTCCTAGGCTCGCGGCATGGTCCGACACAATGTATATTTCTGGCTCGATCCGTCCCTCACGGATGAGCAAAAAACCACCTTCGAAGGAGGCCTGCGCGCCCTTTTCGAGATCGACGTGGTTGCCCGCGGGAGCTTTGGAAAAGCCGCCGCGACGCCGGTGCGTCCCGTCACGCAGAATACCTTCGACTACGCTCTTGTCCTTGAGTTCCAATCGGTCGAGCAACATAACGCTTATCAGGTCCACCCTGATCACGATGTCTTCGTGAAAGAATTTGGAGGATGGTTTAAAGACGTCCGGGTCTACGATACGCAATTTTGACCCGGCGTGTTTTTTCACTTAGACATTTTTCATCAGACCCGCACATTACCGAAACGACGTCATGTATTTGGAAATACTCAACTCATCGAAGGAAAACCTGGACTACGAATTCCACGGAGATCCTTCAGACACTTCGCTACTCGCGATCATCGGTCATGGAGTGACCGGTAACAAGGATCGTCCATGGGCGATCGGTCTGGCCGAAGCTCTTGAAAAAGCAGGATTTAACGCACTGCGTTTTTCCTTCGCGGGCAACGGGAAATCGGGCGGCAAATTCGAAGACTGCACCGTCACGAAGGAGTTGAAAGACCTCAAGGCCGTCGTCGACGCCGCCGAGGAAGAGGGCTACCATCGCATCTGTTACATCGGCCACAGTATGGGCGCCGCCGTTGGCGTGCTCGCTGCAGCGAAGGACGAGCGGATCGAGTTGCTCGTCTCCCTTGCGGGCATGGGAGATACGAAGGGATTTGTTGAGCGCGAGTTCGGGGACCAGAAGCCCGGCAAGGGCTGCATGTGGGATGACAAGGAATGTCCGCTCTCGCAGGCATTCGTCGACGACATGAACAAGATCGACAATGTCTTCGGCAAGACCGAAAAGATCGAGGTCCCCTGGCTGATTCTTCACGGCGATGCCGACGACGTCGTTCCTCTCGAGGAAGGTCAGAAGATGTATGCGAGCGCCTACGAACCGAAGGAGATCGTCATTCTCCCCGGTGTGGACCACGTCTTCAGTGACGACGGACTGGGCCAGATGACGGAGGCCGTCACCTCCTGGCTCAAAGGTCATCACAGCTGATGCCATCGGTCGTCGGACCCGGTTTTGACATCCTCGGACTGGGGATGTCGATTCTGGACTCGATCCAGGTCGTTGAAGCTTTTCCAGCTGCGGCAGGGGTCACCCGCGTCATTCGTTCCGCGATGATGGGGGGAGGCCCCGTCCCCACCGCCCTCTGTGCTGCCTCCCGTCTCGGAGCGAAAACAGCCATCATTGATCGCATCGGCGATGACTGGTGCGGCGAGCGTTTGCGGGCTGATTACACGAAGTTCGGGGTGGATACCACCTTTCTCCTCACCGAAGAAAATCGCAGCAGTTCTCTCGGCACGGTGCTAGTGAGGGAGAGAGACGGGGAAAGGCATCTCCTCTTTGAAGAAGGGAATTTCATGCCTTTGTCCGCAGCGGAGTTGCCGGCCAGTGCCCTCGCCGGATGCCGCATTCTCCATCTCAACGGTCGTCACTGGCCCGCCTGCCTCGATGCCGCGCGTATCGTCCGGGAGAGTGGGGGGAGAGTCTCTTTTGACGGCGGCGCGCATCGATTCGAGACAAAGCACCTTAATCTGCTGCCGCTTGTCGATATCCTCATCGTGGCGCGTGACTATGCCGCTTGCCTCGCCGGAAGCGATTCCCGCGAGCACCAACTCGACGCCCTCGCCCAATGGGGCGCGGAGATCGTCGGGATCACGGACGGGGCTGCGGGGAGCTGGTTCCTCACAGGGGGTGGCGATTCTTTCCATCAGACCGCCTTTTCCGTGGACAAGCTCGTCGACACGACCGGCTGCGGAGATGTGTTTCACGGGGCCTTCCTCGCCGCTGCCATGCTCGGTCATTCGTTGTCCGATATGGCGCGCACTGCCTCCGCTGCCGCCGCTCTCTCCGCCACCGGGCTCGGCGGGCGTGGCCACCTTCCAACTGCGGAGGAAGTGAAAAGATTGATCGCGACGGCGGGGGGTGAGATCTATTCTCATTCTTCCCGTGGCGCTGCGGGTGGATCGCGTGTAGGTTTCCCGCTTGGAACGGGCCGGAGATGATCGCTGTTTCCTTCGGGATTCAGAGGAAAGTCCGGACACCGCACGGCAGCATGCCCGGTGAAAGTCGGGGCACTCCATCGTAATGGCGGGGTGACGGAAAGTGTCGCAGAAAATATACCGCCCTTCGAAGCCCTCCGGGCGAAGAGGGGTAAGGGTGAAATGGCGAGGTAAGAGCTCACCGCCCCGAGGGTAACCGAGGGGGCACGATAAACCCCATGCGGTGCAAGACATAACAGGGCAAACGGACAGCCGGTCCGGTTTCGCGGTTTCGGCCGCGATATGTGTCCGGGTATTAGTCGCACCCCGCTTCGGCGGGGAGGGGGCGCCTCTTAGGGGGAGTCCGCTAGATAAATGATCGTCCGCGCGGTTCGACTACGGACCGGGCGAACAGAATCCGGCTTACGGTGGCCCGTTCCAAATTTTCCCCTTTCTCCCTGTTCGCGAGCCAAATGTCTAATCTTCAGGACCTAACAGTGTAAGAGGGACGCCCTGACCATGTTCCTCTGGCGGGCTTGGATAGTGGCGCGTCTATGGCTTGTTGTTGTGCTTGCGAAAGTTGACAGCGTGTCCGAAGGAGGGTGACACGGATGCAAAACGACAAAAAGGCAGGCGCTTTTCCCCTTGGGATGGGGCGGTGTGAAGCGCAGGATTGGCGGATGCCGATGCTGCTTCTTGTTCTTGCTGCGCTGATTTCCCCCTCGTGTTCGCCGCAGACCTACCACGCCCGCGCGGATCGCGAGGCCTACGCGGTCCTTTCGGAGAAGACGACCGAAGTGGAAAATGTGGAACCCGGCGATGTTTTTCTCCCCGAGACCCCGACAGTCGATCTGGCGAAACTGAAATCCGCGAATCTGAAAGACGGGGAATTCCTCGGCACGGCTGCCCGGGAGGAGAGCGGCGCCAAAGAGATCAGTCTGAGCGAAGCGGTCACTACGGCCATCGTCCACGGTCGCTCCTACCTGAGCGCCCGTGAGCAGCTTTTCCTCGGTGCTCTTGACCTCACTCTCGCACGGCACCGTCTCGCCCCCGTCTTCGATGCCGGGGGATCCGGCACTCGTGCGACCGATTCCCGTCTCGCCGCGCTCGGGGCCGGCATGACCGAATTGGTCTCGACAAACACTTTTTCCCAGACGCGCACGGCCGGATTTAACTGGCTCTACAAAACCGGAGCACGCATTTCGGCCGACTTTACCCAGGATTTCCTCCGCATCATGACGGGGAATCGCTCGCTCAACGACTCGGATCTCGCTGTCTCGATCGTGCAGCCTCTCCTCCGGGGCGGCGGCACCGCCGTGACCCTTGAGGCGCTCACGCGGGAGGAGCGCAATCTACTCTACGACCTGCGTGATTTCGCCGACTTCCGCCGAGCCTTTGTCGTTGAAGTCGTGGGCGATTATTATGGAGTGCTCCGCGCCCGTGACCGCGTCCACAACGCCTACCTGGCCTACCGGGGATTTGTGAAAAACGTGGAGCGCGAAGAGGCTCTCGCTGACGAAAATCGCAGGACGCAGAACCAGCTCGCCCGATTGCGGCAGGCCAAGCTTCAGTCAGAGAGCCGCTGGATCGACTCCATCCGCGGCTACCAGACCCTGCTCGACGAGTTTAAGATCACCATCGGCGTGCCGGTCGATACCCGCCTCGTCCTTGATGAGGGGGAACTCGATCGGCTCACGATCGAGGAGCCGCCCATCACGAAAGACCAGTCCATCGAGATCGCGATGGTGTCCCGCCCCGACCTCGTCACCGCGAACGATCTCGTCGATGATGCGCTGCGGCAGATCAAGGTGGCGAAAAACGGGCTCCTTCCCGGCCTCGATCTTTCCCTCGATTATAACTCTGTCAGTGATCCCAGCGATACGACTCCGGCGATCAATTGGGATCGTCGGCGCTGGTCGAGTTCGGTCGATCTGAATCTGCCAATCGACCGCAAGGCCGAGCGGAATATTTACCGGGCCACGCTCGTGCAGTTGGATCGCGCCAAACGCAGTCGCGATCTTGCCTATGACCGCGCCCGTCTCGAGATCTATGATTCGTGGCGTGCCCTCGAACAGGAAAGACAGAACTTCAAAATTGCCGAAGAAGGTGTCGCTCTCGCCTCACGCCGTCTTGAAGAACAGATCCTCCTCGCCGAGCTTGGTCGCGGTGCCGCCCTGGACCTCGTCGATGCGCAGGAAGACCTTGTCGATGCACAGAACCAGCGCACTGCAACTGTTGTGAATCATACCTTAGCGCGGTTGCGCCTTTGGAGAGACATGGGGATCCTGTATATTAACGCTGAAGGGTCGTGGGTGGAGAAGCTCGAACGAGAATCACCCTGACCTGTTTATAGCGTTATGAAAAAGAAAATCATAGCTGGGGTATTAGTGGCGGCTGCGGTTGCGATTTTCCTGGGACTGAGAGGTGGAGGCAAAAGCGAGTCCGCAGAGAAGGACATGCCCTTCGCAGATGCCCAGAAAGGCGATCTCGTCATCGACGTGCTCGAGGGCGGCAATATTCAGGCGCTCAACTTTCTCGAATTCCGCAACGAGGTAAAGCTACTCAACGGCGTGAAGATCCTCGAGATCATCGATGAAGGGTATTACGTGACTGAGGATGATGTGGCGAAAGGCAAAGTGCTTGTGCGACTCGACCAGTCCGAACTTGAGGAAGCAATCGTCGATCACGATGTGCAGTTCCAGCAGACCGAGGCAGCCTATGCCGAGGCCAAGCAGAGCATCGAGATCCAGGAGAGCGAGGCTCTCAGCAGCATCAAGCTCGAGCGACAAACGCTACGTTTTGCCTTGCTCGACTTTCAGAAATTTGTCGGGGCCCAGGCGGCACAGTCCACCCTGCAAAAGTTGGGCCTGCCCTTCGACACGGATTCCCTCGCCGCTTACGAAAAAGAGGCGACCATCCTCATCGTTAATGCCTTTGACACTCGCGAGCTCGCCGACGAAGCGACCGACGACACCAGTGTGACGAATTTTGCCCTTGAGGCCGATGACAGCCTTGCCGCGAATGTGAATTTCGGCTCATTCCTCAAGGACGAACTCCTCGGTGACGGTGAGGCCGAGCAGACTATTCGCCGCATGCGCGATGAAGCGCTCGTCGCCTCGTCCGAGCTGGCCGTGGTCGAGGAATCCGTCGAGGGTGCAAAACGACTCCATCAGCGAGAGTTCATCACCAAGCAGACTTTGGAAAACGAAATGGTCGGTCTTGATAAAGCACGTCTCGCCCTACAGCGCTCCGAGACTGAATTGGAGCTTTTTCGCGATTACGAATTTCCCAAAGAAGCCGAGAAAATGCTCTCCGTCTACGAAGAAGCCCTGCTTTCCCTCATCCGCTCAAAGCGCGAAAAGATGGCCCAGATGTCGCAGATTTACGCTAAATTTCGCTCGGCGAAGCGGCGCTACGAGCTTGAGCTGAAAAAGCGGGAGAACCTCGAGGAGCAGCTCGCCGGCTGCGTCATCCGTGCGAAGCTACCCGGTCTCGTTGCCTATGGCGGCGCCGATGCTAACTATTACACGTCGCGCTACTACGACGGGATCTCGTCGGGTGCTACTCTGAAGAACGGCCAGCCCATCATCACCATCCCCGACATGTCTAAGCTCGGCGTCGAGGTGAACATCCACGAGTCGCACATCAAAAAGATCGAGCTCGGGCAAAAGGTCTACATTACCGCCGAATCCGTTCCTGACAAAACTCTCGTCGGCCGTATCGCCAAGGTCGCGGTGCTCCCCGATTCGAATGCCTCGCGCTACAACCCCTCGCTTAAGGTCTATCCTGCGACGGTGGAGATCGAGGGCACACACGATTTCCTCAAGCCCGGCATGAGCGCGAAAGTCGAGATCATCGTGAATGAACTCGAGGACGTGACCTACGTCCCCGTGCAGGCGGTCTTTGTGGAAAACAGCGAACACTTCGTCTTCATGAAAACCTCGAGTGGTTACAAGCGTCAGCCTGTGCGGATCGGGGCTTTCAACAATGATTTCATTGAGCTGCAGGAAGGTGTCGATGCGGGAGACAAGGTCTTCCTCAAGATGCCCGACAGCTACGAGCCCGCCAAGGTGCAGAACTCTCGCATCGCGCGCGATGCGCGCGAGCGCGAGGCTGAAGCCGAAGCCAAAGCCGAAGCCAAAGCCAAAGCCAAAGCCGAAGCCGGCAAGGTGGACAAGACTGCCTCGACTGCCGGTGAAACGGAGGAAGCAGTCGAGTCGGACGAGAAGGCTTAAGCTTCCCTCCGCACCGATCACTTTTTTTCCCATGGCGTCCCCCGGCAATGCTCCCGAACCGGTCATCGAACTCAGGGGTGTCGAGAAGCACTACCAGATGGGTGATACCCTCGTGAAGGCGCTTCACGGTGTCGATCTCAAGATCCTGCCGGGCGATTACATCTCCATTCTCGGTCCTTCGGGCTGCGGCAAGTCGACGATGTTGAACATCCTCGGTTGTCTCGATCAACCGACTATCGGGCAGTATTTTCTCAGCGGGCAGGATGTCTCGCAGCTCTCCGATGATGATCTCTCCCAGGTCCGCGGGAAGCGGCTCGGTTTTATCTTTCAAAGCTATAATCTAATCCAGCAGCTCACCGTGGTCGAGAACATCGAGGTGCCGCTCTATTACCAGGGCGTGACGGAAAAAGAGAGCCGCGAAATCGCCGTCGCCCTCGCCGAAAAGGTTGGTCTAGGAACGCGCCTCGATCACCGCCCCACCGAGCTCTCGGGTGGGCAACAGCAGCGCGTCGCGATCGCCCGGGCTCTGGCGAATGACCCTGCCGTGATCCTTGCCGACGAGGCGACAGGGAACCTTGATTCCAAATCCGGAGGCGACATCCTTCAGATCTTTGACGAGCTCAACGCCGACGGGAAAACGCTCATCCTCATCACCCACGACGAGGGCATGGCGATGCGGACCTCGCGTACGATTCGGCTCAAGGACGGCTCGGTCGCCTACGACAGCTACACGGAAAGGCAACTCGCGTGAACGTCGCTGGGATCATCAAAGAGTTTTCCCTTTTCCGGCTCAAGCGTTCCGTCATTCTGGGCGTGAAGAGTCTGTGGATGCACAAGCTGCGCTCGCTTCTCACTGCGATGGGGATCGTTTTCGGAGTCTGCTCCGTCATCGCGATGCTCGCGATTGGCGAGGGGGCTAGTTACGAAGCCCAGCAGCAGATTAAGGATCTCGGCAGTCAAAACATTATCCTCGAATCGGTGAAGCCCTCGAGTAAGACGACTGCCGGCGAGCAGGAGCGGTCCCTCATCCTCGAGTATGGGCTCACTTACAACGACATCTCGCAGATCCGTGCAACCGTTCCCGGCGTGCTCGTGACGATCCCCTCGCGCGAGGTAAAGGACTTCATCTGGAACGAGGCACAGAACGTCGATGGCGCCGCCGTGGGTACGGTCTCGTGGTTTCCCGAGATGCGGAATCGGAACATGGTACGAGGCCGTTTTTTCACCGAACTGGAGATGTCGATGCGGGCGCCGGTCTGTGTGCTTTCGAAGAGTCTCGCGAGGCAGCTTTTTCCGCTCACTGAACCGATCGGGGATACGGTGCGCATCCAGACGAGTTACTTTCGTGTCGTCGGGGTGATCGACGACGACCCGGCTGTCGCTGCCTCGAACGACGAAAAAGAGGCGGCCGGAGATCAGGGTGACGGGATGGAAATGATGATCCCCATTACCACGCTGGAGGATCACTTCGGTGAGGTGATTTTCAAATACCGCTCGGGCAGCTTCGAAGCGGAAAAGGTCCAGCTCCATGATGTCACGATCCGCATTGGCGAGCCTGACGAGGTCATGCCCGCATCGCTCGCGATACGGCACATTCTCGAGCGCAATCACAAGCAGGTCGACTACCGCATGACGGTGCCGCTCGACCTCCTGCGTCGCGCCGAGCGGACGAAGCAGATCTTCAACATCGTCCTCGGGTCCATCGCCGCGATTTCACTGCTCGTCGGCGGGATCGGGATCATGAACATCATGCTCGCGACCGTGACGGAGCGGACCCGTGAGATCGGGATCCGCCGTGCCCTCGGGGCGAAGAAAAAAGACATTGTGATCCAGTTCCTCATTGAGACGGTCATGCTCTCGGGAGCGGGAGGCGTTATCGGCGTCGCATTAGGGCTCGCTATCCCCATCATGATCACCCACTTTGCCGAGATGGTTACGATCATCGAGTTATGGGCCCCGGCGCTGGCCTTCACGATCTCGGTGATGACTGGGATACTCTTCGGGATCTATCCCGCCGTCCGCGCCGCGGGGATGAATCCCGTCGAGGCGCTACGCCACGAGTGATTTCGGATTTTGAATCAGGCCTCGGGTTTCTTTACCGGTCGGGGACCTTCGCCCTTGCCACCGCGCTCGCGGAAGACTTTTTCGAGCTCGGCTTTGCTGACGAAGCCGTCGGCGTCGTCATCGGCCTTTGAGAGCTTTTCCCACATCTCGGCGGGAACTTCGGATTTGGAGAGCTTGCCGTCTTTGTCCTCGTCGAAGCGCGAGAACATTGGGGCGGGGCCGCCCTCGGGACCACCCTTGCCGCGAGGACCTCCGGGGCCCGCACCGGGACCACCCTTGCCGCGCATGGCGGCCATTTCCTCTTTGCTTACGGCCCCGTCGCTGTCCTTGTCGAGCTTGCTGAGGCGCTCCCACATTTCGGCGGGAACTTCGTCTTTACTGAGCTTGCCGTCCTTGTTCTTGTCGGCGTTTGCAAACATTTCCGGACCGCCTTTGCCAGGACCGCCCTGCGGGGCGCCCTTACCTTCGGGCCCGCCTTGGGGACGTGCCGCCATCATCTCCTGCATCGTGACTTTGCCGTCGCTGTCTTTATCAAGCTTTCCGAGGCGTTCCCAGCGTTCGCCGGCTTCTTCTTTGGAAATAGCCTTGTCGCCGTCCGTATCCATCTCGCGGAAGAATGATCCGTCGCCTTTTCCTTTGGGGCCGCCCGGAGCTCCCGGGCCGCCGGGGTCCTTGCCTTGAACAGCAGGGTTTGGGGCGGGTTTGTCTTCCGCGCCGAGAGGCGCGATCGCGAGGGCAGAGCCGATCAGAATGATGAGTTTGGTTTTCATGAGAGTCAGTTTATTCATCCCATGTAACCCCCCGTGAATGAGCCGGTTTCGCTTTTTATTTGGCGAATCCGTTTTGTCCGGTCACTACTGATCACGCACGCCGCCGCTTTGCGATGACACGTTTTGCCACTTCGTCCGCGAGCACCCCGGCGAGGATGACGGCTCCGATCACCGCAAACTCGATGTTCTGCGGGATCTCGTCGACGAGCGTGATCATGTTGCGGAGCAATTGGATGAGAGCCGTACCGATGATGACACCGATGATTGTACCCGATCCGCCGCGCAGGCTACAGCCTCCCAGCACTGCCGCGGCGATGGCAAAGAGTTCATAAAAATTTCCAAAATCGACTGGCTGCGCCGAGTTTGTGTCGAGGACGAAGAGCAGTCCGCCGAGGCCCGCGAGCAGGGAACAGATCACGTAGGCGAGGATGGTCATGCGATCGGTATTGATTCCGCTGAATCGCGCGGCCTCTTCATTGTTTCCGAGGGCGAGGAGATAGCGACCGTAGATCGTGCGGTTAAGGAAGAGCCCCGCGAGCACAGCAACGAGGGCGAGGATGAGGCAGGGCACCGGCAGACCGAAGGTATCCGTAACTGGGATTTCGCCGTTGGCTAGCCAGCGCAGGCCTTTTAGCTCGCTGTGAAAACCGGCCGTCTGGTCGTTCGTGAATCCGCGCGTGATCCCCCGGTAAATGAGCAGCCCGCAGAGAGTCACGACGAATGGCTGAAGTTTCATCTTCGTGATAAGGAGCCCGTGGGCGAGACCGATGAGGAGCGAGATGACCAGCGCCAATAGCAGCGCAAGCCAGAGCGGCTGCTCCATCTGCACCGCGAGCCAGGGGAACCCCACCCCGATGAGGCAGACGACCGAGCCGATGGAAAGATCGATCCCGCCCGTGATGATGACAAAGGCGACCCCGACTCCGATGATCCCGAAGAGAGCGGTCCGGCGCAATAGATTCTCCTGATTGAAGGCGGAGAGAAAACTCTGCCGACCCGTGAGAAGGTCGCTCATCAGCCAAGTGGCCAAGTAAACGGTGACGAGGAGAGTGAAAATGCCGAGGGTGCGCTTCATGAAGGAAAAGTGTCAGGTTTTATCCTGTGGCGGCTAGCCTGTCAACGCGGATCGGTCCGCGGGACCTTACGCGGTTCTGGCGGGGCAGGGGAGGAGCCTGAAACCGGAGACAGGATATGGCCCGAATGGCACGGCATTAAGCTCCGTTTTGCAGGGCGAGTCGGCACGGGCACGCGGTCTTTTTCCCGTGCGCCCAAGGAGGGGCGACATTCCTGTCGCCCTTTTGCGCGTCGTCTCCCGCATGATGAAACGAGAGGGACAGGAATGTCCCTCCTCCTTGCCCGCGACGGAGTGCAGCCACGATCGATTTTAGCCACCGATGGATGACCTTATTTCCGTGCTCTTCGGATATGGCCCCTTTTGTTTCTCCCGCAGATTCAGGGAGGCCATCAGATTTTCTTCAGGCATCATCTGCGTGCCTCCCTGAATCTGCTGGAGATCAGCTATTTTTCCAATGGTTGAGTCTTGATGCGTAAGGCCGGCGCGGGGACGTCTTCGGGAAATCGGACTTTGCGTTTTGGCGTGGCGAAGCCAAAGTCCCGACATGCCAGACGAAGAAACGATCCCCGAAGATTCCCGCACCGCCCTGCGAGGATCCCCGATCCCCGGTTGCCTCATCCTCGGGGCAATTGTCTTTGTTTTCGGTGGACTCATCATCCTTTACACCGTCGTCGGCACCTATCAGAACCGCACCATCGGCACGTTCACGCAGGACACGCCCGCTGCGCTCCCCGTTGTCGAGCCCACCGCCGCCGGCATCGAGTCAGTCAGGGTCAAGCTCGCTCTCATCGCTTCCGCGGTGAAGGAAAACCGGGCCGAGCGTATTCTCTTCACGGCGGACGATCTCAATCTCATCATTGCGACTTTCGAGGTGGCGAAGGACTTTCGCGGTAACACCTCGGTCGAGAGGATCGGACCTGAGGGCATCGTCGCGGCGATGGCGCAGCCTATGCGAAAAGGCATTTTTGACAAAGGACTGCGGTATCTCAATGCCACCTTCGTCCTTGAGCCCGAGGTCCGTGCCCGCACTATTGCGTTCATAGTCAAAGACATCCGTCTCGCCGCAGGCGAGCTACCGGCGGGATTCATTGACAACTACACCGCCCTCGATTTCTTCAAACTCGATCCCGAGAACCCGGCGATCAAGGCGCACATCGGATCGCTCGGGGCGGTCTACGGCGAGGCCGGCCAGCTCGTCGTTGAGACGAAAGTGCGTGACGACCTTGCGGAGTGAATCGCCTTGACCCTCCCGCGCCATCCTCTACCGTTTCCGAGAGCGGTTCATTCCCCACCGGACAACCGACAGAATCCCTAAAATCCACTATTCCACATGGCTATTTCAGTAGGCACTAATGCACCCGACTTCGAGCTGACCACGATCGGCGCCGACGGCCCCGAGACCGTCAGACTCATGAACCTCCTCGGCGACGGCAATATCCTCCTCCTCTTTGTCCCCATGGCCTTCACCGGCGGTTGCACGAAGGAGTTTTGCTCCGTCACGAGCGAACTCTCCGAGTATGCCGACCTCAATGCCAAAGTCTACGGCATCAGCGGTGACAACCCCTTTGCCCAGCAGAACTGGAAAGAAAAAGAAGGCATCGAAGTCACCCTCCTCAGTGACTACGAGCACGAGGTAGCCAAGGCCTACGGCGTCGCTTACAAGAGTTTCCTCCCGGAGAAAAATCTCCACATGGGCGGTGTGCCGAAGCGTTCCGCTTTCATCATCGACAGTGCCGGGATCGTTCAATACTCCGAGAGCAACGACAACCCGGGCGAGATGCCGAACTTCGAGGCGATCAAAGCGAGACTCAAAGAGCTCGGCTGATCCACCCTGATCAGCAATTTTACGAAAAGCCCGGAGCGATCCGGGCTTTTTTTGTGGAGTGAGGCCTTGTATATTCCCGACATCGCCTCCCTCTCTTACAAGCCGAACCATCGCATCGAGGATTATCTCCTTAGGGAAGGGGACTGGTAACGGTGAGACAGGATCCCGGTGGCGATGTCGCCTTCACCCGGATTTTTCCGCCAGACCATCGCCGGCGAGTTGTTTTCCCCAATCAAGGCCTTGCGAAAAAAACCCTCCGGGCATTGGGTCGAGCGTCGCCCCGAGCACGCCAGGGAGATTCTATCGCCTTCCACCCGGCAAAAAGACCTCGTCGCCAAGCGCGAGCGGCATGCGGCCAACGGCGTCCCGTATTACCTGATCCGCGACCCTGAGGACCGATCTGCCCTGCTCCTCTCGCTTGACGCGGACGGGACCTATTGCGAACTCCCGCCCGAAGATCCCTCCGAGATTCATTCCGTTTGCGCAGTCCAGCTCGAAGTCGCTCCGCTATTTGCCTGAAAACCGCTTGTTGAACCGGCGCGCTTCGTGCTTTACAGATGGGGCGAAATCGTCCGGATACTGCCGCTCACGCGGGTGAGCAGGGTTTGGTCGGTCATCCAACCCTGTCCGGTCCGGAGATCAGGCGGGGAATCCGCTATTCTGAAATTTGAAAATTGACCTGAAAAGATGAGTTTTGACGTAGTCCGTTCGTTCACCACCGGTTCCGGAGCCGAAGGGAAATTCTATTCGCTGCCAGCGCTGGTAGAAGCCGGTGTCGCCGCGAATCTCAGTCGCCTCCCCGTCAGCATCCGCATCGTCTTGGAATCGGTGCTGCGCAACGTCGACGGACGCAAGGTCAGTGAGATCGATGTCAAAAATCTCGCGAATTGGAATGCCAAGGCGCCGGGTGAATACGAGATCCCTTTTACCGTGGCACGTATCGTCCTGCAGGACTTCACCGGGGTGCCGCTCCTTGTCGACATCGCCGCGATGCGTGACGCTGCCGTTGCCCGCGGTGCTTCCGCCGCCAAAGTCGAGCCGCTCGTCCCCGTCGACCTCGTCGTGGATCACTCTGTCCAGGTCGATTTCTCCGGTTCGCAAGCTGCCCTCGACCGGAACATGGCGATCGAGTTCATCCGCAACCGCGAGCGTTATGAATTCCTCAAGTGGGGCCAGCAGGCCTTCGAGACTTTCTCCGTCGTGCCTCCCGGGATCGGCATCGTGCACCAGGTGAACCTCGAGTACCTCGCCAAAGGGGTTCTTTCCAAAGACGGCGTTTATTACCCTGACACCCTCGTGGGGACCGATTCGCACACGACCATGATCAACGGCCTCGGCGTCGTCGGTTGGGGCGTCGGCGGGATCGAAGCAGAGGCTGGTATGCTCGGCCAGCCCGTCACTTTCCTCGTGCCTGAAGTTGTCGGTGTCTATCTCCACGGCACTCTCGCCGAGGGTGTCACCGCGACCGACCTTACCCTTCGCGTCACCGAAATCCTGCGTGCTTACGGTGTCGTCGGGAAATTTGTCGAGTTCTTCGGCCCCGGTGCGACCGCCCTTTCCCTTCCTGACCGCGCCACGATTGCGAACATGGCCCCCGAGTACGGCGCCACGATGGGCTTCTTCCCCGTCGACGACGAGACGATCAATTACCTGCGCGGCACCGGTCGTTCCGAAGAACTCTGCATCACGGTGGAGAACTACTACAGGGCACAGAACCTCTTCGGCATTCCCGACAAAGACGAGTGCGACTACACCGACCTGCTCGAGCTCGACCTTTCCACGATCGTGCCCGCCGTCGCCGGTCCGAAGCGTCCGCAGGACCGCATCGACGTGCCCGAATTGGGGAGCAAGTTCAACCAGCTTTTCGCCGCGCCCGCCAGTGCAGGAGGATTTGGCCTCGATCCCGCGAATCGCGGGATCACCATCCCGCTCCACCTCAATTCACCCGCAGGGGAGTTTGAAAATCCCCTCGTCGCCGGCGAGACCATCACCACCGTCGATGTCGACACCCAGCTCAGGCACGGCAGCGTCCTCATCGCAGCGATCACGAGCTGCACGAACACCTCGAACCCGAGCGTCATGCTCGCGGCCGGACTCGTCGCGAAGAAGGCCAACGAAAAGGGTCTCACCGTCGCTCCCTTTGTGAAGACCTCCCTCGGGCCGGGCTCGCGTGTCGTGACCGACTACCTCGAGGCGACCGGACTCCAGACCGAACTTGACAAGCTCGGCTTCGAAACGGTCGGCTACGGCTGCACCACCTGTATCGGCAACAGCGGTCCGCTCCACCCCGCGATCGAAGAGGCGATCAAGCAGGGCGATCTCGTCTGTGCCTCGGTCCTTTCCGGCAACCGCAACTTCGAGGCTCGCGTTCACGGCTCGATCCGTGCGAACTTCCTCATGTCGCCGCCGCTCGTCGTCGCCTATGCCCTCGCCGGACGCGTTGATATCGACCTCACCACCGAGCCGCTCGGCAGCGATGTCGACGGTAATCCCGTCTTCCTCATTGACCTCTGGCCTTCCCAGGCGGAAATCCGCGCCCAGCTCGCGAGCGCCCTCAAGCCCGAGGTCTATGCGAAACTTTACGGCAACGTCGATACCGCGAATCCCAAGTGGGGCGAGATCGACGGCACGACCGGCGCGACCTACACCTGGGATGAAAAATCCACCTATGTGCAGTCGCCTCCCTTCTTTGAGAGCAAAGTCGGCGGCAGTGAGGACATCGTCGGGGCGCGCCCCCTCGGGATCTTCGGCGACTCCGTCACGACCGACCACATTTCCCCGGCCGGTTCGATCAAGGAGACCTCGCCCGCCGGTCAGTATCTCCTCGCGAACGGTGTTGAGAAAGCCTCGTTCAACTCCTACGGCGCCCGTCGCGGCAATGACCGCGTCATGACCCGCGGCACCTTCGCGAATGTCCGCATCAAGAATCTGATGTGCCCCGGAGTCGAAGGTGGCTACACTCAGTACTTCGGTGCTTCCGAGGTCTCCGCTCCCGACACCACCATCTCGGCCGCGGCCGGAGCCAAACCCACCTTCATCTACAATGCGTCGATGGCCTACCAGGCCGAGGGCACCCCGCTCGTCATTATTGGCGGGTCCGACTACGGGATGGGCTCCTCGCGCGACTGGGCCGCCAAGGGCACCCGTCTCCTCGGCGTCAGTGCCGTGGTCACGAAGTCCTTCGAGCGTATCCATCGTTCCAACCTCATCGGGATGGGCGTGCTGCCGCTGAACTTTGCCGATCCGGCCCATTACGAAAAGGTCAAAGACCTTGCCGACGCCACCTTCGACATCGTCGGCATCGCCGGCGAGCTGAAGCCCATGCAGACCGCGACCCTCGTCGCTCATCTCAGCGACGGGACCAGTCTGGAGATCCCGCTCAAGGTGCGTCTCGATACCCCCGCCGAAGTGGACTACTACAACGCCGGCGGGATCCTGCCCTACGTGCTGGAGCAGATTCTGGCGGGGTGAGGGGGGACACGCTGAGCTGATCAAGCGCTCTTGCTTCAATCTGATGCTGCGGCTACCTTTTCAAAATGGTCACACTTCACGAACTCGAACTGCAGGCGATGCAACTCCCCGATCATTTGAGGGCAAAGCTGGCTGCGCATCTTCTTGATTCGCTTCCGCTGATCCTGGATGATGAAGACGGCGGTATCGCTGAGGCAATGAGACGCGACGAAGAACTCGATAGCGACCTCGAGGCGGGGTTGAGCCTCGATGAGTTTCGAAAAAGCTTTGGGCGCTGATGGATCCCGAGGTTGTTTTTCACCGTCTCGTTCAACGGGATATGGATGACATTCTCGATTACTACAAACAGAACGCTCCGAGTTCTGTTGCGAATCGCTTTTTCGATCAGTTCATCTCCACCGTGAATCAGAGTGCCCGGAATCCTCGACACTTTACCCCGTTCTCCGGTATTCTCCGCCGGGCGAAAGTGCCTGGGTTCCCCTTTCATTTTTTGTTCTGAGAAACAACAAAGGGCATTCGGGTTTTAGTGCTGCGGCATGATCGCAGGCATCCGTCGTTTGGGTTAGGAAGACGTTGAGTGGACCGGGATTTTGCCATTCACCCGCACTTCCCCGGACCGCAACCGCTGCCGCTGCCGCAACCACCGGACTTTTTCTTCCCCTTTCGTTTCGCCCGAATCACGAAGGCGAGGACGGTGAGGCAGACGATGCCGAGGGCGGTCCAGCTTTGCCAGTCGTGCATGGGGGATCAGGCGAGGTTGAAGAGACGGGCGATCTGGTAGACGAGGAGAGAGGCTCCCGCCGCGAAGAGGGTCATGAAGAGAAACTGCCCCGCCGCCCATTTCCACGAGCCGGCCTCGCGCGCGACCACGGCCGAGGTGGGGAGACACTGGAGGGCGTAGATGTAGAAAATGAGTAGGGAGATCACCGCAGCCGGTCCGAACATGGGGCGCCCGTCAGGCCACTTCTCGGCCGCGAGGCGGTCGCGGATGTGGTCGCGGGTTTCCTGTTCGTCATCGCTCACTTCGACCTGGAAGAGCTGTGCCATGGATCCGACGAAGACCTCGCGCGCCGCGAAGGAGGTGAGAATGGCGGTCCCGGTTCGGCCGTCAAAGCCGAGCGGTTTTACGACAGGTTCGATCAAAGCACTGACCCTCCCTACGACGGTATGGGCAAGGACTTCGCCGGGATCGTCGCTGTCGAGCTTGGGATAAGTCGTGGCCGCCCAGAGCAGGATCATGATTCCGAGGATGACAGTCCCCGCATTTTTCAAAAAGGCCCAGCCGCGGTCGAGAACGTGGCGGAAGATATAGCTCCACTGCGGCCATCGGTAGGGCGGCAGCTCGAGGATGAAATGGCTCTTGATCTCGTCGGGCCCGAGGCGCCCGCGCAGAATCCGGGCGACGGCAAAGGCGGTGAGAGTCCCGAGCACGTAGATGGAGAGGAAAACGAGGGCCTGTTTTGATCCGCCCTCACTGCCGCCGAGGAGCATGGGAACGAGGAGGAGGTAAACGGGAAGTCGCGCCGAGCAACTCATCCAGGGCGCGACGAAGATCGTGACGAGCCTTTCCTTCGCCGAATCGATCGTGCGGGTCGCCATGACACCGGGGATGGCGCAGGCATACGAGCTGAGGAGGGGGAGGAAGGCCTTGCCGCTCAGCCCGACCTTCGCCATGAACCCGTCCATGAGAAACGCTGCCCGCGACATATAGCCCGAGCTCTCGAGCAGTCCGATGAAAAAGAAGAGAAGCAGGATCTGCGGCAGGAAGATGACGACCGCTCCAACTCCGCCAATGACGCCCTGGGTGAGGAGGTCGCGCAAATCGCCCTCGGCCATGGCTCCCTCGACCTTGCCGATGAGGAAATCCTGCAATGACTCGATCCAGCCCATCGGGATCCCCGCGAAGGAAAAGATCGACCAGAAAAGAGCGAACATGATCCCGATAAAGCAGACCCAGCCGAGGATCGGGTGGAGGAGGACCGTGTCCAGTTTGTCCGACACGCTGCTGCTGTGCAGGGTCGGGCGGCGTGCCGCAAGGCTTGCTGTATCGAAGCCGAACTGTCGTCGCGCTTCTTCCTTGCCCGATTCCCAGCGGGGTTGCGGAGTGTTGGGGAAAGGGTGGCGCATCGCCTGCTTCAGCTCGACGAGGCCTTTTCCCCGGTTTGCCTGGATGGGGACTACCGGGACGCCGAGCGCTTCGGAGAGTTTCACCGGATCGAGACGCAACCCTGACTTCTCGGCCATATCGACCATATTCAGGGCGATAATGACGGGGATTTTTAATTCGATGATCTCGAGTGCCAGTTGGAGGTGCCGCTCCAGATTCGAGGCGTCGAGGACGCAGACGACGAGGTCCGGGAGCGGGTAATTTTCATTTGTCCCGAGGAGGACGCTGCCCGCAATCTTCTGGTCCGGAGTGCCACCCGAGAGGGAATAGCAGCCCGGCAGATCGATGAGTTCGAGTTTGCGACCGTTGGGGGTGTGAAATTCCCCGCGCTTGACGCTGACGGTGACGCCGGAGTAGTTTCCGACTTTTTCCGCCGTGCCGCAGAGAGCGTTGAACAGGGTCGTCTTTCCCGCGTTCGGATTTCCGGCCAGGGCGACCGTTTCAAAAACTTTCTCCATGCGCTCGGGGGCCTTTCAGAGAGCAGTGACGGGAGACACCATGACCTGCTCGGCGAGATTGCTGCTCACGGCGAGACGAGTGCCGCAGACCGAGCAAATGAGATTTCTTCCACCCGCAAGCTTGCGGATCTGGAGCGTCTCACAAAACCCGAGATTCCGCAGTTGCTCGCAACCGGGACCCTCAAGGTAGCGAATCTGGAAGTCACAACCGACCTGCGCCTGGGCGAGGCTCTGGAGGCTGTCGATTTCGAGATCCTGGACTGTCATGATGGCCATCTGCAGTAAGTCTGAAGCAATTGAGACACAGTTGCAACAATAAAGTAAGGCACAAAAAGGGGACCAAGGAAG
>JANQVJ010000012.1:204030-221111 GCA_030730365.1 Verrucomicrobiales bacterium
GGACCAAGGAAGGAGGCGTGCGAGGCCCCCGGCGAAGCAAAGGACCACGGGGCTTAGGCAAGCCCCGCTTCTTGAACGAGGCAAAGACTAGGAAAGTGGAACAAAGAAGGGGACTTGCAGGGAAACGATCCTCTTACCCGCCTTTCTCATCCCGTTTCTGCCTCACGTTGATGCCTCCGGCACCCTTCGGGCGGCTCTTCCTGTCGTCAGTCCCCGCTGTGCTCCGGCTCCTTGGGCAGCGTCTCGCGAGCTTTGGTTTTTCCAGCCGCCTGCCGCGCCAATGCTGAGTGAGAGAGTGTCGAAGACAAAACTCCGATTGCCTAATAATGCAGAGACCCCGGTGGCGTCGACAATAAAGAAGAGGAGAGCCCTAGAGCCCTTCGACTTCCCATCCTGAGCGATACTCCTCGTGGATCATTGCGTTGGCCGCGTCGGAGCCGATAAATTTCCCGGCCGCTTCATCCCACTTCAGCGTTTCGCCCTTTAGACGCATAGCCACTGTTCCAAGCAGGACCGCCTCGGTCATCGGTCCTGAGTAGTCGAAGTTAGTGAGTGGCTTACCCGCGATGTCGCCCCGGATCGCATCAGCGAAGTTTTTGTGGTGGTGACCCGCCTCCAGCGCCTCGATGACTTCATCGGATTTCTTCCCGTCGCGGTAAATCGTCGGTATGCCGCCGTGAGGGATCACGAGCACACCGGTCGTGCCGATGACGAGCGTGCCGGTCGCAGGCGCTTTCTCAATGACCTTGCCTTCCGCGTTTTTCTCCTCGGAACCGAGCAGGGCGATTACCTCGGCGGGGACTCGCTGCACTCCGTCATACCAGGTAAAATCAAAGTCTCCCTCGGTGAAGGCGTTGCCCTTCATTCGGTGATGGACGAGACCGTCGAGCGGCCAGCTGTCGCCGTCGACGGGCGCAGGGCCGTGCGAGGTCACCTCAAGGGTGGTCGGTTGACCGAGCCCCATGAACCAGGTGTGATAAATGTGGCAACCCATGTCCCCAAGCGTGCCTGTGCCGTAGCCGATGCGCTTGCGCCAGTTGCTGGGATGAAACTCGCGCGGGACGAACTTTCGCATTTTTCCAACGCCGATCCATTTGTCCCAGTCGAGTGTCTCTGGCGGAGCTTCGTCAATGGCGGGTAGAGCCGTCATCGAGCCCCACGATTTAGGGCACGAGCTGTGAACGGCCTTCACCTTGCCGACGATGCCGGCTTGCAGGAGTGCCACCGCCGTCTTGTTGCCCGGGCTCGAAGCGACCTGGATGCCCATCTGGGTCATCAGTCCTTTTTCAGACGCAAAGGCGCGGAGACGGCGCGCTTCGTCGATGGTGCGGGTGAGCGGCTTTTCGCAATAGACATGTTTCCCGAGCTGCATTGCCGCCATCGCGATAGGCGCGTGCATGTGGTCTGGCGTAGCGATGACGACCGCATCGATCTCCTTGTGCATCTTGTCGAGAAGCTCGCGCCAGTCCTGAAAGACCTTCGCGCCGGGGTGTGTCTCGTTCAGTTGCTTCGTGCGTCCCAGGTCGACTTCAGCGACGGCGACGAGGCTCGTGTTCGGCGCCTGCAGCATTTCGGTGAGGTTGCCCCAGGCACGGCCGGCAGCCCCGAAGTTGGCGAAACGGAGATTCCCGCTGGGAGCGCCCGAGGCGGTGGTTTGCCAGCCGATCCAGGGAGCGGCGAGGGTGGTGGCGGAGGCGGTTTTGAGGAAGTGGCGGCGGGTGTTCATAGGGGAAGTTTCAGGTTTGAAGTTTAAAGTTTGAAGTTGGGAAGATGGGTTTGTTAATCGGATAGGGAATCACCGGAGTATTGAGATTTGCGGGTATTAGCGTTCCTCTGTTTTCTTAAAGCAAATGGCCGCAAATGCATTCCAGTTGGACCGTTTTTGGGCGATGGATCAGTCGGTCAGGTTGTCTGAAAGGGTGGTTTTGGTTTCGGGGGAGGGCGAAGGGTTCTTTGGTATCGGGGTGCGACGGTTCAGGTTGGTGAGGACATTGCAGCTGATGGGGATCTTGTCGCAGGATACTCCGACTAGGGTTGAGCATCGCGCGCGACCGCCGCCTCCTGCGCATGGAGGGAGGCAGCGAGGCCGAGGCAAAGGAGCAAAAAGGGTGTGAAGCGGATCATGACCCCGTCTACATGCCGGAAAATGAGGCCCTTTGTCAAAGGTCGCGGGGGACGTGATGGCGGAGTGGAGGGCCGTCCGGGAAGAGCGATTGAATCGTGCGACGGATTCCGATGATAGATCGACTTAGTATTTCACCCGAATCATTCGGGCGGCGGGCCGATCACGCGCAGTTGCAAATCACGCAGGACTCGCAGATTTCCGAAATCGGCCCCACGCATTCGACGCGCCCCCGACTGACGTTTCTTTCCAATGCGGCCGCTCTCCTGGAGTTGTTCAAAGGCATGCTCTACAAACGCCGCCGAGCCCAGGACGGCTCCATCACTGAAGTAGCGAACGGTTCGCCGTAACACTTCCGCCAGCGACAGATTAGTCCCGTCTTCAAGGACTTTAGCCACCTCCTCTGCCGCGATGCCCCGACGCGCGCCTGCACCGGTAACTGCGTCGCCCGGTTGCTCGGCTCCTTCAAGATAGAGGAGCCGTCGGTAGCGGTCTCTTACGATCTTCCAATCGATATTCGTTCCCGGATCCTCGAGACCTTCGCGTTGAATTGAGCCGAGCCCCTTTCGGGCAAGGACCGCTTTTTTACCACCTGCCAAGGCCTCACCATAACCGCTCCACCTATAGTCCTCAGGCCTCGAAGCGAGGCCCGCCCTTACCGGATTCAAATCGATGTAGGCGGCGACAGCCAGTAGTGCTTCTTCTCCGTCCTCGACCAATACGCTCTTGAAGCGACCTTCCCAGAGTGTCCCGCTACGTTCGAATCGTTTGTTTATAAAGAGGGTGAGCCGTTGCTTCAGGTCTTTGAGAAACATGGAAAGATCACCGCGTCGCCGTTCGAACCGCTCCAGAATTGCCTCCTCACGTGCGACATCCCCGGCTGCCCGTGCTGTCGAAATCTCGTCAGCAATGGACTCCACGGTGTCACGGTCGTAGAGGATCGGCAGTAGATTAAGGAGACTTTCTCCATCGAGCCGAGGCAGGGTCTCGCGATCCGGGACTTCTAAAAGGAGATGGAAGTGGTTTCCCATAAGGCAGTAAGTCGCCACGCGCACCCCGGAAAAAGTCTCCAGTTTTCGAAGGATCGATCGGAAAACCTCTTTTTCCCCCGCCTGAAAAATCACACGTCGATCCACCACGCGTGAAACACAGTGATAATAGGATCGTCCTTTTCCGAGAAGTCTTGGTAGCCTCATGTGTTGTTATCGTGAAGATTTGAAGGGGAAATTTAGGTCAAATTGGAAGGATTGCAACATAAAAGGGTCTGTCCCTTTATTATGCTTTACTACAACATGCCGCGGGGGTTGATCATGATGCTGGTGATTGGCTAGGCTAGAACCTCACGCACCACCTTGCCATGCACATCGGTGAGGCGGAAATCTCGGCCCTGGAAGCGGTGGGTGAGGCGTTCGTGATCGAAGCCGAGTTGATGCAGAATTGTCGCGTGCAGGTCATGCACGTGGACGGCGCCGTCGGTGACTTCGTAGCCGAAATCGTCGCTCGAGCCGTGAATTTCTCCGGCTTTGAAGCCTCCTCCGGCAGCCCACATCGTAAATGCGTCGATGTGGTGGTCGCGTCCTCCGGCCCCGCCGTCGCGGACTTCGCCCATGGGAGTGCGGCCGAATTCTCCACCCCAGACGACGATGGTGTCTTCGAGGAGTCCGCGCTGTTTCAGGTCGAGAACAAGGGCGGCGGAGGCCTGGTCGATCTCTTTGCAGATCTCGGGTAGATGTTTGTCGAGGTTCTCGGTGGGGCCGCCGTGATGGTCCCAGTTCGTGTGATAGAGTTGTACAAAGCGGACCCCGCGCTCGATGAGGCGACGGGCGAGGAGACAGTTGTTGGCGTAGCCGTTCCCGCCTTTTGTCGCGCCGTAGAGATCGAGGGTGGCCTGGCTCTCGCCTGACAGATCCATCAACTCGGGTGCGCTGCTCTGCATGCGGTAGGCCATCTCATAGGCGGAGAGCCGCGTCGCGATCTCGGGGTCGCCGGTGACGCCGAGGCGCTCGCGGTTGAGAGTGCCGACGAGGTCGAAAAATTCACCCTGTCGCGCGGCGTCGATGCCTTTGGGATTGGCGAGGTTGAGAATGGGATCGCCGCTGCCGCGGAAGGGCACCCCCTGGTAGCTCGAGGGGAGAAATCCGGCAGACCAGAGCGCGTTTCCGGCGCGGGGGCCGCGCGGACCGGACTGCAGAACGACAAAGCCGGGCAGGTCGCGTGACTCGCTCCCGATCCCGTAGGTGACCCACGATCCAAGACAGGGGCGGCCGGGCACCTGGAAGCCGGTATTCATGAAAAGCTTCGCGGGGCCGTGGTTGAAGACGTCGGTCTTCATCCCGCGCAGCCAGGTGACCTCGTCGACGATCTTGCGATGGTGCGGGAGGAGATCGCTCAGCGTCATGCGCGCTTCGCCGTAGGTGCCGAATTCGCGCTGGCCGCCGAGGAGCTTGGCGTTCTTGGGAAGAAAGGCGAAACGTTTCCCCGCGACGAGCGATTCGGGCGGGAGCTGGCCGTGAAATTCGCGAAGGCGCGGTTTGTCTTCGAAGAGTTCGAGCTGGCTCGGGCCGCCCGCCATGAAAAGGAAGATGACGTTTTTTGCCTTGGCCGCGTGGTGGGAGCGGCGCGGCGCCATCGGGTCGCCGGTGGGAATGGCGGCCTCGCTCTCGCTGGCGAGCATCTCGCTCAGGGCGATGGATCCAAGGCCGATGCCGCAGCGTTCGAAGAAGTGGCGGCGCGTTTGCTGGTGGAGAGGGTTCATGGCAGGGATGTAGCATGGGCCTCCTGCCCATGCATCGAGTCACGAGGTGGATAAGCGGATCGGGTCCGAATGGCCTCCAAAGGTCGAGGGGAGGTGCATGGGCAGGATGCCCATGCTACATGGCACGAGGCTTTCATTCCCGCGTGATAAATTCATCGGTGTTCATCAAGGCCCGTGCCACGGTCGTCCAGGAGGCGGCCTCTGCGGGATCCTGCGAGCTCTTGGGTGCGACTTCCGCAGCGGCGGCGGGATCGTTCCGGAACGAGGCGACCTGCGTCTCGCGGAACGAGGCGACGGCGTTCAATTCGGCCTCAGCGGGTGGACGCGAGTAGCAGAGCAAAAAGGCGTGGCGGATGCGGGCGGTGTCATCGCTCTCGACTTCGCGCATGAGACGGGCTCCGAGTCCCTGGGCCAGTTCGAAGAGACTTTCGTCATTGGCGAGGGTGAGCGATTGCAGGGGAGTGTTGGATCGAACCCGTCCTGAGCAGACACTCTGAAAGTCCGGCGAGTCAAAGGTTGTCAGGAGCGGGTAGGGGGCGCTGCGGTAAAATTGCGTGTAGAGGGCGCGGCGGTATCGGTCGGGTCCGGTGGCGGCGGTCCAGCTCTTTTTGTTTTGGGTAAAGGCGTAGACTCCCTCGGGCTGCGGGGGGCGCACCGGAGGTCCGCCCACTTTCGGGTGGAGCTGTCCGCTCGCGGAGAGGGCGGCGTCGCGTACGATTTCGGCCTCGACGCGGAGGCGGTTCTGGCGGGCGAGGAGGTGATTAAGCGGGTCGGTCTCCTCGAGGTCGGGCCGCGCGTGGGAAGACTGCCGGTAGGTCGAGGAGGTGACGATGAGCTTGTGAAGCCGCTTCATGGACCAGCCGTTCGCGACGAAGTCATGGGCGAGCCAGTCGAGGAGTTCGGGGTGGGTGGGGAAAGAGCTCTGCATGCCGAAGTCGTTCTCGGTTGCGACGATGCCTTTGCCGAAGTAGCGCATCCAGACGCGATTGACGGTGACGCGGGGCGTTAGCGGATGGTCAGGGCGCACAAGCCAATGGGCGAGGTCGAGGCGGTCGGCGCGCTCCTTTTTCACGGCGGACTCCGGCAGCGGCGGCAGCGCGGCGGGCACTCCGGGCGAAAGCGGTCCGGTCTTGCGATCGTGATCAAGGAAGCTGCCGCGGAGGTGGACGAACGTCTCGCGCGCCTGCGGCAGGTCGCGCATCACCATCATGTTCACGGGAGCGCCCAGCCCGAGGCCGGAGAGCGCGTCGGTGAGGCCTTTCGTTGCGGCGGTCTTTTCCGTATCAACTTTGGCAAACTCGGCGGAGAGCAGTTTTTTCTGATCGTTGGTGCGTTTGTCAGGCAAGGCGCGGAGGGCGAGGAGGAGCGGTGTCTCTTTGGTATCGTTCGCCGTTTTGGTCAGTTCGACTTTTTCCCATTCGACCTGTCGATTCGCGGTGGTCGCGTTGACTTTGGCGAGGGCGGCTTTGGCTTCGTCTATGGCCTTCAGCTTCGCGGGATCAGGATCTTTCAGAAACATCTCGCCTTCGCTCACTTCGACGGTGGCGCCGGTGTTGTTGATGTCGGTGCCGTGGTTGAAAAAGGCGAAGAGCTCAAAATACTCGCGGTGCGTGATGGGATCGTATTTGTGGGTGTGGCACTGGGCACAGCCGAGAGTGAGCCCGAGCCAGACGGCTCCGGTGGTGTTGACGCGATCGACGACCTCTTCATTGCGGAATTGCTCGGGATCGGTGCCGCCTTCCTGATTGATGAGGGTGTTGCGGTGAAAGCCCGAGGCGACGAGCTGGGACTTCGTCGCATTCGGAAGGAGGTCTCCGGCAATCTGCTCGATCGTGAAGCGGTCGAAGGGCATGTCCTCGTTGATCGCGCGGAGGACCCAGTCGCGGTAGGGCCACATCTCGCGGTCGCCGTCGATGCTGTATCCGTTCGAGTCGGCGTAGCGCGCCTGGTCGAGCCAGTGACGTCCCCAGCGCTCCCCGTAGTGAGGTGAGGCGAGGAGTTCGTCGGCGAGCGCGGCGACGGCGGCATCGGGATCTTTGCCGTAGGCGGCGAGGAAGGAGTCAACCCTGTCAGGTGCGGGAAGCAACCCGGTCAGGTCGAGGGAAAGTCGCCGGATCAGGGTGGCGGGATCGGCCTCGGGTGAGGGGGCGATGTCGCGTGAGGCGAGTTCGCGGCGGACGAAATGATCGACGGGATTTTTTCCAGTGGGAGGCTGCGTGGCGCTGACAGGCTCGAAGGCCCAGTGGCCTTTGTATTCGGCGCCTTCGGCGATCCAGCGGCGCAGCGTTTCCGCCTCGGCGGGGGTGACGACCTTTTTCGTCTTCGGCGGAGGCATGACCTCGTCAGGGTCGTCGCTGAGGATGCGCGCGAGGGCCTCGCTGAGCTCGGGCGAGCCGGGGACGATGGCCTTCGCTCCGACCGCAGAGGCCCGCTCGTCGAGACGGACGTCGCCCTCGAGCGTTTCTTCATCGGGCCCGTGGCACTGGAAACACTTGTCGGAAAGGATGGGCCGGATGTCGCGATTGAAATCGAGCTTTTCCTCCGCCGTGAGGAGCACGGGCGGAAGAAGCAAGAGGAGAAAGGCAGCGTGGAGACGAAAGAGCATGCTCCGCGAACCTAGCGGAAAAACCGCGTCTCCCCAAGGGCCGCGTCTGCGCCCTGCGAGATCCGCTCAGAGCAGGGCGGTGACCTCTTTTTCGCCGCGTTCGTAGACGACATTGGCACGTCCGACGAGGAGGGCGTCAATCGATCCGATCTGCTTCGAGTCCTTTTTGCTGTAGGGCAGCTTGTGCAGGATGTAGCGCAGGGCACTGAGCCGGGCGCGCTTTTTGCAGTCGGACTTTACGACCGTCCACGGGGCGTCGGCGGTGTCGATGTTGAAAAACATGGCTTCCTTGTCGGTGGTGTAGTTCTCCCATTTGTCGAGGGAGGCGAGGTCGACAGGGGAGAGCTTCCACTGCTTCAGGGGTGCGCTTTGCGTTCCTTGAAACGACGGCGTTGTTCTTTGCGGCTCACCGAAAACCAGAACTTGGTAAGGTGAATCCCGCTGCGCACGAGGTTGCGCTCGAATTCGGGGACCTGGCGCATGAATTCGTGATACTCTTCGTCGCTGCAGAATCCCATGACTCGCTCAACGCCGGCGCGGTTGTACCAGGATCGGTCGAACATGACGATCTCACCCCGCGTCGGGAGGTGTTCGACGTAGCGCTGGAAATACCACTGGCCGCGCTCTACAGTTTCTTCATCAGGATTCTGTGTGAAATGAACTTTGCACGAACCCGCCCGGCAAGATTATTCGGATTCCCGAGCAGGATGTGAAAAAAGAAGCGCGAAGCGAAGGATGAAGTGAGGCGCGAGTCTCACACTTGCCGAACGCGCTATTATAGAGCATCTTCGGCGCCGGAAATTCCGGTGGCTTCACTTTTACACCTCTCCTACCCATGCCCGTTGACGGAAAAACCACGGTCGGCCTCGTATCTCTCGGCTGCGCCAAAAACCTGATCGATTCCGAGATCATGATCGGTCACCTGCAGGAAGCGGGCATGATCATGACGCCGAATCCGGAGCTCGCCGACGTGCTCATTATCAACACCTGCTCCTTCATCGATCAGGCGAAAAAGGAGAGCGTCGACACCATCCTCGGCGCTGTCGATGACCGTGAGGCCTCCCGGCCCCGTCAGAAGATCATCGTGGCAGGCTGTCTCTCGCAGCGTTTTTCGAAGGAACTTCCCGGACTGATGCCCGAGGTCGATGCTTTTATCGGACTCGATCAGATTACTTCGGTGGCCCCGATGATCCGCGATCTCGTGGCCAAGGACGTCGATCCGCTCTCGGAGAATCACGTCACCGCAAAGCCGATCTACATCCCGGACTACGACACCCCGCGCTTCCGCCTGACCCCGCAGCACACCGCCTACATCAAGATCGCCGAGGGCTGCAACCACCCGTGCTCTTTCTGCATCATCCCGAAGATTCGGGGCAAACACCGTTCTCGCTCGGTCGAGTCGGTCGTGAAGGAGGCCGAGCAACTCGTCAAAGCGGGAGTCAAGGAGATCAATCTCATCTCGCAGGACACGACCTATTTCGGAATGGACCAGTGGGAAGGGCAGCGTCCTAATCCGCGCAGTCCCGTCGATTCGTCGAGAGGGGACTCGCTCGCGACCCTGCTCCGCGCGCTCAATGCGATCGAGGGCGATTTCTGGATCCGCCTTCTCTACACGCACCCCGCCCACTGGAGCGACGAGCTCATCGAGACCATCGCCGAATGTCCGAAGGTGGCCCGCTACGTAGACATGCCCTTGCAGCATATCTCCGACCGCATGCTCGGCGCGATGAAGCGGGAGACGGACGGCAACTACATCCGTGATCTCATTCGCCGGATGCGTGCCGGTATCCCGGATCTCGCCCTGCGCACGACCTTTATCGTCGGCTTCCCCGGTGAGACTGACGAGGATTTCCGCGAGTTGCTCGAGTTCCTCGATGAGACCCGCTTCGAGCGCGCCAGCGTCTTCAATTACTCCCGCGAAGAGGGCACCCGCGCTGATAAGCTCGACGGGCAGGTCCACCACATGACACGGAAAAAGCGCTGGAACGAGGCCATGCTTCGTCTCGAAAAACTCGCCGAAGAGCGCAATCGTAACCAGGTCGGGCGAAAGCTCAAGGTCCTCGTCGATGCCCCCGGTCAGGCCCGTGGGGAAATGGACGCTCCGGAAGTGGACGGCACCGTTTTTATCCCCGACGGCATTCCTGTGGGCGAGTTCGCCGAGGTGACCGTGCGCGAATGGCGCGGCTATGATCTCGTGGCGGTCTGAGGCCATCGGTAGCGTCGCACGGTGAAGGAGCGCGGACATTCCTGTCCGCGGAATCGAGCGCGTAGGTCGCGGGCCGGCTGCGGTGGAGAGATCTCCTGATCGAATTCCCGGCTCTCTCTCCAGCGCGAACGCGCCTAAAATTTCGTTAAAAGCCGGCGCGTCCCGGCAGTTATAATATCGGGCAGTTCGAATGTTTTCCGATCCCATGAAAAACGCCCTCATCCTCCCGGCTCTTCTTTTCACCACGGCCGCGTCGGCGGCAGAGTCGCCCGTGCCGGAAAAGATCGAGTATAACCGCGATGTGCGTCCCATCCTTTCGGACAACTGTTTCTACTGCCACGGCAACGACCCCAGTCATCGCAAGGCGAAACTGAGGCTCGATCTCCGCGACGAAGCGCTTCTCAAAGAGGCCTTTGTCCCCGGTAAGCCCGAGGAAAGCGAGCTCGTGGCACGTCTCTTCTCGGACGACGAAGACGAACTGATGCCTCCGGCGGAGTCGCACAAGAAACTCACGGACACGCAAAAGGAAATTTTGAAACGCTGGGTTGCCCAGGGCGCGGAGTATCAGCAGCACTGGTCCTATGAAAAGCCGGTCAAGGCGACGATTCCCGCCGGCGGGAACGGCGTTGATGTCCTCGTGAGACAGCGACTCGCCGAAAAGGGTTTGAAGCCGTCCCCGGAGGCGGACCGGCGCACCCTGGTTCGGCGTTTGTATGCGGACCTGCTGGGGCTGCCGCCGAAGCCCGCGGAAGTGGCCGCCTTCGTCAATGACACCGCACCGGATGCCTACACGAAGCTCGTCGATGAGGTTCTGAAAAGTCCGCATTACGGCGAGCGCATGGCCATCGGCTGGCTCGATGTGGTGCGTTTTGCCGACACGATAGGCTACCACAGCGACAACCCGCACAACGTGTGGCCCTACCGCGACTGGGTCATCAAGAGCTTCAACACTAACAAACCCTTCGACCGGTTCACGATCGAGCAACTGGCCGGTGACCTCGTCGAGGGTGCTAACCAGGAGACGCGCGTCGGCTCCGCCTTCAACCGGCTTCTCCTCACGACGCAGGAGGGCGGTGCCCAGGCAAAGGACTACGAGCAGCGTATGCTCACCGATCGCGTCCGGGCGGTGGGGGCGGCTTGGATGGGACAGACGACCGGCTGCGCGCAGTGCCACGACCACAAATTCGATCCCTTTTCGCAGCGCGATTTTTTCTCGCTCGGGGCGTTTTTTGCGGACATCCAGGAGCCCATCCTCGGTTCGCGTGGCGACGGCATGGTGGTGGGGACACCGGAAGAAGAGGCGCAGCTTGCGAAGCTCGATGCCGCACTCGCCGAATCGAAAAAGGTCCTTGCCGCCGTGCAGCCGCAGATCGATGCCGCGCAGAAGGCCTGGGAAACCGACGTGGTCTCGGCAAAGGTGGAGTTGGCCGAATTGAAGAAGGACTCCGGCGCCTCCGAAGCGGCGCTCAAGAGCGCTCAGCAGATTCTTGGTCACCTCAAGCAACCCGTCGAAAAACGCAACGCGCAGCAGAAGAAGCAGGTCACGGATTATTTTCTTGGGGTTTACGAGCAATTCAAAGCCGAGCGCGACGGCCTCGCATCTGCGCAGAAAACGCGGGATGCCTTCTACGGCCCTCTCGCCAAATGCCTCGTCACTGTGAGCACTCCGCAGAAACGCACCGTGCGGATCCTCGCCCGGGGCGACTGGATGGATGAATCCGGCGAGGAAGTCAAAGCGGCGCTGCCGCATTACCTGCCGCAGCCGAAGATCGAGGGCCGCGAACTGACTCGTCTCGATCTCGCGCAGTGGCTCGTGACAAAGGACAACCCGCTCACCGCCCGCACCGTGGTGAACCGTGTCTGGAAGCAGTTTTTCGGCATCGGACTCAGCAAGGTGCTCGATGACCTCGGGGCCCAGGGCGAGACGCCGCCGAATCCCGCCCTTCTCGACTGGCTCGCGTGTGAGTTCATGGACAGCGGCTGGGACATGCGGCACCTCGTCCGCACCATCGTGACGAGTGAGACCTACCGTCAGACCTCGCTCGCCACGCCGGAGCAGATCGCCGCCGATCCCGAAAATCGGGAGCTCGCCCGGCAAAGTCCTTTCCGTCTCGAGGCCGAGCTGGTGCGCGACAATGCCCTCGCCATCGCGGGGCTGCTCGTGCCGAAGATCGGCGGACCGAGCGTGAAACCCTACCAGCCCGAGGGCTACTGGGAGAATCTCAATTTCCCCACCCGTATCTATCCGGCTGACACGGGCGAGTCGCAATACCGACGGGGCCTCTACACCTGGTGGCAGCGCAGTTTCCTGCATCCCTCCATGGTCGCTTTCGACGCACCGAGCCGCGAGGAATGCGCCGCCGAGCGGAACCGCTCCAACATTCCGCAGCAGGCTCTCGTGCTCCTGAACGATCCGACCTACGTGGAAGCGGCCCGCTCCTTCGCTGCGCAGATTCTTTCCGAATGCCAAGGCGACACCGCCGAGCGCCTCGCCTGGGCCTGGCAGCGGGCGCTCCAGCGCAACCCGGACGCGACGGAAAGCAAAACTCTCACCGCCCTCGTTGAGGAGCGGCTCGCCGCCTACCGCGCCGATACGAAAGCCGCCGAAGACTTGCTCAAGGTCGGTCTCGCGCCGGTGCCGGAGGCTCTCGACAAAGCGGAGCTCGCCGCGTGGACGCACGTCGCCCGCGTGCTCTTGAATCTTCACGAAACGATCACCCGCGCCTGAGCGATGCGCGCCTTCACCGACACCGAAGTCTCCCGGCGCGCCTTCTTTTCCCGCGCCTCGCAGGGGCTCGGCGGTGTCGCGCTTGCTTCGCTTCTGCATCCATCGCTCGCCGGTGCCGCGTCGAGCGGTGTTCTCGGCAAGCTGCCCCTGCCGCAAAGGGCGAAGCGGGTCATCTGGCTCTCCATGGCGGGCGGACCGTCCCAGTTGGAGTTGTTTGATCACAAACCGAAGCTGGCGGAAATGGACGGCCAGCCCATGCCTGAGAGTTTCACGAAAGGCCAGCAGCTCGCGCAACTGCAGGGCGCGAAGCTGATCTGTCAGGGGCCGCAGTTCGCGTTCCGGAAGTTCGGCAAAACCCGGGCGGAACTCTCCGAGCTGCTCCCCCATATCGGGTCGGTCGCGGACGACATCTGCCTCGTGAAATCCATGACGACGGAGGCGATCAATCACGACCCGGCGCACATGTTCATGAACACGGGTTCGCAGATCGCCGGCCGTCCAAGCATGGGTTCGTGGATCACCTACGGACTCGGCAGCGTGGCGGAGGACCTGCCCGGCTTTGTCGTCCTCATGTCCACCGGCAAGGGCCGCTCGCCGCAGCCCGTGGCGGCGCGGCAGTGGAGCAGCGGATTTCTTCCGTCAAAACATCAGGGCGTGCAGCTTCGCTCCAAGGGTGACCCGGTCCTTTATCTCAACAATCCGCCCGGCGTCTCCCCTGATCGTCAGAAAGGCGATGTGGCCGCGATCAACATCCTTAACCGGCAGCGCGACGCCCTCGTCCATGATCCGGAAATCGCCACCCGCATCGCCCAGTATGAGATGGCTTTCCAGATGCAGGCGAGCGTCCCCGATCTTGTCGATCTGAGCGGTGAAAACGCGAAGACGCTCGAACGCTACGGCTGCGTTCCGGGAGACGGGTCCTTTGCCTCGAACTGCCTCCTCGCGCGCCGCCTCGCCGAGCGCGGCACCCGTTTCATCCAGCTCTATCACCGCGACTGGGACCACCACAGTTTGCTGCGCGAGGAACTGCCGCTGCGCGCGAAGGAAGTCGATCGTGCCTGCGCCGCCCTCGTCACCGACCTGAAGGAGCGCGGCCTCTTCGAAGACACCCTCATTGTCTGGGCGGGCGAGTTCGGCCGCACTCCGATGATGCAGGGCAACAAGGGACCGGTCGGACGCGATCATCACAACAAGGCCATGACGATCTGGCTCGCCGGTGCCGGAATCCGGCGCGGTCAGGTCTACGGCTCGACCGACGAGCTCGGCTACGCGGCCGTGGAAAACGTCGCCACCGTCCACGATCTCCATGCCACGATGCTGCACCAGCTCGGCATCGAGCAGGCCGCCTTCACCTTTAAATTCCAGGGCCTCGATGCAAAACTCACCGGCGTCGAAGGGGGTAAAGTCCTCCGTGACATCCTGACATGATCACCAACTCAGACCTTCCAAGACCATGACCGCCTATTCTCCCCTCCATCGTCGCGCCTTTCTCTCCCGCACCTCGCAGGGGCTCGGGGGCGTCGCGCTCGCCTCTCTTTTCCCGACCTCTTTTTCCCATGCCTCGCCTTCCTCCGGCATTTTGAAAACCCTGCCATTGCCGCAAAAGGCAAAGCGAGTCATCTGGCTAACCATGGCCGGGGGACCTTCGCACCTCGAGACCTTTGATCCGAAACCGAAGCTGGTGGAGATGGACGGCCAGCCCATGCCTGAGAGCTACACCAAAGGGCAGCAGCTTGCCCAGTTGCAGGGAGCGAAACTCACTTGCTTCGCACCCCAGCATCCCTTTGCCAAATTCGGGAAAAACCAGACGGAGATCTGCGCGCTCTTTCCCCAAATCGGTTCCGTCCTCGACGAGATCTGTTTGATCCGCTCGATGACGACGGACGCGATCAATCACGATCCGGCGCACATGTTCATGAACACCGGCTCGCAGATCGCGGGGCGGCCCAGCATGGGCGCGTGGGTCACCTACGGCCTCGGGAGCGAGTCGGAGGATCTCCCCGGATTTGTCGTGCTCACCTCCCTCGGCAAAGGCGGTCAGAACCAGCCCATCGCCGCGCGGCAGTGGAGCAGCGGTTTTTTGCCCTCAAAATTTCAGGGCGTGCAACTGCGGGCCAAAGGGGATCCGGTGCTCTACCTCAACAACCCGCCCGGTATCAACCGCGATCGTCAGGGGGGCGACATCGCGGCGATCAATGTACTCAACCGGCAGCGCGATGCCCTCGCCGTCGATCCTGAAATCGCCACGCGCATCGTGCAATACGAGATGGCCTTCCAAATGCAGGCGAGCGTGCCTGACCTGATGGATCTCAGCGGCGAAGGGGCCGCGACCCTGGAGCTCTACGGCTGCCAGCCCGGAGACGGGTCCTTTGCCTCGAACTGCCTCCTCGCCCGACGCCTCGCCGAGCGCGGCACCCGTTTCATTCAACTTTATCACAAGGACTGGGATCACCACGGCGGGATAAAAGACGGCGTCGCCTACAAGGCCGAGGAGATCGACCGCGCCTGCATGGCCCTGATCTCCGATCTGAAACAGCGCGGCATGCTCGACGACACCCTCATTGTCTGGGCCGGAGAGTTTGGACGCACCCCCATGTCCCAGGGCGGAAGCGGGCGCGATCATCACAACAAAGCCATGACCGTTTGGATGGCCGGTGCCGGCATCAGGGGTGGTCAGGTCCACGGCTCGACTGACGAGCTCGGCTACGCGGCGGTGGAGAACGTCACCACCGTGCATGATCTCCACGCCACCATGCTGCACCAGCTCGGGATTCAGCACGAGGCCTTCTCCTTCAAATTCCAGGGCCTCGATGCGAAGCTGAGCGGGGTTGAAGGGGCGAAGGTGATCAAGGATATTCTGGTGTAGGTTCGCCCCGCCATTGCCGTTTCGGTGTTCCGTTTTGAGGACGGTGTCTTTGACTTTGACCCGCCCGGGAGGTCCGGTGGCGGGGCTGGAAGGCGTTGGCGCTGCATGTGGGTTAAAGCGCTGCTGGAAAGAGTGGACCGGAAGAGTCTCGCGTCGGCCAGCCTTCCCGAACGGGTTGCTTCGGTGTGTCGGAGTGCCGCCCGACTTGCGTGATCGACAGGGAAGCTGATTTCGGAAAGACTGATGTGAAATGAAATTTGTTGCCCTTTTTCTTTTCGCCCTTCTTTCGGCGAGTTCCGCATTCTCCGATGAACTCCTCGCCGGTGCCGGCCGGGTCGACATCACGCGGCCCGGAGCCGATGCGGGGAGCAATCCTCCCCTCGTCAAGGCCCTCGTCCTGAGTCGCGGCGGGACCAATGCGGTGATCATCACGCTCGATGCCGTGGCTGTTGCGGAGATCGGATCGATTCGTGATCCCTACCTCGCCGAGGTGCGGACAGCTTTGACCGAATCGTTCGGCATTGGTCCGGAGTCCGTCCTCGTCAATGCGAGTCACTGCCACGCCCTCGTCGCCGATGACATCGCGGAGCGCACGATCGAGGCGGTTAAGCTCGCGTGGGAAAGCCGCGTTCCGGTCAAGGCCGGCGCCGGGGTCGGACACGAGGACAGCATCATGGAAAACCGGCGCCTCAAAATGAAAAGCGGAGCCGAGATCGACGTGCGGCATGCCTACGCTCTCCCGCCCGATGACGAAGTCGCGGCGGTGGGTCCGCTCGATCCGCGGATCGGTCTGCTGCGGTTCGACCGCATCGACAACGGTCAACCGCTCGCGGTGATTTATCAGTTCGCCTGTCACCCCATCCAGGGCGTCCCGGGTGGGGGAAATACAGCGGACCTCACCGGCTTCGCCTCGCAGGTGATCGAGGCGAATCTGGGGGACGGCGGTGCCACCGCGCTCTTTCTGCAAGGGTGCGGAGGGGACATCAATCCTGTCCTCTACAAATCGGTCAACCTGCCCCGCGACGGCGAGATGCACGGAAACAAACTCGGCCTCAGCGCGCTGGCGGGCTTGCGGCAGATCGAGACGAACGCCGATGTCCCGCTCGCGATCACGAGCGAGATCCTGACATTACCACGCGCCGACCTCGCGCCGCGCATCACGGAGATGGAAAAGGAGATCGACGGCCTCGTGGATTCGCTCAAGGGCACAAAGCTGAACTTCGAGACCTTTCTGCCGCTTTACGTGAAGTATCATCTTAACGGCGACTTTCCCTCCGAGTCCTCGCATCGCTACCTGCAGGACGAGTTGCTGAAAAAAGAGGATTGGAAAACGCTCGATGCCAACAACGCGGCGGCGATGGACGCCTACCTGCGCAACATCCGCGTGATGGAGGACCTGACGCGCCGCCAGATCAATCTCGCCCTCCTCGAAAGGCATCAGGCGGCGAATGTGAAAGCGGGGAAAACGGTCGAGGCGGAAGTGGTGAGCCTGCGGATCGGGGAGTTCCGGCTCGTGACCTTTCCCGCCGAACTCACCGTCGAGGTCGGACTCGGGATTCGCGAAAAATCGCCCCATCCGCTGACCTTTGTATCGGGTTACACGAACGGCTATCTCTATTACGCTCCCACCGTCGCGCAGATGAAGAATCGCGGCGGCGCGCAGGAGGACAGCGATTGCCTCCTCGCCTCCGAGTGGCAGGGGATTTTTGAAGGTACGGCGTTGCGGCTGCTGGGGGAGTGAGGGTGGAGAGGTGGAGAGGTGGAGAGGTGGAGAGGTGGAGAGGTGGAGAGGTGGAGAG
>JANQVJ010000013.1 GCA_030730365.1 Verrucomicrobiales bacterium
GGATTCTGCTACGGGGTGGAGCGGGCCATTGATCTGGCCTACGCCTCGCGGCGGGTTTTTCCCGACCATCGCATTTTCCTGATCGGCGAGATCATTCATAATCCCGAGGTGAACCGCCAGCTCGAGGCCATGAATATCGTCTCGCTACCTTGGCGGGAGATGAACGGGCAATACGATGATTTGACCGAGAATGATGTGGTCATCGTCCCCGCCTTCGGTGCCCCCATCTCCTTCATGGACAAGGTCGAGAGCCGCGGCTGTCTCACCGTCGACACGACTTGCGGCGACGTGATGAAGGTCTGGAAGCGGGTGCGTGGATTTGCCAAAAACGGAATTACCTCCATCATCCACGGCAAGGCCGACCATGAAGAGACCCGGGCGACCGCCTCTCGAGCGGCGGGTGAAGATGGAAAGGGTCATTATCTCATCGTCCTAACTCTCGAAGACGTCGATTTTATTCTAAATTATCTCCTCAACGGTGGGGACGCCGGTACCTTTCGCGAGCGTTTTTCCGGTGCCATGTCCGAGGGCTTCGATCCCGATATTCATCTCTCATTGCTCGGCGTCGCGAATCAGACGACGATGTTGAAGTCCGAGACCGAAGAGATCCAGCGCCGCGTCCGCGAGGCGGTGGTCAAGCGCGACGGTAATGCCGATAATTTCTCCGTCTTTGATACGATCTGCGGGGCGACGCAGGAGCGGCAGGATGCTCTCTTCGATCTCCTCAAGCACACCATGAACCTTCTCCTCGTCGTGGGTGGCTACAACAGCTCGAACACGACCCATCTTGTCGAGATTGGGGAGAAAGAACTCCCGACCTTCTTTATTCGCAGCGCCGAGTGCATCGTCTCGCTTGAGGAGATCATCCACTACGATCTCCATCAGAAAGAGGAGGTGAGTGCCTACTCAGCCGTCTTCAGTGCCGAAGAACACATCGTCGTCGGCATCACCGCCGGGGCTTCATGCCCTAGCAATCTCATTGAAGACACCATCCTTAAGATCTTCGAACTGCGCGGCATCGACGCGGAGACGGTCCGGGCAGTTTAGACTACCGCTTCCGGAAAATCGAAGCGCTCTGCGGATAGAGTTCGGAAAAGACAGCTTCGAGGAGACAGCCCAGTTGCTTCGCGAGTCGTTCCTTGATGCGCTCGCGGTCGGCGGGAAAGTCACCTTTCTTCCAAAGAGATTTCCAGTCGGCCTCTTCCGCCGTGACCCGGGCATCGACGACCTCCTGCCAGCGGGCCGAGTTGTTCACGGGATCCTGCCAGGTGCCGCGACCGCGCCCAAAGTGCGAGACGGCGAGGTAGAGCAGGATGATGGACTTCACCTGATCTTTGAAATGTTCTTCGGTCCAGCGCACCGTGTTATTGCCGCTGCGGGTAAGATTGTAGCCGCGGGCGAGGGCATAGGTCGTTGCGCCGCCCACGAGCATACCGACGATGGCACCGCCGCCGAGCGACATACCGCCCGCGGCGAGATCGGCGCAGAGACCGCCGAGGAGGCCGCTTCCGACACCTCCCAGCACGGCCATGACGGGTTCCTCGACTTCGCGTTTGACGGCGATGGCTTCGCGCGAGCTGCGGGCGAGTTCCGCGGCGGATTCGCCCGTCAGCCCGTTGATGACGATGAGTCGATTGACCGTCTCCCGCGTCTTTTCCGAGAGGCGCGCATACATCCCCTTTTGGATGTTCTCCAGTTCACGACTATTTTCGCCTTTCTTCACTAACATGACCACCTTCTCAAAGAGGCCGCGCTGCGGGAGCGACGCGGTATCGTAGAGGGCGAAGCTGACGAGTCCGGTGATCGCCGCGATCGATTCGTCAAAAAGGGACAGATTGCGTGCGATCCAGGCATCGGTGAGATGGCGGGCGGTGTTCTGTTTTCCGCCCTCCATGACTTCGGCGGCGCGGGCGAGGATCTGGTGCTCGACCGTCCAGCAGCGGGTAAAAGCATCGAGAGTCGAGACCTTTTTGACGATGGCGTGGCGGGCGAGATGGTCGCGCCATTCCTGCTCGTTGCGCTGATCCCGTTCCGCGTCGGGTGCGCCGGTCTGGTTCAGGAAAACGAGGACGGGTTTGCCTATCCATTCGATAATTTCGATCTCGAGATCGACGTAGCCTATCGTCGCGGGGGACTGCGAGGCATCGACGAGATAGAGGACAACGTCGGCGTCGGACTGGACATTGCGGATTGCCTCCTGACTGCACCAGAGGGACTTATCCTGTGTGCGGTCCCACACCTGATGGAGGATCCAGCCCACGGGATTGCCGCTCGAGCGCAGCCGTTTCGCGAGCTTGGCGAGATTTGAACCGAAGCCGGGAGTATCCCACAGTTTGGCGGTGCAGCCCTCGCTCTCGATGAGCGGATAGGACTCCGGCACTACCGTGACGTGTGCGCTGTCGGCCACTTCACCGACGTCCTCCCGCAGGAGCGTGCGGGCGAGCGCCGTTTTGCCCACGTTCGTGTGGGAGATGAGACTGAGAACGATCTCTTTTTCTGCAGGTGAGGACATGGTTCAGGAAAGGGTAGGGGAGGCCGGAGCGAGCCCGGCGGAGAAGGGGATCAGGGAGACTTCCTCCGAGGCGAAGAGTCTCTTCCACGCCGCCTCGCGCCCCTCGCGTCGGGCTGCCGTATCGGTAAAAGTGACCGACTTGCGGTCGTAGGAAGTGGCGTCGAGGAGGACGAACCGAACCGGGTTGGTAGCTAGACCTGACAGGGTCTGATAGACCGCGAGATGGGTCTCGATCTCGGGTGTCGCCGCGAAATGGAAGAGCGGCAGGATCTCGGCTTTTTCTTCCTTGCGCCCTTTTTCTTCAAGAGTGAAACTTTCCTCTTCGCCGAAAGGGATCGCCGGATAGAGGTGCAGGGCGACGGCACGGCCGAAATATTTCTCGAGCTGGTGCTCAAGGGCACGCCGGGAATCCTCGTCTAATTCGCAGGCGTAGGGGACGATACACAGGGAGAGGGCGGCGTCCGTCGAAGTCGAGAGGATGCGTTCGAAATATAGAGGGGAGATGCCGCGAAAGGCTAGCGTGCGCGCGAGACGGTTCGCGCGCAGGCGCCAGGCGACAGCAAGGATGGCTCGGGGAATCAGGACGAAAAGCCCGATGGTGATCGCATACCAGTGGATCCAGCGTGCCGCGTTCTCCCCCTCCGAAGTGGGCCAGCGCATGGCGTTGAGTTCTGTATCGTCCGGCAGGGCTACTCCACTCAGGGCCGCCGCGGGACCGAGGATGAGTTCGAGGAAAGCCCGCAACTGGCTCGCTTCGGTGAAAAAAGTGCTCTCCCAGACGGCGCGGTATTCGTTGGCGAGGCCTTTCACATACATCCCGCCGATGGCCGAGGCGGCGAGAATGAAAGCGGTGCTGTGGAGGATACTTTTCAGTCGTGCCGCCGGGATGGGTGCGGTGAGGCTGTGCCAACGTTTTTCAAAGAGGAGACGGGCATCGTTCAGCGGAGCCTGAGCCTGAGCCTGAGCATCAGCGATCCGGTGCGGGAAGCGTTCACCGAGCCAGGCACACCAACCCGGGGGCACGTCGCTGCGTCGCCGCCGGAAAAAGAGGAAGATCTCGCGGACGTAGACGAGTGCGCTCCAGAGCAGAATCCCGAGCAGGGGAAAGGAGAGGATGTTGATTCGTTTTTCGGGCCCGAGTTCGTTTGTGAGAAAGCCGACGACAGCTGCGACAAGACCGAGGGTAATGGAGAGCATCCCGAGGGGTGAACCTGCGGGCGGCTGCTCGAGCAGGGTCGTCGCTTCGGGATGGCTGGAGCTTAGGCGACGGAGGAGGCTCTCCGCCCGACTGGCGAGAAAGGAGTTCTGCCCGGCAATGTCGACCTGTTTCCCGAGGGGCGCGCCGGACGCGGTGGCGGCGTCTCGTTTTTCGGTAGAGGTGAGAAGTTGCTCCCCCTCGTCGCTTTCCTCCACGGCTTGAACCATGAGGATGTTCCGAATGTCGTCGACGTTCATGAGGGAGCGGGGGCGGATCGGATTAAATTGAGACCGGCAGGTCGGTGGCGGCGTTGATCCGGTTAGGATCACGCGCATAGCAGTGGGCCATGCCGATGGCGAGGGCATCGGCCGCATCGGGATCGGGCGTCTCGGTGAGCCCGAGGAGGGCCCGCATCATGAAAGCGACCTGCTGCTTGGCTGCGCCGCCATTGCCCACGACGGCCTGTTTGACCCGCCGCGGGGCATATTCGAAGACTTCCATTCCGTGTTCGGCGGCCGCGAGGATAGCGGCACCGCGGGCGGCTCCCAGCGTGATGGCAGTCTTGTAACTCTGCACGAAGATGACTCCTTCGACGGCGCAGACCTCGGGCGAGTGGGCGCGGATGATCTCGACGATTTGCTCGCGTATCGCGACGAGGCAACTGCTCTGGCGAAGGTTGCGGTGGTTCCGGATCACGCCATAGGCCAACGCTCGGTACTTCGGCTTTCCAGTCGGAGCGAGCGCTTGTTCAATGACGGCGAAACCAGTGTTCCGCAGCGCCGGGTCGATGGCGAGGACACGCACAGAGTGAGCTTACACGATTTTGCGACTCAGGCACCCCGATTCGACATCGTCGGGGCAGAGGGAATCAGTTGTCGTAAATGCGGACGTTGGCGTCGCGGCGAAGTTTTTTGAGCCAGCCCTCGAGATTTTTCTGCCGCTTTTCGATCGTGAGACGGCGGTCGATTTCCTTCTCGAGTTCGTCATAGCCGGGAGTCTTCTGACCGATCCGCTCCTCCACTTTGAGGATACGCCAGGTCACGCCGTCATCGAGCGGCTGGCTCACCTGACCGACGGGGAGGCTGTAGGCGACCTCGGTGAGGCCCTCGTTGAGGGTGTCCTTGCCGAGGACTCCGACGTAGCCGCCCTTGCTCGCGAAGCTATCGGCCGAGTGCTCTTTGGCGACGGCGGCAAAATCGGCCCCGCTCTTGAGTTTGGATGTTACCGTATCGAGAACTTCTTTTTGCGCCTCGAGACTGCTCGAGTCGGTCTGCTTGGGGATGGACATGATGCGCAGCTTGGGCTGGCCCTCGGACGCGAACTCGCTCTTGATCTCGTTGTATTTCGCTTTCTTTTCCCAGGGCGTGTTCGGGATGACATCATCACCGCCGTGCTGCGAACGCAGGGCCTGGATCGCGATCTGGTCCCGCTGCTCTTCGCGGAACTGGGCGATCGTCATTCCGGTCTTTTTCAATTCGGCCATGAACTTGCCTTTGTCCCCCTTGAAACGTTCGATGATGAAGCGGTTCACCGATTCATCGACATACTGGTCTTTAATCACTCCGCCGAGTTTCTTGAACTCGCTCAGAATGAGGGTGCGGTCGATGAGGTCGTCGAGGGCGCGCTCTTCCATCCGGCGGATCTCGCGCTCGGCTTCGGTGCGGCTGACCATGCCCTTGTTCCCCATCAGCCAGACCTGCACCTGTGTCTGCACAGCCTGATCGACCATGGTCTGAGTGATCGGCTCACCGTTCACGACCGCCTTCATGCGGTTTAGTTCGACCGGGGCTGAGAGGGCACCCGAGGTGGTCATTCCCAGGAGGGAGACCATAGCCAGGAAGCTACGACGATGCGACGGGGTCTGAGTCATCATAAAAATGGGGGGGGAGTTTCGAAATCGTAAAATCGCCTCACAAGTCTAAAACCCAGTCGAGGGCTGACTCAAGCCATTCTTCTTCATTGTCTCCTATTAAACGGGGAAACTTGCCGTTTATTTGAATATACTTGCCGTTTTTGGTCAGTTTCAGCTTCTGATCCTGAATCTCCAGCGCTCCGCATCCTTTATGTGCGGCGCGGATTTTAATCTCGGTGGCGGCGAGGAGATTGACGGTCGGGACGGGGAGATGGCCAAAGCGATCGGTCCAGTTCTCCCGCAGCAGATCGAGATCTTCAATCCGGGAGGCCTCGGCGAGTTCGCGGTAGGCGGTGATGCGCAGCCTCGCCTCAGGCATATAGGCAGCGGGGATGAAGGCGGGCAGAGACCCTTCCGGATCCTTGTGATAGGTCGCCTCGTTCGTGCAGAGGAAGTCGATGTGCATCGAGAGATCGACGCGGTCGGCGGCGGGTTCGCCCTTCAGCTTTGAGACAGATTGCTTGAGGAGCTGGCAATACAGGTCAAAGCCGATCGCGGCGATGTGGCCGCTCTGCTGTGTCCCGAGGAGGTTGCCCGCTCCGCGAATTTCGAGGTCGCGCATCGCGATTTTGAAGCCGGCCCCAAGAGAGGAGTATTGCTTGATCGCATTGATGCGCTTGCGGGCATCGCCTACCGTCAGCATGTCGGGCGGCAGCATCAGGTAGGCGTAGGCACGACGGTCGGCCCGTCCTACCCGACCACGGATCTGATAAAGATCGGCGAGCCCGAAGCGATCAGCCCGGTCGATCATGATCGTGTTCGCATTCGGGATATCGACGCCGCTCTCGATGATTGTCGTGCAAACGAGCACGTCGAACTCGTGGCGGATGAAGCGGCTCATCACGTCCTCTAGCTCGTCGCTGTCCATCTGCCCGTGCCCGATCTCGACACGGGCGCCGGGGACGAGATCCTCGATGCGGCGTTTCACCCCCTGAATGGATTTTACCCGGTTGTGGAGGAAAAAGACCTGTCCCTGCCGGGCGATTTCTTTCTCAATGGCCGAGCGGATGATGCGCTCGTCGTAGGGACAGATCGTCGTCGCGACAGGACGGCGGTTCGGTGGAGGGGTGTCGATGATGGACATTTCGCGCACGCCCATCATGGAGAGGTAGAGCGTCCGCGGAATCGGGGTCGCTGAGAGGGTGAGGACATCGACGAAGCGCCACATTTCCTTGAACCGCTCCTTGTGCTGGACGCCGAAACGCTGTTCTTCATCGACGACGACGAGACCGAGATTTTTGAACTGCACATCTTTCGAGATGACCCGGTGCGTGCCGATGACGATGTCGGTCGTGCCGGCGACGAGGTTGGCGAGGGTGATGCGCTGCTCGGCGGCGGTGCGGTAGCGGCTGAGTCCTTCGATCGTCACGGGGAAGTCCGACATGCGCTCGCGGAAGTTCCGCAAATGCTGCTCGGCGAGCACCGTCGTGGGCGCGAGAATCGCGACCTGTTTGCCCGACATGACCGCCTTGAAGGCCGCCCGGATCGCCACCTCGGTCTTGCCGAAACCCACATCACCGCAGATGAGCCGATCCATCGACTTCGTGCTTTCCATGTCGGTCTTGGTCTCTTCGATTGCGCGGAGCTGGTCGGGCGTCTCCTTGTAAATGAAGGCGTGCTCGAACTCCCACTGCCATTTGTTATCGGGCGGATGCGCAAAGCCGCGCTGCGAGGCGGCCCGCTCAGCCTGGATTGAGAGGAGACGTCCCGCGTAATCGAGAATGGAGTTTTCCGCATCGCGGCGGATTCGTGACCAGCGCTTGTCGCCGAGGCGGGAAAGCTTCGGCGCGCTCTTTCCCGTGCCGATGTAGCGCGAGACGAGATGGGCCTGATCGAGCGGGACAAAGAGCCGCGCCTCGTCCTCGTATTCGATCTCGAGGACTTCCTGACTGCCGTCGGTGGACTCGCGCGTGCGAATCCCGCGGAATTTCCCGATCCCGTAGTCGATGTGAACGACGAGGTCTCCGTAATTGTATTCGCGCAGACTGCTGACCTGCTTGCTCGCCTGCAACTCGCGCGCGAGGCGGTAGCGGCGGCGTCCGCGCTGATTCTGATACCGGCCGAAGATCTCTGCGTCGCTCAGGACCGCGAGCTTCGCATCGGGAATCGTGAAACCTCGGCTCAGGGTCCCGATGACCGGCATGAGAAAGCCGTCTTTCCAGGCATTCTCGAGGATCAGTTCGGTGAAACGTTCCTTCTCCCCGTCCGAGTGGAAAGCCATCAGGACGGTCCATTTGTCCTTCCGCCAGGTCGTGATCTGCCGCGAGAATTCGTCGCGGCGGGCTTCCTGCAGGATGAAATCCCCTGCGCCGAACTCCCCAAGAGGATTGTCAAAACAGGCCCCGTCAAAATCCTCGGGTCCCGAAAGCTCCTGCGTCAGACCGCTGCTGATGCGGACGTGGGCGAGCTCGCTGTCGCACTCCACCGCAATGATAAGATCCTTTTCCCCGATGTAGTCGGCGATCTGTCCCGACTGCTCCAGATTTGCCTCGCTCAGGAGGATCTCGCAGGAGTCGACCTTGCCGATGGAGGTCTGGGCATCGACGTCGAACTCGCGGATGGACTCGATCTCTTCGTCGAAAAGCTCGATCCGCACCGGATGCAGCGCCTGCCAGGAAAAAACATCGATGATCCCGCCCCGCAGGGCGAACTGCCCGCGCTGGAAGACCTGGGCTTCGGGCTCGTAGCCGGCCGCCTCGAGCTTCGCCGCAAAAGGCGCCAGATCGAGCTTGTCACCGCAACTGATTTTTTCCGCCTGACGCGAGAGCGAGCCCGGAGGCGGTGCTCCCTCGGCGAGGGACTCCACCGTCAGGACGACGACAGCGTCGCCTTTTTCGCGGGTGATCTCGTGGATTTCCTTCAGCACCGCGAGCCGCTCCGCCGCTGACTCGGGATCGGGCAGGGTTTCCTCGAATCCCGCCCATTCATACTCGGGCAAAAAGAGGGCCTCGTGTCCCCAGACACTGATCTCACTCTGCATCACCTCCTGCGCCTTCACCTGCGAGCAGAGCACCCACACCGCCGAGTCGAGCTCGCCCGCCTCGCGCCAGGCGGAGATCACCGCGGCGAGATAGAGCGGCTGGCCCGCCTCGGCAACATGGTCAAAGACCACCGGATTCTCCGGTGTCGCCAACGGCACCGCCTTCAAGGCAGCCGCAAGCCGACGGCTCCGCCGCAGCTGCGGAGCCACCAGATCAGGTGCGGCCGTTTCCCCTCGAGTTTTCAAGTGTCCCGACGCTACCCGCAAACCTCCACCGGAGAAACCGGATTTACTCCCAAATCATCCTCCCGCGATCCTTCGGCCGGATAAAGGCAAATTTATAAGGTCCGCCCGAATAGCGGGAAAAACGCCCGAATTTTTTATGTTAATTATGAGAAAATTCCAGATTTGTAATTTCATTCTTGCAATAAATCGGCCTTTGAACTAACTTTTCTCACGAATGTCAAAGGAGAACACTGCTTTAGCTGAACGTGCCAAAAGGGCCCGTCGTATCGTCAAAAATCCCAACCTTTACAAGGTGTGCATGGGTTGTGACTCCATCGTGGCCAGTAAGGTCAACATTTGTCCGAACTGCCACGCCTACCGGTTTGAGTGTAATGAGGACGCCGTCGTGAATCAAGCCCGCGCCCTTTCCAGCCGCGAGCAGAATTCGGTCGTTGCCGAAGATCTCCTCTGATTTTCTTTTTTTCCTGCGGGACGTCCACCCGGGGAGGGATTTGCGAAGAAACCTCTTGCAAATCGGGCGCTTCCCTACATCTTGCCGTCCTCGCAGTTCGGCGGTTCCCACCGTCGGCATTGTGTTACGGGTAGATTCCGGAGCGGTCAAACGGGGCAGACTGTAAATCTGCTGGCTATGCCTTCGAAGGTTCGAATCCTTCTCTGCCCACCACCTTCTTAATCAAGGAGTTGTGGAATTCGCCACCTCCCCGACGGGGGTGAGGATTTTTTTCTTTGCCATTCCTTTGCCACTTTTGCAGTTCAATCTGGCGGGTCCGCACCGAGGTTGGTGCTTCACGGGTCTGACTCTCGCCAACCCGTGCGCCCGAGCTTTTCAGCTTTCTGCATCACCACGCACAACAATTCAGAGCATGGAACCGCTCACAATCTGGCCACCCTCTGGCGGAAGTTGGAAAGGGCTGGACTTTGACGGATTCCTCCTCCCCCCCTGAACCCCACCGACCCCGGGCCTTCGGCGGGA
>JANQVJ010000014.1:0-4419 GCA_030730365.1 Verrucomicrobiales bacterium
AGCGGGGCGAAATACCGCATTGACCTCGCTGATCCCGTGACGCAATCTTGGGGTTTTCTCCCGTGGGACGACTGTCCGGCGCGGGAGCAGTCGTCAGGTCGTCATGTCCGATACAATAGGGAAAAAAGCCGAGGGTACGAGGCGTCCGCTCGAGCGGGTCCTCCGCATCCACGAAATGATTTCGCGGGGCAATCATCCCAACTGCACCACGATCGCCCGTGAGCTGGAGGTGAATCGCAAGACGATCCAGCGCGATCTCAACTTCATGCGCGACGAGCTCGCCCTGCCCATCGATTACAGCGAGACTTCGCATGGCTATTTTTACACGAGGCCGGTCAATGATTTTCCTTTCCTGAAAACCTCGTCCGAGGATCTCGTCGCGCTCGTCCTCGCGCGGAACGCCCTCGGGCCACTCAAGGGGTCCGCGCTTGAGGCTTCCCTGCGAAGCGGATTTCAGCGACTCCAGGCCGGCATGAGCGAGCAGGTCACGATCCCGTGGTCCGATATCGACCAGGCCTTTTCGGTAAAGTCCATCGGCATGACGGAGCGCGATGTTTTCCTCTTCGACCGACTTGCCAAAGCTGTCCTCGAGAGCCGCGAACTACAGTTCGACTACCGTAAACTCAAGGACGATGCCCCGGCCCGTCGCCGCATTCAGCCCTATCACCTCGCCGAAATCGATGGCGGGTGGTATGTCATCGGCTTTGACCTCGAGCGGCAGGCCCGGCGAACCTTTGCCGTGCAGCGGATGCGGTCCGTCCACCTCACCGCGAAGCGTTTTGTGAGATCGCGCGACTTCCGGCTCGAGGATCACTTCGCGGGCAGCTTTGGGGTGTGGTCGGGCGAGGACAAAGGGAGCCCGAAGTTCCTCGTGCGGATCCGCTTTCGCAACTTCGCTGCCCGCGTCGTCGCCGAACGTCGCTGGCACCCTAGTCAGGAGATCACGGAGCTGGACCCGGCCGGAAACGTCATCGAGATCACCATGACCCTCTCCGCTCTCGAAGACATCGCCCGCTGGATCCTCGGATTCGGCAGTCAGGCTGAGGTCATGGCCCCGCCCGAGCTGCGGGAATTAGTCGGCGGAGAACTAAAGCGCGCGGCGGATCAGTATGGGTGAAAGGCAGGGCCAATACCTAAGAATTTTTTAATTTCTATAAATTGGTTTTTTTCGGCTTTTCTCCTCAAAAAGTCATGTAGGTGCGCCCTCAGTGTCCCACCCCCCTGGCTATAGTGTTCACATGAAAAGAAATATCCAACCTCTCGCTACTCCCGTTACTTCTTCGAACTGCGCTGCCGCCACTCGTGGGACGGGTTGCTCGTCCGCGCCGACTCTTTTTGCGGCCAAGGTGACGAAGGTGGAGGAGTCGGTGCGGAGTGGTCTCCTCGGCCTCTGTCACGAGATCGCGGGACTCATCCTGCGTCGTCATCAGGAGAAAAATGATCCTGTCGCGGTGAGGCGCGAGGTGCGGGCGAGGCTGGTGCAGATGATGTCCTGCACGGAAGAGCGCGCCGAGCGGCTTATTGATCTCTCGCTGGAGTTGGTCCACGTGAAAATCCACGGTCGCTACCGGCGTAATCCGCTCGAGCTCAGCATCCTGATTGCCCGGGCCGGGAATCAGCTGCGGGAAATCGGGGCTAACTGAGTTCCTCGCCACGTCTCGCGACGAAGCAGTATGAGAAATGCGGGTTAAAAGCCAAACCGCTACTCTCACATCGCCTTCTCATCAACCGGTCCCGGGGCGGCTTCTCCGCTGGCGGCCTCTGCCTCGATGACGATGCCGGCTTCGGCGGCGAAATCGGCGAGGGCGAGTTCTTCCATGGCGGCGCGCTCGGTTTCCATCTGATCGAGATCAGAAGTGTTGATGCTGTCTTTGGCGACGCGGGCGCGGCCTTTGGCTTTCTCTTTTTCTTCCCGAACCATGACCTCGAGGCGGTTGAGAGTGTCCCCGGCACCGCCGATCTCATTGATCATGCCGGCGGCCATCTCGTTGAGTTCAGCGGTGGCTTTGGCAATCTGGGTGGCGCTGATGTCGCGCTTGAGAGACTCGATTTTATCCTGTGCTGACTTCACGGCGACGTCGCGTGAGTTCTTGAGTTCTTCGTAGGTCTTCTCGGCATCGGTGAGCTGTTCGACATTGGAAGTGTGGCCTTCTTTGAGCTGTTGCAGGCGCAGGGCATACTCGCCGGCAAGCTTGCGGTTGCCCGCCTTGAGATGGGCACCGGCCTTGGCGGTGAGTTCGCGGATCTCTTTTTCTTCGCGGGTCACCTGGGACATGAGGCGCTCACAGAGGCCGGCGTGGGCGGCGAGGCCTTTGTTGTATTCGGAGATCTGCTTGCGCAGGTTTTCTTTTTCCACTTCGAGGAGTGCTTCGGGATTCTGCCTTTCCAAGCCTGAAACGAAGAGGCCAAAAAAGCCGCGAATGAGATTGCCGATGCGTTTGAACATTTCCGTGGGTGGGTTGGGGTATACGAGAGAGGCGGGACAGGACAGTGTTGCACGCCGGGGGTGGAAATCAAAAGCCGAAAACCTTCCTGTAAACGTCATTTTCGAAATTCGGAGCGACTTTTTCTAACTTTGGCGGTAGCCCCGAATGGGCTCGCGGTCTAAGATTCGCTTATGGGAGGCAAAAACTTTATCGCGTCGGGCTTGTCCGCCCTCGTTGAAATCCTCGAGCGGGAAAAACGCCGCGGAGCGGGGACGATCGACCTCTCGCCCGAGTCGGAGGCGCTTCTGCGTGCGATGCCGGCGGCGTTCATGCAGGCAAGGCGTCCGGTTGCGGCGGACACCCGTGTTGAGATGAAACCGGGGGAAATGCTCCGCCCGCCGCAGTCCCGGGTCGAGCCGAATTCAGTGATGCCGAAAGCGACGAAAGCGACGGGCAAACGTTTTCCCATCCCTTCGGTGGCGGAAGCGGATCGGACCGAAGCGTGGGTGCGGGCGCAGTTGAATGCCATTTTCAAGGCGGTGAAATCCTGCCCCGACTGCCTCGCTCTGGGCACGCTCTTCGAGACGGTGGTCTTCGCGGCGGGGAATCCGCGGGCGGGGATCATGTTTGTGGGAGACGCCCCGGAATATGAGGAGGAAAAAGAGCGCAAACCTTTCATCGGCCCGGCCGGGCAGAAGCTCGATCAGATCCTGAAGGCGATGGGGCTCCCGCGGGATCAGGTTTACCTCACGAACATCGTGAAATTCCGCCCCAAAAAGGGGGATGGACGGTTTCAGAGCGCGAGCGATCGTTCGCCGCAGGAGGAAGAGATGGCGGTCTCGCTGCCTTACGTTCTTGCCGAGATCGAGGTCGTGCGGCCCCAGGTGATTGTGGCGCTGGGACGCACGGCGGCGGAAGGTTTGCTCGAACACGGCGGCAGTCTCGCGAGTTTCCGTGAGGGCAGGCATGAGATCGGTGGGATCCCTGTGATCGTGACCTGTGATTTGCGCTATGTGCTGCGGCAGGAATCCGATGGCGATGCGGAGAGGGCAAAAGCAGCGAAGCGGCTCGTCTGGGAGGACATGCTGCGGGTCATGGACCGTGTCGGGATGCCCGTGACGGAAAAGCAGCGTAACTTCTTCCTTTGACTGCAATGCCGCCCGCAACGGAACCGTCCGCGCCGGAAGCCCGCGAGACACGTCCGCAACGACGGGGTCCGGGGACGCTCTTCTGGATTTTGCTCACCCTCGTGGTGGCGGGGCTGATCGCTTTTCTCGCTCCGTTCTGGTTCCTTCAAAAGACGGCCGGGACCGTTGGCGAGACCGTATCCGAGGTGGCGAAAATCTTTCGACCGACCCGGATCGTAACGACTTTCAACGAATGGCGCGAACTCAATGCGACGGCGACGAATGGCCATATTCTTGAGGTCGCGACGGCAGAGTCGCCTGAGTTGTTTTCCCGCACTTCGAATGTGGCGATGTTCGGTCGGGTGCTACCGGGAACGACGACGGTGTCGGAGATCACGGTGCCGGCGACTTACCGGTTCCACATCGATCTGAATGACGAATGGAACCTCCTCGCTGACGGGAAGCGGCTCCTCGTGACGGCCCCGGCGGTGCGACCTTCGCTCCCGGTGGCCTTTGACACGGGCAAGGTGCGGAAGAAAACGCAATCCGGTTGGGCACGGTGGGACGGGGCGGAGAATCTTGCGGAGTTGGAGAAAGAGATCACGGGAAAGCTAGCGGAGCGGGCCATACTGCCGGCTACGCTGGAGAAGATCCACGGCGAGAGCCGGGTTCCGGTGGCTCAGTTCGTCCGCAAATGGCTGCTCGACAAAGAAGCCTGGGGCGAAGGACGATTTGAGGAAATCGTCGTCGTTTTTTCGGGCGAGGATGATAAAGACATCTCTTCCGAGCCGGCGTCGCTAAAGCTCGATGAGGTTGAGAGTGACAAGGTGCCGCTGCCGTGAGGCGAGAGGCGAGAGGCGAGAGGC
>JANQVJ010000014.1:4519-43664 GCA_030730365.1 Verrucomicrobiales bacterium
GGTTGAGAGTGACAAGGTGCCGCTGCCGTGAGGCGAGAGGCGAGAGGCGAGAGGCCCCGTCGGGCCGAGTCCGGCTGCGCGGAGTGAACAAGGAGGGGCGACATTGCCGAGCTGCGCTTGCCCTTCGGGCAGCCTTCGGCCGGCTATCTTCGCTTCGCTTCGGTTCTTGTCGCCCGGCAAGCAGTGTGGCAGGAATGTCCCACGCAGCCCGCTGCGCTTTGCCGTCACTATCTTTCCTCCCTCCGGGCTACCGTTCAGGCAGGCTATGTCGCAAGCTCCATTCTCCTTCACCCCTTGCCACGGAAAATTTTGACTCGATCTTTTCGGCAACTCTTTTTGGCAAAAGGTCTTGCATGCCGCCTGGACCGGGCCCGGCTGCCCGGCGAAAAGCCCTGCACGAGTTCACTGTTCGGGCTGGACTGGTGCTTCGGTCTTTCCCGACCCATTTTGATCAAGCGAGATCATGAGTCGATCGCGCAGCTCGCGGACTTTGATAATGCTCTCCGGGGCATAACCGGTGCCGTTTTCGGTGAGGCTGAGGTTGGCAAAGGGATTGTTCGAACCATGCTGACGCCAGGGGCCGTCGGGCACTTCGTCAATGTCGACGAAGCGCCAGTCGACCGTGTCATAGCCGCCCGGGAATTCGAGGAAGTCGCGCACGGCGGGAGAGACATCGAGGCCGGCGCCGCGGTTGCCGGTGGTCTTGGGCCGCTTTTCGCCGAAAACATACTCCCAGTCGTCGGTCTCGAAGGGGCCGACATCCTCCCACTGAGCATAGCAGATGAGGTCGCCCTTGCGGATCGCGATCCAGCGCCCCTTCAGGACAGTGCGCCCGCTGCGGTAAAAATTCTTTTCGAACCAGGGGATCACGGCGCGGGCCGAGGCCTTTGTTCCGGTCCGGCTGATGTCGTTGTAAGGCAGGGCAAAATAAAACGGATTCTGTCCGGGGGTGAAGTCCCTGGGGAGGTAACCGTCGCGGCCCGAAGGCTTCGGATTGTCATAGCCGCCGTAGTTCGAAGTCCAGCGTAAGTCCCATGCGCTCTTGGTGTTCGGTGTCGGGTTGTTCGCGGTCGGCAACTCACCGATCCAGAAGACGGTCGTGACGATGTTGCGCTTCCAGGGGAAACGGGTGTAGACATTGCGCGGCTGAGTCGGGGCAAAGACCCTCGGCAAGGAGTCTTTGGCGAGGGGCAGGGGAAAGGCACCGGGAACCAACAGTTCGGATTCTGAGGAAACGAGCGGGCGCAGACCTTCTTCGCTGGAGATTGAAAGTGGCTCGAGGGCGAGAGAAGAGATCACCCGACTACCGGCCACAGTGGTGGCCTGAAGCGCCTGCGAGAAAACCGGCTCGATCGAAATCGCGAGAGTGAGGACGAGTAAAAGAGCAAAAATGGAAGAGGGCCGTTTCACTGGTATCTCAACGTTCGGGCTTGGAGGCTGTTGGAAGATTCAACCGGATCTTCCGCACAAAACCCTTCGCAGTTGAACATAAATTTTGGAAAGTTCCATTAATTTCTTTTAAATATGTAAATTATATATTTGTCTTAAGCGTGCTACTCCCGTGAAAAACGAGGCCGGAGATTCACGAATTCGCGTTTTCCCCGCGCTTAAGCACGGTATCGATCTGCCAGTGCACGTCATCCCGTTCGGGATGGTCGAGGGTGTAGTGGAGACCCCTGCTTTCCTTGCGGTACTCCGCGGACTTGACGATAAGGGTGGCGGTCTCGACGAGGTTGCGCAGCTCGAGCAGCTCTGAGGTGACGCGGAAATTCCAGTAAAACTCCTCTACCTCCCGACGCAGATTTTGCAGACGGGTCGCAGCGCGGTGGAGGCGTTTGGCGGTCCGTACGATGGAGACATAGTCCCACATCAGTCGGCGGATCTCGTCCCAGTTGTGATAGATCACGACCAGCTCGTCTACGTCGGTCACTTCGCCCGATTCCCACTCGGGGAGGGTGAGTTCCTCGCGAGCCCGGGAGATGGGGACTTTCTCAAGGCAGTCCTGGAGGGCGAGTTTTGAGACGACGACTCCCTCGAGGAGCGAGTTGCTCGCGAGGCGGTTGGCTCCGTGTAGCCCGGTGCAGGCGACTTCGCCGACAGCCCAGAGACCGGGGAGAGAAGTGGCCCCATGGACGTCGGTTTTGACCCCGCCGCATTGGTAGTGAGCGGCGGGAACGACGGGGATGGGGTGTGTGGTGATGTCGATATCGACGCTGAGACAGGTGTCGTAGATATTGGGGAAGCGCGAGCGGATGAAGTCGGCGGGCTTGTGGGTGATATCGAGAAATACACAGGGGCCGCCGGTTTTCTTGATCTCCCGGTCGATCGCGCGTGCGACGATGTCCCGGGGGGCGAGAGACCCGCGCGGGTCATACTCGTGCATGAAGCGGCGGCCGTGCTTGTCAATCAGCTCAGCCCCTTCGCCACGCATTGCCTCGGTGATAAGGAAGGACTTCAGCTCGTGATGGTAGAGGCAGGTCGGGTGGAACTGGATGAACTCCATGTTCGCGACCTCGCATCCGGCCCGCCAGGCCATCGCAACCCCGTCGCCGGTTGCGACGTCCGGGTTGGTCGTGTAGAGATAGACGCGTCCGCTCCCGCCGGTGCAGAGAAGAACTCGGTCTGATCGCAGGGTGATGACGGATCCGCTCTCTTCGTTCAGCACGTAGATTCCGACGCAGCGTTGCGGGGCGTCGAGGGCGAGTTTCGAGGTGGTGATGAGATCGATCGCGAAATGGTGCTCGAAGAGGTCGATCGCAGGAGAGGCTCTTATCGCGGTGAGGAGCTTGGTCTCGATCTCGCGTCCGGTCGTGTCCTTGTGATGGAGAATGCGCCGGCGCGTGTGGCCGCCCTCGCGACCGAGTTCGATCACTTCCTCCCCCGTGTCCGAGATCGTGCCGTCGAAGTGAACCCCCCAGTCGATGAGTTCCTCGATGGCGCGCGGGCCGTCGCTGACGATTTTACGAACGACCGGTTCGGGGCAGAGCCCGGCCCCGGCGTCGAGGGTGTCGGCGACGTGCCGGTCGAATGAGTCGTCCTCACTTTGCACACAGGCGATCCCGCCCTGTGCCCAGGCCGTGTTCGTGCTTGCCGCGTCGCGTTTGGTCACGATCGCGACCGTTCCATGTGCCGCTGCCCGGAGGGCGAAGCTCAGCCCGGAGATTCCGCTCCCGACTACGATAAAGTCGTAGGTTTTCACTGGCTTTCTTTACGCTGATCGGGGGGAATAAGTAAACCGTTAATCGTGGGGCAGTCCGACATTGTCAATGAGCCTCGTTTTGCCGAAAAAGGCGGCGGCGATGAGTCGAGGGACGCGGCCGGAGAAACTCCCTAGGGGTTCGAGGGTTCCAGCATCGACGATTTCGAAGTAGTCGAGACGGGCGAGGGAGGCGGCGGCAAAGCGATCAAGAAACTCCTGCCGCGCCTCGGAGGGGCTCCCTACCGCTCCCGAGGCGATCCCGGCGGCGACTTCGCGGAGGGAGCGGGCGAGGATGGGGGCTTCGGCGCGCTGCCCGGGGCTGAGGTAGGTGTTGCGCGAGCTCAGGGCGAGACCATCGTCATCCCGCACCGTCGGTCCGGCGAGGATGCGCACGGGGAAATCGAGGTCGCGCACGAGCCGACGGATCAGGGCGAGCTGCTGGTAGTCTTTTTCGCCGAAAATCGCCACGTCAGGCCGGGTGAGATTAAAAAGTTTCGCCACCACGGTGCAGACGCCGTCAAAATGACCGGGGCGACTCGCGCCGCAGAGCGCAGTGGAGAGTCGGCTCTCGCTTACCATGATGGATCTGTCCGCGGCGTAGACTTCACTGACATCCGGGGCAAAGACGGCGCTGACGCCGCGGGCTTCGCACTTTTCGAGATCGGCCTCGAGCGGGCGTGGGTAGGCGTCGAAGTCCTCGTGCGGAGCGAACTGGACCGGGTTCACAAAGATCGTTGCGATGACGTCGCCGTCTTTTCCCGCCTCGTTGCGGGCCTGATCGAAGAGGCTCGTATGGCCGCGATGGAGCGCGCCCATGGTCGGGACGAGGACGCGGGGGATGCCGGCACGGGCGGACTGCCAGTCGGATAAATCCGCCCTCGTTCGGAGTAATTTCATTAATGTCAGGATCCTGCAATGCAGATGAGCGCCTTCTCGGTGCGCAGGTAGAGTCGGCCGTTCGCGACCGCCGGGGAGGAACTCGAACCACTCCCGAGCTGGCTGCGACCGAGGACTTTGAAGGAATCGCCCGCCTCGATAATGACGAGTTCACCCTCACGGCTGAGATTGAGAATCTTGCCGTCCACAGCAATGGGCGAAGCGAAGAAGTTGCCACCGATACGCTCTTTGTAGATCCCTTTCCCGGTCTCGGCGTCGAGGCAGGCGAGAACGCCGCCATCGCCCCAGAGATAGAGGCGGCCTTCGTAATACAGGGGCGTCGGCACATAGCCCAGCCCGTCACTCAGCCCGAGGGTGTAGACGACTTCCGGTTCGCCACTCGCCTTTGGTCTCAGGGCCGTGGCCTGGCGCCCTTGTCCGCCCGATCCGAAGGTCGCAAAGACGCTGCCACGTCCCGGGGCGATCGAGCCGACGCTGCGCTGGGTGTATTCTCCGTCGTAGCCCCAGAGGACTTTGCCGGTTTTCGGATCCATGCCTTTCCAGCCGTCGTTGGTCTGTACGACGACGACGATTTCCTTTCCGTCCACGTTCATGGAGACAGGGGTGCTGTAGGCGGTGAGGTGTTTTTCCTCAGTCCCGGGTGTGGTCCGCTCGAGTTCCCAGAGCGACTCGCCGGTGGCGGGATTCAGCCCCATGACGAGACTCTTGCGCAGCTCGACCGAGTCGGTGTGGATGATGAGAACGCCGTCGGAAAGGATGGGCGAGGTGCCGAAGCCGTGGTCCGAGGTGAACTCGGGCCACTCGCGTTTCCAGACGAGCTTGCCCGCGTGATCGAGCGCGATCGCCTCGGTGCGTTTGCCCGAGCCCCATACGGCGTAGACGCGATCGCCATCGGCGACGGGGGTCGAGGAAGCGAAGTTGTTAAAATTGTGGAGGTTGTGTGCCTCGACGGGGGCTTCCCAGCTCCATTTGCGGGACCCTGTGGCGGCGTCGAAGCACTCCAACCGTCGATTGCTCCCATCGGCGGCGGCTAGGGTGAGAAAGAGATTTTCCCCCCAGAGCACCGGCGAGGAATGCCCCACGCCCTCGAGAGGGGTCGCCCAGGCGTAGTCGCTCTCTTTGAGCTCGTTGCGCAGCCCCGTCATCTTCCCGACACCGGCCCCGTCTTTCCCGCGAAAGCGCGACCATTCCTGAGCTTGTGTCTGCGGAAGCAGAAGAAAAGCGGAGGCGAAGAATAAGGGAAAGAAAGCACGAGGGTTCATCAGTGGTGCAAACTGCCGGAAAGTCGGAACAGACGCAACTGCAATCCTCTGGCGGGAATGAGCGGGGAGGGAGTATGGTAGAAGGGGGATTGCAAAAGGCGACGCGGGGGCCTAGGGTATAAAGGTGAATCGGAATCTGTTCATCATCCTTCTGAGTGCGGCCTACCTGGGCCTTGCCCTCGAAGGAGCAGCTCCGGTGGTTTATTGCACCGCCGAGTGGGAGGCTTGTCCCGGCGAAACGGATGAATCGTGCCACTCCGGCAGCGGCAAGGCATGCTGCTCTCACGAAGAGGGGGGGGAATCCCGCCCCGGCTGTTGCGTCGCGATCGCTGAAACCGGTGGGGGTTGGGTGTTGCCGGTGAGCGTCAAGGCTCCCGATTTTTCTCCGTTCGAGTGTTACACCCTCCCGGCTCTCGTCCTTGAAATTCCGGCCCTCTTTGAGGAGCGGGTGACTTGGGCGAATTCTCCCGATCCACCCGGACCGGCAGGTCGAGCGCTCCTCGTTCGAGTGAGCCGACAGTTGGTTTGATCTTTTTCGGCAAGTGGTGTCGCACCTTCGCGGCACGAACCCGCCCTGCTGTCGCGGTGCGGGTGAACTCTCCGAAATGTCAAACCCGCATCAACTCTTGGACTCATCCCATCTAAAATCACTTTTCAAACCGCACCACGCTGATGCCGCAGCGGAGTCGCCCGCGCCATTCTCCGCAAGGATGGCATTGGCTGTCCCGTGGCTGCTCCTCGCCGGATTCGGTCTCGTCCTTTTTCTCCTCTTTGGTGACCGGCTCGGCTCGGGCGTAGCGGTGAAAGTCGAATCCGTCGTGACGGCAAGAGCGACCCCGCATTTTTCCGGGGCGGGGGCGCTCGCAGCCCCGGCCGACCTCGAGCCGGTCGATCCGCAGACGGGGGCAGTGGCCTTCCAGGCCTCGGGCTGGATTGAACCGGGTCCTTACCCGATCAAAGTCAGTGCGCTTGTCGATGGATTCATCGATGAGGTTCTCGTCCTCGAGGGGGAGTCGGTGAAAAAGGGGCAGGTTCTGGCCCGTCTCATTCGCGAAGATTTCGAGCTGGATCTCGCGACAGCGGAGGGCGAACTGGGATCCCTCCTCGCCGAAGCCGAGGCAAATGAAAAAGAGATCCTCGCCGTCGTCGCCCGAACCGCCACGCTCGCCAAGGAAGTCGATGCGGGGAAGCTGAGGTTGCTCGAACTTGAAGACCGTCGCGAAAGGCTCGGGGGAGTCTCGGGGGGGGCGGTCTCTGCGGAAGAAATCCGTCAATCGGTGCTGCGCTTGCAGACCTTTCAGGGGGAACTTGAGGCGCTCGAAAGCTCCCGCATCGAACTCGAGAGTGAGCGTGCCCGGTTCGTCGCGATGGGGAGTGCCTTTCAGGCAAAAATCGCTCAGGGGAAGACGGAAGTGGCGAGACGTCGGCTCGCTCTCGAGCGAACTGAGGTCCGTGCCCCGGTGGATGGCGTCGTTCTGCGCCTCTTTGCCGTTCCCGGTCGCAAGAGCATGGCGGCGATGGACGACATGGACTCATCGACGATCGCGACGCTCTACCGTCCCGGGACCTTGCAGGCCCGCATCGATGTGCCCCTCGCGGAAGCCGCTGGCGTCTTCCCCGGTCAGGCGGTGCGCGTGCGGTCCGACTTTCTCCCGGATCAGTCGATCCGGGGAACCGTTTCCCATGTCACGGGAGAGGCCGACCTGCAGCGAAATACCCTGCAGGTGAAGGTCCTCCTCGAGGAGCCGGATTCCCGCCTGCGGCCCGAGATGCTCTGCCGTGCGGAATTCCTGCAAGTAGTCGGGGCGCGCGAAGCTGCCGGGGAAGACGAGACCGGTCGGGTCATGATCTATGTCTCTGTCAGGGCAATTCTCGGAAGTGGCGGGTCAGATTCCCTGACCCGAGTGATGGCTCTCGACGGGGAGCTCGTCCGATCCCGTGAAGTAAAGCTCGGAAAGGAGGAGCGCGATGGCTATCGCCTGGTCCTCTCGGGGTTGCTCCCGGGAGATCGCGTCGTCCTCGATCCTGCTGCGGACCTCGCCGACGGCGACCGTGTGAAGCCGGTCGTCGAATCCGAAAACCCATTAGAATGAATGCCATGAATGATGCCGCCTTTATCCGCTGCCGCGGGCTCACCCGGACCTATCGTAAGGGCCGCATCGAGGTGACGCCTCTGGAGGATCTCGACCTCGATGTCCCGGCGGGCGAGTTCCTCGCTCTCATGGGTCCGTCCGGTTCGGGGAAGACCACTCTGCTGAACCTGATCTCGGGCATTGACCGGCCTACGGCGGGTCGACTCTTCGTCGGTGACGATGATCTCGCCGCGATGTCGCGTGGTCAGCTCACGAAGTGGCGTTCGACCTCGTGCGGCTACATTTTTCAGCTCTATCACCTCGTCCCCATTCTCAGTGCCTTCGAGAATGTCGAACTACCACTGCTTTTAAAAAAGGGGCTCTCGCGCAGCGACCGGCGCCGACGCGTCGCGGCCACTCTGGATCTCGTCGGGCTCTCGGACCGCGCCACGCACCGGCCCGCGGAACTCTCGGGCGGTCAGGAGCAGCGCGTCGCCATCGCCCGGGCGCTCGTTGGCGATCCTCCTCTGCTCGTCGCGGATGAGCCCACCGGTGATCTCGACCGGGAGAATGCGGACCAAATCCTCGACCTGCTTCGGTCACTCTCGCAGGATCACGGCAAGACCATCGTGATGGTCACCCACGATGCAAAAGCGGCGGCGGCCGCTTCCCGAACGCTTTATCTCGAAAAAGGCCGACTCATTGAGCACGGGGCACTTTCATTAGCATAAAATGAAGCTGGTTTTCCACTACGCGATGCTCTCGCTGAAACAGGTGATCCGCCATCGCGTGCGCAGTCTCCTCACGATCGCCGGGGTGGCAGCGGGGATGTTTCTCTTCACGGCAGTGACAACCCTGCAGGAGTCGCTCGAGGTGGTCACGAAAGAGGGCGCGGGCGAATCGACTCTGATCGTCTACCGCGAGAATCGATTCTGTCCCGCGACTTCGCGACTGCCCGAGCATTACCTGGCCGGGATACGTCGCATCCCCGGGGTGCAAGAGGCTATCCCGGTGCAGATCGTGGTGAACAATTGCGGTGCGAGTCTCGATGTTATCACTTTTCGGGGGGTTCCGCCGGAGCAGTTAATGACTTTCAATTCCGACCTCGAAGTGATCGCTGGTTCTCTTGACGACTGGGTCGGCAGGAGTGACGGTGCTCTCCTCGGAGAACATTTTGCGGCTCGTCGCGGGCTCAAACCGGGGGATCATTTCGAAGCGGTCGGGGTGCGGGTGAAAGTCTCGGGGATTATCCGTTCGCCCTCGGCTCAGGATCAAAGTGTCGCCTACGTGCCGCTGGCATTCCTGCAGCAGTCCTCGCGGCTCGGACTCGGGGTAGTCACGCAGTTCAGCGTGAAGGTAACCGGATCGGCCGACCCTGAAGAGGTCGCCGCCGCGATTGATGCGCTCTTTCAAAATGACACAGCGCCAACCGACACCAAACCAGAGCAGGCTTTTTTTGCCCAGACGGCAAAGGACCTTATCGAGATGGTAGGGTTCACCCGATGGCTCGGATACGCTGCAGTGCTCGCCGTCGTAGCGCTCGTCGCGAATGCCCTGCTCCTCGTCGTCCGAGGGCGGGTTCAGGAGAATGCGGTGCTGCAGACGATAGGGTTTTCGAGAGCTTCGATCGCCGTGATGATGTTGTGCGAGGGCGCCCTCCTCGGTCTGCTCGGCGGTCTCTTTGGCAGCGGCGCGGCCTGGGGCTTTTTTGAAATGAAGCGTTTCACGCTTGGAAACGAGGGGCTCACCCTCGCGCTCCAACCCGGATCCGCGACGATCTTCGGCGGATTCGGCATCGCTATCCTCCTTGGTCTCGTTGCCGCTCTCTGGCCCGCCGTGGTCGCGACGAGACTGCCCATCGTTGCTTCGTTGCGCTCGTCCTAGATCTTCTCCCTTCCCATGCTTCCTTTCACCTACGCGATTCGTCATCTCTTCCGGGATCCGGCGCGCCTTCTGCAAAAGGTCGGCGGGGCTGCCCTTGTTGTTTTCCTCCTTCTCGCGGCGGGTTCGTTCAATCATGGGATGGAGGGACTCCTCCGCGGGAGCGGGTCACCGTTGAACGTAATCTTTCTCGGTGCCGGATCTGAGGAGAGCGTGGAGCGCAGCGAGGTAAGGCCCGACGCCGAATCGCAGATCTCCGCCGGCGTGCGCGGAATCTCGATGCGGGCGGGGGTGGCGGCGGTCTCGGGCGAGGTGCACTACATGGGCCTCTTCGATGTCGCCGGGAAAACCGGAGCCCGCGCTCTTGCCCGGGGGGTAAGCCCGGCCGCCTTCGAAGTGCACCGCGAGGTCAGGCTCCTCGAGGGGCGATATCCGCGTTCCGGAGAAGTCATCGTTGGGCGCCTCGCCGCCCATGCTCTCGGGATAGGAGAGGGGGAGTTGAAAACGGGCGCGATACTCCACTTTGAAGGCGTCGATCTCAGCGTTGCAGGGATCTTCGAAGCGCCGGGGACGGTGATGGAGTCCGAGATCTGGATGGATCGCACCGATTTGATGACGCTCGTTCTCCGGGATACTCTTTCATGCGTCGTCGTGAGACTGGAGGAGGCGATCGCTTTCCCCGAGGCGGATCTTTTCGCCAAACAGAGGCTCGATCTGGAGCTCGTCGCGATACGGGAGGAGGCCTACTACGCGAAGCTCGCCGAGTTCTACGGACCTATTCGCATGATGACCTGGCTGACGGCGGCACTGGTCGCGGCGGGGGCTGTCTTTGGGGGTATTAATGTGCTCTACGCCGCGTTTGCCTCGCGCATCCGGGAGCTCGCGACCCTGCAGGCGGTCGGCTTCTCGCGGCCGGCGATTCTTTTTTCCCTGGTGCAGGAGAGCCTCGTCTCGACTCTGTTGGGAACTTTGCTGGCCTCTTTCCTCGCTCTGGGAGTTCTCGAAGGTGTGATGATTCCCTTTGCCATGGGCACCTTCCGCCTCACGCTCTCGGCCGCGGTCCTTGCCCTCGGACTCGGCGCGGCGCTCCTCCTCGGGACGCTCGGTGCCCTGCCGCCCGCGTGGCGGTGTCTCATGGCACCGATACCGCTTGCGCTGCGTTCGCGGTGACTTTCACATTCCACCCAAAAATCCAAACCAAACCAAACCTAAGTCTACCATGAAAATTGATCCTCCTATAAGCATGACCATCCTCGCCGCTGCGTTTCTTCTTGCCGCTTGCGGTGATTCGGAAAAGTCGTCGGTGGGTGTGACGTCTGCCGTTACTCCACTTCCGGAGATCGCTGCGGTTCTTGCCGAAACGGCTCCCTCCGGTGCTGTCTCTGTCGTCGAGGCGCGCAGGAATGCCGAACCCGGTGCAAAAGTCACCGTCGAGGGCATTGTCGCCGGAACGAGGTCTCCCTTCACCGAAGGTTTTGCCTCTATCATCCTCGGCGATCTTGCGATGGAGACCTGTGATAAGATCCCGGGCGACGAGTGCCCGACTCCCTGGGACGCCTGCTGTGCCGATCCCGATGTGCTCAAAGGGCAGCGACTCACGCTCCAGATCTCCGACGCCGAAGGCCGGCCTGTCGCGCAAAGTCTCAAGGGAATCGAGGGGCTTGCGGAAATGGATCAAATCACCGCCGAGGGGACCGTCGCGCCCTCCTCGACCCCGGAGAACCTCGTCATCAATGTCTCACGTCTGCACCGGACGCCTCCGAAGTAAATTTGTGAGGACGCAGTCAGGCTATTCCCCCGCCCGATAAAAATTCGTAAAATATCTACGTGGGCGGGAGTGAAGGGGTGACAAAGCCGTGGACGAGACAATAACAGATCCGAAAAACTATGAATGCTTCGTGCAACTCCTGACGAGGCATGAGAGGTCGATTCGTGCCTACATTCGCGCCGGACTGCCGTCGGGGCAGGATGTCGCCGAGGTCATGCAGGAAGTCTCGCTGATCGCCTGGCGTAAGTTTTCCAACCTGGAAAATCCTGAGACCGATTTTGCCCGCTGGGCCACCGTTATCGCCCGCTACGAGATCATGAAGTATCGCCGCACGAAGGCGCGCGACCGTCTCGTCCTCGGGGAAAACATCGTCGAAATGATCAATGCGGAAGGGCTCGAGGAAGCCCCCGGCCGCGAGTTGCAGCTCTCGGCTCTCGAGGCTTGCCTGAAAAAGCTGCCCGAAGAGCGGCGCGAGCTCGTTCTCGATGCCCATGTCTCGGGCACTTCTATCACCGAGATGGCGGAGCGCATCGGGAAGTCGCGCAATGCTCTGTATCAGTTGCTCTGGCGTATCCGGCAGGAACTCGCCGAGTGCGTCGAACGTGAGGAGGCGCGCACCGCATGACTGCCAGCGATCACCAACTGCTCGCCGCGTATCTCGACGGAGCACTCACCGCGCCCGACCTTGCGAGACTGGAGGAACTCCTCGGGAGGAGCGCCGAGGCGAGGAAGCGGCTCCGTCTTCTTGCCACGATCGATGAAGGTCTCTGCGACCTCGCCCCGGCGCGACCGGTGAGCATCCCGATCCGGCATCGGGTGACACTCGTCCCTTTTTCCCGCGCGCTTCCCTGGGGCATCGCGGCGGCGGCGTGTCTGACCCTGCTATGGCAATCGCAGAAGAGTTTGCCGAAGGCGGGTCCGGTGCCTGCAGACCGAGCATGGGTCGCACTGCTCGTCGATGAAGCGTCCGCTGTTTTCGAGGAAGGGCGCAGCCCGGAGGATGACATCCGCTTCGGGGCAGGGGACTACCACCTCGTCGACGGGGCTCTCCACATGCGCTTTTCCAACGGTGCTGATCTCGTGATGCGGGCTCCTGTGGAGTTCACGGTAAAAGACGCCTTCAACGTTGAAGTTGCCCACGGGAATGTCCGCGCGATCGTGCCACCGCCGGCGCAGGGCTTTACGATCGGCTCTCCTGGGATTGATTACGAGGATCTCGGGACCGAGTTCGGAGTGATGGTCGATAGCCGCAGCGGCGTTAGTGAGCTCCACGTCTTCGATGGTGAAGTGAACGTGAGAGATGCGGAGACGGCCGAACTACTCCATCCGGCCGAGGTGGGAGACTCGTTCCGCTTTGACGGCAGCAATCTCACCCGCGCCGAGGGGGCGGAGGAAGATGCCTTCCTCACGCCCGGGGCGATCGGGTATCTGCGATGGGATCGCTGGCGCGAAGGATTCGCCGAATCACCGGGACTGATCGGATTCTATTCTTTTAAAGACAGCGGTGAGCAGCTCGTCAATTCGGCGAAAAACCGCGCCATGTCCGATGGTACGATCAGCGGGGCTCGTTGGGTCGCGGGGCGCTGGCCCGAAAAGCAGGCCCTGCTCTTTGATCGCGACACCGACTATGTCGAGTTCGATCTCCCGGGTGAGTTTTCCGAGCTCTCGATGGCAGTCTGGATGAAGGTGGACCGATACGACCACGAACTCAGCGCGATCTTCGACTCCAACGAGTGGGAGACCGGCGACCTGCACTGGCAGATCAGCCGGGTGGGGGTTCCATGGTTCGGAGTGAATGACACGGCGGTGGGACGAAAATTTTCGGGTAGTCTGATCACTCCCGGGGAGTGGGTCCATGTCGTGATGGTTTTGTCAGGGAAGGAGAGTCGTGCCGAGGTCTATGTGAATGGAGTCGCAGTCAATCGCGGTGATTTCCCCGATTCCGTCCTCGTGACTCCGGGGCGGTGCCGACTCGGTAACTGGCTGCAGGACCCCGAATGGGCGCATGCCCCGGTGCGGGCGCTGCGGGGGCGCATCGATGAATTGGCGGTCTGGAACAGGCCATTGTCCGAAAAGGAAATCAAAGCGATAATGAAGATCGGTCAGCCTGCTCCGCTTTGGTCCGTCTCGCCCGCACTTTCCCTTAACCACAATCTGAAATGATGAAAACCCCTTTTTATGCAACGGCTCTGGGATCATTCCTCGCCGTCCTCTGCGGAGCTGCCCGGGCTGAGGAAAAGATCGACTTTAATCGTGATATTCGCCCTCTTCTCTCGAACCGTTGTTTTGCCTGTCATGGGCCCGACGAAGAGGAGCGCAAGGCCGATCTGCGTCTCGACACTCGCGAGGGTGCTCTTATGGATCTCGGCGGCTACGCTGCGCTCGTGCCGGGCAAGGCGGAAGAGAGCGAGCTATTTCACCGTATCACTCTCGATGCCGATGACGAGGAACTCATGCCCCCAGCGGGGAAGGGAACAAGGTTCAACGAGGCCGAGGTGGCGCTTATTAAAAAATGGATTGCTCAGGAGGCCCACTACGCCAATCACTGGTCTTATGACCAACCGGTCCGGCCGGCGGTGCCGAAAGGAAAACGCTCGGACTGGCCGGTGAACGAGATCGATCATTTTGTCCTCGCCCGCCTCGAGAGTGAAGGGCTCGAGCCTTCGCCTGAAGCGGATCGTTATTCCCTCGCCCGCCGTGCCTCACTCGACCTCACCGGCCTGCCGCCGACGTGGGAAGAAGTCATCGCCTTTGTCAATGATCCCGCCCCGAACGCCTACGAGGCCTACCTTGACAGGCTCCTCGCCAAGCCCGCCTATGGAGAGCGCTGGACCCGTGTCTGGCTCGACCTTGCGCGCTACGCGGACTCGGCCGGGTATGCCGATGATCCGCCGCGCACGATCTGGGCCTATCGTGACTACGTGCTGCGCGCCTTCAATCAGAACATGCCGTTTGACCAGTTCACGATTGAGCAGATCGCCGGAGATCTCCTCGAAAAGCCGACGCGGGATCAGCTCATCGCGACCGCCTTTCACCGCAACACGATGACGAACAGTGAGGGCGGCACGAACGACGAAGAGTTCCGCAACGAAGCGGTCGTCGATCGTGTCAACACGACCTTTGCCACCTGGATGGGCACGACGATGGCCTGTGCCCAGTGCCACACCCACAAGTTCGACCCACTCACCCACGCCGAGTACTTCCAGATTTTCGCCTTTTTCAACCAGAGCGAGGACGCTGATCTCAAGGACGAACGTCCCGTCCTTGAGCTGTGGTCGGATCAGCAGGAGAAAGACAAACTCGACTGGAGTGAAAAAATCACGAGTCTGAAGAAGACTCTCGCTACCCCGACCGACGCGCTCGTCGCCGAGCAGGGGGAGTGGGTGAAACATCTGCGGCTGGAGCCCGCCTGGACAGCGATCAAGCCGACTGCGGCCAAGGGCGGCGCGACCTCGCTCGCGGTGGCCGAAGACGGTCTTATCACTGCTGCGGCAGGTGCAAAAGCCGCGAAGGATACCTACCGCCTCGAGTTCACCGTGCCGGCCGAGGCCCCCGACCTCACCGCCCTGCGTCTCGAGGTCCCGGCGGAGCAGGCCTCGAATTTTGTTCTTTCGCGATTCAGCACAACCTGGCAGCCGGATGACAAATCCCCCCGGAGTGGTCGGTTTGTCAGGGTATCGATCCCAGGGAAAGACAAGATCCTCCACCTCGCCGAGGTCGAAGTCTTTTCGGGCGGGGTCAACGTCGCGACGAAGGGAACTGCCACGCAGAGTTCGCTAGGATCGAGCGGGGACGCAAAGCGCGCCATCGACGGCAAGACGGACGGGGATTATCAGAAAAACTCCGTCTCCCACACCGGGACCGAGGCGAATCCGTGGTTCGAAGTGGATCTCGGGTCGGATCTGCCGATTGAAAAAATCGTGGTCTGGAATCGCACGGACGGCGGCACCTCGCAGCGCCTCGAGGGCTACGAAGTGTCTATCCTCAGCGCGCCCCGCGAAGTCGTCTGGAAAGAATCACCTGCAGGTGTGCCCGCCCCGAGCACCGCCCTCGCTCCGGGAGGTCCTGCGGCGGTGGCGTTCGAGGTCGCCGTCGCGACGCACGAGCAATCTGGCTTTCCGGCAAAAGCGGTTCTCGCGCCGAAGGCTGATCCGAAGACGGGCTGGGCTATCGCCGGTGGGACCGGGAAGCGGCAGGAGCTCACCCTCATCCGCAAGACGCCGATGAAAATCGCGGGTGGCAAACTGATCTTCACACTCGAGCAGACCTCGGACTTCAAAGAGCATCTCATCACCCACGCAGCACTCTCCTACACGAGCGAGGCGGGAGTGCTCGAGTGGGCGCGCATGCCGATGGAGATCCGCCAGCTCGTGCGGAAGACGCCGGGCACGCTCGCTCCCGATGAGGAAAAGAGTCTTACCGCCTTTTACCAGACCGTGGCTCCCTCACTCAACGACGAGCGCGCCGAACTCGCGAAACTCGAGAAACAGCTCGCCGAGGCCAAGCCCGAGACGACCGTGCCCATCATGCGCGATCGCCCCGCCGATCAGCGTCGCAAGACATTTGTGCAACTGCGAGGGAACTACAAGAGCCTCGGGCCCGAGGTCAGCGAGGGTGTGCCGGCAGTGTTTCATCCGCTCGAAAAGGGAGTCACTCCGAACCGTCTCTCCCTCGCCAAATGGCTCATTTCCCCCGACAATCCCCTCACTGCCCGCGTCGTCGCAAACCGTCACTGGGAAGAGCTCTTCGGCATCGGCATCGTCGAGACGAGTGAGGAGTTCGGTTCGCAGGGAGAGCTGCCGTCGGATCAGGATCTGCTCGACTGGCTCGCGCTGGATTTTCAGGAAAACGGATGGGACATCAAACGACTTCTCAAGCAAGTCGCGATGTCGGCCACCTACCGTCAGTCGTCGAAGACGAAGCCCGAGTTCGAGGAGCGTGATCCCTACAACCGTCTCCTCAATCGCGGGCCGAGATTCCGCCTCTCCGCCGAACAGATTCGGGACAACGCACTCGCTGTGAGTGGACTGCTCAGCGGGAAGATGCACGGACCACCGGTCAATCCGCCCCAGCCCGAAATGGGACTCACGGCCGCTTTCGGAAGCAAGACCGATTGGGTCAACAGTGCGGGTGAAGATCGCTACCGTCGTGCCCTCTACACCTCGTGGCGGCGCAGCAATCCATACCCCTCCATGGCGACCTTCGACGCTCCCAATGGCGAGGTTTGCACGGTTCGTCGTGGGCGCACGAACACGCCCCTGCAATCGCTCGTGACCCTGAATGATCCCGTCTACGTCGAGGCCGCTCAGGCGCTCGGTCGTAAGATCGTGGCAAAGGGCGGGGCCGACCTGCCGCAGCGCCTCGCCTTCGCGATCCGCGAGAGCCTTGCCCGTGAGCCGAGACCGTCGGAAGTGGAGCGGCTTGCCGCCCTCTACGAGAGCACTCTTGACGACTACACGGCAACTCCCGAGATGGCGGCAAAGATGGCGCAGGAACCCCTCGGACCGCTCCCTGCCGGGAGCAACCTTCCCGAGCACGCCGCCTGGACCGTGGTCTCGAACGTGATCCTGAACCTCGACGAAGTTTTCATGAAACGCTGATCGCTCCCTGACAGTAAACTAAAAATTGCGCTACGATGAACCCCGCCCTCGAACAACTTCAGTTTCACACTCGCCGCCACTTCCTGCGTCACTCCACCGCCGGGATAGGCGGGATCGCGCTCAATGCCCTGATGGCGAACGACTTCGCCCGCGGCGTGTCGCCCGCGAGCCTGAGTGATCCGCTCGCGTTAAAAAAACCGCATTTTGCGGGCAAGGCAAAACGTGTCATCTACCTGCACATGACCGGTTCTCCGCCGAACCTCGATATGTTCGATTACAAGCCCGAGTTGGTGAAATACAACGGCAAGGACTGTCCCGACGATTTCCTCGCGGGGAAAACCTTCGCCTTCACCACCGGCGTGCCCAAGATGATGGGATCTCCGCGCGAGTGGTCGCAACACGGCAAAGCGGGGATGTGGCTCTCGGACGCGATCCCGAACTTTCACCGTGTTGCCGACGAGATGTGTGTCGTCCACTCGATGCACACCGACCAGTTCAACCACGCGCCCGCCGAGCTGCTCGTCTACACCGGCTCTCCGCGGGCGGGTCGTCCCTCAATGGGATCATGGGCCACCTACGGGCTCGGGTCCGAGAACGAGAATCTCCCCGGCTTCGTCGTCCTGATTTCCAGCGGGGTGCAGCCCAATGGAGGCAAGGCTTCCTTCGGCTCGGGCTTTCTTCCCTCGGTCTACCAGGGGGTGCAGTGCCGGTCAAAAGGGGACCCGGTTCTTTACTCGTCCGATCCCGCCGGAATGGATCGCTCGATGCGTCGCAAGACGCTCGACGCGCTCGCCGATCTCAACAGTCTCCAGGCCGAGGAAATGGGGCATCCCGAGACGCTCACGCGTATTTCCCAATACGAGCTTGCCTTCCGCATGCAGACGAGCGTGCCCGAGGTCATGGACATTTCAAAAGAATCCCCGAAGACTCTCGAAGCCTACGGGGCCAAACCGGGCGAGGCCAGCCTGGCGAACAACTGCCTCCTCGCGCGCCGCCTTGTCGAGTCGGGAGTGCGTTTTGTGCAGCTCTTCGACTGGGGATGGGACTTTCACGGCACCGGCGAGGCCCTCGGGATCAAGTCGGGGCTCACGAACAAGTGCGCCACGATGGACAAGCCCATCGCCGCACTGATCGAAGACCTGAGAGACCGCGGGCTCCTGGACGAGACGCTCATCGTCTGGGGCGGTGAGTTTGGACGCACTCCCTTCCAGGAAGGCCGCACCGCCGCCTCCGGCGTGCTTGGTCGTGATCACTTCCCTGACGCCTTTACCATGTGGATGGCCGGCGGTGGCGTGAAGGGCGGATTCGAATACGGAAAATCGGACGAGCTCGGCTTCGCTGTTTCCGAGAATCCCGTCCACGTTCATGATCTCCAGGCCACGATCATGCATCAGTTAGGGTTTGACCACGAGCAGCTCACCTACCGGTTCCAGGGAAGGGACTTCCGGCTCACCGACGTGCACGGCAAGGTCGTGAAGGATATCTTGGTGTAGCGAAACAGGCCAATGTTCCCCATTGCGTGACCAAGAAACGGGAGCTCTTGCGAGCTCTTCTGCGGGCGAAAAAACCGCAGCGGGATTTGCCCTGATACCGCCCGGTCGGTGAGCGACTTTACAGTGGATAAGGTCGGAGACCTCAATAGACTGTCGGACTCATGATGAATCGCCGCCATTTCCTTTCTTCCGCCTCCGCGCTCACGACCGGTCTCGTCCTGCCCGCACGGAGTTTCGCCCAGGATTCTCTCGACCTTTCCAAATTCAGCGAGGCCTTTGTTCCGGCGCGGGCGATCACGACGGGCCCGACCTTTCACTGGTTCGGCTACTACGACAAACTTCAGTTCGATCCGTCGAATCGCTTCGTTCTGAGCAATCAGGTTACTTTCGAGCATCGCACGCCGACAGCGGACGATCAGATTAAAGTCGGGATGATTGATCTCGAAGACGGAGATCGCTGGACCGAACTTGGCAAAAGTGACGCCTGGGGCTGGCAGCAGGGCTGCATGCTGCAATGGCGGCCCGGTTCGAAAAACGAAGTAGTCTGGAATGATCGAGAAAAGGACCAGCTCGTCTGCCGCATCAAGAACATCGAGAGTGGCGAGGTCAATACGATTCCGCGGGCAATCTATGCGCTCAGCCCCGATGGCAAGTGGGGTGTCACGGCCGACTTTGCCCGTATTCAGGCGCTGCGTCCCGGCTACGGATATCAGGGCATCGCCGATCCTTATCGCGCTGAAAAGGCGCCCGAAAAATCGGGGATTTGGCGTGTCAACATGGAAACGGGCGAAAGCGAGCTCATCTTCAGCCTTGCTCAGGCGGTGGAAATTCCGTTCCATGGAGGATCCCTCGCGGATCAGTGGAACTGGTATAATCACCTCCTCATCGCGCCTGATTCGAAGCGTTTCACCTTCCTCCATCGCTGGCGTTCGAAAGGGCCCGATGACGTGGGTTTTGCGGTGAATAACGGCTTCGTCACCCGTATGTTCACGATGAATCTCGACGGTAGTGATCCGTATATTATTGATCCGTCAGGCTACACCTCGCATTTCATCTGGCGCGACGCGGGGCACATCACCGCCTGGACGCGTCCGGAGGGGAAGCCCGATGCCTTTTACCTGCTCAAAGACAAAACACAGGAGGCCACCGTCGTGGGAGAGGGGGTTATGCCGAAGAACGGGCACAACACCTATCTCAACGTCGGCAGCGGCAGCGAGTGGATCCTCAACGACACCTACCCCACTGGCGTGCGTCGCTATCAGACCCCGTATCTGTATCACGAGCCGACGAATCAGCGTCACGACCTCGCCAACTTCCATCTTCCGAAAGAGTATCTCGGGGAGTGGCGTTGCGACACGCATCCGCGCTCAAGTAACGATGGCAAACTCGTTACGGTCGATTCCCCGCACGGAGGGGCGGGGCGGCAGGTCTGGCTCCTCGACGTCTCGAAGATCGTCGGATGAAAGAAGGAGGGTGGATATTCCGTTCCACTTCTCTCTCTGCCGAGGTAGCCTCCCGAAATCACTGGTCTCCCTCCGGATCGAGCGTAGAGATAGCGATGCCTTTTTCCTCCTTCGGTCTTTCGGCTCCGCTTCTCGGTGCAGTTGCTCAGCATCCGGCTCCAACGCCGGTGCAGAGGGCCGCGATACCTGTCGTGCTCGGCGGGGGAGATCTCCTCGTCACAGCGGAAACCGGCTCAGGGAAAACGACGGCCTACCTCCTGCCACTCCTCGAGCGCTGGCTCACCGCTCCCCGGGAAATACCGCGGCGGCTTCACGCTCTCATTCTCGTGCCCACCCGTGAACTCGCCGCGCAGGTGCGCGAGACGGTCCAGACGCTCTCCTCCGGTTTGCCGCAGCGGATCAAAGTCGTCAGTGCGGTCGGCGGAATCTCGATCAATCCCCAAATGATGGCGTTGCGAGGCGGGGCGGATATTCTCGTGGCCACTCCCGGTCGACTCCTCGATCTCGTCGATCATAATGCCGTGCGTCTCTCCGCCGTGAAAACTCTCGTGCTCGATGAAGCGGATCGCATGCTCGACGCCGGATTCGCCGACGAGATGGGGCGTATCCTGACATTGTTGCCGAAACGACGTCAGACCCTGCTTTTTTCAGCCACTTGCCCGGCCTCGCTCGAGCATTTGGCCGGGGAGATTCTCCACGAACCGGCGCGCCTCCATCTCGAACCGGCGTTCACCGAGTCCCCTGTCATTACCGAGCGGGCCATCTGCGTCGATCCGGAAAAGCGGGCCCCGTTGTTGCGCCATCTTCTCGCCGACGAAGAATGGAAGCGTGTCCTCGTTTTTGTCGCGACGCAATACACCGCCGACCATGTCGCCGATAAGCTGCGCCGGAATGGCGTCAGTGCACTCGCCTTTCACGGCGATCTGAGCCAGGGCGCACGGGAGAACGTGCTCCTCGATTTCAAAAATTCACTCATTCGCGTCCTCGTCGCGACCGATCTCGCCGCGCGCGGGCTCGACATCGTGAAGCTACCGGTCGTGCTCAACTACGATTTGCCGCGCTCCGCCGTGGACTACACCCACCGCATCGGACGCACCGGGCGGGCGGGGAAGAGCGGGCTCGCCATCAGCTTCGTCACCCCTGCAGCGGAATCGCATTTTGCTGTCATTGAAAAGCGCACCGGCACGAGAGTCGCGCGCGAGATCATTTCCGGCTTCGAGCCAACCCCACTCCGGCCCGGTACTGCTCTTCGGGAAGGCGGCGCGAAGGGTCACCGCAAAAGCAAAAAGGATAAGCTGCGGGAGGCGGCGGCGCGTGAGTCTCGGAAGAAAGAAGGCGAAATCTGCCCCTAAAGTGGCAGTCTCTTTTTTGCTCACGAACTCCTTTCTTAACCGCTCTGCATAGCCGCCCTCCCGCGATCTGACATAGGAGCTGTTGCATACGGAGGGGAGGGGTGGAGGAGGGCGAGTGCGAACGTAGAGTTCGCAACCGGTGGATTGCCTGTGGGGAGGATACGTTCCCATTTGCTCCATTCCGGGTTCCGCACGGGAACTGGAAAATTCAAGAGTTTGGGTATGAAAACCAGTGCGCGCCGCAGTGGTCCCATTCTCCCGCACGAAGTGCTTGTTCGTTGGGGAGCAAATACAGGCTACCGAATGAGGAGGGTGGGCCCCGAACCTTCCCGTTCCGACTCCGTTTTCGCCCCTTCCCGCAGAGTGAGTAAAAGCCCGCCTGCCGATCACACACCCTTCTGCAAATCGCGCATCACCTACAGCTAGCCCGGAGGTTCACTTTTCGCCAAAACGTCTTCGCCGTTCTTGCTCCCGCTCGAGGGCTCCCTTGACAAATTCCGCCGTTTCCGGAACCGTTCCATCGCAAAAAACAGCGCACTCTGTGATCCAGGACCGTCTGCGCCGGGACCCTCGTGTTACCCTGGTCAAAGACCCGGACACGAAAAATGTCCCGGGGAAATCGGGACGTTTTTGTAAAGATCGAGGGATGCCCTCGTCATCGGGAGACGGATCAGGCTTTCGCCTTGCCGACTTTGCACTGGCCATCGAGGGAGGCGCCCTCTTCCATCTGGAGACTGACAGTATTCACCGAGCCCAGGATGATGGAGGTGGGGGAGAGGCGGCACGAGTTAAAGGTATCGTTGCCAACCGGACTCAAGAAATCATAATGTGAAAATGTCAGGAAGGTGAGATTTTTTTGAAAATTTCACCCGGGTTCCCGACGGGATGACAAAGGAAAGCGCTCGGGCCGGGGCCCGAAAGAGAGGCTGGTTTCAGGCCGAAATGCGGTTGGCGACTTGGGAAAAGTAAAGGATACTGCCCCCTTCAACAGGAATAGATCGGGTCTCAGTAATGGGCTTGGTAGTGTAATGACAGAAAATTGTTCATCTGAACGGCCTAATTATGGCCGGACCTTCAGAATCGCGATGGGCGTGATAGGGGGGATCGCGTCGCTTCAGATCCTCGCGCTCGGTTTCGGTGTTCTGCGTCGCACCCCGTCCGCGAGTGATACGGCTCCGCCTGCCAATGCACCGGCCCCACCCTTGCAAATAATGATGCCGGCCGACGCGGCCTCGCCCATCCCGGAGGCGGGCGAAAAGACGGGCAGTGTCGGGTTCGTGACACCACATCCGGCCGCCGAGATAAGCGTCGTCGGGCCGGTCCCGGCCGCTTCGGGAGAGGTGGCGGACGCCATGACAGGAAATCAGGTCGTTCCCGGTTTTTCGTCGGGAGAAGACCCGGTCGGGACGCGAGCTCCTCTTGGGGCGAATCTCGGCGGTGCCCTGCGTTCGGTCGGCCCCTCAGCACCTGCAGGCAAGGTTTCTGCGCTCCCTTCACCTCCCTTCGGTGCGCCCCCCGCGGCTTCCGCCCCCGGTAGCGGTGAGGATAGTCCTTCGCTATCGGCGGCGCTGGCGGTGGCGGCGCGGAAAAATGAATTGAGCGGCGAACCCATCCTCGAACGTCTCATGTCAACAGGGGCCGAGTTGCGGGCGAGTGGTAACATGCAGGGCGCTTTGCAGGCCTTTCGCCAAGTTGAGTCGGCCCTGCCGGATCATCCTCGCATTCTCGCCGAGTTGGGCGCGACGCTGAGCCAGATGGGCCTGACGGAAAAGGCCAACGGTTACTGGGAGCGGGTCGAGGGCGTCGGACCGGTCGTGGCAGGTGCGTATTTTCCTCTAGCCGGGCAGCAACTCAGGGGTGAGGCACTCCCGGCGGCGGACTCGAGTGTCAAGGTGATGAAGATCGGGGAGGTCAAGGTTGAGGAAGCGGCTCCGACGAGTGAAGGCCAGAAGGTAACGCTGCGGGTTGTCGTCGATGCCGACCCTAACGCCCGCCCTATCGGAGAGGATCTCACCCTGCTGGTGTATTTCTACGACCGGGTCACGGACGGTGAGGTGAAGGCCTCGACAGCCGATACTTCCTACGATTATCCCAGTGCGCCCTACGACTGGCAAAGCGACGGCACCGAGGAGATCATCGTGAAATACAACCAGCCGGTCTTCACCGATGAGCAAAAGCTCGAACTGGGTGAAAGAAGTTTCTATGGATATGCGATTGAACTTTATTATCGTAACCAGATTCAGGATAAAGTGGTGATGCCCGAAGACATCGCGCGGCTGAGGCTGGAAAGTCCCGCCGATACTGCGCCCGCCGGAGGGTTCCTCGGCCCCGAAAACGCGTTATTCCCCGATCCTGTTTTTCCCTAGCTTGTTGCATGCAAAAAGACGTCGTCCTGTTAATCATCGATCAGTCCGAAGCCGATCGCGCCAAGGTGCGATCCATCCTCGGAGACAAAGTGGACCGCATCCTCGAGGCGTCAGATGCCGCGAGCGCCTGGGAAGCGTTAAGAGGGGTCGATCATCTTTCCATCATGGTGGCCAACATCGATGCCGCGTCGGGTCCCGATATCTTTGACTTGCGAGACCATCTCCACGGCGAGATCGGCTTTTTCCCCAGTGTCTTCTGCAGCCATGAAGACATGACGCCCTTTTACCCTCGGGTCGTGGACCGGGAGCGGCTCTTTTTCAAACCGGTGAATCGCGGCGTGCTGGTGGAGTGGTTCGAGGCTGTCATCAATCTCGAGCCTACCCCGGTCGACGATCTCCTCGCGGGTGCGGGGACCGCTAACGCGGCGACTCCCGCTTCCTCGAGCGAGCCGGTGAACTCGACTCCACCCGAGATCGCCACCGAGCCTAGCCCCGACAAGTTGGCGGAACCGCGTCCACTTCTGGAATCGGCCCCAATCAAGCTGCCGGAAGAGGCTCTCCCTGTGGGGACCCGGCTCGGCGATTACAAACTGCTACGCGAGATCCAGCGGGACGCCGATTTTGCCCTCTACGAGGCCGAGCAAACGTCGATCGGACGCCATGTCGCGCTCAAGACGCTCTATCGCAAGCACCGCAAAGACATCAGGTGGGTGCAGGGATTCGTGAACGAGGCGAGTGCCCGCGCCTCGGTCAATCACCCGGCGATTTCGCTCGTGTATGAGTGCGATCAGGAGCTGGGGGTGAACTTCTACACTCTCGAACTGGTCGACGCACCCAGCCTCAGTGATCTCGCCCTCCGCCGCAGCGAGCTGGACGATACGGTCCTCTGGAAAGTTCTCGCGGCGGCCTCTAGCGCGCTCATCTATCTGCGCGACAACGGCATGTCCCATCGCCTTTTCACGGCGCAAAGCATTCTCATTGTTAAGGGAGCCGAGCCCCGCATTGCCAACCCCGTGCGCGGGCGCGGCAATCCTCTCTCGGTCGAAGAAGAGCGCAAACAAATGGAGCTGCTCGCCGACGCGATCTCCTCTTTCCTGAAAAAGTCGGTTACCGATCCGGCTTTGTTTTCCCTGATCGACCGCATGGGCACGGACCGCATCGATGCGATCAACTCGATCGAAGGACTGCGCAAGGCACTCAATCCGCCCGATCCTAAGGAGGGACTCTCCACCGCCGAACTGGCGAAGATCACGGAGAAGGAAACGAACCGCACTGCTTTGATCTCGGGCTCGCTCATCGGATTCCTCATTGTCGCGGGGGCGATTATCTCCTTCCTCGTGATGGGGGCCAAGCCCGAGGTGCGCGAACTCGATTTCTACACGAAAATACCCGCCGGTATTTTCCCTTTTCAGAATGATGAGGAAATTGAACTGGGCGAATTCTGGATCGGACGCCACGAGGTCACGATAGCCGATTACGCCAAATTCCTTGGAGACCTTGCCGCCAATCCGGAAAAGCAATTGCAAGTTCGTCATCCCGATCAGCCTGCCGAGAAGACCTCTTACGAGCCTGAAAAATGGCATCAATACCATCGCGCCGCGATCAAGGGCGGGAAATTCTTCGGCGGCGAGATTGATTTGAACTGCCCCGTCGTTGGGGTCGACTGGTGGGACGCTCAGGCATACGCGACCTGGCGTGGCGGTCGTCTCCCCACCGAGCAAGAGTGGGAAAAAGCGGCCCGGGGTCGCTCCGGCAGTGTTTACCCCTGGGGTGATACTCTCGAGCAGGGCCGCTTCAACAGCGGGCTTGATCACGAGGCCGCAGAGGGTGTCGCGGAGGGGAGTATCGATGGCTATAAGTTCTGGAGCCCTGTCGATGCGCTCACCGCCGACGAGAGTCGCTATGGCGTCATCGGTCTTGCTGGAAATGTGAGTGAGTGGACGGCGACCTGGGACGCCCATCCGGACTTCCCGGACCGCAAGGTGCCGCTGAAGCGCGGGGCCTCTTTCGCGACCACTGCTGGATTCGAACTCACCGCTCGCCGGGCCGCCGAATCGCCGGGGGAGAGGAATTTCCTGACAGGTTTCCGCATTGTCTCGGATAAGGAGGTTCCCGTCTCGATGGCAGTGAAGAGCGATGGGCCTATTCTTCCTTCCCCCGCGGTAGGGGAGAGCCCCGCGGGGGCAACCCCGGCCGGAAGCAATGCAAACGCGGACGAATCGCAAGCCCCCGCTCCGGCGGAGTCGCCGCGGTAACCGGGGCGCTTGGGGCGCTTGGGGCGGGCCGCTTTAAGGCCGGCGACGGAAACTGGCCTGTCGCGGGCTCAGTCGTGGATCCCGCGAGCGTAGGCGCAGACCTCGTCGTCGTCGACCTCGTAGACGACGATCATGGGGCGGCAGCAGACTTCGCAGTCATAGTCCACCTCGGCCGGGGTTTCACTGGACGGCGGCAGGGGAACTTCGAACTCCTCAAAACAGGTCGGGCAGGTGACAGGGTAAGTGGACATGGGAGATTCTACCTTGAAATGCATAGTCTACGACGAGCGCATAAAAAAGGCCGGACGAATAACGCCCGGCCTTTCTTGAAACCCGTCGGTCGACTCGGGGGATGATTACCTCGCTTTGTCAGCCGCCAGCTTTTCAGCCGCTGCTTTGGCGATGATCGCCTCGGAGATGTTGCGGGGGCAGGGTGAGTAGTGGGAGAACTCCATCGAGAACTGACCGCGACCCGAGGTCATCGTGCGAAGGTCGCCGATGTAGCCGAACATCTCGCTGAGCGGGGCGTCCGCCTTGACGCGCACGCCAGTGGGGGTGCTGTCCTGCGATTTGATCATGCCGCGGCGTCGGTTAAGGTCACCGATGACGTCACCGACGTGATCGTCCGGGGTGAAGACGTCGATCTTCATGATGGGCTCGAGGAGCTGCGGCGCCGCTTTGGGGATAGTCTGGCGATAGCCTGACTTGGCCGCCACTTCGAAGGCGATGGCCGATGAGTCAACCGCGTGGAAGCCACCGTCGAGCAGGGTCACCTTGAAGTCGAGGAGGGGGAAACCGGCGAGAACGCCCTTGTCCTTGGAGAGCTTGAAACCCTTCTCGATCGCGGGCCAGTATTCTTTTGGTACGTTGCCGCCGACGACTTTTGACTCGAAGACAAAACCGGTGCCGGGTTCACCGGGCTCGATGATGTAGTCGATCTTGCCGTATTGACCGGAACCGCCGGACTGCTTTTTGTGAGTGTAGGAGTCTTCGACCCGCTGCGTGATCGTCTCACGGTAGGCGACCTGAGGAGCGCCTACTTCCACTTCGACCTTGTGGGTCCGCTTGAGGATGTCCACCTTGATGTCGAGGTGAAGTTCGCCCATCCCTTTGAGAATGGTCTCACCGCTGTCAGGATCGGTCTCCACGTGGAAAGAGGGATCCTCTCGGACCATCTTCGCGATCGCTTCACCGAGTTTCTCGGAAGCGGCTTTGTCCTTGGGGGCAACGGCGATAGAGATAACGGGCTCGGGGAAGACCATCGGCTCGAGCGTGGCGACGTCTTTCGGATCACTGAGAGTGTGACCGGTCTGGACGTTTTTCAGGCCGACAAGTGCGACGATGTCACCGGCGACAGCACCATCGAGATCGATCCGCGAGTTCGCGTGCATCTCGACGAGACGACCGATGCGCTCGGTCTTGCCGGTGAAGGTGTTGAGGATAGTGTCGCCTTTACTGATCTTGCCGGAGTAGATCCGGGTGAAGGTGAGGGCGCCATATTGATCGTCCATGATTTTGAACGCCAACGCACGGAGCGGGCCGTTCTCATTAACGATGGCGAACTTGCCGGTCTCGTTGCCTTCGAGGTCGACCTCGGGTTGGGGGTTGACGTCGGTGGGGCAGGGGAGGTAATCGACGACGCCGTTGAGAACGTTCTGCACAGCCTTGTTTTTGAACGCCGATCCGCAGAAGGTGGGGAAGAAGTCGAGAGCGATGGTGCCTTTGCGGATACAGCGCTTGATCGTGTCAATGTCGGGCTCGACACCTTCGAGGTAGGCTTCCATGACGTCGTCGTCCTGCTCTACAGCAGTCTCGATGAGCATGGCGCGGTATTCCTCGACCTTGTCAGTCATGTCTGCGGGGACTTCGCCGATGGTATAATTTTCGGGCAGACCGGAGTCATCCCAGATCCAGGACTTGCGGGTGAGGAGATCGACAACGCCGCAGAATTGATCTTCAATCCCGATGGGCAGGACCATCACGAGAGGCTTGGCTGCGAGGATGTTTTTGATCTGATCGATGACGCGGTAGTAGTCGGCGCCGATACGATCGAGCTTGTTGACCCAAATGACCCGGGCCACTTTGGATTCGTTGGCGTAACGCCAGTTGGTCTCGGACTGGGGCTCCACGCCGCCGGATCCGCAGAAAACGCCGATCCCGCCATCGAGAACTTTCAGTGAACGATACACTTCGATGGTGAAATCAACGTGACCGGGAGTATCGATGATGTTGAAGCGGTGGCCGTCCCAGAAACAGGTCGTCGCAGCGGACTGAATCGTAATGCCGCGCTCCTGCTCCTGCTCCATGAAGTCGGTTGTGGCCGCGCCGTCGTGGACCTCGCCGAGCTTGTGAATCTTACCAGTGAGCTTGAGAATACGCTCAGTGGTGGTCGTTTTGCCGGCATCGACGTGCGCAAAGATGCCGATATTTCTGTATTTGGAGAGGTCTGTCATCTACCTGGGTGTTTTGGATTGAACCGTTTTTTCGAGCCTATAGTTGATCAAAGCCGCCCGATGGCAACCGAGAATTCCGCTTTCAGGGGATTTATTCTCGACAAGTGGCCCGAAAAAGGCTAGCCCCGCGACCGGTTCGAAGGTCACAGAGCGGGAAGCGACTGTAAGGCATAATCGGGATATTTCTTACTTTTTACCGTTAAAATAGCTCCGTCTGTCCCGGCCTCCTGCAGCGAAAGGCGGCGGTAGAGAGCCTGTCGTGAGGGATATTCCTCTCTCGCTCATCGAAGCCGGAGCCGCTTTTCGAGACCCGGATGAGTTGGCCGATCCACGTGGCGTGGCCGGCGGCGCGCCCGTCGGCGTAGCATTCCTGCAAAAGGAGTCCGGCGGGATCCCTACGCGTCGTCTCACGGATGCGGGGGGATCGGCGGCCCCGGCGCTTATGAGGTAGAGGCTCAGCACCAGTCCTGTCAGGCAGGTGAAAGACATAGACTGCCATGCAATTCTCCTCGTGCGTGAAAGTCAATCTTCCTCGCTGTCTGTATTCGCGGGGCGGAGACGGGACTTGATCGTGGCGAGGAGGTCTGTGGCGGAGTGGCTTCCCTTTTTGAGGACGGTGCTGACTCTCTCGCGCAGGAAGGCCTGCTCGTCCCGGGTGGGATCTTTCCCGCTCATGACAATGACGGGGATGGATTTTAGATGGAGATCTTCGCGGAGATGCTGGAGAAACTCGAACCCGTCCATCCCGGGCATGATGAGATCGAGAATGATCGCGGCGGGACGGGTGCGGGCGAGGACGGCTAGAGCCTCGGCCCCGTCGTGGGCGAGAATGGTGCGCCAGCCGGCGGCCTCGAGGATACGGATCATCGATTCGAGCGACGCGGTATCGTCATCGACGAGGAGGAGGTTGCGCTGCGGAGAGTTCTGCGTCACACGGGAAATAACGCGACTGAGCCTTTCGACGTCGATGGGTTTGACGAGGTAGTCTTCGACTTCTAGGGCGAGGGCGTTCTCCTGCTCGGCCATGACCGAGACCATGATGACAGGGATGGACTGTGTTACGGCGGATTCTTTGAGCGCCCGGAGGACGTCCCACCCGTCTTTGCCGCCGGGCATGACGACGTCGAGGGTAATGGCATCGGGGCGGTGCTCAGCGGCAAGGCGCAGGCCCGAGTTCCCATCTTCTGCGGTGATGACACGGTGCCCGTCTCTTGTGAGGATGCGCTCGAGGAGGTCCCGCACTTTTACATCGTCGTCGATGACGAGGATGGTGCTGCCTTGCGGGATGACCTGACCGGGCCCGCTCGTTTGCGATACCGAATCGATGAGGACGTCAAAGTCTTCGGTTCTGCGGCGCTCGTAGTGCTCCGAGGTCGGTAGGCGCGGGAGGAAGACAGTGAAATGAGTGCCTTTGCCAAGTTCACTCACAAACCCGATTTTACCGCCCATCTGGGCGACGAGTTCGCGACAGATGGAGAGACCGAGACCACTACCGCCGGCGTTGTCTTTTTTGTTGGAAACGAAGGGCACGAAGGCCTTGGCCTGCTCGGCTGGGCTCATCCCTCGACCGGTATCGGTGACGGTAAACTCGACCCAGTCGCTGCCGTTGATTTCCTGTGGACGGGCAGCGAGGGTGACGGCCCCTTCAAAGGTGAACTTGCAGGCATTGCTGAGCAGGTTGCCGAGGATCTGCCGCAGTCGTCGCTCGTCGGTGACGAGTTCGCCGATATCCTCAGGGCTCTCGGTCGCGAGGGTGACGGGGCGGGCAACGACGGAGGGGCGATACGTCGAGGCGAGATCTTCGAGGAGCGCGGCGACTGCCACACTGTCCTTGTTGAGGGTCTCGGCGCCCATGATGATCTTCTGATACTCGAGGATATCGTTGACGAGATTCAGCTCGCGTGCAGCGTGGTCGCGGATGCGTTGCACGTCTTTCTTCTGCACTTCGTCCAGTTGCGAGAGCTTCAGCGCCTCGACCTGGAGGAAAATGGCGTTGAGCGGCTGACGCAGGTCGTGGCTGACTTTAGCGACGAAAGCGTCTTTCTCGTGGCTGAGGCTCTTGAGCTTGTCGTTCGCTTTTTCGAGCTCGATGTTCGTGCGTCGCAGCTCGCGGGTGCGGTCGTTGACGCGTTCTTCAAGATCCTCCTGAAAGGTGATGAGTTCTTCAAAGAGGCGTTTCGAGGCCCTGGCGATATCGCCGACTTCGTCACGGCTTTTGATGTCGAGCCGCTTTGCGAGAGCAGCGACATGGACCATGAGATCCTCGCGCGGGCTGTCAGTGATCTTCTGCGCGGTCACGGTCATCTGCTTGAGCGGGCGGATGAAGTGCATCGCAAAAAAGAAGCCCACGATTCCGAAGCCGCCTGCGACGAGGAGGGCGATGTATTGCACCGAGAGCATCTCATACTCGATCGATGAGGCGAGTTCGTCGTCGAAGACGGCGTAATGGATAAGGTAATCGCCGGTTCCCTCTCCCTCGCCGATGAGGAGACGCACGGTCCAGATGTGGATCTCGTCGCACTCGATCTCGTTTCGCCAGGAAAGTTTGTTGTCGCCCCCGGGGAAGTGAGTCTCGAGCTCTGACTGGACCAGCTCGCGGATCGCCTTCAACTTTTCCCGATCATGCGCGAGGAGACGCAATTGCCGGACACCCGATTGCAGGCCACCGACGCGACCGAGCGCACCCGCCTTTTCCTGAAGGGACTGGATGAATTTTTCGTTCTCCTCTTCTCCGAGATTTTCGACAGCGGCGGCGAGGGATTTGCCGGGGATACCTTCCTGAAAAAAGTAAGGGCTCGCCAGCGGGATATGCTCGTGCCGGACGAGGCGATCGACTTTTGCCTCTTCCAGCGTCCGCGCGGGATCCGCCTGCCTTGCCCGCCGCGTGACAAGCGTTTCGACGAGTTCGGGGCCACGCCCGAGAGTGAGGAAAATGTCGTCATTGTCACGATCACTCGACTCGGTCTCGTCGTGCCGGACGAGTTGCCCCCCCGCGCCACTCACCATTGCGAAGAGATGTCGCGGCGAGTCGGTCGCATGGAGGGTCATCATGATGCGGATGTATCGCGACTGAGAAGATCCCGACTCGTAACTGCGGTCGAGTGGGGCGAGCGCCCAGATGACGGGTTCCCATCGGGTTACGGGTTCGGTATCGGGTTCTATGCGGGTGAGATGAATTCTCTCTATGGGAGAGTAGTGGAGTCTCGACCCGGCCAGAGTGTCGGGACCTGGAAACCAGACATCGGCTTCGGCAAGCTCGGCCTTTTCATGTATCGTTGTTGAGGTCAGGCCCGAAGGATCGAGCGTGACGATGTCGATGCGCAGATGATTTGTCCAATTGCGCCGGCAGAGAGTGCGGGCCAGGGCTTTCAGTTGTTCCGGTGATTCGCCGAGGGCGACGCTGTCGCGGAACCCGGTATTGAAGGCGATGTTAATGAGGTCGTCGCGCAGCGCATCGACCTGATCGATGATGGTCCAGCCACGCAGGGACGCCTCGTCACCCAGGTCGATGAGTTCGTGTTCGCGAAGAACTTCGGCGGCACGACCGGTGAGAACCTTGGCCACGAGCAAGGCCGAGGCGGCTGTCGCGAGGATGACCAGCAATGCGACTTTTCCCTGAATTCCAAAAGACATGTTCAGTCGTTGATATGACGTTTTAACCTTTCCATGCATTCAGAAAAGGGAAACGACTTATCATTGCCCCGATGGGCACAGGACGTTTTCACGGATCAATACCTGATCGACGCTGGCTCGAAAATCAGCGGACGCAACGGGGTCTGTTTGCCTCTCCGCGAGAGCGAACGCGTCCGATTGGACTAATTTGGAGGTAAACGTGAGGCGTCGTGGATTCTCAGCAAGCCGAATCCCTCATACCATGACGCGGTTCAACGGATCTTCTATGGCAACTTCGCTGTCTTCGCTGTCTTCTGCAGTTGCTTGATGCCGAAAAAATCCCGGAAGACGCGGATAAAGACGGGACGCTTGAAGCGGGGGACCCAGGCGAGATCAAAGTCCTTCGGATCGATCCAGAGAAAGCGGGAGAACTCCTGCACATGGGCCTTCAGATTGATGTCCTCGTCCCTACCGAGGAAGTCGCAGAGGAAGTAAGTCTGGGTCTGACCGCAGTATTTGCCCTTCTTCAATTTACCGTTGGGGAACTTGTAGCGGTAGTCGGTGCGGCACGCGACGAGCGCGTAGAGGCTCCTCGGCACACCGGTCTCCTCCTCCACCTCGCGGTAGAGAGCCGAGAGGAGGTCCTCCCCGCGATCAACCCCGCCCTGGGGGAATTGCCAGCTGCCCTTGTGATCGATGCGCTCGCCAATAAAGATTTTTCCAGTGCCGGGATCCCGCAGAATCGCGGCGACGTTGGGGCGATAAGTAGCCATGGTCGGGATCGGAAAGGGGGTGGATGTGCGAAAATCGGCGGGGGGTGAAAATGTCTTTACAAGCCGCACCGGCAGAAGGGAAGATAGGCGAAGTGAGAATTTCGCAACGCTTATTTGTTAACGAGAGGGATCGCCGCGGAAATACTCGTTGGATCATCATCGCCGCGATCTCGAGTCTGCTCCTCGTCGTGGTGCTCGTCGCCTTCCAAATGCGTCCCTCGGCCCAGATTTCGAAGAGACAGGCCTCTCTGATTGAAGGCATCGAGCGGCGCAGTCCGCCCCGCATCCAGCGCCTACTGGCTAAAGACTACGGGGACCGCTGGGGATTCACGAGCGAGCAGATCGTCGAGAGCATGGTCGATGCCGGGAGCCAGTTCATGGCTCTCGTCGTCACGCCCGTGAATCAGAGTGTCGTTTTCGGCGAAGGAGGCGAGGCGACCGTCTCCGCGCGGGTCATTCTCAGCGGCAAGCCGGTCGGTCCGGTCGGCAACGAAGTCACCCGTCAGATCAATCAGCTCAAAGAACCCTTCGTCTTTGTCTGGAAAAAGCAAAGCTTCCTCCCCTCGAGCTGGCGGCTCGTCCGGGTCGATAACGCCGCCCTGCCCGACGATCTCTACGGCTACGAGCCGGGTGACATACGGCGGGCGATGCAGGGGGAGTGAGGTCATGGGTCATGGGTCATGGGTGTGAATCGCTGCACCGCAGGTGCCGTCAGCATGGAGAAAATCGAGACGGGTCTTCGAAGAGCAAGCGAAGAGGCCGAAGTGAAACGAAGTCAATTAGGAGGCATGGGGAAAATCGTATTGGAGTTTGTGCGGCAGAGGCGTAGACGCGGGCGCCGTTTTTTGTCATCGTTGGCTCATGATTAAATTAGCCCCGGTTGCTGTCGCCATCTTTATCACCTCTCTCACCGCCCATGCTGATGAGCCCGTGCCCTTTGGTGAGCAGCGCAGTGCCACGGGGATTAAGCATTCCTTCCTCCTCTGCGGTCCTCTCACGGGGATCGTAGACGAAGAGAGCCGCCTCGGGTGGGAGTCAAAAGGCGCCTCGCGGGACGGATACGTTCTTCCTGACGGAAACATCCTCATCTCGCAAAATAATCGCGCGCGAGAGTTGACGCGTGAGGGGAATGAAGTCTGGACCTACGTCCTGAGCCCGGAAAATAAAGAACTCGGCACCGTCGTGCGCCTTGAGAATGGGAACACCCTCGTCGTCGAACGAGGCGTGAAACCTCAACTCCTTGAAGTAGCGCCTGACGGAACGGTCGCCTTGCGGGTCCCGCTCCAGCCCGAGACCGACAACGCACACATGCAGACCCGCATGGCGAGGAAGCTTGCGAACGGCAACTACCTCGTGCCGCATCTCCTCGCCTTCGCAGTGAAAGAGTATGGCCCCGATGGCACCGTCGTTAGCACGATCCGAACCGATCTGCCCGAGCTAGGCGGACGCGAAGCGAAAGTGTGGCCTTTTACCGCGATCCGTCTCGAGGATGGGAACACGCTCGTCACGCTCACGAACGGCAATCGCGTCGTCGAATTCGATGCCGCCGGCAAAGTCGTCTGGAAACTCACCAACGAAGATGTCGGCGGTCGCTTCGCCGATCCCTGCGGTGCCCAGCGATTGCAAAACGGGAATACCATCGTCTGCTGCTACGGTCAAAAAGACCCTACCAAACCCAAACTCCTCGAAGTGACTCGTGCCGGGGAAGTCGTCTGGGAATATTTTCACCCTGAAGCGAGAGCCCACGAGGTCCATGTGCTGACGAGCAACGGCGTGCCCGAGGGGGTGATGAAGTGACTTCGCTCAAGCGGGGTGAATCTCGAGGTGATCGCTGAGATAGTCGGGGCGGGGACGAAGTCATCACCGTCGCCAGGCGCGGTGACCGTGAGGGAGGAAAGGGCCGTGGCGTTCATGCCTCTTCGAGCCCCTTTATCCCCGTGCCGCTGCTGCTGCCGAAAGTGTCTATCTTGACACCCATGCGTTGAGCAAGGGGAACGAAAAGATTGGCGAAGGGTGTATTGTCTTTTTCGTCATGGGCCAGGTATCCCTGATGCTTGAATCCTCCTCCCGCGAGGATGACGGGCAGGTTGCGCCAGTCGTGACTGCTGGCGTTGCCGAGGTTGGACCCGAAGAGCACGGCGGTTTGGTCGAGCAGAGTTTTTCCGTTTTCCTCGATGGCCTTGAGCTTCCCGAGGAATTCGGCGAAGACATCGAATTCGGCATCTTCGATGATCTTGAGTTCATCGATTTTGGAGGGATCTTTGCCGTGGTGAGAAAGATTGTGCCAGTCGGTTTTGACTCCGGGAATTTTCGGCACGGCATTCATTCCGGCGAGTTGGAAAGTGACCGTGCGGGTCGAGTCACTGCTGAGGGCGAGCACAATCATGTCATTCATGAGCCGTTGCCGCGCAATGGCGTCATTTTTGTCTTCGATATCTTTCGGAGGTTCGACTCCGATTTGGGGTTTTGGCTTCTGGATCCAGCCTTCGGACTCACGCAAACGCAGCTCGAGATCGCGAACGGAGCTAAGGTATTCGTCGAGTTTGCCGCGGTCGCGTTCGCCGAGTTCTTTGCCGAGAGACTTTGCCTCGCCGAGGACTGTATCGAGGATGCTGCGACCGCGCTGGAAGCTCTTCATCTCCGCCGCCATTTCCTTCTCTGTTCCCTGGATGAAAAGCGTTTTGAACAGCTTCGCCGGAGAGGTCTCGCCGGGGATTTCGACGCCGTTCGCGGTCCACGACATGGAGCGTCCGCTTGTCGAGAGGGCGAGGAACGGGTAGCGGGTGCGATTGCCGATCTCGGTGGCGATGAGTTGGTCGAGGGAGATCGTGTTTTTGAACCCGGCGAGTCCGGGACGGCGTGCCGAGGTCAGCCAGCTCATCTCGGAGGCGTGTCCGTTGTTGCCCTGCTGGTCCGGGTGAGACAATCCTGACATCAGTGTAAAATCATCGCGGTAGGCGCTCAGTCTTTCGAGGTATGGCGTCATCTCGTAGTCCTTCCCCGGCGATGTCGGAAAGAGGTGCGGGCCGTGGAATCCGAGGGTCGCGCACATCGCGACGAAGCGTTTGGGCGAATTCGCCGGGGTGCCGCGCGAAAAGGCAGGGCGCATCGCTTCGAGGAGTGGCAGGCCCAATATGGCACCGCCGGTGCCGCGCAAAAAGTGGCGCCGACTGAGGGCGGGGCGGGTCGCGAGGTGTGGCATCTGCATAGTGGGGTAGGGTTATTTGCGGCGGAAGATCTCACTCGTGACAGCGAGGAGGAGGAGATCGCGAATCCGGTATCCCGAGGTGGATGATTTCTGCACCATTGTATTGATTTCGGGCCGGTCGGAAAAGCCCATTTCGCGCCCGGTCGAAAAGGTGAGGAGCTTGGTGAGAAAGGCCCGCGCGAGGAGTTCTTTTTCCCCGGCAATGAGGTCGCGGAATTCGAGGAAATCGGTAAAGGCGCGACCATCCTGAAGTTGGCCGCTGTCATCGACGGGTGGACCGATTTTGTAGTAGACGCGTTTAGCGCCGGCCCACTTTTCGGGCGGGATCGCGCCTTCCCCCAGGCTTCGGAAGTTGTCGCGCCAGCCGCCGATGGGGTCAAAGCGCTCGAGGGCAAAACCAGGTGGATCGATCATCTCGTGACATGACTGGCAGCTCTCGGAATCGCGATGTTTCGCGAGCAGCTCCCGCAGTGTCGTCGCTCCCCGGACGTCGGGCTCGACCCCGGGAATGCCAGGCGGGGGAGGAGCGGGATGTTTGCCGAGGAGCCGTTCGTTAATCCAGACGCCCCGCAGCACGGGCGAGGTATTTGTGCCGTTGGCGGAGACTTTGAGAATGCTGGCGTGAGAGAGTAGTCCCCCGCGCGGGCTGCCAGGGGGAAGGCTCACTTTTTCGACCCGGGGGCCGACGACCATGTTGATCCCGTAGTGCTTCGCGAGCCGCCAGTTCAGCATCCCGAAGTCGGACTTCACGAGATGGGAAATGTCGAGATTCTCCGCGAGGAGCGTTCGCAGATAGGCTCGCGTTTCCTCAAGCATGGAGTCCTGCAGGTAACGGTCGAACTCGGGGAAGAGGGCCTCGTCCGGATTGGTGAAATCGATGCTGCGGAGGTCGAGCCATGAGTCGGTGAAATCATCGAGGAATCGTGCAAAGTGATCTGACTCCATGAGCCGCGCGGCGTGTCCTGTCAGAGCGGCGGGATCGGCGGCGAGCCCCCCCGCCGAGGCAGCACCGAGGAGGATTTCGTCGGGCAGAGTGCGGGTAAGGAAGTAGGAAAGCCGTGCGGCGAGGGCGTGGTCGCCGAGGGCGCCGCCCTTTTCGCGGAGATAAAGAAAATCAGGTGAACAAAGCACCGCGGTAAGGGTGGTGCGGAGGGCCTCCTCAAAAGTGGCCCCGCCCGTCATTTCCCCCTGAAAGAGGATGAGGTAGGGCGCGACGTCCTCGTCGGTGGCGGGACGGCGAAAAGCTCTCGAGGCGAATCGTTTCAACACGGGGATGACGTCAGCGGCGGGGTCGGACGAGACGATCTCGAAACGCGGGACGTAGTAGCTTCTTTCCTTATCTTTCGGATTGCCGGGCTCGATTTCGCGGCGGTCGAGTCCGGTGAAGATGAGCTCGTGCCCGATTGTGGGAAAACGTTCGACGAGCGGGCCCTCGATCTCGACGGAGGAGATCGCGAGTCCGGGGCCCTTGTAGGCGGAGAGGCCGTGTTGGCGGATGAGATTTTCCGGATCATAGAGCCCCTGCGGAGTGATCTCGACCATGAAGCGTTCGTCCATCCAAACGGTTAGCTCGACCGTGGTCGGCTTTCCGGGCGGAAAAGAGAAGTAACCGTAGGTAGGTCTTACCCCGGCCCGGGCAAAGGAAGTCCCGCCGACGGAAAAGAGGACCGGCTCGTCGCTCTCGTGGGCGTAGCCGGTGATGCGGATGCGGTGGAGTCCGCTGCGTTTCGCTTCGGCCTCGCGGAGCATGCCGGTGGGGTAGCCGAGCTCGCGAAAAAAGACGATGGCGCCGTCGGGAGCTTTGTGCCACGACTCGCCCACGAACTTGTCGGCCCCGCGGGTCTCCGCATAAGTCGCGGTGATCTTGACTGGTTCTAGGGCTGCGGTGCGTTTTGCGATCGCGGTATCGATCGCGAGAGTGGCGGACTCGAGGTAGCTGCGCATCTGGCTCGGGGAAATCCCGAGGGCTTCCCCGACGGTGTCAAACTCGCCGGACCGTCCGTCTTCGGGCAGGGTCGCGGCGAGGTCGAGATGAATCCCAAGGAGGTCGTTGATGGTGTTTTCGTATTCGCGCCGGTTGAGACGGCGCAGCACGGTGCCCTTCTGCTTTTTGTGCGCGGCGGTTAGGGCCGGGCCGAGATCCTCACTGAAGAGGCGTTTTTCACCACCCGAGGGTGCGACGTTCCCGCCGGGCGGCATTTCGCCATCGGCGACGCGGTCGTAAAGTCGCACCCATTTCTCCATGACCGCCTCGTCGTCGAGATCGCGCGAGAGGTCATCGAGATCGAGCCCGCCTTCGGCCGAACTGGCGTCGTGGCATTCATAGCAGTGCTTGTTGAAGAAGGGGGTGAGCTTGTCAGTGAAGTCCGCGCTGAACGCCACCGGAGTGAGCGCCAACCATACCAGACCGGGGGCGTTTCGGCAGAGAGCGAAGTAGGAACGTTTCAGGCAGGGAGCAAGCATGGGACCAACGAAAGATAATAAGGCCGGACGGGCCATGGCCACAAAAATCGCGGGTTTTTGAAAAGTCCGGCGGCGCTGACTGCCGATCAGCCGGGTTCGGCCCGCTGTGCTTCCAGGCGAGCTTGCACATCCGGCCCGCCTCGCGACCTTCCGCATCGGAGCGGACAAGATTTTTTGACTCAGCGCATAAATGAAGTCCATTGCATACAATGAGTTCAAGAATTGCATTGATTACCGGAGCGAGCAAAGGGGTGGGGCGCGGCATTGCTTACGGCATGGCGGACGCGGGATGGGACATCGTCATCAATTACCACAGTGACGCGGCGGGGGCGGATGAGACCCGCAGGGTTATCGAGGGAAAAGGCCGTCGTTGTTTCACAATCTCGGGCGATGTCGGAAAAAAGGGCGACGTCGAGGACATGTTCGCCGCCATCGTGGCTGAGTTTGGAGGGCTTGATTGCCTCGTCAACAACGCCGGACGCCAGACCTGGGCATCTCTTCTCGACCTCTCGGAAGAGGATTGGGACAAGACGATCCGAACCAATCTTAAGGGTGGCTTTCTCTGTACTCAGGCGGCGGCTCGAGTCATGAAAGACCAGGGGCGCGGCGGATCCATTATCAATATCGGATCAGGCGCGAACAAACAGCCTTTTATCAATCTCGTCGATTATTGCGCCTCCAAGGGCGGACTCGACCAGCTCACCCGCGTCAGCGCCTGTGAGCTCGGACAGTATGGCATTCGCGTGAACTGTGTCGCCCCGGGCGCGATTGAGATTGAGCGTACTCGCGAAGAGTCCGACGATTATTCAGGCACCTGGTCCCCCCTGACTCCGATGGGCCGGATCGGTCTCCCGGAAGACATTTCTCGCATGGTCGTCCACCTCGCCGACGACGCCGCCAATTTCATCACCGGTCAGACGATCTACGTGGATGGTGGACTGTGGACCAAGACCCACTGGCCGTATTGAGCTTTTTAGCGGTTAGCGGTTAGCGGTTAGCGGTTAGCGGTTAGCGGTTAGCGGTTAGCG
>JANQVJ010000015.1 GCA_030730365.1 Verrucomicrobiales bacterium
TAAAATCCGCTGGTTATTGCAACCGTACGGGTTCGAGTCCCGTTGCCGGTATTTTTTGGATCGATTCATTGAATCGGGGTGTGTGGTTATCCCCGTACTTTTTTCAGCTTCCCGATTTCGCGTTTCCCTTCATTGATCTAATGGCCCGGAGCGAATTTCTGTGTAAACTCACCCCCATGGCCTTCACCGACGACGAAATCGCCGCGCACGTGACGCTCATCGAAAACGCTTTCTGGTCCCGCCGGAGACCCGATCCGTCCATGCGGGACCGCATTCGGGAAGGCCAGCGCCTCTCGGGTCACACGATCGAGCTCTTTTATGTGAGGCCCGCCTTCTGCCGGCCGGGTGAGATGAGCGAGGATCCCGTTGCCAAGCTCCAGTTCGTCCGAAGCCGTGACGTCTGGAAAATCTTCTGGAAACGAGCCGACCTGAAATGGCACGGCTACCAGCCCTGTTCCGAAGTGTCCACCCTCGCCGAGGCACTCCGCGTCATCGACGAGGACGATTACTGCTGCTTTTTCGGGTAAAGGAACGATTCCGGCCGTTTCGGACGGCTTTGTAGGGTGGGATAGACGCTCCTGCCCAACCATCCCGCGCTAAAGAATGGGGAATAATTCGCCGTAGTTAAAAAAGATCTCATCGCCCGGGCGGATCGGGTTGACGCACTCAAAACGGGCGGATTTCCAGCGCGTCGAGACGATCAGAAACGCGTTCGGCTCGCTGCTGTGATTGATATATCGCGTGTAATTGGCACGGGGGCCTTCCCCGACGATGATATGATTCGTGCAGACCCACATGATGTAATTTGATCCCGCAAACGTGCTTTCCTCAAACAATTGGGCCTCGGTGATGACTTCACCGGTGTAGTAGCCGATCGTCTCCTCAAGCTCGATATCCACCCGCGAAAACAGACCCATGCCCGCGCCTTTTATCGTGGATGGCCGTATTTCAAAATCGGCTTCAGTGTAGATGATCATAGCACTCCGGAATCTTCCCGCTGCGCTCGTTGCGCGCAATCAGGCGGTAAGTTATCGGTCGCGCCCCGAAAGGCATGAGTAAACCCGAAGTTTAGCGCAGGCAGAGCTGCCCGGGGAATGAATCGTTCGCTCGGGCCGAGCTCCGCTACCTTAACAAAATAGTCCGCGCACTAAGCACTCACCCCAAATTGAGCGCCCCGCCCTCACAAAACTTGGCATTCCCGAAGGTCTGAATGCCGTGTCCCATGGACTGGGCGATGGAGAGCCAGAGGCGGTTGTGGGAGACGCCGCCGAAGTTGAGGGCGCGTCCGGCTTTGAGGCCGTGGGCTTTGCCGCCGAGGAGGACGAAAGGAATGTCGTCGAGGGTATGGCTGTTGCCTTTGCCGAGTTCGTTGAGCCAGACGACGAGGGTGTTGTCGAGCATGCTGCCGTCGCCGCCGGGTTCGGGGGTCTCGGCGAGGCGTTTCGTGAGGTAGGCGAGCTCGCCGGCGAACCACTCGTTGATTTTGGTGAGGCTCTCGACGGCTTCTTTGTTCTCGTCGGACTCGTGGGAGAGGGAGTGGTGGCCGTCTTTGATCCCGAGCCAGTTCATGCGCGCCTGTCCGACAGAGCGCATGAACTGCAGGGTCGCGACACGGGTCATGTCGTTGGCCATGGAGTTGACGAGCAGGTCGATCTGCATGCGGCTGAGGCGCGGGGTGTTGTCGTTGACGAGTTCGATGTCGGGATCGATCTCGGGAACGGGGTGGGTGAGATTGAGGTCTTCGTTTCCGCGCTGGAGCTCGGCCTCCATTTCGCGGACGAGGGTGAGGTGTTCTTCGAGTCGGACGCGGTCTTCGGCACCGAGCTTTTTCGAGACTTTGGCGAGGTCGTCGCGGACGCCGTCGATGATGGAGGTGAGGCTCTCTTTGTCCTTCATACGACCGTAGAGCTTGCCGAGCATCTGTTCGGGATCGTCGACGGGGGCGATGGGCTGGTTGGGGCCGGCATAGGACATGCGGGTCCACGGATCGGCGCGATTGGGCACGGCGACGCCGAACTCGAGGGAGCCGAAGCGGGTGCGGGTCTCGTCGCGGCTCTGGAGGAAGTTTTTGATCTCCTGATCGATCGAGATACCGCTCGCCCATCCGGCGGGGGTGTCGGATCCGCCCTGGATGTTGCCGGGGAGCAGCTCGGTCCCGGTGAGGAGACAGCTCATCCCGCGCATGTGACGGTCGCCGTCGCCCTCGACCTTGTTGTGGACGCCGCGCAGGGTCACGAGATTGTCCTTGAAGGGTTCGAGCGGCTTGAGGATGCGTTTAAAATCGAGGGTCTCGCCCTCGGGCCAGAACTCCCAGGGGATCGTGCCGTTGGGGGAGAACATGATGATGAGGCGCTTGCCCTGTCGGCCCTCGGCGGCGTTCAGTCCGGGCAGACCGGAGAGGAAGGGGAGGGCGGCGGAGGAAACTCCGAGATGGCGGAGGAATTCACGGCGTGTTTTCATCGTTGGGTCGGGTGAGGCGTGGAAAAGGCGATTATTTGGCGGCGAATTGTTCGCCGGCTGTCTCGTGGCTTACGGTGCCGAGGCTGATCTGTTTCAAAAGATCGGGAATTTGGTAGCCGCCTTTTTCAAAGGCCGCACGGAGTTTTCCCATCTCGTCGTTGCCGTAGGCGCGGACGGGCTGTTTGATGAAGTGGTGGAAAAGCTGCTCGATGAAGGTGCGGTGAGCCGACGGCGTATTGGCGGCGAACTCGGCGACGTCGCGGGCTCCGGCGAGGGGAATGACCTGTCCGCTCTCGGTGGTGAAGTCGCTCTTCGCGTCGACGGGCTTGTCCCGATCTTGTTCGCGCCAGCGGCCGATGCCGTCGTAGTGCTCGAGGCTGAAGCCGAGGGGATTGATGGTGACGTGGCAGCCCATGCAGTCGCCGGACTTGGTCATCGCAGTGACTTTTTGCCGCATCGTGAGGGTGGGATCAAAGGCAGCGTCTTTGAATTCGTTGGCCATGGGTGGAGATTTCAGCGGCATGCCGACGATGTTGCGGGTGAGGAAGACGCCGCGATGGATGGGAGAGGTGTTGTTGTGGTAGGCGAGGGAGGAAAGGAGGAAGGGGTGGGTGATGATGCCGGCACGTTTGCCGCCGTCGAGGGCGACGGGCTGGAAGTCACCCTTGACGCCCGCGCCGTAGACTTTGCCGAGACGCTCGTTGAGGGGGATCTCGGCGGAGAGGAGAAGCTCGCGGTAGCCTGCCTTTTTCCCCCAGGTCGCCTCGTCGAGGAAGAGGTGGAGGGAGGTGCGCAGGTCGGCGGCGACGGCCGGGTCGAAGGCGGGGTAGGCTCCGTCGTCTTTGGCCAGCTCTTCGGCCCGCTCGAGTTCGAGCCAGTGGTGGTAAAAACCGCGCATCTTCGCCTGGGTGCGCCAGTTCCAGACCGCTTCGTTGACGATGCCGTCGAGTTTTTCGAGCTTGTCGAGTTCGCCCTTGTTGGCGAGGTCGAGGAGCCGTTCGTTCGGGACGGAGTCCCAGAGGTAGAGGGCGAGGCGCGAGGCGAGGGTCCAGCGGTCGGGCGTGCCCGGGCCGCCGGCATCGGGATAGAGAAAGCGCGGGGCGGAGAGGGTCTGGAGGACGAGCCGCTTGACCGCCTGCGCGGGAGTGAGGCCCTCTTTGAAATGCACCCTGACAAAACGCTCTTTCTCCTCGTCGGAGAGCGGGCGGCGGTAGGCCCGGGCGACGAAGGCGGCGGCGAAGTCGTTGATCTTCTGCTCGCGCTCGGGCTGGTCGGGTGTGGTTTTGGCGAGCTCGTCGAGGTGGCTGACGACGTAGTCCGAGGCGGCGACGGCCCCGGCGGTGACGGCGTCGAGCCAGGCGCGCGAGACCATCGTGCCGCGCTCGTAGCCGACGCTGCGGTCATCGGCGGGGAAGGGGACGTCGACGATGAGGGATTCGTGCGACCATTCTGGTGAGAGGCTGCGGACGGGAATGGTCTCGAGGACTCCGTGGGGTGTCTTCCACATCAGCTCGATGGAGGCGGCCTTTTCCTTCCAGGTGAAAAAGTCGAGACGGAGCGGGTAAGGGCGTCCGCCGATGAGGTAGAGGCTGCCGCTTTCCTCGCGGACTTCGTTGTTGGGGGCGACCCAGCCGTCGATGACTTTTTTGCCGGCCTCTTCGCCGTGCTGGTGTTCGTTGACCCACAGGGTGACGCCGTTACGCGTCTTGATGACGAATTCGTAGAGGCCGGTCTCGGTGGGGAGAATGGTGCCGTCCCAGCGAATCGAAAAGCCGTCGGGGGAAAACTCTTTGGCCTCCTCGTGTTGGGGGATGCCCTCGCCGAAGTCGAAGCGGACGAAGTCGTCGACGCGCTCGAATTTATCGGGCTTTTTCTGCTCGGCGAAGTCCTTGCGCTCGTTGAAGCGCTCGCCCCCGAAGTAGCTGGCCTTGAGACCGCGGGTCTCGGCGATCCGGTTGTCGCCGCGGAAGCTGAGGACGAGGTCGGCGACGGAGTTGCGATACTGCGGAACAGTGAGTCGGGAGAGGTCGATGCGGGCGGGGGTGTTGCGGGCGCGTGCCTCGACGGAGTAAAAGGCGTCGTAGACGTAGGCGGCGACGGTTTTGGCTTCTTCGCCGACGCAGAGGTGCGCTTCGTCCTCGGGCATGGTGCGGTCGATGCGGTCGGCGAGGGACTCGAGGGTGCGGCTGCCCTCGAGCGGGTCATCGGCCTTGTCCTTGACCCCTTTGCCGTCGGGTCCGTGGCAGTCGAGGCATAGTTTCTGATAAATGGCCTTTCCAGGATGGTGCTCAAGGTCGGGCATGCCTTCGGCGAACGCGGCGGGGAGCGCGACGGCGAGGAGGGCTGGGATCACGAGGATGGAGGGGGCGCTTTTCATGCCTGTAAAAGGAGTTTACGCCGGGAAATCGCCTTGGTCAGGGTACGTATTCTGGGGGGTGGCCCTACTCGATCGGGCGGAAAAATCGCGAGGGTTCTCTTTCGGCTCGTCAAGTCAGCGCTCCCCGCCTCCCGGATGCTCTTTTGACGGGACCGCTTTCGTGGACGAAGATCCGCGACATTATGGCCGGTCTCGTTATCAAACCCCGCTCCCGCATTTTTCACGGCCACGACTGGATCTATTCCAGCGAGGTGCAGAAGATCTTCGGTGACCCCAAACCGGGCGACGTGATCACTCTGAAGGACTTCCGCGACCGTCCGCTCGGGTCGGCGATATACAATCCCGATTCGCAGATCGTGGCGCGCCGCATCTCGCGACGGAAGCAGGATCTCGACGCAGACTTTTTCGACCGTCGGCTGCGCCGGGCCCTCAATCTTCGTGAAACAATGGGTTTTACCGAGCCGGTCTACCGCCTCGTCTGGAGCGAGGCGGACGGGCTCCCGGGCATCGTCATCGACCGCTACGGCGAAGCCTTTACCCTGCAGACGCTGACGCTGGCGATGGATCAGCGCAAAGGAATGATCGTCGAGGCGATGCAGCGGCTCTTTGGAGCGGAGATCACGGTGATCGAGCGTAATGATTCTTCGATCCGCAAGGCCGAGGGCCTCGAGTCTGTCGTCGGGCTGCTCGCGGGGGCGTGGAATGGTCCGATCACGATCACGGTGAATGGTCTCATTCAGGAGGTGGACTTGCTCGAGGGGCAGAAGACGGGGATTTACCTCGATCAGCTCGATGCTTACGCGGCGGTCGCGGCGCTCTCGACGGGGAAGAATGTGCTCGACTGCTTCTGCAATCAGGGCGGTTTCGCTCTCCACGCGGCAAAGGCGGGTGCGGCCTCGGTTTTGGCGATCGACATCAGCGAGTCAGCGGTCGCGGCGACGCGGGTCAATGCGGAGCGCAACGGGCTCACGCTCGAGGCGCAGGAGGCGAACGTCTTTGATTTCCTCAAAGAAGCGGAGACGGCGGAACGGAAGTTCGACCTCATCATCCTCGATCCACCCTCGTTCACGAAGAGTCGCAAGGCCGTGAGCGGGGCGATGCGCGGCTACAAGGAGATCCACCTGCGTGCGCTCAAGCTGCTCACGCCCGACGGGATTCTCTCGACCTACTGCTGTAGCCACCACGTGAGCGAGCAGGAGTTTTTCGACGTCATTGTTGATGCCTCGGTCGATGCGAAGCGCAACCTGCGGCTCATCGCGGCGCACGGACAGCGACGCGATCATCCCGTCATCGTGACTTTGCCCGAGACGAAGTATCTGAAGGGGTTCACGCTTCAGTGTGTCGGTGGATTTTGAGGAGACGGGGAATCGTAGTGGTGACGTCCTCGTCGTCACGTTCGATAGTCCCGGCGCCTGGGCGTTAGCGACGTGGACGTCACCACTGCGGGAGTGACCGGTTGCGCAGTAGCAAAAAGGGTGGGCCATTCTTGGCTACCCCTATTCTCATCCCGCACCGCGACGCTTACTGCCCGGCTCCGAATTTGCCTTTCAGCTCGGGGCTGAGGGTTGACTTGTTGACCCACTCGGCAGCGGAACACGGATCGATGCTGCTCTGCGCCGTGAGCCGGCCGAGGCGCGTCGCGACTTTGGTGCCGCGCTCATTTGCGCCCTCGAAGCCCGCCGCCTGTCCACAGTAGAGGTGGCGCTGCTCCCTTTCATTTCGAGAAAGAATGAGATAAAACAACGTTTCATTTCGAGAAAGAATGAGATAAAACAACGCCTGCTACATATCATGAAAAATCCCAGCTCCCCTGTTATTCCGCAAGTCGGAGTCGCCCTGCTCGCTTTCGCTGCAGTCGTCATGACCTTCACCTCCGCCGCGATTCCGTTGCGGGCTGATGAGGAGGGAAAACCCCGCCCCGAAGCCGAAGGTAAAAAGGACAATCCCGGGCGCGATCGCGAGGGTGATGCCAACAAACCCAAAGAGGAAGAAGGCGCGAAGCGAAAAGAGGGCGAAGGAGACAAACCTGCCGCCGGAAAGAAGAACTCCCGCGAACAGGAGATCTTCGACGCTTACGACAAAGACGCCGACGGCACCGTCACCGCTAAGGAAATGGAAGCGATGATGGAAGGAAAACAAAACTCCGCCGGACGCCGCGAGCTCCGCAAAGCCGTCGATCAGGCCGACAAAAATGCTGATGGGAAATTGAACCTCGAAGAGTTCGAGTTCTGGTATAAGACCGGTCGATTCGATCCCGACGCGGAGAACCGCTGAGCGGTAAGGCCGGCCGCAGAAATTGCCAATCTTTCCCCGCGTTCGCAGGACCGACGCCGCTACGGGGATGGAGCGCGAACCTCTCTGTTCACGTTTTCGCCCGCGATCACCGAACGCCCTCGACTTCGAGACCGATGGCGTAGAATCCGGTCCTTGCGGTCACGTAGAGAGTCTTCCCGACGAGAAGACAATTCGCGGGGCCTTCGGGGACGGTGAGTCGCAGCACCTCTTTGCCCTCGGGCGAAAAGCCGATGACCTCGTCCTTCCAGGTCACGTAGAAGTTGCCGAGCTTGTCCATCGTCAGGCCATCGCTGCCGACCGCGGCGATCTCGCGTTTGTTGCTGAGCTTGCCGGGTTCGGCGACGTCGTAGGCGAAGATCTTCTCCGCACCGGGGTCAGCGATGTAGAGGATGCGGCTGTCGGGGGACATGATGACTCCGTTCGGCTTCACAAGGTCGGCCGCGACCTGCGTGAGTTTGCCGCCGCGGTCGAGGTAATAGACCGCCTCGACATCGATCTCGCGGTCGTCACCACTGCCGTAACGGGGATCGGTGAGGTAAAAGCCGCCGGTGCCGTCGGGGACGAGATCATTGGGACTGTTGAGTTTTTTCCCGTCAAATTTTTCAGCGATGACGGTAACCTTTCCATCGACATCGGTCCGCGTGACGCGGCGGGCGCCGCCTTCGCAGGCAATGAGAGCACCGGCCGGGGTGAAGAAAAGCCCGTTCGCCTTGCCGCTCTGCTCGCGGAAGACGGTCGTTTCTTTGCTCGCCGGATCGTAGACGTGGATGCGCTCGTTCGGGATGTCCGAGAAATAGATTTTGCCATCGGGAGCGAGGGCGGGGCCTTCGGTGAACTTGAATCCTTCGGCGAGCTTGCGGAATTCGGCACCTTCTTTGACGAGAGGACCCTCGTGGGTATAGGGCTTCGGATCGGGCGTGCGGTAGTCGGTCGACTCGCCGAGATCCTGAATCCTGACATTGCGATAGCGAACCTGGATGGCCTCTTCGCGGTTGCCGATGCCGTGGACCTGGAGGGCGATGAAGCCGGTCGCGGTCATGTCGTCGGTGAGGTTAGCGGCGGGGACTCCATTGACGAAAGTGCGGATGCGGTCACCGATGGCCTCGATCCGGTAGTGGTTCCAGTCGTTCTGCTTGAAGGCATAGCGGGCCGCCGGATTATCGGAGAGATCGTTGAGCCAGCCGCGACGCCCTTCGTCGTAGATGCCACCGCTCCAGCCGCGGTCGGCGGGATCGATCTCAACCTGGTAACCGTGGACCTGGCCGTTTTTGTAATCAGGGAGACTGTTCGAGCGGATCTGGACGCCGCAATTCAAGGTGGGATCGACCTTGTATTCGACCTCGAGGATGAAGTTCGCGTAATTCCTGTCGGTGCAGAGAAAGGAGTTCGGCGTTTTCGGGACGGTCGTGCCGACGATGACACCGTCTTCGACGGAGTATTTGGCGACGCCGCCACGCTGGGTCCAGCCGTCGAGATTTTCCCCGTTAAAGAGATCGACCCATTGACCCGGTTCGTCGGAATGAGCGAGTAAAGGAATGGCGAGGAAGGCAAGGAAGAGTTTTTTCATCGTCGGTGGGAGCGAGGTTTCGAATTCGACAGAGTGGCGGGTTACCACGAATCGCGCTCCATGACAAGTGAATCCGCAGGCGGGATGCGGGATCACGCGGAGCGGGAGAGGGAGGGAAAAAAGAGACTTTGAAGAAAAATAGTTGAGGTTAAAACGTCTAGCCTGAGCGTCCATCACCTGTCAGGTCATCGACCTGACCCTGTTAACTCCTCCATCTCTGTCTGCCTTTTTCTCGATGCCTTCCTCCGATTTTCCCGTTTCCGCGATTACCGACCCGCTCCGAGTGTCAGGCAAGTTTTTTCGGGCCGGCAGCGAGGTCGTGATGATACGGGCAGTCACCTTCGGTCCCTTTCCTGCGGGGGCCTTTCCCGACGAAGGTCGGGCGCAGCTCGGGCGCATCCGCGACCAGCTCGGGGCGAACGCGCTGCGACTCTACGAGATCCCGTCGCTCGAGTTCATGCACGCGTGTGCGGGGGCGGGTCTGCGGGTGTTCATCACGATTCCCTGGTCCCAGCATGTCGACTTTTTGAGCGAGCGCAGTGCCCTCGCGGCGGCGGATCAGTTGCTGATCGAGACGGTCGAGCGTTTTCGCGGACACCCGGCCCTGGGGGGGTATTTTGTGGGGAACGAGATCGAGACGACGCTGGTGCGCTGGATGGGTGCCGCGCGGGTCGTTGCGCAGATCGAGCGACTTATCGATCTTGGTCACGCCAGTGATCCGGGCACGCTTTTCGCCTACGCGAACTATCCCAGCACGGAGTATCTGCTTCCGCAGAATCAGGATTTTGTAGCCTTCAATCTATACCTCGAGGACAAAAACTCGCTCTCGTCCTATCTCGCCCGCCTGCAGAACCTCGCGGGGGACAAGCCGCTCTTTATCTCAGAGTTCGGCGCCGATGCCCGCACCCATGGGGAGCTGGGGCAGGCCGGCATACTCGAATGGTATCTCGAGTCGGGCGGTGCTGCTGGGGTGGCAGGCTCGACTATTTTTGCCTGGAGCGATCTCTGGCAGCGCGGCGGGGCGACGGTGGAGGACTGGGAGTTCGGGCTGACGCGTCGTGATCATTCGACTCGCCCTGCGGTCGATGTGGTGCGCGAGGCGTGGGGGCAGTGGAATACCCCTGCTGATGGGATTATTCTAGCAGAGACGCCTCTGGTCACGGTCATTGTCTGTACTTACAAGGGCAGCGCAACGCTGGTGGAATGTCTCGATTCGCTGCTCGCACTGGAATATCCGTCGGTCGAACTCATTCTCGTGAATGACGGGGCCGATATCCGTGTGGAAGAGCTGGCGCGGGCCTACGAAGCGATCCGCTACCTAGCAGTGGAGCACGGCGGCCTGAGTTCGGCTCGCAATGCGGGAGCGGCGGTGGCTCGCGGGGAGATCCTTGTGTATACGGACGACGACTGTATCGCGGAGCCGGATTGGCTGAAGTGGATCGTGAAACTTTTTTCCGAAGACCCGATGATCGGGGCGGTAGGTGGTCCTAACATCCCGCCGCAGGCGGAAACCGCAACGCAGGCCCGGGTGGCGGCGGCACCGGGCGGGCCGGTCCATGTCCTTCTGAGCGATACTCGGGCGGAGCATCTTCCGGGGTGCAACTTCGCGGTGCGCAAATCGGTCTTTGATGAAGTCGGGGGATTTAATCCGGTCTTCCGCTCGGCGGGGGACGATGTCGATTTTTGCTGGCGGGTTCTCGCAGCGGGCTATGAGCTGGGCTTTCACCCCGCGGCGTTTGTGTGGCATCATCGACGTTTTTCCTACGGGGCCTACTTTCGTCAACAGGTGGGCTACGGCCGGGCCGAGGCGCTGCTGATGCCTATCCATACAGAGCGTTTCCGCGGCGCGGGGGGTGCGATCTGGCAAGGGCAGGTCTATGCTTCGCGCGGGATGCGGGGCGGGTCGTTCGTCTACCACGGGCGCTATGGTCATGAGCCTTTTCAAATGATCTATCCGGGTGGGGAATCAGGTTTATCCGAGGTGGCGCTCCACGTCATTTGGTGGATCGGGATTACAGGCCTGGCGATCGGCGGAGTCTTTCTGCCCCCGCTGTTGGTCGTGGTCGCGCTGATGATTGCGATTTCACTGCGTGTGGCACTGGGGCGGGCGGGACGCGCCGTGATCGAGCCGGGGTTTGACTCGACGAGTTCCCGGCTCACCCTCGCGGGACTCATCCTCGTGCAGGGGATCTTGCGCAGCGGGGCGCGTCTCCTCGCGGGATGGAGGTGGGTGAACTGGGGGGAGAGCGCGCAGTTCGTGGGAGGTAAAGCGGTTGGTAAGATTGCCTCGGGCTGGTGGAAGCTGGGCGACGAAAAATCCTACTGGAGCAGTGAAGGCGTTGGTCGCGAAGAGTTCCTCGCCGCAATCCTGCATCATTTCACCGGGGCGGTCGATGATGCCACGGGTAAGACGGACATCATTCTGAAAAAGGGCTTGTTCTGGAACTGGGCCGCAGTCACGGCGACTGAGTATCATGAGGGACGGGGACGACTGACAAGGCTGCGCCTCCTCGCGAGACCCGAGAGGGTCACCCGTCTCATCGTGCTGCCGCTCCTGACCCTGACGCCGATCGCAGTGATGTTGGGATTCGGGTTTAAGAGCGAGTTGCTGACGCTGGGGCTGCTCTACCTGACTGTTTCGATAGCGGCGAAGACCTTTATGTGGCTGCAGCGGCCGCAGTTTAATCGCATCGCCCAATCGGTCGGACTGAAGCCGCTCTAAGATCGCGTGGCTTAACCTTTCATCCCCGCGAGCGCGAGCACGACCTGCCGTGTGTGCGGGGCGCGCCGGTGTTCGAAGAGGAAGACACCCTGCCAGGTGCCGAGCGCGAGTCGCCCGCGGACTACGGGAATGACTTCGCTGGTGCGGGTCAGGGCCATACGGAGGTGGCTGGGGCTGTCGTCGGGACCTTCGCAGGTGTGGACGAGAAAGGGGAGGGTCTCGGGAACGAGATGATCGAAAAAGGCGTGTAGGTCCGTCCGCGCCTCGGGATCGGCGTTTTCCATGATGACGAGACTCGCGCTGGTGTGTCGCACGAAAACAGTGAGTTGGCCGGTCTCGATTCCGCTCGCGGCGACGAAGTCGTGGAGGGCACCGGTGATCTCGTAGGTGCCTTTTCCCCGGGTGGTGACGGAGATCTCTTTGCTAAGGGCTAGGTAGGACATGATGAAAGAGGAAAGGGTGCTTCTCAAGGGGCTGGCGGCAGCCGGTAGCACGCTGCCTCGCGGTCATTTCTCACGAGCAAATAGGGGCCGACGAGGGCGGGGGTGTTCCAAGTCATCGAGCTGAGGGCGGCGAGGCGTCCCTCTTCGTGAAATTTTTCCGGACTGACGCGGCCGATGACGACGTCGCCCCGTTCGGTCTGGACGAGGAGCCTGTCTCCTAAAAGAAGATGCTGACCAAAACCGAATTTTTGATTCTTCCAGACTCGTTCCCCTGTCGCGAGATCGATGCACGCGAGACGGCCTTCGTCGAGACCGTAGGCGTGGTCACCGAGGATCGCGGGTGAGCTGAACTTGGTTTTCAGCCGCGTCGATTTCCATTGCTCTTCGACGGTGAAGGGGGTGTCGGGTCCGGCTTTCGTGATTCGCAGGAGGAGGCTGCCGACACCGTAGCTCGCGGTGACGAGGAGCCCGGTGGCGCCGTAGGCAATCGGCTGAGCGACTTTGGGAAATTTTCCCGGCCAGGGATGCCGCCAGAGTTCGTTGCCGGTGGCGAGGTCTATCCCGCTGACGTCGGTGGCATTGATGCTGACGATCTGAAGGACGCCTCCGTAGGTCATGAGTCGCGGAGAGCTGTAGCTCGCACCGCCTCCCTCGTAGGTCCAGACCGTCTCGCCACTGAGAGGATCGCAGGCGATGAGGGTGGGGCCGTGGGAGTCGGGCCCGGCAAAGACGATCCCGCGTCCGTCGGGAAGGACAAGGGGTGAGCTCGCCATGCCCCAGCGCTGGATCCCGCCACCGAGTTCTTGGATGAGATTCCGCGACCAGAAAAGTCGTCCGCTCTCGAGTTCGAGGCAGTTGATAATGCCTGTTGCGCCCATCGCGTAGACTTTTTCCCCGTGGATCGTGGGGGTGCCGCGGGGGCCGTCTCCGCCCATCGCGGCACCCGTGTTTTCGGCCCGCTCGAGGAGGAGCCGCACCTGCGAGTCGCGGTGCTGCCAGAGCTCGCTGCCCGTGAGAAGGTCGAGGCAGGTGATGTGCTCGTCGTCGCCGACCTGGTGCTGGGTCAAGGCGCGCCTGCCCGAAACGACGAAGCTGGACCAGCCGCGGCCGATCGGACGCCGCCAGAGCAGCTCGGGCGGATGGGCATCCCAATCCGATTGAAAGGGGAGATCCTCCCGCATCCCGTCGCGATCGGGGCCGAGGAAGTCGTGGAGTTCAGTGGCGATGGTATCTTCCCCGTTCGGTTCGGGGGCATTGCCCGGTGTTGGCGAAGTGGCGGTGATCGAAGCAGGCGGGGACGGCGGATTTTGCCAGACCCACGAAAAGCGCGGGAATGAAGAACCGCCGGCGGAGCCCTCGTAGCATAGCAATTGCGAGGCGAGAAAGCCGGTTGCGAGAATGATCGCGACGACGATCCCGAGACGGAGAGAGCGGGATTTCACCGATCCGGTCCCGAAGATGAAATACCAGATCCCGAAGAGCCCCAGCCAGATGAGTATGACGGCGGGGAGGAACCAGTTCAGAAAAGTCATCTCTTGCAGGATGACCCAAAGAATGAGTGTCGGCCCGAAGAGGAGAATGAGGAAAAAAGCGGGGAGGCGAAGGCGTCGATTCATCGGGAATGGTGGCGCGGGAAATCTATCACAGGATACATGGCTGCGCAGACTCTTGACGGTCGAAATATCCCTTGTTTCGGATGGCGGATACGGGATGTTCGCGACGTAAATGTCTGAGATGACTCAAAGCAGAAAACAATCAGGGAGCGGGCTGCGAATCCTGCTCTCGCTTGCCAGTGTGGTCGTGATCGTGATGGGACTGAAGGGCTCGGCCGCGCTTTTCATTCCGGTGATGTTGGGGCTCTTCCTTGCCTTGCTCTCTCTGCCCATCCTCAATTGGCTCGACGAACGTGGACTCCCTCGGCCGCTCGCGGTCGTGGCGACGGTGCTGATCGACTTGCTTTTTCTCTTTGTCATCCTCTTCCTGCTTTCGGGTGTGATCGGTGACTTGCAGAGTAAGAGTGCGGACTATGCGGAGCGCATGCGCAAGCAGGCGGCGCATTTTTCCACGACGATGGATCAGCAGATCGCTCGATTCGGGAGCTTTTGGACCCGAACCGGTGACGAGGTCCCCTCCCCGGTGGGGGGGACTCCCGATGTGAATGAGACCCCGGCCGGCGTGCCTCCCGCGGTCACCCTGGCGAGTGAGGCTGATCTCTCGACCGTGCTCGATACCTCTTTCCCGACTTTTCAGGAGCTTTTCGAGCGCTACTGGGACTCAAACCGGCTCGTCGCGATGATAGGGCAGTTCGACGTCGTCTCGCGCTTCACTTCGCTCGCCTCTCAGAGCATCTTTGCGCTTATTGTGATGATCTTCATTCTCTCCGAGTCGGGGCGCTACTCGCACAAGGTGCGTGATGTGCTGCGGGTGAAGGGGCCCGACCTCAGCCTTTTCCAGAACACCTCGCGCGATATTCAGAAATATCTCGCCATCAAAACGGTGGCGAGCGCTGTCACCGGGATCCTCGCTGCGATCTCCTGTATCATCTTCCGGGTCGACTTCCCTCTCCTTTGGGGACTCGTCGCTTTTCTGTTTAACTATGTCCCGGCGATTGGGTCGATCTTCGCGGCAGTGCCTCCGGTCGTCCTCGCGCTCATCATGCACGGGTTCTGGCCTGCTGCGGGTGTACTGACCTGTTACCTGGTGATCAATTTCACGATAGGCAACTTCCTTGAGCCGATCTTTCTCGGTGATCGCTTCGGCATTTCCACGGTGATCGTGGTGCTCTCGGTCCTCTTCTGGGGCTTCATATGGGGACCAGTCGGGATGCTACTCGCCGTCCCGCTGACAATGCTGGTCAAGGTGATGCTCGACAACAACTCGGACCTGCGCTGGATCTCCGCCTTCATGGGCAAAGGCCATGCCGAGTCATTGGACGAGGTGGCGGGAGAGGCGGAAGTCGCGCCTCCGGTGAGGGTTGATGCCGCAGGGAATGGATGAGGGAGAGCGTGGCCGCCCGCTCACTCACCTCTTGCCACTCTCCCTAGTTAATGGTGATTTTAGCCCGAATTGAAACAGATCATCCCTGTTCTTGCTCTCATCTCGCTTTTGAAGCTGTTCCCGTCTCATTCGGGCTTCAAACCGCCGGGGCCGACTGCCAGATCGCTTCTCTGCGCCTTCACAATAAGTAGAACGGTGTGAGAAATTCGGGCTAAAGCCCTTACTTCGGCGCTTTGATCCTTAGCGCGGCACGAGTTCACGCGGGATTCCGGGAACTTGCTGGAGGAGGATCGCATTCGCTTTTTCCCGGGCGGCTCCTTCACTGAGATTTTCGTTGGTGGAAAGTTCGACCGCAGGATCAGGGAAGACCATTTTCCAGGAGCCTCCTTCCAGTTTGAGGACTCCGCTGAGCGGCTCATACTGGGCCGATCCGTCGGGGCTCTGCGGGTTCACATTGACCCAGGCGTAGCCGTCTTTGACGAGGAGAGCATTGATGACAAAGATCGCCTCGATCTGGTGCTGTTGTATGACCCAATCCCGCATGCCGTCCATGATGGCCTTGCGCTCAGGCGTTCCGGGGGCAGGGGTGTGGACCTCTTCCGCTGAGCCTCGTAAGGCGAAGGTGGTGACAAGCAAAAGGAGTAGAAAAAATCGCGATTTCATGGCGACGGCTAGACGTAGCGGAACTTTCCTGATTCAACACGGAGACACCGCATTTGTAAATCCTCGAATTGGACCCGGGACGCAATCAATCGCGGCGATGGGTCATTTTACCGCTTGTCGTGATTTTACCTCCCGTATCCACGATCTCGACGCTGCCCTCCATCGACTTGCCATCTTCGGAGAGGGTGTTGACGATGGTCATGATCCCGCCTCCGCCGGTAAGCGGAATCTTCATCGTGACGGTGCGGGTCTCGGCGATGGCCTGAGCCTCGAAGCGAACGTCGAGGGCGGGCTCGGACATTTTCATCTGACCCTCAATGAGGTCGCCGTTGGCAAAAAATTCCCACGAGAACTCGTGCTCGGCCTGGTCGAAGAGCCTCTTCCCCGAGATAACGAAATTCCCCGTCTCGGTCAGTTCTGCGGTCCAGGTCTCTTTGACGGGGATCTTGTTTCCATCGGCGGAAGTTAGTTCGCCCTCTCCTGTCCATTTGCCCACGGCATTCTTAAAGGCCGGATTGTCGGCGATGGGATTAGCGAAGGCGGAGGTGCCGAAGAGAAAAAGCGCGAGGAAGGGGAGGGGGGATTTCATGGACCCGAGTGTGAAGATTTGGGCGGGCGGTGTCAAGGTCGGGCGGCCGTCACGAAAAGCGGTAGTGGTGACGTCCAGGTCGCCACCGTATTCGGGCACGGGCGGTGAGCCGGGAGGTCACCACTACGAAATCGGTGGTGTTGGAAGCGATCGCCGAGGTCTCGGGGGGCCTGCCTGCGATCTGCGCTCGAACTTTTCATCCTCCCACTTCCCGTGCAAGCTCTCCGAATCACGGCACGCCGAGGCTCAGGTGACGGGGCAGAGCCGGATTCCACGTCAATCAGTCCTGCACGGAATGCCGGCATCTGTGGCCTCGGCGCCCAATCTTCGCTCGGGCCGCTCTCGGCTTCCAGTCTGTGCCCGATTCGTTTTACGACTGATCCCGACGAGATCGCTCCCGGGCGGAACGAGGAAACTGGAAATGCCCTTTCACCAGCAATCAATTGACAAGTCCATCGCCGTCGCTTTGATCCACGGGGTGAAGACCATTTCCCCTGCCGATCTCCGCGAGCCGTTTTACGAAGGCTCGGTCCAGCGCCTCTTCGCTGTGCCGGGAGACGACTCTGTCATGGTCACGCAGACGACTTCGCGGGGTTCGGTCTTTGACGTGGGAGCGCTCTTTGAAATCGAGGGGAATGACGTCAATCGCGCTCTTTTTCGTCATGTTCTTTACAGCCGTATGGCCGATCCGGCGGTGTGGCAGCGGGTTCGGCAGGCGATCACGGAGGCCCCCGAGCTGGACGAGGACTACCGCCGCGATCTGCTCACGGGCCTGCTCGAGAGCTGCTGCGAACGCGGCGCGCGCACCCATCACGAGGGCATGCTCGACGCTGTCACCGGTGAGGTGAGCCGCAGTGGGGTGCCGGCGAATCCGAGCGCCTGCAACGTCGTGCGGAAATACCAGATCCTGAAGCCGAGTCGCGCGAACTTCCTCGGGGCGCATCTTTTTGACTACTCGCAGTTCAGCCATGAGGACGGCTTTGTCGTCCCGCTCGAGTACATCGTGCGATTCGGAATCACGAGTGCGAGTTCGGTTTACCGCAAGTACACGGCGATGGACGCGGGGGCGCGGCGGGCCTTCGAGCACGAGCTCGGCGTCTCGCGTCCGCTCGAGGCCTGGCAGTATCTGGAAAAGCCGGTCAGTGATTTCACGAGCAAGTTCGAACCCGAGGACCGCATGGTGAGCAAGCAGGAGGCCCTCGTCATGAGCGGTCTCAGCGGCACGCAGTTCGCCGACAGCGGCAAGCTCGCGGTGCTCGGCGCCTGGGCGGTGCGCCATCTCGTCGAGGAGATCGGGTTGCTGATGTGGGACATCAAATGGGAATTCGCGAAAGACGGCGACGAGCTCGTCTTTGTCGATACGATCGACACCGACTCGATCCGCGCGACGATGTTCATCGACGTCGAGGGCGGCCGATTTGTGACGCATTACAACAAGCAGGCGATGCGCGACTACTTTGCCCTGCTCCACGACGATTGGATCTCGGACATCAAGGAGGCCAAGGCCCTCGGGCAGAAGGCCGGCGTCGCCTTTACCGAAATCCTCAAGGCGGGCCAGGAAAAAGGTGAATATGCCGCCACTCCGGAGGTAGATCCCGTCTTCCTTGATCTGCAGGTGCGGAAAATGGCCGCGATCCGCGATTACATCACCGGACTGGCGGCCGCCGACGTCGTCCGCGGGGTCCTCGCGGAGGCGGGACGGGAGGAGATCGAATTTTACCGGGCGAGGGGCGTTCTGGAGGGATTACGGAAAATAAACGGGATCTCCTCGTGATGTGCGGTTGACTCGACACGAATCCGGCCTAGGAAAAGAAACAACCTCAGATCGGGAAAAACCCTGTTTTATCCATGCGGGAGACCTACGAAATCAGTGACCGCTTCATCGGAGCCGGTGACGCCAACCACTTACTCTATGAACCACTTAGCAGTGGTCTGACCTTCCGTCGGACCCGCCGCTACGAGCTGGAATTCGAAGGTGAGCGCACCGCCATGGACGCCTTTGTCCGCAAGACGCTCTTCGACGAGATCAGTCACGACCTGCACGAGGGTGAAGAGCCGGGCCTGTCAGGTTTCACCTTTTTCCTCGACTATGGAATGAAGCCGGGCGCTCTCGACCTCGAGAAAGAGGCCATCCTCCGGTATTACGCAGGGATCACGGAACCCGGTTTCACGCTCAAAAATCTCAAGATTCGCCAGCGGATTTACCTTTTCGGCGGGAAAGTGGATGAATCGGACCGATTCGTTCGCGACATCTGCAACGCAGCCATTCACCAGTGGAACGTGACTCAAGCCAATGTCTGATTCTTCGACTCTCTCTATTCTCGACCAGATCGCCGAGGCCCCGGCGGATCACTACCGCGTTCTCAAGATCTCGGACCTCGACGGCGATAGATTGCTCGAACTGAGCAAGTTCATGAAACTCTCGCTCTCGCGCGAGGACATGCTCGCGATCCAGGAGATCTACCGCGGCTGGGAGCGCGAACCCACCGATGTCGAGCTCGAGGTCATCGCCCAGACCTGGAGCGAGCATTGCAAGCACCGCATCTTCGGCGCCACGATCACTCACGAGATCAACGGGGAGACCGAGACGGTCGATTCGCTTTTCAAGACCTACATCCGCGACGTCTCGCAGCGCATTTTCGAGAAAAAGCCCGGATTTGTCCTCTCGGCCTTCCACGACAACGCGGGTTTCATCACCCTCGACGAAAATCTGGCGGTCTGTCTGAAGGCCGAGACGCACAACCACCCCAGCGCGATCGAGCCCTATGCCGGCGCTAACACCGGTCTCGGCGGGGTCATCCGCGACATCCTCGGAGCGGGCAAAGGCGCCAAGCCGATCGGCTCTCTTGATGTCTTCTGCTTCGGCGCGCCCGACACTTCGATGGACCATATCAAGGCGACCGACGTCATCCATCCGCTCGGGGTGATGCGCGGTGTCGTCCGCGGCGTGCGTGACTACGGCAATCGCATGGGCATCCCCACGATCAGCGGGGCGATCCAGTTCGACGATTCCTACATTTACAATCCGCTTGTCTTCTGCGGCACGGCCGGAGTCATCCCGATCAAGGACATCGACAAAAAGGTCGAGCCGGGGATGAAAGTCATTTCCGTCGGCGGACGCACTGGCCGCGACGGTCTCCACGGGGCGACCTTTTCCTCCGCCGCGCTCGATACAGAGAGCCACGAGTCCGACCAGCAGGCTGTGCAGATTGGGAATCCGATCGAAGAGAAAAAAGCGGCCGACTTTGTCCTCGCGGCCCGTGACAAGGGTCTCATCGGATTCATCACCGATTGCGGTGCGGGCGGATACTCGAGCGCGGCGGGCGAGATGCTCGAGGAATGCGGTGGGGTCATCGACCTCGATCAGGTGAAGCTGAAAGAGCCCGGCCTCGTCAGTTGGGAAGTCTTCATCAGTGAGAGCCAGGAGCGCATGGTCCTCGCGGTGAACGAGTCGGCCCTGCCCGAACTGCGCAAGCTCGCTGATCTCTACGAGACCGAACTGACCGAACTCGGCACCGCCGACGGTTCCGGCATTCTCAAGGTCACCCACCACGGCAATACCGTCTGTCAGCTCGATTGTTCCAAGCTCCACGATGCTCCCGTTCGCAAGCTCAAGGCCCGATGGGAAAAGAAAACCGGTCCAGTCGATGCGCCCATTCTCACCAAGCCGGGCGAGGAGTTGAAGGATCTTTTCACCGACTTTGCGATTGTCTCGCGCGAGCCCATCATTCGCGAATACGATCACGAGGTCCAGGGCAACACCGTTCTCAAGCCGCTCGCGGGAGCCTCGGGCGACGCCCCGCAGGACGCCTCGGTCCTCCGCATCAGTGGCAGTAAGCGACTCATGTCCATGAGCGTCGCGATCCTGCCCGAGTGGGGCAAGACCGACCCCTACGCGATGGGAGCGGCCTGCGTTGACGAGTGTGTTCGCCAGCTTGTCGCCTCGGGTGCAGATCCGGATCGTCTCGCCATCCTCGACAACTTCTGCATGGGTAATCCCGAGGCCGAGGAGGAACTCGGCGCCCTCGTCGAGACGGTCAAAGGCATCGCCGCCGCCGCCGAAGCCTACGGAGCGCCCTTCGTCTCCGGAAAGGATTCCTTCTACAACTACTTCGAGACCGAGGACGGCCCCGTCTCCATCCCCGTGACCATTCTCATCAGCGGCATGGGCATCATCGAGGACGCTGCCCATGTTACTGGGGCATCGCTCCGGCGCAGCGACAGTCTCCTCGCGATCATCGGCCACACCCAGTCCGCTCTCGGCGGATCGGTCTTCGCCCGTCGTCACGAGATCGCCAATGCCGAAGTCCCCGCGACCTCCCTCGACGAGGCCTTCAAGTGTTATCGTCAGTATTACGAGGCGGTCAAAGAGGGCCTCATCCTCTCCGCTCACGACGTCAGTGAAGGCGGTCTCGCCGTCACTCTCGCCGAGGCGGCTTTCTCCGGAAAAGGCGGTCTCGAGATCGATCTCTGCTCGCTCCCGATGGATGACGACGCCTCGAAGGCGGCGATGCTCTTCGGCGAGTCGCCCTCTCGGCTCGTCATCGAAGTCGCTCCGGAAAATCTCGAACGCGTCGCGAAACTTTTTGAAGGGCTTCCCTTCGCCGCGCTCGGACGAGCGACCTCCAGTCACACGAATCTCGTCGTGGAGTGGGGTAAAGAAACCCTCATCAACGAGTCCCTCACCGATCTCAAATCGTTATGGAAGAACGGCCTTGCGCAGTACTACTGAAATTTCCCGGCACCAACTGTGACGCGGAAACGGCCCGCGCGCTGGAGGAAGTCGGCTTTGTCACGGAGACGCTGCCCGTTTCCGCGCTCGAGCCAGGGAAGCTCGTCGGGGTCAGTCTTGTTGTCCTGTCAGGGGGCTTCAGCTACGGCGACTACGTCATGTCGGGTCGCATTGCCAGTCTCGTCACCGAGCAGAAGATCGGCAAGACCCTCGGTGATTTCCGCGACAACGGCGGCTACATCCTCGGGATCTGCAACGGCTTTCAGATTCTCACCCAGCTCGATCTCCTGCCCTCAGGCAGTCTCGTCGAAAACGCGAGCGGTCGCTTCCAGTGCCAGTGGGTCACGTTGAAGAACCTCGCTCCGACGAGTCCCTTCCTCACCCATCTCCCCGCGGAGTTCGAGTTCCCCATCGCCCACGCCGAGGGCCGTCTCGTCACCAAAGACGCTGCCGAGGCCGCCGAGTACCTTTCGAGCGGAGCGGCCGCGCTCACTTACCGCGACGAGGTCAACGGCAGCTTCGAGCGCATCGCCGGCCTGCAGGATGAGAGCGGACGCGTCTTCGGTCTCATGCCGCATCCCGAGAGATTTCTTCACCGTCAGGATCACTACGACCCTGATTGGAAAAGCACCGGCGAAGACGAGTCCCGGGGCAGCGGATATTACTTCTTCCGCTCCCTCCATGAATCCATTACCAAGTCGAACTGAATGAGCAGCGAATTTACCTACAAGGCCGCAGGCGTGGACATCAAAGAGGCGGCTGCGCTCGTCGGCGACATCGGTGAACTGCGCCGCAGCACCGAGGGCAAGCGATCGCTCATGGGAGCCTTCGGGCTTTTCGCCGCGAGTTATGATCTCAGCGCTTACAAAAATCCCGTCATCATGACCGGATGCGACGGCGTCGGGACCAAGCTGGAGCTACTCCTCGAGCACGACCAGCTTGAAATCGCCGGCAAGGACCTCGTCGCGATGAACGTGAACGACATCCTCACGACCGGAGGCGACCCGCTCATGTTCCTCGACTACGTCGGGATCGGCCGCATCGATAAGGTGAAGATCAAACGCCTCATCGCTGGCATGGCTGAGCACCTCGCGAGCTGCGACTGCATCCTCGCCGGCGGCGAGACCGCCGAGATGCCTGGCATCGTTCCCGACGGCATCATCGAGCTGAGCGGATTCTGTGTCGGCGCGGCCGAGAAATCAAATCTCATCGATCCGACCCGCATTGAGGTCGGCGACAAGCTCATCGGTTATCCCTCTGACGGGCTTCACGCGAACGGCTGGAGCCTTGTCCGCAAGATCCTCAAGGCTCACCCCGGTCTCATCGATGATGACGAGTGGGGTGAGTTCCTCGCTCCGACCCGTCTTTACCATGATGTCCTTGCTGGGCTGCGCGAGCACGCCATCGACATCAAGGCGATGGCCCACATCACCGGCGGCGGATTGCCCGAGAATCTTGAGCGACTCCTCGCCGAAAAGGGTGCCTCGATCACGATCCCTCGCTGGAACCTGGGAGCAATCCCGAAAGTGCTTGCCTTTGTCGATGACGCCGAGGCGATCAACACCTTCAACATGGGCTGGGGATGGGTCGCCATCGTTCCCGCCGCCCAGGCCGAAGCCGCCGCCGCCTTTCATCCCGGAGCCCTCGTCATCGGTGAGATCGATGCGTCCGGAACTGTCCGGGTTGAGATTGCCAATTGATTTTAAATGAGTGACCCCCTTCATCACGAGTGCGGCATAGCCTTCGTGAGGCTCAAGAAAGATCTGGCCTACTATCACGATCGCTACGGCACGTGTCTGTGGGGTTTCCAGCGTCTCTACCTGCTCATGGAAAAGCAGCACAATCGGGGTCAGGACGGCGTCGGCGTGGGTTGCTGCAAGCTGGACATGCCCTTGGGGCAGCCCTACCTTTTCCGAGAGCGCAGCGCCGAGCGTGACTCTCTCATCCGCGTGATGGAGGATCAGCTCCGCAGTCTACGCAAGCTTGAACGCCGCGGGCGCCTTGATCCTGGGGATCCGGTCTCTTTCAAAAAGAACTTCGATTTCGGCGGTGAGGTCCTCATCGGACACCTCCGCTACGGCACCTCGGGTCAATTCGGGAGCGGCGGTTGCCATCCCTATGTCCGTCGTACGAACTACCCGACAAAGACCCTCATGGTCGCGGGGAACTTCAACATGACGAACGCCCGCGATCTCAATCACCACCTCATTGATCGCGGTCAACATCCGGTTTTTGACACTGACACCCAGACTGTCCTCGAAGAGATCGGCTACCATCTCGACGAAGTCCACGACGCGATCTATCGGCGTGAACGCGACGCGGGAACGGACGGGCGTCTCATCCCCGGGATCATTTCCGAAGAGATCGACCTCGCCCGTATCATTGAAAAATGCGCGAAGATCTGGGACGGGGGTTACACCATCGCCGGCGTCGTCGGGAATGGAGACAGCTTCGTCCTGCGTGACCCGAACGGGATCCGGCCCTGCTTCTACTACGAAGATGACGACGTCATCGCCTTTGCGAGTGAGCGCGTCCCTCTGATGACGGTCTTCAATGCCGATGTCGATGAGGTCAAAGAGTTGCCGCAGGGCAATGTCGCGGTCATGAAGCACTCGGGCGGGCTCGAGATCAAGCCTTACACGGAGCCCCGCGAGCGCACTCCCTGCTCCTTTGAGCGCATTTATTTCTCGCGCGGCAACGACCCCGATATCTACCGCGAGCGCATGCGCCTGGGGGCGAACCTCGTCCCGCAGATCGTGAATCGGATTGAGAAAGACTTCGACAAGACAGTCTTCAGTTTCATCCCGAATACCGCCGAGATCGCCTACTATGGTCTCATGCACGGGCTCCGGATGCTGCGTCGTGATCAGGTCAAAGACCAGATCCTCGCCGCCGCCAAGGCGGGCGAACTCAACGAATCGACGATAGACAAGCTCATCCTCCAAAGCTGGCCGCGGGGGGAAAAGATTGCGCACAAGGACATCAAGTTGCGCACCTTCATCGCTCAGGAAAAAGGCCGTGATCAGATGGTCTCGCACATCTATGACGTGACCTATGGCCAGATCGCTCCCGGCGAGACGCTCGTCGTCATCGATGACTCCATCGTCCGAGGCACGACCTTGAAAGATTCCATCATCAAGATTCTATCCCGCCTCGATCCGAGGAAGATCATCATCGCTTCGACCGCCCCGCAGATCCGCTACCCGGATTGCTACGGCATCGATATGTCCGAGCTCGGTAAGTTCATCGCTTTTAAAGCCGCCGTGAACCTGCTCGAACGCGCCGGGATGCACAATCGTCTAACCGACGTCTATTACCAGTGCCGCGAAGAGCTGAAGAAGCCCGTCGAGGAGATGGGGAATCCGGTCAAAGCGATCTACGAGCCCTTCACCGAAGAGGAGATTTCCGCGGAGGTCAGCCGCATGGTCACACCCGAGAATATTCCTTGGAAAGGGGAAGTCGAAGTCATCTTTCAGACGGTCGCCGGACTCAGGGACGCAATTCCCAATCACAACGGAGACTGGTATTTCACCGGGAACTACCCGACTCCGGGTGGCTACAAGGTCGTTAATCAGGCCTTCGTCGGCTACATGGACAAGACCGGCGAACGACCCTACGATATTCTGCTCTGACCGAGAGTTGCGGCCTGGCCGCTGGAGTCCCGCCGCCTTCTCTAGACTTGCTGCTCAGGGCTGATCAGCGAGGGCGGCGACGTTCGTCACTTTCACTGGGCTGATTGATAACGGAGCGGGGAGCGTTGTAGCCCGGCTTCGGCTGATTCTGAGGACGTAGTGCCGCGGGGCGCAGTGGCGGCTGGTTTTGCGGGCGCTGCTGCGGACGATTGGTGTAGTCGGTCGACGGCCGGTTGATGAACTTGCCGCTAAAACTTTTGTCGAGCGGATCGGTGGATATGTGCCCTCCAACGGCAGCAGGATGGCATTTCTGCAGAGCACCGAATGCACGATCGAGGATGCGGATGCGATAGTTCGTCGCTGCGATGGAGCCATGGCGGCAGCAGAAGATTATGTCTGGGCTGGGTCGATTCACAACTGGAGCGACCAACAAAGGACTGAGAAGTCGGAGGTGTTCGTGGCACAGTTTTCACGGATCGACTCAGAAGCGTAGTCGGCGTTATTTAGATTGAGCTGGAATGAGGAACTCATCAGGAAGGGAGCCTTTGCTGGACGTTTCGCTCGACATTACTACCTGAATCCGATTCGGCCCCGGCACGATCCTCCTATTTCCCATCGCCGCGAGCCAGCCACCTTGTGAACTGCCGCACCTGAACCCGAAAGTAATTGTCCTTCACTCTTCCTCAACCCGCCACAGTCTCCCCGAGCGCCTCATCCACTTTGCGACTCGTTGCCCCGGGTGTGCCGGATTTTTTCGAAATGATGCGGTAGGCGACGGGGATGACGAGGAGGGTGAAGATGGTCGCAGTGGCTACTCCGAAGAGAATGACGATGCCAACGACAAAGCGGGTCTCGGCTCCGGCTCCGCTGGTGAAGACGAGAGGGAGCGAGCCCATCACGGTGGTGAGTCCGGTCATGGCGATGGGGCGGAAACGCAGGACCGAGGCCTCGATGACCGCCTCCTCGAAGGGCACCCCCTCGGAGCGTAGCTGGTTGATAAACTCGACGATGAGAATGCCGTTTTTCGCCGCGAGCCCCACGAGCATGATCATTCCGATCTGGCTGTAGATGCTCTGCGCCTGACCGGTGAGGTAGAGACCAAGGAGGGCTCCCGCAACCGCCACGGGCACAGCAAGCATGATCGTGAAGGGGTGGACAAAACTCTCGAACTGCGCCGCGAGGACGAGATAGACCACGGCGAGAGCGAGGGCGAAGACAAAGAGGACCGAGCCGGTCGAGTCGCGCAGATTGAGCGACTCTCCCTTGTAGCCGACGATGGCGGACTCGGGCAGTTTTTCCCGGACGATGCGGTCGAGGTAGTCGAGGGCCTCACTCAGCGGATAGCCTTCGGCAAGGTTCGCCTCGATCGTGACCGAGCGGACACGGTTGTAGCGGTTCAGCGTGCCTGAGTCAGCGAACTCGCGAAGGCTCACGAGGTTCGAGAGGGGGATGAGCTGACCGCTCTTTTCGGAGCGGACAAAGAGATTCTGAAGATCGCCGGGGGAGCGTTTATCATCCCATGCCCCTTCGACGATGACGTCGTATTCCTCGCCTTTGTCCGTGAAGGTGGTCACTCGTCGCGAGCCGAGGAGAGTCTCGAGAGTGGTTCCGATCGTTTCGATGGAGACGCCGAGATCGGCCGCGCGGGTCCGGTCGATATTGACGCCGAGCTGTGGTTTACTTTCCTTGTAGTCGTAATCGACGCCGCTGAGGCCGGGATTTTTCCGTGCCTCTTCGAGGACAATGTCGCGCCACTGGGCGAGAGTCTCATACTCGGGCCCGCCGATGACAAACTGCACCTTTTTCTGAAGGCCGGTCGAGAGTCCTTGCCGCATGATCGCGAAATGCTGCATCCCCGTGAGATCGGCGAGCTTGCTCCGAACCTCCGCCATGACGACACCGGCAGGGCGGCGTCGCGACCAGTCGTCAAGGTTCACGATGGTGATGACTTGATTGTAATCGAGCGCGGCGCCGAAGCCCCGGGGCACACGCACGAGGAGGCGCTGGGCCTCACCTGACTCAGTCAGGTAGAGGAGGCGTTTTTCGATCTCGATCGCCATGTCGAGCGAGTAGCCGTAGCTCGCTCCCTCGGGCGCTTTGCTGATGATGAAAAAAGTGCCGCGATCCTCCTGCGGGACGAACTCGGAGGGGATCGCCTTAAAGAGCCAGCCACAGGCGAAAAAGATCCCGACGACGACGAGCGCGGCGAGCCAGGCAAAGCGGACGAGACGGTGCAGGATCGCGCGGTAGAGCGACTCGAGTTTGCTGAAGATCTTTTCCACGGTGCGGGTGAGCCAGTTCGCCCGGGCGACGTCGTCGCTGCGGAAGAGCTTCGAGGCGATCATGGGACACAGGGTCAGGGCGACGAAGCTCGAGAAACCGACAGCGACGGCGAGGGTCACGGCGAACTCCGTAAAGAGCTTACCCGTTTCCCCCGGAAGGAAGGTGATGGGGAGAAAGACAGAGACAAGCACCACGGTTGTGGCGACCACCGCAAAAGCAACCTGGCGGCTCCCGAGGAAAGCGGCGGCGATGGTTTTTTCGCCTTTCTCGATGCGCCGGTAGATGTTCTCGAGGACGACGATGGCATCATCGACGACGAGACCGATCGCGAGGACGAGGGCGAGCAGGGTGAGGACGTTCACCGAAAAATCGAAGGCATAGAGAAGGATTGCCGTGCTGATGAGCGAGACCGGCACCGTCACGGCCGGCACGAGGGTGGCGCGGAGGCTTCCGAGGAAAAGATAGATAACGAGGACGACGAGTCCCACGGCGATGAGCAGGGTCGTCTTTACTTCTTTGAGACTTGCTTCGATAAAGGTCGAGGTATCGTAACTCTGCTCGAGCTTCATGTGAGCGGGCAACGACGAGCGGATCAACTCGGCCTCGGCCTTGGTGCCGCGCGCGACTTCGAGGGTGTTCGCCCGCGATTGCTTGATGATGCCGAGCCCGACCATGGGCACGCCGTTCCCGCGGAAGGTGAGACGGGGCTGGCTGCCGCCGAGCTCGACCCGCGCGACTTCACCAAGGAGTACCTGGTAGCCGTCTTCGCCCTTTTTCAAAACAAGCGAACGGAAATCGTCGGCGCTGCGGAACTCGCGATCAAGGCGAACCGTGAACTGCCGGTCGAGCGACTGCACCGCCCCGGCGGGAAATTCGACATTTTGTTCAAGGAGGGCGTCCTCGACATCCTCGACCGTGAGTTGCCTCGCGGCGAGAGCTTCGCGGTCGAGCCAGATGCGCATGGCATAGCGCGAGGCACCACTGATGCTGACAAGGGCCACGCCCGGCAGGACGGAGAGCCGGTCGACGAGATAGCGGTCGGCGTAGTCGGCGAGCTCGAGCGGGGTCATCCCTTCGCCGGTGAGATTGAGCCACATCATGACTTCCGTGGCGGCATCTTGTTTCGTAATCTCGGGTGGATTCGCCTCGTCGGGCAGAACGGAAAGGAGACGCGAGACCGCCTCGCGCAGGTCGTTCGAGGCGCTGTCGATGTCGCGCGAGATGAGGAATTCGACCGCGACGGTGGAGACTTCGTCCACGCTCGTCGAGGAGATGCTTTTGATCGCCTCGACCGTGCTGATGCGGTCCTCGACGAGCTGGGTGATGCGCCTTTCCACGACGGCGGCGGAGGCGCCCGGATAGGTCGTCTCGATCGTCACGACGGGCGGCTCGATGTCGGGATATTCCCTTACCTGCAGGCGCAGATAGGAGACCATGCCGAACGCGACGAGCAACAGGCTCATCACGATAGCGAGGACGGGTCGACGGATGGAAATGTCGGATAGAATCATGGACCGAGGAGGGAGGCGAGGCCCTATTTCATCGGGACGGGGAAGTCGGGTCAAAAGGGGCTGATGGTGCTGCGTATTCTCCGACTATTTTCAACGCCGAGCCCTCGCGCAGGGAGAGGACTCCGTCGACGACGATCTCATCACCGGCAGCAAGACCGGCGACGACTTCCACGTATCCGGGGATGCGGGAACCGATCGTGATCTCGACGAGCTTTGCGGTTTTCTCCGGGGTGATGAGGTAGACGGCCTGACGTTCGCCGAGCGGGACGAGAGCCCGCTCGGGAATGGTGGGGGAGGTGCGCTCGTTCCTTTGCAGTTCCACGGTCATGAGCATCCCTGGTTTTAGTCTTCCGTCAGGGTTCGGCAGTAATGCCCGCACCGGGACCGCACGGGTCAGCGGATCGACCCGCGTATCTATCGTCTCGATACTGCCGCTGAAGTCATCGTCGGGGTAGGCTCTGGTGCGGGCGATCAGCGCGGTGCCTGTGGTGAGGCTGCCAAGGAGGACTTCAGGAACGGTGAAGTCGAGCTTCATCGTATCAACTTTGTCGAGAGTGGTGATTATCGCGCCGGGGGAGACGAGGGCTCCGGCACTGATGCGGCGCAGTCCGATGACGCCGTCGAAGGGCGCGGTGATGAGCCGGTCTTTGATCATCGCCTCGATTCGGCTGATGGCGCCTTCCGCCCGTACAGCCTGGGTCCGACGTTCCTCGAGAGTGACCTGGGCGACGGCATTGGTGCGGACTAGTCCCTCAATCCGCTCAATCTCGCGCTGCTCTTCGGCTAGTTCGGCTTTGGCGATGTCCATGAGAGCCTTCTCTTCATCTGACTCGAGCCGGGCGATAACGTCTCCCTCTTTCACCGTCTGACCGTCTTCGAAGTCGAGGCTCACGATCTTTTCCGTGACACTCGCCGAGATCTCGACCGATTCCGTCGCGCGCAGGTTCCCGACCGAGAGGGTCATGTCGGTGAAGGAGCGTAGATCAACTTTTGCCGTCGAGACCTGAACGGGCGCTGACGGGGGTGCTCCGGCCCCGGCCACGGCGGGCGGTTCCCCTTCGCCGCAAGAGAAGAGCAGCAAGGGCGCCGCTGAGAGAATTAGTAAGGGGAATCGTTTTTGCATGGTTGCTTGCTCGTTGGAGAAGGTGGGGCCTCACTCGCTCCGGCACGACCCGCATGATGACGGTAGAAAATCCGTTGCATCGACGCAGGGAAAAAGCTGGCCGGGGCGCGACTCTTTGGTAATCTCCCGGAATGTTACAACTGCTGGAGGTTTCTGGAATCGGGAAGTCATTTCCCGGCGTGCGCGCTCTGCATGAGGTCAGCTTCGCCGTGGGCGAGGGCGAGGTCGTCGCCGTGCTCGGGGAAAACGGGGCAGGGAAAAGCACCCTCATGAAAATCCTCGCCGGCGTGCAGCGGCCCGATACGGGGACGATACGGATGGAGGGAAATGAAATCGCGATTCGCTCTGTCGAGGAAGGTCTCAGCCATGGCATCGCCCTCATTCATCAGGAACTCAACCTCGCGACCAATCTCAGCATCGGCGCTAATCTCTTCCTCGGTCGCGAACCCACCCGCTTCGGATTGATCGACGAAAATGAGATAGCGTCCCGCTCGCGCCAGTTTCTCGATCGCGTCGGACTCGAACTCAGTCCTTCGACTCTCGTCGGCGATCTCCCGATCGGACGACAGCAACTCGTCGAGATCGCCAAGGCTCTCACGACCGACGCCCGTATCCTCATCATGGACGAGCCGACCTCGAGTCTCTCGCTCCAGGAGACGGAACGACTCTTCGAAGTCGTCAAAGACCTGCGCTCCAGCGGAGTCAGCATCATTTATATCTCCCATCGTCTCAGCGAAGTAATCGAACTCGCCGACCGGGTCGTGGTGCTACGCGACGGGGAAAACGCCGGCAACCTCGAGCGGGGCGGGATCACTCACGATGCCATGGTCAGCCTAATGGTGGGACGCGACCTTTCCCAGTTTTACGCCCACACCCCCGAGCCGCCCGGAGACGTCGTTCTGTCCGTCTCGGGCTTGCGGACGCCCGCGCATCCGGGGCATGAGATCAGCTTCGAATTGAGCGCCGGAGAGATCGTAGGCCTCGCCGGACTCGTCGGGGCAGGACGCACCGAGCTGCTCACGACCCTCTTCGGGATCACTCCCGCGTTGCAGGGGCGGATCACGGTGGCGTCAGTGGAAAAGCGAATCACCGATCCCCGTGCCGCGATTGCCGCAGGGATTGCACTCGTGCCCGAAGATCGAAAGCAGCAGGGACTCATCATCGACATGGCTGTCTCCGATAACATGAGCCTCGCCTCCCTCGGGCGCGATCAGCACTCGGGCTTTCTCAACTTCGCGGCCGAGCGCCGCATCTCTGACGAGATGATCCGAAAAATGCGGATCAAAACTCCCTCGCCGCGGCAGGTCGTGCGTTTCCTCTCGGGCGGGAACCAGCAGAAAGTCGTCCTCGGCAAATGGCTCGCGATGAAGCCGTCCGTCCTCCTCCTTGACGAGCCGACCCGGGGCATCGACATCGGGGCCAAGCAGGAGATCTATGCCCTCATGGAAGAGCTCTCCGGTGAAGGCGTCGCGATTCTTTTCGCCTCTAGCGAGATGGAGGAAGTCATCGGTATGTCCGATCGCGTCCTTGTGATGCACGAAGGACGACTCGCCGGCGAACTCCCGCGAGCGGAACTCGGCGAAGAGTCCATTATGCGGCTCGCGACCGGTCGCGGAGTGCATGCGGCGTGAGGTTCGAGGTTTCTGAGTGCCTTCGAAGAAGCTGGTTTCCACGGCATTGAAATCCTCAAGCGGGGCATCGAGTCCTCGCAGACAGTCGAGGGGATCGAGTTCCGCGGCGTTAGTATTCAGGCATGGAAGGGAAACTAGGGGCATGGACTATCGCGCGACGACGGAGGCATCACCGTTTTGTGAGGAGGGCTCCGCACGTTGTTGCTGAGATCCGCGACTCTCAGAGTGAAGTCGTCTGAATACGACTGGTCACTGAATCGGTTGTGAACTACTGCTGCTGACGATATCCCATGCCCGCCGCCATCGTCATATTTACTCGTCTGCCCGAAGCGGGTAAGGCCAAAACGAGAATGATCCCCGCACTCGGTCCGGAGGGGGCGGCGGACCTCCAGCGGCGCATGACACGCCTCGTTGTGGCGAGGGTGTCGGCTTACTGTAGTGGGACGGGGGGGCGGCTCGTTGTCGCCTGTGAAGGCGGCAGTCCCGCGGCGATGCAGGAGTGGCTCGGTCCCGGTCCTCTCTATGTATCGCAGAGGGGAGTGACACTCGGGGACCGTCTCCTCCATGCAGCCCGGGCCGAGCTGGATCGCGGGGCGGAAAAGGTCATCCTCATTGGTGCTGATTGTCCCCGTCTATGCGCGGAGCATCTCCGCCGGGCCGAGTACGCGCTGGAGGATACTGATCTCGTTTTCGGCCCTGCCGACGACGGAGGTTATTATCTGATGGGAATGAAGCGGGTCATTCCGTCGCTCTTTATCGACATCCCCTGGGGTAGTGGGACGGTTCTGGCGCGCTCTCTCGAGCGCGCGGGAGAGGCGGGACTATCGCCTTTCCTCATCGAGACGCTACCCGATGTGGATGATCCGGATGACCTCGCCGACGCAGTAGTGGCGCTGGAGGCTGCAGCAAAGGTTTCGGTCATCGTAGCGACTCTCAACGAGGCGAAGAATCTCGGACGGCTCCTTCCGCTGCTTCGCCGTGGCGGGATCAGTGAGATCATCGTCTCCGACGGCGGCAGCGGTGATGGGACCCTCGCGATCGCCTCGTCTCACGGAGCTCGCATCGTCTCGGCGGACCGGGGGAGGGCTAGCCAGATGAACGCGGGGGCGTCGCTCGCCTCGGGAGAGTATCTCCTTTTTCTCCACGCCGACACCGATCCTCCCGAAGGATTCGCGAGCCTGATTCGCGAAGAGCTCGACAGGCCCGGCATCGTCGCGGGAGCGTTCGGATTTCACCTCCGTGAACCGGTTTGCTGTGCCGGGTTGATCGAGAGCCTCGTTTCTCTCCGGTGCCGGATCCTCCGTTTGCCATACGGGGATCAGGGGCTCTTCATGCGACGCGATCTTTTTTTGACTCTTGGCGGGTATCCGGAACACCCCATCCTCGAAGATCTGATCCTGGTGCGCCGGCTCCGGAATCTCGGACGGGTAGTCATAACGCGGGAAAAAGCTCGAACATCCTCACGGCGGTGGCGCGAGGGCGGAGTTGTCGCGACATTCTTGCGGCATTCCGCCATTCTTCTCGCTTACCATGCCGGCGTCTCTCCCGAGCGAATCGCTGTTTCCATCATCTCTCGGGACAATAAATGTCGCGGCCGCGACATTTATTGTCCCGAGAGATAGTCTTCTTCTGATAACTACCTGAAAATTCTCTGTGAAGGAGTAGACTCGGCGATGGCAAAGATCCTTGTCGGAATGTCCGGAGGCGTGGACTCCAGTGTCGCGGCGGCCCTGCTCCTCGAGCAGGGACATGAGGTCGTCGGCGCCTACATGAAAAACTGGACGAACGAGGAGGGGCTCCCCGGGGACTGCCCGTGGGAGCAGGACATCCGCGACGCGCGGGCGGTCTGTGACTACCTCGGAATCGAGTTCCGTATCCTCACTCTCACCGAACAGTATCGCGATCGGGTTGTCGATTACCTGCTCGCCGGGTATCGCGAGGGGATCACCCCGAATCCGGATGTGATGTGCAATCGGGAGATGAAGTTCGGCATCTTCCGTGAATTCGCGGCGGCTCAGGGCTTTGAGGCGGTCGCGACGGGGCACTACGCGCAGATCGAGCGGCATCGCGACGGCTCGGTCGACATCCGGCGCGGTTTGCCGGGGAAAGACCAAAGTTACTTCCTCGCCCTTCTCCGGCAGGAGCAAATCCAGCCAGCCCTTTTTCCCATCGGCCATCTGCCTAAGCCCGAAGTTCGCAAAGAAGCGGAGCGTTTCGGTATTCCTGTCGCGGCAAAGAAAGACAGCCAGGGGATCTGCTTTATCGGTGACATCCGCATGACTGACTTTCTCGCCCATTACATCGCGGATGCCCCGGGGAACATCGTCACTCTCGAAGGGAAAAAAGTCGGTGAGCACCGCGGTCTTCACCTCCACACTCTCGGTCAGCGCAAGGGTCTCGGGGTTCCCTCGAACACTTTCGGCAAGGCCTATGTTGTCGTCGCCAAGCGGGCTGCAACGAGGGAACTCGTCGTCGCTTTTGACGAGGCCGAAACCCCCGGTCTCTACGCGACTCGCTGCCGCGTCGGGAGTATCTCGGTGACGAACCGGCCCCTGACAGAGATTAAAAACCTTCTCATGCAGCCGCGCTATCGTTCGGCGGCGGTCCCTGTCGCAGCTGTCTTTCTTAATGAGGAAACCATCGAGCTCACCTGCGCAATTCCCCAGCGCGCCCTCACGCCGGGGCAGATCTGCGGGTTCTACGAAGGTGAGCGACTCCTCGGCGGCGGGATCTTCGAGGAGATCTATTCGCCGTTGTAAATGACGACTCAGAACGAGTCCGAGATCAGCTGCATGTAGCGCGATCCCGAGGGACTCAGTGTCGCGCTGTCGCCGGTGCCGGTGAGTCGGTCCACGGTGAGGTCGGCGTGATTGCCCGTTGAGGGTTTTACAAAAGTGACAACGGGTTGCGAAAGAGTGCGGTCGCTCGGTCGGATTGCGACGGGTACACCCGTGGCGGCGAAGGAGATCTCCCAGCTCGTCGGATTTTGCACCGTATCCATGTCGCGAGCCAGGAAGGGGTAGCGCCGCAGGAAGGGGAGTTCGCCCGATTTCGGGATGAGCACTTTGTAGTGCACCTCGGTCTGCGTCGCGAGATACTCGGGGATCGTGAGGCTCGGATTGGCGCGGTGGGCGATGAGAATCCCCGCGATATCCATCCCGACGAGGTTGAAGCCGTTGAAAATCCCGTGGCGATTGGTTGTCGTAAAATGGCGGTCATACCAGCGTTTGAACTGGTCGCTCAGGATCATGTTCAACTCGACGTGGACATGAGCTCTCTCCTTGTTGATGCCTGCTCCCGTATAGCCCATTCCCCCAATTTTGGCGCCAGCCTCGACCGTCTCACCAGCGGCGACATCTGAGGATTTGAGGTGGGCATAAAGGGAAAAGAAAGGGCCGTAGCCCCAGTCGTGATGCACGACAATGTAGCGGCCGTAGTTGCTCGCGCCGGGCGAGTCGCTCACGTAGACAACGGTCCCTTTCGAGATCGCGCGCACTTCATCGAGCGGCTCACCGGAGGCATCACGACGTAACGGGCGAATATCGATGCCCTCGTGCAGACGAGTCATGACGATCCCGGCGGACGTCCGTTTCTGATTGCGGGTGAAGCCGTAAGCCCCGCCGCTCCAAGGTTTCGAGACGACACCCTCAAAGTTGCGGTCCGTATACATGTAGAACTGCGAGGGATCGCTTGAAAAGATCGCGTCGTTGTCCGTCGGAAGGACGAGTCCCATGGGCTCTCCTTCGAGAGAACTGCTAGCTAGAAAAACGAGCAGAATTAAAAATCGCGAGATCGGTAAGGCCATGTCAGGGAACGATGAAGAGGCGTCCCTTACTAAACACATCTTAACAAGTTTGCCAAGCGCAACCGGTAATCTCAGTCCGGTTCTGCGAATTTTGGACCTGTTTTCGGCTTATAATCATCAACATGGGGGAAGCGCTTCCTGAACTCCTGAAGATGACGTTGCTGCAAGCCGCTCCAGATCACGACAACTCCGTCGTCGATCGGCTTATCGATGAGGACGGCTTGAAGCGGAGCGTCGGAGCATCGGAGTCCGAGTAACTTGCCCTGATTCGTCAGAGTGATCGCTTTCAGCTCGATCGTCGCGTGTTCTTTCATCCGGAAAGCGACTCCGAACGAGACGCCATCCGCCGCACTGAAGGGGTAGAACCAAGCGACATCATTGTCCGTGAAGGTGGGGATCTTACTGAAGAAATACTGCCGGTGCTCCTGCCCAAGTTTCACCGGTGTGATCATTTTCGGATTGTCCGTACTTTCCCCTTCAATGTGAAAGGTGACGAGATGAAGTTTGTACTGCTTTCCCATCCCGTGACACCACATCGCGGTGGCCAAGAGGAAAAGCACAATGAGGAGCCGGTGTCGCATTTTGCTAAGTTAAAGGGGAAAAGGTCTCCGTGGCAAGTCGCGTGAGCAGCCATCCTGGAGAGAATCAGGAAAACGGATGCATTTTTTCGTTGTCCGATCCCGTAACATTCGCTAGATCATCCCCCGTGCGCCGTGTTATGATTTGAATCACGGCGGTAGAGGAAAGCCTAAATTTTCACGTTTCATCTCATCGGAGTCCAAGATTATCATGTCGGAAGAAGTAAACACACCGGAAGTAAAAGACGACGTGCGGCAGCACCAACTCGCCGCCAATCTCGGAAAGCTCTACCTCAAGGCCGAAAGCGCAATGGAGTTGCGTAACTGGAGCTATGCCGTGAGTCTCATCCAGGCCATCCTCGTGAAGGAGCCCGGCTTTCTGGACGGGCGCAAGCGACTCCGCATGGCGGCGGTGAAAGAGAACGAAGGCAAGCGCGGTGTCAAGATGGGCGGCGAAGCCCTCAAGGTCATGAAATTGCAGGGCCAAGTCAAAAAGGATCCGCTCGGCGTCATGGCCCAACTCGAGAAAGACGTCCTCGCCTCCGATCCATATAACGCCCAGGGCAATGAACTGCTCTACGAAGCTGCCTCTGCTGCCGGACTCTTTTCCACGGCGGGATTCGCCCTCGAGACCGTCATCAGCGGAGACCCCGAGAACCTGAAATTTTACCATAAATTGGGTGATTTCTACATGGCTCGTGAGATTTTCGACAAGGCCTCCGAGATTTTCGGGAAGATCGTCGATAAAAACCGCACTGATCTCGAGGCGACGAAAAAATACAAGGACGCGACCGCCCGCGGATCCATCGCCTCTCAGAAATGGGACAGCGAGGGAGATTGGCGGGATCTCCTTAAGGACAAGGATGCCTCCAAGGACCTCGAGAGCAAAGGCCGTGCTGCGATGACCCCGGAGATGCTCCAGACCCAGGCAGACGCCCTCTCCGCCGAGTATGCGCAGGATCAGAACAACCTCGAAGTGACGAAACGCCTCGCCAACACCTACGAGGAACTCGAGCAGTTCGAGACCGCTCTCTCGTTCTACGAGTGGGCCTTTCACCTCAGCAGCAACGACCCCGCTCTCGAGAAAAAGGTCGCCTCGATCCGGGAGACCGTTAATAAAAACCACCTCGAATCTCTCCAGCGCTTCGTTGATGAAAATCCCGAGCACCCTGACATCGAGCAGTATCGTCAGCAACTGATCGAAGCCGAGAAGTCGCAGATCGACATCCTCATCGGCGAGTCCCGCGAACGGGTCGATCGCAACCCGACCGATAATGAACTGCGTTACGAGCTCGGTTCCCGTCTTTTTCGCGCTACTCAGTATCGCGAGGCGATCCAGCACCTGCAGCAGGCCAAGCGCAGCCCGAATCTTCGCATCAAGGTCATGAGCCTGCTCGGGCAGTGTTACGAGCGAATGAACATGACTGACCTTGCCGCGAGCCAGTTCGAAGAGGCCATCACCGAGCTCCAAGTCATGGACGAAACGAAGAAGGAACTCCTCTATAATCTGGGCCTCCTCTACGAGAGACTTGAGAACATGCCGAAATATCTCGAGGCGCTCAAGCAAATCTACTCTGTTGATTACGTCTATCGCGACGTTGCTGAGCGGGTCGAACGCTCTTACGGTGGGTAACTGTATCGAGTGCGTCGACGTTGGACGTCTGAAAAAGATAGAGCGGCTCTCCCGGTCCGTTTCCTCTTTTGACGATGGAGGCGGGGTGTAGGCTCGACACCCTCTGTAGACGAAGAACCCGAATTTGCCGATTTGTCCCACTCGCCCCGAAGTGGGGAGAGCGGAGGACTTTTCACTCTGACGATCCCGTTCCCTTCGCGAAGGTCAGGGTTCCGTCGATCACATCGATCAGAATCGTGTCCCCGCCCTTGAACCTGCCTTCCAGCAGATCAAGGCTGAGAGGATCGAGCAGGCGATGCTGAATGACCCGCTTCAACGGGCGTGCCCCGTAAGAGGGGTCATATCCCTCGGTGGCGAGTTTGTCCAACGCCGCCGGAGTCAGCTCCAGCTCCAGACCGAGATGGGCGAGGCGCCGCGTGACACGGGCGATCTGGATTTTTACGATCTCAGCCAGATCCGCCTGCGAGAGACGGTCAAAGATGATCGTTTCGTCGATACGGTTCAAAAACTCCGGACGAAAGTGGCTCCTGAGCGCCGTCGTGACGAGTGCTTCGCGCTGCTCGGGATTACTCTCCGTCATGATGTATTCCGAGCCGATGTTGCTCGTCATGATGATTACCGTATTTCTGAAATCCACCGTCCGTCCCTGGCCGTCGGTGATGCGACCGTCGTCGAGCACTTGCAAAAGAACGTTGAAAACATCCGGATGCGCCTTTTCCACCTCGTCGAGGAGAACCACCGAGTAGGGCTTTCGCCTGACCGTCTCAGAGAGCTGGCCGCCCTCCTCATACCCGACATATCCCGGAGGTGCTCCGATGAGACGCGAGACGGAGTGTTTCTCCATGTATTCGCTCATGTCGATGCGGACCATCGCATTCTCATCGTCGAAGAGAAACTCAGCGAGAGCGCGGGAGAGTTCCGTCTTTCCGACCCCGGTGGGGCCGAGAAAAAGAAAAGACCCGATCGGACGATTCTCATCCTGCAAGCCGGCACGGGCCCGCCGCACCGCATTCGCCACCGCCACCACCGCCCTGCGCTGACCGATCACCCTGTCGCCGAGGCGTGTCTCCATGCTCACCAGCTTGGAGCGCTCGCCCTCCTGTAGACGTGAGACGGGAATGTGAGTCCACGAACTGACAACTTGCGCGATGTCCTCCTCAGTCACCTCTTCTTTGAGAAGACGTGTCGAGTGCTGCATCGTGTGGAGATGCTCCTGTGCCTCTTTCAAGGCCGCTTCTTTTCCCGGGAGCAGACCATACTGGATCTCGCTTGCCCTCCCGAGGCTGCCCTCGCGCTGACTGCGTTCCAGTTCGTTCTTGAGCTGCTCGATCTCCTCCTGGACCGTATTGGCGTCATTGATGACCGCTTTTTCATTCAGCCATTGAGCGCGGAGAGCATCCGATTTTTCCTTCAGGTCGGCCATTTCACGTTCCACCTTCCGGAGACGGTCAACGCTCCCTTCGTCCTTCTCTTTGACGAGAGCCTGTCGCTCCATCTCGAGCTGCATTCCCTGGCGCTCGAGTTGATCGATTTCCGTAGGGAGGCTGTCGAGTTCGATTTTCAGACGCGACGCGGCCTCGTCGATGAGATCCACCGCCTTATCCGGGAGGAATCGGTCGGCAATGTAGCGATCACTCAAATTGGCCGCCGCAATGATCGCAGAGTCTTTGATCCTGACCCCATGGTGGACCTCGTAGCGTTCCTTGATTCCGCGCAGGATCGTTATCGTGTCTTCGACCGAAGGTTCCTCGACCATGACCGGTTGAAAACGGCGTTCAAGTGCCGCGTCTTTCTCGATGTATTTGCGGTATTCGTCCAGCGTCGTTGCGCCGATGGTGCGCAATTCCCCGCGCGCCAACTGGGGCTTCAGCATGTTTGACGCGTCGACCGCGCCCTCGCTTGCCCCCGCGCCAACGATCGTGTGGAGCTCGTCGATGAAAAGAATTATTTTCCCCTCGCTCGACGTGACCTCTTTGAGAAAGGCTTTCAGTCGGTCTTCAAATTCGCCCCGGTACTTTGCGCCTGCGATCATTGATCCGATGTCCATCGCGATGAGCCTTTTGTTCTTAAGTGATTCAGGAACATCGCCACTCACAATTCGGCGGGCGAGACCTTCCGCGATCGCTGTTTTCCCGACCCCCGGCTCACCGATTAGCACCGGATTATTCTTCGTTCGCCGCGAAAGAATCTGCATGACACGTCGGATCTCCTCATCCCGGCCGATGATGGGGTCGATTTTTCCCTGGCGAGCTATCGCCGTGAGGTCTGTCCCGTATTTCTCCAGCGACTGATATTTTCCCTCCGGGTCTTGATCGGTGACCCGTTGGTTGCCGCGAACCGTCGCGATAGCCTTCGTAATTGAGGCCTCGTCGATGCCCTGTTCCCTGAAGATCGCTTTTAGATCAGGTGAGCCTTCGCGGATCAGTGCAAGGAGAACATGTTCGACACTCGTAAATTCATCCTGCATCCCCGCCCGAATTTTCTCCGCCGTATTCATCACCGCCCTCACCTCCTGGCTCATGTAAACCTGCTGGCCGGCGTTACCTTGAACGGAAGGGAGTTTCTCAAAGAGGCGGATTAACGATGTGTCGATTGTGGCAGAGTTTCCTCCCGCTTTCTCCAGAATAGGTCGAGTCGCCCCGTCTCCTTGAGCAAGGAGCGCGGCGATGAGGTGTGCTCCAGTTAGTTCGGAGTGATTCTTCGAAGCCGCCAACGATTGAGCCGCCTGAAGCGACTCCTGTAATTTATGGGTAAACTGATTGGGGTTCATAGAATAAATCTGCACGCATTTCCTCCGAACCGCTACGCTTCAGCTGCTGGTGATTATGCGGATGTTGAACTTTATTCAATAAAGTGTAATCGTGGATTTTCTGCTC
>JANQVJ010000016.1:0-28464 GCA_030730365.1 Verrucomicrobiales bacterium
CGCAGGGCGCCGAAGGCGGCAACTCGCAGCAGAAGCGGTATGAGAAATGCGGGCTAGCCCGCAATGCAGGCTAGCCACCGAGGTGAATCTGGCGCTGCAGATCCGGCTCCAACCTTAACGCCACGGCCATGGTGGCGCGGGCACTCTCGCGTTGAGGCAAGTGTCGTTCCCGGAGGGACTATTGCCCGCGCTACATTCTTCTTACTTTGCACGGGAGAAGAGATTTCGTTAACTGCGTCTCGCTTTTCCCCCGCTGCCCATGTCGCCCTATCTCCTTTCCGCCCTTGCCCTGCTTCCTATCGGGGTGGTGGCCCTATTCCTCGTAGCTTTGCGCTGGCCGGCTTCCCGGGCGATGCCGCTTTGCTACCTCACCGTTACCGGTCTCGCCCTCGGTGTCTGGGGCACACCTCCGATCCAGGTGGCGGCAGCGACGATCAATGGAATCATCATCGCCGCGACGATGATTTTCATCGTCTTCGGGGCCATCGTGATGCTCAACACCCTGCGCGAAAGCGGCGCCCTGCGGGCGATGAGGGCGGGCTTCATCGACGTCTCGCCCGACCGCCGCGTTCAGGTTATCATCATCGCGTGGCTTTTCGGATCATTCATCGAGGGCTCGGCCGGCTTCGGGACGCCGGCGGCGGTATGCGTTCCGTTGCTCGCGGGGCTGGGGTTTCCGGCCATGGCGGCGGTCGTCGCGGGCATGGTGATCCAGAGCACCCCAGTCTCTTTCGGGGCAGTGGGGACCCCCATTCTCGTCGGAATCAACAGCGGACTAGCGGGGGATCCTGCGGTGCTGGCCTATGCGGCGGCCGGCGGGCACGCGGAATGGGGGGATTTCCTGGGCTTTCTTGGCGGTCGCGTCGCTCTAATCCACGCGATCATCGGGACTTTTATTCCGCTTTTCGTGGTCTGCCTGATGACTCGCTTTTTCGGGAAAAACCGTTCCTTTGCCGAGGGGCTCGGGGTGTGGAAGTTCGCGCTCTTCGCAGGCCTCGCGATGACGATCCCCTACTGCCTTGTAGCGCTCGCCCTCGGGCCTGAGTTCCCCAGTCTCATCGGCAGTGCGGTGGGATTGCTCGTCGTCATCACGGCCGCGAAGCGGGGATTCCTGATGCCATCGCGCGAGGCTCACTGGGACTTCGCGCCGCGCGACTCGTGGCCGCAGGACTGGTCGGGTAGACTCGACCTGCGCGAGGAGGAGTCCGACGCTCCGATGATGGGCCAGTTCCGCGCCTGGACGCCCTACCTCATCGTCGCGGGCCTCCTCGTGCTGACGCGGCTGAAGACTCTGCCCATCGGCGGATGGCTGAAGTCCGCCTCTCTCGAGCTGCCGAATCTCTTCGGGTCGGGCATCGCGGTTTCGGTGCAGCCGCTCTATTTGCCGGGAACGGTCTTTCTTGTCGCCGCTCTCGCGGCGGCTGTCCTGCATCGTCTCCCTCTCGCCGGGGTGCGCCGCGCCTGGATGGCTTCGGCCCGCACTGCCGCGGCGGCCTCGGTCGCGCTCATCTTCACCGTGCCCATGGTCCAGGTTTTCCTCAATACGGCGGGGGGTGCCGCCGGATACGAGAAGATGCCCATCGCGCTCGCCTCGGGCATCGCCGCTCTTACGGGCACGAACTGGCCGCTCGTGGCCCCGCTCGTCGGCGGACTGGGGGCCTTCGTCGCCGGATCCAATACCGTCAGCAACATGATGTTTTCCCTCTTCCAGTTCGATGTCGGGCAAAGAATCGGTGTCGATCCCGGCTGGATCGTCGCCCTCCAGGCGGTCGGAGGTGCGGCCGGCAATGTCATCTGCGTGCACAATGTCGTCGCCGCCGCCGCGACGGTCGGATTGCTGGGGCGCGAGGGCATCATCATTCGCCGGACTCTGGTGGTCTTCCTTTACTACGCTGCCTTCGCCGGGGCACTGGGTCTCGCGATCATTCGCTATGCGGAGGATGGCTGGATGAATGCGGGCACGATCCTGCTGGCGGCGATGCTGGTTGGGGTCGCGTTTTTGGTGAGGCGGGTGAGAGGGTGAGCGAATTGCCGGCAGGCAGGAGTGCCCGCGCTCCGTTTCAACTGCGTTAAAATCCCTTTATGCGGAGTTTTCCTTTCTTGCCATTGGAGAGCTGAAATTGACATGCTGATTCCTGAACCGCACCGCGGACGCCTCGGCGAGGCGTCCCTACCACTCCATGACTCCCCCACTCCGCTCCCACCCCTCCCGCCGTGTCTTTCTCCAGGCTGCCTCGGCCACGGTTCTAGCGTCCTCGATCCGGGCACAGTCAGCAGGAGATGGTGCGCTCATGGCCTATGTCGGGACTTTCAGTTCGCCCTTGCAGGATGTGCTGCCGACTCAGGTGGATCTGCCACCTGGGAACGGGCGGGGCATTCACCTTTTTACGGTCGACCGCAAGACCGGGGCCCTCACCGCTGCGGGGATTCACGAAATGGGAATCAGCCCGAGCTGCCTCGCCCTCAATGCGGCAGAGACGCGCCTCTACTCGGCCAACGAAACGGATCGTCTCAACGACGAAAACGAGGGCAGCGTGAGTTCGTTTACGATCGACCGCACCAACGGAAAGCTGACGCTGCTCAACACGGTGCCTTCGGGCGGAGCGGGGCCGACTTACCTCAGCTTTCATCCTTCGGGGCGGTTTCTCTTTGTGGCGAACTACTTCGGCGGATCGGTCGCGGTCCTGCCGGTGCTGGAGGACGGAAGTCTCGGCAACGCGACCGATATTAAGATCGACGAGGGCGAGGTTGGGCCGACCGTGGCGACGAACGCGCCTCCGGGCAGCTTCGCCTTCAGCGGGCACGACCGCACCCATGCGCACATGATCGCTCCCGATCCGGCGGGACGATTTGTCCTCCATGTCGATCTGGGGCTGGATCAGATCTTCAGTTGGAAATTCGACGGGGAAAAAGGCCTCCTTTCCCCCAACGATCCTCCCTACGTCAGCCTGCCTCCGGGCGACGGGCCGCGCCATTTCCACTTTCACCCCAACGGCCGCTGGCTCTACTCGTTGCAGGAGGAAGGCTCGACCGTGGTCCTCTTCGACTACGACGGGGGAACAGGACGTCTCTCGGCGCGGCAGACACTCTCGAGTCTGCCTCCGGGTTATGCGGGGAGCAACTTCTGCTCGGGCATTCTCGTCTCGGAAGACGGCCGCTACGTCTACGCCGGCAATAGACTCCACGACAGCATCGCGATTTTCTCGGTGGGGGAAAAGGGCGAGCTTACCTACCTGACCGAGGAATGGACGAGGGGGAACTACCCGCGGAGCTTCAACTTCGATCCGACGGGTGCATTCCTCTATGTCTGCAACCAGCGCGCCGATCACCTCGCCGTCTTCCGCGTCGATCGCGCGACGGGCGGGCTGAGCTTCACGGGGCATTACACCCCGGTGGGCAATCCCTCGGCGCTCGTCTTCCTCGACCTCGCGAAGTGATCGCGGCTGAGGGCCGGTCTCACTCGGCGGTTTTGAGGACGATGTCCTTGAACTGGACCTGCATGGGCGGTCCGGCGTGGAGTTGCAGGGCGATGACACCGGCTTTGGGAGCCTCCGCGGTTTCGTCGGTGACATCGACGGTGAGCTTACCGTTGATGAACTGCTGCACGTGATTTCCCTTCGCGACGATGCGGTAGTCGTTCCAGTCATCCTTTTTGATGGCGGCCTGAATTTCGGCGGAGACACCGGTCTCGCCCGTCACTTCGATCTTGGGTTTTTTGACGTCGTCGCTCTGCTTGAGGGTCACCTTCTGGCCTCGCTGGGCGAGGATGCCGCGTCCGCGCTCTTCGTAAAGGATGCCGCTGTAAGTCTCGCCATATTCGAAGTCGGCCTGGTAGCCACCCACGATCCACTTTTCGGCGTCGTGCACGGTGCTGCGGTATTGAATGCCAGAGTTCGTGTATTTCTTCTCGTCGCCGGGAGTCATTTTGAATTTGAGAGTCAGCTCGAAATCGCCGGGCTGTTCGCCTTCGAGAATGAGGAAAGTGTTGTGCGCAGCGGGATTCTCTGCGGTCGTCTTTCCGGTGATGGCGCCATCGACGACGGACCACAGTTTCGGGTTGCCGGTCCAGCCGGTCAGATCAGTGCCATTGAAGAGGGATTTTTCCCCTCCATGCGCGAGGCCGGCGAGGAAGAGGAGCGAAAGCAGGGAGATTTTGGTCATGCGGGGATTCGACAGCATGGGGAGGGATTCGTCAAGGTTGTTACGGGCGCAAATTCCCCGCCAATTCCCCGAAAGAAAGCTCCGCGGCGAGTTCCGCATCGAGCTTCGCGGCCCGACGCGCGAGTTCGGCCGCGTCAGGGGCGGGGACTTCGCTCGAGCCGATCACGACGAGGTTGCCAGACTCGGGCACATTGAAGAGCGCCGTCGTTGGAAAGACGGTCCGTATCGCTGCGAGATCGTCCGCCGTCTCGGGCTGTGCCTCGATGAGATTGACGGCGACCACTCCGCCAGGCACGAGCCGGGAACGAACCGTCCTGAGAAAGTCGACCGTCTTCAAACGGGTCGTTTTTTCCTCGAGGCCCGAGTCGGGGGCGGGTCGGAGAAAGGCATCCATGTAAATAGCATCGTAGAGTCCGGTCTCTTCGCGGAAGAAGGCGAAGGCGTCGCGCGTGTGGAGGCGGGTGCGTGGTCCGGGGACGGTGCCGAAATATTCTCCTGCCAGTTGCACCACGACGGGATCAATCTCGACGGCCTCGACCATCATGTCGGGGAAGGACTCGTTCAAAAACCGCACCATGCCCCCACCGCCGAGCCCGACGATGAGGACCCGATCCTGCGGATGCCGGTAGAGCAGGGAGGTGAAAAGCGATCCGGTGTAACCGAGCTGATTTTTCCCCGGATCGGCCATCGCGACGGCTGACTGGCGCTGCTCGGTGCCGTCCTCGTCGACAAAGAGAAGACTGCGAACGCCGTCCTTTTCGCGCACGCGGATGTGGGAGTATTCCGAGTGCGTCTCGTGGAGGAGTTCGCCGAATCGACTCGCCGGGACACCTGAGGGGGCAATGGTTCGCGGCGCGAAATAGGCGACCCCCAGGAGGAGCACGCTCATGGCGGCGAAGAGGCGAAGGTGTTGGCGGGTCATCGGCTCACTCTCCACTATCCGCGTGCAAACTCCAGTCCGCGCGCGGCGGAGATGTGCTATCGTGCGCCATGGGATGGGTTCTCTTTTTTGACGGTGACTGCGCCTTTTGCTCGGCCGGGGTGCGACGCGCCATGCGTTTCGACAGGCGGGGGAACCTGAAGTTTTCCCCGCTCCAGGGTAAACTCGCGGCAGCGAAGGGTTTCACCCAATACGCCGACAAGAGCGGCGGCACCATGGTCCTGATGCGCGAGGCGGACGGGAAGGTCTTTCTGCGCAGCGATGCGGTCCTCGAACTGACGAGAGCGCTCGGCGGTGTCTGGCGGATTTTCACCGTGGCGAAATTCATCCCCCGGTTTTTGCGGGATGCGGCTTACCACTGGGTTGCGACGCATCGCTACTGGTTCTCCAAAAAAGGGGACTTTTGCGTGCTGCGCGATCCCGAGATGGAGAAGCGTATTATCGAGTAGGGCGGGTGATGGACGCGCAGTAAAGGGGAATGGTAGGGAAACACGCCAATGTTCCCTCTTGAGCGCCCATCGAAGAGGAACTCTGGCGAGTTCCGCTACGTTTTTGCATCGGGACATTCTCGGTCATTCGCGTTGAAAATCGAAGAACGCTCGAATGCACAACAGGTGGACAAGAATGTCCACCCTCCTTGGGCTCAGCATCTCGGCTCTTCGGTCATTTCTCCGGCGAGAGTGCCGTCGATTTTTGTCACGACGGACTTGAGAATGCGGCTCAGCTCGCGCGCCTCGACTGCGCTCATGGCTTTGGCGAATTCCTCCTCGATCACTTTTTCATAGACCGGCCAGGCGCGATGGAGGGCCGCTTTTCCCTCCTCTGTGAGGATCGCATAAAAGACCCGGCCATCCAGTTCACATCCCTCACGTCGCAGGTAGCCCTCTTTCTCGAGGCGTCCGACGCGACGCGAAATCCCGCTGTTGCTGAAAAAAGTCGCGCCGGCGAGCTCGCTCATGCGAAGCCGGTAGTCCGGCGCTTCGGAGAGCGTGATGAGGACGTCGTAGGTCTCGTAGGAAATACAGCCTTCTCCTAACAAAGCCGCATCGACCCGTTTCGTGATGAGGGCATGAGCGTTAAGAAAAATACGCCAGGCCACTTGCTGGCTGCGATTGCGCTGACGTGACATCGGGAGGCGACTTGATCGACTGGGTGGAAACTCCGTGGATGTAAGCACATCACGCGGCCGGAGCAAACTATCACTTTGCGACTCAGAGGAGTGCTGAGAAGTGAAAAGTATTTGCGGATGCAAATAAGTTCCCTTTCTGGCACGACACTTGCAACCCCCCCCACTGTAATCGCGCTTCGTCCCTGACCGCGATTTGTTCCACCCGATGAGCCGAGTCACGACATGCGATTCCGAATTCCCTGCGGCCACTCCGGTCGCAAAGCGGGGAAAAAGGGTCGTGCTGCTCTTCGAGTTCAAAAAAGCGGTCGACCGCCGCCTCGCCGCTCTTCTCGGGATCTCGGCCTGGGTCCTTTTTCTTGGCGGATGGCATCTCCTTGCCGCCGCCGACTTCACCCCCGAGGCCCTCCTCCCCGGTCCGGTCGCCGTCGTCGAAGCGCTCTGGAGGCTCTTCGCCGAGAGCGGTTTTAGCATCGATGTAATCCAGAGCGTTAAGCGCGTCGTCATCAGTTTCGCCATTGCCGTCACGATTGCTCTTCCCCTCGGCGTATTGATGGGCGCCTTCCCCGCTGTGGAGAGTTTCCTCAATCCGCTCGTCTCGCCCTTCCGCTATCTCCCTGCGCCTTCCTTCGTCCCGCTTCTCCTCATGTGGCTCGGGACGGGAGACGGGCAAAAGATCGCGCTGCTCGTTCTCGGGGTGGTCTGGTTTCTCGTGACCCTCTTCATGGACAACACCAAAGCGGTTCGCGAAGAGCTCGTGGAATGCTCGCGCACCCTCGGGGCGACACGCGGCAGCGTTCTCACCCGCGTCATTTTTCCCGCGGCCCTGCCCAGCTATCTCGACACGGCCCGCCAGATGCTCGCGGTGAGCTGGACCTACCTCGTCATCGCCGAGATCGTCGCCGCCACGGACGGTATCGGCGCCATGATGATGCGTGCGAAGCGCTTTGTCCGCGTTGACGACATCCTCGCCGGCATCCTTGTGATCGGGCTCCTCGGCCTCGCCTTTGATCTCCTTTTCCGTCTCATCCACCGGCTCTGCTTCCGGCACCTCTACTGAGCGATCTCCTCTCTCCGAACTGAACCTACCTATGATCACTACCCTATTGACCCGTCACGGTCGCGGCACTCTCACCGCCGTCGGCCTCGCCCTCGCCCTGCTCGTCACGAGCTGCTCCGAGCCCGCCTCTCCCCCTGCCGAGACGCCGCCACCCGCGGCGTCCGAAGTCACTCCCGAACCGGCGCCGCCGGCTGAAACGTCGGCGTCGCCGCCGCCCGTGGCTGCCGCTCCCGCCGGACCCATCCCCGTGAAAGTCTCCCTCTTCTCGTGGCCCGGCTATGGCTTCTGGTTCATCGCCAAAGAGAAGAACCTCGTCCCCGAAATCGCCCTCGATATCCAGATCATCGAAGATCCCTATGAGAGCTTCGGTCTCATGGCGGCCGGGCAGCTTGACGTAACCTCATCTACTGTCGAATATGGTCCCATCGCTGCCGAAGAAGGCGTGCCGGTGAGACTCGTCGCCTACACGAATCCCTCCTACGGCACCGACAAGATTATTCTCGCTCCCGGCGTCACCGGCGCAAAAGACCTCGTCGGCAAAGAAGTCGCGGTCCTCGAAGGCGGACTCACCCAGATCTACATGGGGATCTGGCTCGAGAACAATGGCGTCGCCTTTGATCAGGTGAAATACACTAACCTCATCATGGACGATGCCGTCGCCGCGATGGTGAGCGGGAAAGTCGCCGCCGGTGAGTTCTGGGAGCCCTTCGGAAGCAATGTGCTCAAGGCTCTACCCGAGGCCAAAGTGGTCGACACCTCCAAGAGCGACTACTTCAAAGAGACCGCCCTGCTTGGTGACGGGATGTACATGAGCGGCGCTTTCCTCGCGAAGAAAGAGGCCGCCATGCTCACCATGAAAGCCTACTTCGAAGCGGTGAAGTTCTGGAAAGAAAATCCGGCCGAGGGCAACAAGATCATCGCCGAGGGACTCAAGTTTCCCGTAGCCGATGTCGAGCTCGTCATCGGTGCCGACGGCAGCGCCACGGACGGCGGCATCTATCCTTTCAACTGGATGGAGGCCTCGCAGTTCATGGGACTCAATGAAGGTGTGCCGCCCTTTGGCAAAAACGGCCAGATCGCCGACCACTGGAAACTCACGAACGACTGGTGGATCAAATTCGGCGTCGTGGAGAAATCGCATCCGATGGAGGCAGGGGTCGCCGTCGAACCGATGAAGATGCTCAAAGAGAGCGGCTATTAATTTGACCCATGTCATCACCGAACCCCCGCCCGCTTCATGACCACAACGCCATCCGGGAGACTTTTGTCAGGATTCCCGCCGGTCGTTTCCTCATGGGCGGGGGCGGGGATGATAAATTCGTCAGCGCGGTGGAGCTGCCGCAGCGCAAAGTCAGCGTGGGGGCCTTTTTCCTCGCGAGGATTCCGGTCACCGAGGCCGACTGGGCAAAGTTCCCCGGCAGCCGTGCTCCCGACCATTTCACCACCTCCCGTCTCCCTCTCGTTCGCGTGGGCTGGCACGAGGCCAACGACTACATCGCCTGGTTATCTGAAACCCTCGAAATGAGCTGCCGCCTCCCCACTGAAGCTGAATGGGAATATGCCTGCCGCGCCGGATCGAATACCATCTTCCCTTTTGGCGAAAACATTTCGCCCGAGTTGGCGAACTACCTCTACGACGAGTCCGGGCTGCGCATCGGTGTCGGTCAGCGGGCCCCCGTCGCTTGCTATCCGCCCAACGCCTTCGGCCTCTGCGACATGAGCGGCAATATCTGTGAATGGACCGCCGACCCTTGGGTAGCGCTGCACGACCGAGCGCCGGGCACACCTCCGCCGGATCCTGACAAACGCGTCATTCGCGGCGGCGCGTGGGATCATCTCCCGCGGCTTCTTCGCTCATCGTGGCGCGACTGGGCCCCCGCCACCGCCTCTTACGACAACCTCGGTTTCCGCGTCGCCGCCGATCTCCCTGCTCAATAACTTTTCATGGAACTGCAACTTTTCAAAACGCTCTGGGGCCACGAAGGCACCATCGCCGAAGCCGCCGACCTCGCTCTCGAAGCCGGGTTCAGCGGCATCGAAGGCCCCGTCCCCGCCGGTGAGAGCGCCAGGACCGAATTCATCGCGACGCTCGAAGACGCCGGTCTCGCCTTGATCGCCGAAGTCTGCACCGCAACACCGCCCGGATTCTACGTGCCGACGCCCCACGCCACTCCCGCGCAGCACCTTCAGTCGCTCCGCGAAGGGATCGAGTGGAGTCTGCCTGCAAGTCCACGTTTCATCAACACGATGGCCGGATCGGACTCGTGGACGGTGCGCGAAAAAATCGAGTTTCACTTTGCCCTCGTCCGGCTCGAAACCGAGTATGGCGTCGCCATCAGCGTCGAGACACACCGAGGACGCCCGCTCAACAGCTCATGGATGGCGCGGGATATCCTCCGCGAAGTGCCCGACCTGAAACTGACCTGCGACTTCAGTCATTTTGTCGTCGTCGCCGAGAGGCTCGTTCTCGATGAAGAGCCTGACATCCTCGCACTCTGTTGCGAAAATGCCTTTCACCTCCAGACTCGGGTCGGCTACGCCCAGGGGCCGCAGGTGCCCGACCCGCGTGCCCCCGAGCACGCCGGAGATCTCGCGTCGCACGAACGCTGGTGGGACGAAGTGTGGAAAAGCCAGATCGCCCGCGGGGTCGGTATCGCCACGCTCACGCCCGAGTTCGGTCCAGACGGTTATCTCCACTGCGAGCCCTACACCGGCAAACCCGTCGCCGATCTCTGGGAGGTCAACCGCTGGATCGCCCACCGTCAGCGCGATCGCTTTCTCAACCAATACCCTGACAAAACTATATTATGAGCACCTCCGTATCCGCCCCTCCCCCGGTCAATGAATCCGCGACCGCGCGTCCCGCCTACACTTTCCCTGCGAGTCCCGCTGCCGCTACCGATCTCGCGACGCTCTTCGCTCAGGTATCCGAGGCCGCCGCCCTGCCGCGCGTCGAGGCAAAGTCCTTTCCCGCAGGGGTCTACACTCATCCCGACTTTCTAGACTTCGAGACCGGGGCCGTCTTTCGCAAAGAATGGATCTCGCTCGCTCATATTTCCCAGTTTCCGAAACAGGGCGACTACCTCCGCGTCGACCTCTGTGGCGAACCGCTCATCGTGACGAAGGGGAAAGACGACCGGCTTCGCGTCCTGTCCCGCGTCTGCCGTCACCGCGGCATGGACCTGATGCCTGAGGGTGGCAACCACGCCCCGCAGGGAAATCAACGGGTCATTCTCTGCCCCTACCACCTCTGGAGCTACGACCTCAACGGGAAAATGGTCGGCGCACCCGAGATGCAGGAAGCCGAGGGCTTCGACCGCAGCGAGATCTGTCTCCACGAGTTCCGCAGCGAGATCTGGGAAGGCTTCCTCTTTGTGAACCTCGACGGGAAGGCCGCTCCTCTCGCGGAAAGCTACGGGCGGCTTCGTGACGAATTTCTCAAAGGCTGGAAGATGGAGGAAGCCGTCCTCGTCTGGGACCAGCATTGGGACTGCGCTTTCAATTGGAAGATCCTTCTCGAGAACTTCATGGAGGCCTACCATCACCTCGGGGCGCACCGCAAGACCCTCGAGCCCTTTCTCCCGGCAAAAGGATGCTGGACCGAGGCCGAGGACCCCGCCTTTTCCGCGATGCATCTGCCTCTGCGTGCCGATCTCGTCGAGACGATACGCGAGACTGGCGACGCCGGCACCACGATGACCCCCTTTCCCGGATTGACTCCGGAAGAATATCTCGAGTGGTGGGTCTTTCTCGGCTTTCCCAACTTCCTCCTCTTCACCGCGCCGGACCGGGTCTACTGGTATCGGCTGATCCCCACCGGACCCGGGACGTGCAGCCTTACCACGACGATGCTGGTCCATCCCGACACCGTCGCGAGAGAGGACTACGACGAGTTGTATGAAAAGGAAGTCGCCGCCGCGATCAACTTCCACCTCGAGGACATGGAAGTCTGCGCCGCGACCCAGAACGGGATGCGATCGAGCGCCTATCAACAGGGCAGGCTCAGTCACCTCGAGGAGCCGATCTGGCATTTCCAACGCTATCTCGCGAAGAAGATCAAGGAGTCAGCCCTGTAGCCGACCTCTGTGAGGCCGGACTGGACGTCAAAAAAGATGAACCCCCCCTTTTCCCTAGAAGGTAGAATCGCCGTCGTCACGGGCGGTTCCTCCGGAATCGGCGCGGCCCTCGTCGCGCGATTCCGTGCGGCCGGGGCTCTCGTCACCATCGCCGACCGTCTCCCGCCCGCCGGGGACGATGGCGACTACGTGCGAACCGATGTCTCGAACGAGGATGAGGTCGCCGCCCTCCTCGATGGAGTGAGGTCGCGCCACGGTAGGCTCGACATTCTCATCAACAACGCGGGGATCCAGCCGCTCGGGGTTACCTTCGACACCGTCACGAGCTCGGTCCTGCAGCGCACTTTCGAAGTGAATGTCCACGGGGTCACCTACGGGATCAAACATGCCTCGCGGATCATGAAAAAGGGAGGACGCATCGTCAACATGGCCTCTTTTGTCGGATTGTTAGGCATTCCCGGAGGCACGGCCTATGCCGCCTCGAAGGCTGCCGTGATCCACCTCACCAAATGCGCCGCGATTGAACTCGCCGCGCGTGGCATCACGGTGAACGCGATCGCTCCGGGCACGATCCTCACGCCCGCCGTCACCGGTATCCCCGACAATCCCGAGATCGCTTTCGCTGAGAGTCGAACCCCGATGGGTCGAGTCGGTGCGCCCGATGAGGTTGCCGCGGCGGTCCATTTCCTCGCCTCGGACGAGGCCTCCTACATCACCGGAGCCGTCCTCCCCGTCGATGGCGGGATCAGCGCGGGCTGGGAACGCTACGACCTCACCTTACCCAACGAAATCAGCCCCCGGGGCGAATGGCATGATCCGCAATCCTGACGAACCACCCGTTCCTTTTTCCCCTCTGCCGCGCTTCATCTGGCCCGATGGGAAACGCTGTGCCGTGATGCTCTGCTTCGACGTGGACGGAGAGACGACCGCTCTCTCCGAAGATCCTGCTCTCGCGAGCCGGCTCACGACGATGTCGCAATGCGAGTACGGACCGCGCATCGCGGTGCCGCGGCTTCTCGGATTGCTTGAACACCTCGGCTTGCCCGCGACATTTTTCATTCCGTCCTATATCGTCGAGCATCATCCCCTGATGACCCGCGCCATCGCCGCCGCCGGACACGAGATCGGGGCGCATGGACATCTCCATGAGAAGCTCCACACCCTCTCGCCCGCGGAAGAGGAGCACATTCTCCAAAAAAGCCTCGCTATTATCGAGAGCGTCACGGGTCAGCGACCGATGGGCTTCCGCGCTCCCTGGTTCGAGATCAATCCCGGCACTGCCGACCTGCTGCGGCGCGAAGGACTCAGCTACAACGCCAGCCTCATGAGCGATGACGTCCCTTTTCTCCACGGGAACGGCCTCGTCGAGATCCCCGGCAACTGGATGCTCGAGGACTGGGAGCAATTCGCCTTCAACGCCGATCCCGCCTGGGGTGTCATCCCCGAAGATTGCGACAAAGTCTACCAGCTCTGGTGGCAGGAGTTCCTCGCGATGCGCGACTTCGGGTGCTGTTTCGTCCTGACTCTCCACCCCTGGCTGAGCGGTCGCCCCTCGCGTGTTCGCCTGCTCGAGCGGCTCTTTAACGACATCATCTCCACCGGCGACGCGTGGTTCTGCAAAGGCGAGGAGCTGGCCACCTGGGTGAGGGAACACCCCCAACACCGGCGCGAGCTCACCTACGACCGATGACCCGACTGCGCTCTCCCACCGTCACACTTCCGGCCGGGAGCTTTCTCATGGGCGCCTCTCCGTCGGACAAATTCGCCATCGACACCGAACGTCCCCGCCGCCTTGTCGAAATCGAACGATCTTTTGAAATCGGGATTTGTCCGGTCACCATCGGAGAGTGGGCGCTCTTTGATCCGGATCACGATCAGGTCGCGAACGATCTCCCGGTGGTGAACGTCTCCCACCGCGACATCGTCCGCTATCTGGCTTGGCTCAATGAATGCCAAACCGATCCGCCATGGCGTCTCCCCACCGAGGAGGAATGGGAGTATGCCTGTCGGGCGGGAACGGAAACGATCTTTAACACCGGTGATCAGCTCGACAGATCAGCGGCGAATTTTCTCTTCGACGAGTCTATCGAGCGCGTCGGACCGGGATGTCGAACCGCCGTAGCCACCTATCCGCCGAATCCCTGGGGCCTCCACGACCTTCACGGCAACGTTGCCGAGTGGACCTCATCACTCTGGCGACCGGACCTTCGACCCGAAACTGCTGCCGTGCCGCATCGCTACACCGTCCGCGGAGGAGCATGGGACTATCTCCCGCGGCTGCTCCGTAGCGCCTCGCGCGACGGGCTGAGAGAGACGACGCGGCGCGATAACCTCGGGTTCCGCCTTGCGCGGGAGGCGGGTTAACCTGGAATCTCGTCGCAGCAATCTGACGGGTGTTTGCCCGTGCGTTTGTCTTTCCACTTCGGGTTGGCGGGGTTCATCAGTGCGGAAGCCGCCTTCTTATCGTCACGGGTAGGAAACCTGCCATCCGGAATCAAATTGCTTTCTTCGGGGGACACCCGGATCGACCGCAGCCCGTTCACCCCAGCTCCCGTCCCACCCTCTTCGCCTGTGCGTAGCTCACGAGGCAGGCCAGCAGCAGCGAAATCATGAGCACCCCGGACCCGAGAGGGACGTAGAAGGAAGGGGGAGCGATGAGCCCGTAGATCCCGACGAGCAGCATGGGAAGACTGGCGGCGAGGAGACATTTTCCGCCGTAGGCGTTGATGCGATACCAGGCCTCGTCAGAGAGGAAGGACTCGCGAAAGCGGATCCCGTAGGTCTTGTTCATCGGCACCTTCCGCTGGATCAGGGGAAGGCTGAGTCCCGCGATGAGCAGACCGATGGCGAGGTTGATGAGGGCGTGGACGGCGGGATTCATGGGGGGGAGGAAGGTAGCAAAGGAGAGAGCCCTTCCCCGTTCGGGAAAGGGCTCTTCGAGAATAGTTTACCGGGCAGGACTTTGTCACGTCCCGGATGAGGCCCGCGGATTACGGCAAACGCGTTACGCCCATGAGGAATTTGTCGCACTCGCGTGCGGCACCGCGGCCTTCGTTGATCGCCCAGACGACGAGAGACTGACCACGGCGCATGTCACCGGCGGCGAAGATTCCTTCGATGCTGGTGGTGAAGGTGCCGTGCTCGGCTTTGACGTTGGAACGGGCGTCGGTCTCGAGGGCAAATTGTTCAACGATGGTGGGCTCGGGTCCCATGAAGCCCATCGCGAGGAGGGCGAGCTGGGCGGGAATGACGCGGGCGGTGCCTTCGACTTCCTTCGGCGAAAAACGACCTCCGTCGTTGACCCACTCGATGTTGCAGATCTCGAGCCCGGAAAGATTGCCGGCCTCATCTTTGAGGAAACGCTTCGTCGAGACGAGATACTGGCGGGGATCGGCGCCCTGAACGGCGGCGGCTTCCTCCTGCCCGTAGTCCATCTTGTAAACCTTGGGCCACTCGGGCCAGGGATTGTTCGCGGCGCGCTCCATCGGAGGCTGGGGCATGATCTCGAGCTGGATGACGCTCTTGCAGCCGTGACGCAGGCTCGTGCCGACGCAGTCGGTGCCGGTATCACCGCCACCGATGACGACGACATCTTTACCCTTCGCGTTGAGGGCGGGAATGGTGCCGTCGAAGTGGTGGTCGAGCTGGTAGCTGGTGTTCGCGGTGAGAAACTCCATCGCAAGGTGAATGCCGTTTGCATCGCGTCCCTCGATGGGGAGGTCGCGTCCGAGAGTGGCACCACAGCAAAGAACGATGGCATCAAAGTCTTTGCGGAGCTTTTCAGCGGTCCATTCGGCATCCGACCCGATCGAGACGCCGGTCTTGAAGACGACACCCTCTGCGGCCATGAGGTTGACGCGACGCTGCACGACTTCCTCTTTATCGAGTTTCATGTTGGGGATGCCATACATGAGGAGCCCGCCGATGCGATCGGCTCGCTCGAAGACGGTGACGGCGTGACCGGCCTGATTGAGCTGATCGGCGCAGGCGAGACCGGCGGGGCCGGAACCGACCACGGCGACTTTTTTCCCGGTGCGGATCGCGGGGATGCGGGGAACGACCCAGCCTTCTTCCCAGCCTTTATCGATGATGGCGCACTCGTTGTTTTTGATCGTCACGGGCGGCTCGATGACACCGAGGACGCAGGATCCCTCGCAGGGAGCAGGGCATACGCGACCGGTGAACTCGGGGAAGTTGTTCGTCTTGTGGAGACGCTCGAGGGCTTCTTTCCACCGACCACGGTAAATGAGGTCATTCCACTCGGGGATGAGGTTGTTGACGGGGCACCCGCTCGCCATTCCGGAAACAATGTGTCCGGTGTGGCAGAAAGGCGTGCCGCAGTCCATGCAGCGGGCACCCTGGGCGCGACGCTCTTTTTCATCGCCGTGAATTTTGAATTCCTTCCAGGTCTTGAGACGTTCGATAGGGTCGATTTCGGAATCGGTCTGACGATCGATTTCCATGAATCCGGTAGGTTTGCCCATGATGTAGTAACGTAGAAAAATTGAGATAAAGGTGGAGAAGAGGCGGGATCAATTGCCTCCGACGCGGGAGAGGTCCCTCATGTTTTCCTCGAAGGCAGCCATGGCGGCTTCGTCGCCGGAGAGGCCCTGTTCTTCGACTTTGCGGAAGCACTCGAGCATGCGCTCGTAGTCACGCGGGAAGACTTTGAAGAACTTGGGCAATTCGGCATCCCAGTTGTCGAGGATGGCTTTGCCGCGCGCGGAACCGGTCAGGGTCACGTGCTTCTCGATCTCGGACTTGAGGTTGGCAATGTCGCTGTCGGTCGTTTCGATGACGCGGTAGAGATTCACCATCTCGCGGTTGAGGCGGCTCTCGAACTGGCCGTCGATGTCATAGACGTAGGCAATCCCGCCCGACATGCCTGCGGCGAAGTTGCGCCCGGTCTCACCGAGGACGATGACCTGTCCGCCCGTCATGTATTCGCACCCGTGGTCTCCGACGCCCTCGACGACGGTGTTCACGCCCGAGTTGCGAACGCAGAAACGCTCCCCGGCGATGCCGTTGATGTAGGCTTCACCGAGAGTGGCACCGTAGAAGGCGACGTTCCCGATGAGGATGTTTTCCTCGGCCTTGAACTTGGATCCGGCCGGGGGATAGATGATGATCTTGCCGCCCGAAAGGCCTTTGCCGACATAGTCGTTGGCGTCGCCCTCGAGTTCGAAAGTCATCCCGAGAGGAGCAAAGGCGGCGAGAGACTGGCCCGCACTGCCTTTGAACTTCAGGTAGATGGTGTCTTCGGGCAGACCGGCCCCGCCGTGGTGGCGGGTCACCTCGCTGCCGGTGATGGTGCCGACGACGCGATTGATGTTGATGATGGGCAGTTCGATGCGGACTTTTTCACCGCGTTTGATGGCGGGTTCGCACAGCTTGAGCAGGTGCGTGTTGTCGAGAGCGGCGTCGAGACCGTGATCTTGCGCCTTCTGGCAATAGGCACCGACGTCGTCGCCGACATCGGGCTTGTGAAAGATGGTCGTGAGATCGACTCCGCTGGCTTTCCAGTGCTCGGTCGCTTCGTTCGTGTCGAGGCACTCGACGTGTCCGACCATTTCATTGACGGTGCGGAATCCGCACTCGGCCATGATCTCGCGCATTTCCGTGGCGATGAAGGTCATGAAGTTCACGACGTGCTCGGGCTCGCCGGTGAAGTTCTTGCGCAGGGTCGGGTCCTGAGTGGCGACCCCGACGGGGCAGGTGTTCTTCTGGCAAACACGCATCATGAGACAGCCCACCGAGATGAGCGGCGCCGTCGCAAAACCGTATTCCTCGGCACCGAGGAGAGCGGCGATGGCGACGTCGCGTCCGGTCTTGAGCTGGCCGTCCGTTTCGAGAACGACGCGGCTGCGGAGATCGTTGAGCAGGAGAATCTGGTTGGTCTCGGCGAGACCGAGTTCCCAGGGAGCACCAGCGTTATAGATCGAGGACGAGGGCGAGGCTCCCGTGCCGCCGTCGTGTCCGGCGATGAGGATGACATCGGCGTGCGCCTTCGCGACCCCGGCGGCGATCGTGCCGACGCCGACTTCGGCGACGAGCTTCACGTTGATCCGGGCGCGCGGGTTTGCGTTCTTGAGATCGTGAATGAGCTCGGCAAGATCCTCGATCGAATAAATGTCGTGGTGCGGCGGAGGAGAAACGAGCCCCACCCCCGGAGTGGAGTGACGCACTTTCGCGATCCAGGGATAGACCTTCGAACCGGGCAACTCACCGCCCTCACCGGGCTTGGCTCCCTGGGAGATTTTGATCTGAATCTCGTCGGCATTGACGAGGTATTCGCTGGTGACGCCGAAGCGACCCGAGGCGACCTGCTTGATCGCGGAGCGCTTGCTGTCCCCGTTCTCCATCACCTTGAAACGCTCGGGATCTTCGCCGCCTTCGCCGGTATTGGACTTGCCGCCGATGCGGTTCATCGCGATGGCGAGGGTCTCGTGCGCTTCCTGCGAGATCGAACCGTAGGACATCGCCCCGGTTTTGAAACGCTTCATGATCGCCTCGATTGGCTCCACTTCCTCGAGCGGGACGGGAGTGCGACTGCTGCGGAATTTCATGAGGCCGCGCAGGGTCGAGAGGTTCTCGCTCTGGTCGTTCACCTTTTTCGCATAGGCCTTGTAGACCTCGTAACTGCCGGTGCGGACCGCCTTCTGAAGCAGATGGATCGTCTCGGGGTTGAAAAGGTGGAATTCGCCATCGCTGCGCCACTGGTAGACACCACCGGAGTCGAGCGCGCGGTCTTCGGCGTCGATGTGGCGATCGGGGAAAGCGGCGCGGTGCCGGAGGAGCGCCTCTTCGGCGACCTGATCGATGTCCGAACCTTCGCAACGGCTCGAGGTGCCGCAGAAGAACTTGTTCACCAGCTCGGTGCCGAGACCGATCGTTTCGAAGATCTGGGCTCCGCGGTAGGAGGCCACCGTCGAGATCCCCATCTTCGCCATCGTCTTCACAACGCCCTTGATGGATCCCTTGAGGAAGTTGTAGACCGCCTTGTCGAAGTCGATTGCGATCATCTCTTCTTCGATCATTTGCGCAATCGAGTCGAAAGCCATGTAGGGATTGATCGCGTCCGCTCCGTAACCGATCAGGGTCGAGAAGTGGTGGACCTCACGTGCCTCGCCCGTCTCGAGAATGATGGAAACAAGGGTGCGTGTCCCCGAGCGAACGAGGTGGTGGTGCAGACCGCCCATGACAAGCAGCGTCGGCATCGCGGCGTGCTTCGCGTCGATCTTGCGGTCGGAAATGATGAGGAGGTTGTTCCCATCCTTGATCGCCTGATCGGCCGCGGCGCAGAGATTGTCGAAGGCTTTTTCAAGACCTTCGCCGCCCTGATCGGCCGGGAAGAGCGCCTCGAGCGTGGTCGCCTTGAATCCATCGAGGTTCACCTCGCGGAGCTTGGCGAGCTGTTTGTTGTCGAGGAGCGGATGATCGAGGCGGATCATGCGGCAGCTCTTCGGACCGGGCTCGAGAAGATTCCCTTCGGACCCGAGGAAGGTCTCCGTCGCGGTGACGAGCTCTTCGCGGATACAGTCGAGGGCCGGGTTCGTGACCTGGGCGAAGATCTGCTTGAAGTAATTGTAGAGATGCTTCGGCTTCTCCGAGAGCACCGCGAGCGGCGTGTCGTTCCCCATCGAGGCGATGGGCTGGACTCCCGTCGTGGCGGTCGGCCCGAGGAGCATACGGATGTCCTCGTAAGTGTAACCAAAGGCGAGCTGGCGCTCGAGAGTGCGGTCTTTTTCGACGGTCTTCGGGGACTTCGCCTCGGGGAGATCCTTCAGGAAAACGCGGTTCTCATTGAGCCACTGCTGGTAGGGCTTCGCGGAATAGACGCGCTTTTTGACCTCTTCGTCAGGCACGATGCGGCCTTCCATCATGTCCACGAGGAACATGCGGCCCGGACGGAGGCGCCCTTTTTCAATTACCGTGAGCGGATCGAGGTCGGGAATGACGCCGACCTCTGAAGCCATGATGACGAGGTCATCCTCGGTCACGTAGTAGCGGCTGGGGCGTAGTCCGTTGCGATCGAGCACAGCGCCGATCTGCTGGCCGTCGGAGAAAGTGATTGAGGCAGGGCCGTCCCAGGGCTCCATCATGCAGGCGTGGTACTCGTAAAAAGCCTTCTTTTCCGCTTCCATCGTGGTGTGACGTTCCCACGGTTCGGGGATCATCATCATCATCGCGTGGACGAGGTCATAACCCCCAAAGTGCATGAACTCGAGAGCGTTATCGAAACGGGCGGAGTCCGATCCGTCCTCATTGATCACGGGAAAAACGCGGGAGATGTCCTCGCCGAACTTGTCACTCTGGCAGAGAGACTGGCGGGCTTTCATAAAGTTCGCGTTGCCCATGACCGTGTTGATCTCGCCGTTGTGGGCGATGAAGCGGTTGGGATGGGCGCGCGACCAGCTCGGGAAGGTGTTCGTCGAGAAGCGGGTGTGCATCAGCGCGAGGGCCGACTCGAAGTCCGGATCGTGGAAGTCCGGGAAATACTCCGATAGCTGGCAGGGCGTGAGCATCCCCTTGTAGACCATCGTCCGCGCGGAGAGATTGGTGATATAGAGGTAGCCGGCGCCGGGGAAAGAGTTCGACTTATTGCCGTGAACGTCGGTGAAGTTGTTCGGCAGCTCGTTGTTCCTGATCCCGTAAGTGACACGGCGACGGATGATGTAGAGCGTGCGCTCGAACTCCATCGGATCGGTGATCTCGGGATTTTTTCCGATGAAAACCTGGCGGATCGAAGGCTCGTAGCGGCCCGAAGTCTTGCCGAGAATCTCGCTCTTTACCGGCACGGTGCGCCAGCCGAGGAACTTCTGGCCCTCTTCGCGAATGATATGCTCGAAAAACTGCATCGCCGCCTCGCGCTCGCTCGTCTCGGGAGAAAGAAAGACGAGACCCGAGCCGTAATCGCCCTCGGCGGGGAGCTCGACGCCTTTTTTCGCCATCTCCTTGCGGAGAAATTTGTCGGGCATCTGCACAAAGATCCCCGCACCGTCACCCGTCGCCGGATCGGAACCACTCGCGCCGCGGTGGTCCATCTGGGCATTCATCGTCAGCGTCTTCTGAATAATATCATGCGACCGTTTACCCTTAAGATGGGCAATAAACCCGACGCCGCAGGCGTCTTTCTCGTGCGAAGGATGCCAGAGGCCCTGAGGTTGGGGCCAGCCGAGCGGAGAGGTCTTCGAAACAGACATGAATTTGGAAGAGTGAGATAGATTAAGATTGAGATCAAAACCCCGGGACGGACCCCGGGGGGGAGAACATTATCGAAACTTTCAGAAAATCCAGCATCCAAAATGACGCAGAAGCTCTGAATTCGGAGAAAGCGGCTCTGAAAGGCCCCGAAAACCCCTTTGTTTCGCCCTCTCCCCCCGTTAATACGAACTTTTCGCGACAAAGTATTCTTCGGTTTCAGTCTTATTTCCAAACTTTTCGGTGAAAAGTCCGAAACCTGCCGCCGGAATGAGGGGGGATTTTACAAACTTTGAGGGTTATCGCGGAAATCGGGCGACCCGGTTTCCCGTTCGCCCGCCCATTTTCCGCAAGCTCTTGGCACGAATACTGAGCATAACAGGTGTCTGAGCAGTCTGTAGCGCAGAGAGCGACAGGCTGACCCTTAGAGACTCCCGTGACATGAGCAAATACCTGAATTACCCCGAGACCGGGAACAGCCTCCACCGCCCCGAACTGGAGCGCGACGCCTGCGGGGTCGGTGTTGTCGCCCATATCAAAGGTGAGCGCAGCCATCGAGTCCTGCGGCTCGGGCTAGATTCCGTCTCGAACGTGACCCATCGCGGTGCGGTCAACTCGGATGGCAAAACCGGCGACGGCGCCGGGGTCATGACCCATATCCCCTACAAGATTCTGCGTCCCGCCATCGCTGAACTGGGCGGGACGCTCGCCTCCGACGCCGATCTTGCTGTGGGCGTCTTTTTCCTCCCCGTCGACCGTCCCGACGATCAGGTCAAGGCAAAGACCATCGCCGAGGGGGTGCTGCGCCGCCGCGGTTTCGGGATCATCGGCTGGCGCGAGGTCCCGGTGAACCCGGGTGCCCTCGGGCAGCTCGCCCTCGACACGATGCCCGTGATCCTTCACCTCCTCCTCTCACGCCCCGACGGGCTCGATGACGAGGCCTTTGAGCGCCAGCTCTACCTCGGCCGCCGCGAGATCGAGGACCTCGCGAACAGCGAGCTGATCCGGGGTTTCTACATCCCCTCGCTAAGCAGCCGTCTTATCAATTACAAGGGCTTCATGGTCGCCTCGACCGTGGAGGAATTTTATCTCGATCTCGTCAACGAAGACTTCGAGACCGCGATCTGCCTCTATCACCAGCGCTTTTCCACCAACACCTTCCCGACCTGGGCACTCGCGCAGCCTTTCCGCATGCTCTGCCACAATGGCGAGATCAATACGGTGCGGGGCAATCGCAACTGGTTCCGCGCCCGCATCGGGCAGTTCCAGAGCGAGATCTGGGGCGAAGACCTGAAATTTCTCCACAACGCCCTCGACCCGCACGGGTCTGACTCGGCCAGTCTCGATTCGGCCCTCGAGTTGCTCGTCCTCTCGGGCCGCTCCGTCCCGCACGCCATGTCCATGCTCGTGCCGCCGGCCTGGCGGATCGATCCCTTCACGAGTGAGCCGGTCGAGGACTTCTTCCGCTATCATAGCTGCTTCAGCGAACCGTGGGATGGCCCGGCCGCGCTGGCATTTTCGGACGGACGCACCGTCGCCGCCTGCCTCGACCGCAACGGTCTCCGCCCCGCCCGCTACAAAATCACGACCGACGGCATTTTCTCCCTCGGCTCCGAGGTCGGGACCTGTTATCTCCCCGACGACAAAATCGCGAAGAAAGGCCGCCTCGCCCCCGGCGAGATGATCGTGATCGACACCGTTAAAGGCGAAGTCATCTTTAATCAGGAAATCAAAGAGCACCTCGCCGCGCAGCAACCCTACGGGAAATGGCTCCGTGAAAATCAGATCCAGCTCTCCGACATCGTTGCTCCGGAGCCGCAGGTTGAACCAGATCCCACGCACGATCCGCTGACTCTTTCCCAGCTTCAGGTCGCCAACGGTTTCAGTCAGGAAGAGCTCGATATGGTCTTCACTCCCATGGCCGCGACCGGACAGGAGGCCATCTACTCCATGGGTGACGATGCCGCCCTGCCGGTCCTCTCGCGCCAGCCCAAAGTGCTCTTTACTTATTTCAAACAGCTCTTCGCCCAGGTCACCAACCCGCCCATCGATCCCATCCGCGAATATCTCGTGATGTCCCTCGAGGCCGATCTCGGGCCCGAGCGCAATATCCTCGTGGAAGCACCCGAGCACGCCCGCGTCGTGCACCTGCCCTCGCCCCTTCTCTACAGTCATCAGCTCGAGGCGCTGAAGGCGCACGACCTCCTCCCAGCGAAAACGATAGACATGACCTGGCCGCTCCTGAGCGGGCCCGACGGACTCAGCGACGCCCTTGAATCACTCTGCGAAAAGGCCGGGGCGGCGGTCCTGAGCGGGGCGAAGCTGCTTGTCCTCTCGGACCGGTCCATTAATCACGAGCGCGTCGGCATCCCTTCGCTGCTCGCCGTCGGCGCGGTGCATCACTACCTCAGCCTCGTGAAAAAGCGCATGCACACCAGCCTCATCGTCGATACGGCCGAGGCGCGTGACACCCACCACATCGCCTGCCTCATCGGCTTCGGCGCGACGGCGGTCTGCCCCTGGCTCGCCCACGAGACCGTCCGTGAACTCGTCGAGAAGAACGAGAAAGGGAAATTCGACGGGATCTCCGTGGAGAAGGCCCTGACAAAATACCACCAGTCTCTCGAAAAAGGCATCCTCAAGATCATGTCGAAGATGGGTATCTCCGTCCTCAACAGCTACCAGGGAGCCCAGATCTTCGAAGCGGTCGGGATCGCGTCTCGCGTCATCAAACGCTGCTTTGCGGGAACCCCTTCGCAGATCGCCGGAGTCGGTTTTGACGAAATCGCCGCCGAGAGCATCGCCCGCCACACCGCCGCCTTCCGCAACGCCGTTCCCAATGTGAAAGGCGAACTCAATCTGGGCGACCCCGGCTTTTTCCGCTTCCGGCGCGACGGGGAAATCCACGCCGTCAGCGGCGGAGTGATCAAAAATTTCCACACCTTCGTGAAGAGCAACAAGGCGGAGGACTACGAAAAATACCTCGAAGAGCTGAAGCTCAATCAGCCGCACGCCCTCCACGACCTCTTCGAACTCGTTCCCAACGAGCATGGCCCCATCTCCATCGATGAGGTCGAACCGATCGAGAGCGTGCGCCGCCGCTTCACCACCGCCGCGATGTCGCTAGGGGCCATCAGTCCTGAAGCCCACGAGACTCTCGCCATCGCGATGAACCGCATCGGAGGAAAATCCGACAGCGGCGAAGGCGGCGAAGACCCGCGTCGCTACAAACCCTATGCCAACGGCGACTGGGGCAATTCCAAGATCAAACAGGTCGCCTCGGGGCGCTTCGGCGTCAGCGCGGCCTACCTCATGTCCGCCGAGGAGATCGAAATCAAAATGGCGCAGGGTGCCAAGCCCGGCGAGGGTGGTCAGCTTCCTGGATCCAAAGTGAACGGGCTCATCGCGCGACTCCGCAACACCCAGCCCGGCGTCACCCTCATCTCCCCGCCGCCCCATCACGACATCTATTCGATCGAGGATCTCGCCCAGCTCATTCACGATCTGAAGCAGGTCAACCCGACCGCCAAGGTCACCGTCAAACTCGTCGCCGAGACCGGAGTCGGCACCGTCGCCGCCGGAGTCGCCAAAGCCAAGGCCGACATCATCCTCATCTCCGGACACGACGGCGGCACCGGCGCCTCGCCCATCAGTTCGATCAAGCACGCCGGCCTGCCCTGGGAACTCGGACTCGCCGAGGCGCAGCAGGTTCTGATGCTGAACGGTCTGCGCAACCGGGTCACCCTGCGGACCGACGGCGGTTTGCGCTCGGGCCTCGACATCATCCACGCCGCCATCCTCGGAGCCGAGGAATACAACTTCGGCACCATCGCCCTCATCGCGATGGGCTGCGTCTACGTGCGCCGCTGCCACCTCAACAACTGCCCCGTCGGCGTCGCGACCCAGGACCCTAAGTACCGCGCCAAGTTCAAAGGCGAAGTCGACCACGTCGTGAACTTCTTCAACGCCGTCTCCGAAGAGGTGCGTCAGCACATGGCCACCCTCGGGGTGAGAAAACTCGACGACCTCATCGGCCGCCCCGAATACCTGCGCCAGCGCAAGCTCGCCGACCATCCCAAGGCCAACCTCATCGACCTCAGCCGCCTCCTCGCCGACGTCGGCGAACAAACCGGGAAAGACCTGCCCCGCATCTGCCTGCAGGATCGCAACGACGGCATCCAGAAAGAGCCTCCGCTCGATGATCAAATCCTCGCCGACCTCGGCGACAAAATCGAAAAGAAGGAAGCGGCCGCCCTCGGCTACCCTGTCAAAAACACCCATCGCAACATCGGCACCAAACTCGCCGGCGCCGTCGCCCGACTCCACGGCGACCACGGCCTTGCCGAGGGCACCCTCGACATCACCCTCACCGGCAGCGCGGGACAGTCCTTCGGCACCTTCCTCTGCGGCGGGATCCGGCTCACCCTCATCGGCGAGGCCAACGATTATGTCGGCAAAGGCATGGCCGGAGGCGAGATCCGCATCAAGCCGGTCGAAAACCGCAGCTTTGATCCGGCGGAAAATTCCATTCTCGGGAACACCGTCATGTATGGTGCCTCGGGCGGACGGCTCTTCGCGAACGGGCGCGGAGGCGAACGCTTCTGCGTGCGCAACTCGGGCGGTATCGCCGTCGTCGAAGGCATCGGCGATCACGGCTGCGAGTACATGACCAACGGCACGGTGGTGGTGTTAGGCGCCACCGGGAAAAATTTCGGCGCCGGCATGAGCGGCGGCGAGGCCTTCATCTACGACGAAGAGGGGCGCTTTGAAAAACTCTTCAACGACGAGATGGTCGAGATCGTCCGCCTCCCCGAAGGCGGACCCTCCGCCGCGAAACTGCGGGCACTGATCGAAGCCCACGTCGCCGCCACTGGGAGCGGCAAAGGCCGGGCCATCCTCGAAGACTGGAGCGCTTCACTCTCGAAATTCTGGCGGGTCAAACCACAGGGCGGGTTGGCCGAGACGGTGGAGGCGAAGGAGGGCGAGATGGTGGCGAAGGGGTGAAGCCTTGCCGTCCCCTTATTGAACAGGTACGATAGCGCCATGACTACGCGTCAGGAACTCCGCCAAATGTCCTTCGCCGAAAAAAAGGATCTGCTGGAAACGGTCTGGTCCGAGATATCATCCGAGCCCGAAAACATCGAAGTTCCGCAGTGGCACAAGGACATCCTTGACGAAAGAGAGGAGGCACTAAGTGCCGGTCGGGAAGAAGTGATCGATTGGGCTGAAGCGAAGGCGCAGATTTTACGAGGAACTTAAAACCGGCCCGCTCCCCGCAACATCCCGCACCCGGCCGCGACATCGATCCCGCGGCGCTGGCGGAAGGTGCAGGGGAATCCGGCGGCGAGGAGAATCTGCTGAAACTGCTCCCCGGTAGTACCGTCGCTTTCGACTCCGGCAAAACCTCCGGTGGGATTGAGCGGGATGAGATTGATATGCGCGTCGATGCCTGCGAGCAGTCCGGCGAGACGGGAAGCGGTCTCGGGTGAGTCGTTCTTCCCGGCGATGAGGGTCCATTCGAAAAAGATCCTTTTCCCGCTGATCTTCCCATATTCCCGGCAGGCTTCGATGAGGGACTCGAGGGGCCAGCGTTTCGCCACGGGCACGAGGGCGGCACGTTCGTCCTGGGTCGAGCCGTGGAGACTCACGGCGAGCTTGTAGGGCCGCTTTTCCTCCGCGAGACGAAGGATCCCGGGGACGACTCCGACCGTACTGATGGCGATGCGCGACGGTCCGATGCTGATGCCGCCGGGGTCGGCGATGGAGGAGAGTGCCTGCATGACCGACTCGTAGTTGTGAAGCGGTTCCCCCATGCCCATGAGAACGAGATTGCGGAGCCGCCGCCCCGGCGCGATTTCGCCGAGGACACGGCGCGCGTGGAGGACCTGCGCCACGATCTCGCCGGGCCGCAGGTGCCGCACAAATCCCCCCTGGCCCGTCGCACAAAAGACGCAGCCCATCGCACAGCCCGCCTGGGTGCTGACACAGACGGTGTGGCGTCCGGCGTAGCCCATCAGGACCGTCTCGATCGTCTGGCCGTCCCGCAGGCGCAGGAGAAATTTTCGCGTGAGTCCGTCGTCGCTGCGGATCTCCTCGACCAGTTCGGGTGCGTCGAGAAAATACGCTTTTCCCTCCCCCACCGAGCGCTCAATCCAGCGCTGCAAAGGCGGGAGAAACGTGCGCGAGGCCAGGTCCAGCGAACCCTCGCGATGAAGCGCTCCCCACAAGGCGCGGGTATGCCACGGATTGACCCCGTCCGCCGCAAGAATTTCGCGGAGACCGGCAAAGTCGGGATCGTGTAAAGAGCGCTGGGTGGAATGACTCACGTTTTAAGGCAAGCCCGCATTGCCCGCCATACAAGCGCGATTTTACGGAGATTTACACGGCTTTCACCACGAATACGCGAGCGAAAGAAACTCGCCACGGGGCGCGGGGTCCGATACATTCCCTGCCATGAGCCCTGAAACCCCTGCCACTCCCGCTTCCTCCAGCCGCCGTCACTTCCTCCGCTCCACAGCGGCGCTGGGTGCCGGTCTCCTCGCCTCGAATGCCGCCACCGTGCGTGCCGCGACGAACAAAAACAGCAAGCTTCGCCTTTTCCAGATCGGGGTCAACGGCATCGGCAACATGCAGCGCAAAGGACTCGAGGGTCATCCCATGGTCGAGTGGGCCGGCTTCTGCGATGTCGATGAGACGGCCTTCGCCAAGGTCGACAACGACGCCTACCGCGGCGGCTGGCGCGTCGCGGACTACCGTGAGGCCTTTGCCAACCGCCTCGACCAGTTCGATGCCGTCATCGTTGACACCCCTGACTTTCACCACTGTCCTATGATGGTCGCCGCTCTCAACGCCGGCAAACACGTTTACGGACAGAAGCCGCTCGTCCATCAGCTCGACGAGTTGCGCCTCGTCCGCGAGGCGCTCGCCGCGAATCCCGGTCTCTACACCCAGATGGGCAACCAGCGCGCCTGCACGACGGGCCGCATGCAGGCCGTCGAGTTGTTGAAATCAAATCGTCTCGGTCGCCCCGTCGAGGCCCACATTTGGACCGGCGGGATGAGCCGCGGCACGTATTTTGTCGATCCGTGGAGCCCTCTCGGCGCCGCCCAGCCCATCCCCGCGACCCTGAACTGGGATCTCTGGAACGGCCCCCTCACCGAAGCCCTGCCACACAGTGAAGACCTCCACCCGCGCCGCTGGCGTTCCTACTGGGAGACAGGCGGCGGCATGCTCGCCGACTGGGGTTGTCACCTCGTCGATGTGCTCTACTTCGCCTACGACCTCGGCGCGCCCGAGACCGTGCAGACCAACACGATGAAGCCGTCCGACGTCTGCCACACGGGCTACAACCAGTCCATCCTCACCTACGCGGGCGGCGGTGACCGATTCGTGAAAGAAAAATTTGTCGTCCACTACAGCGACAGCGGGATCCGTCCTTCCTTCGCCACGCTCGGCCTGCCGGTCTCGAAAATCACGGGCAGTTGCACGCTCATTCTTTGCGAAGAGGGCGCGCTCCTCCTCGAGCCGGGCGGTGAGATGGAGATCTACCGCAAGGGCAAGCTCGTTGAGAATGAGCCCCTCCCCGAAGTGGCCCCCCGTCAGCACTGGAAAGACTGGGCCGATTGCTGTCTCGGCACCGAGAAGCCGCTCTGGACTCAGTTCGACATCGGCGCGAGCATCACCGAACCGGCCCTGCTCGCGACCAAAGCGACCCGTTTCCCCGGTCAGGAGCTCCACTGGGACGGCAAAAACTACCGCTTCACGAATCACGAAGAGGCGAACAAAACCGTGCTCGCGCGCCCCTACCGCGAAGGCTTTGCGCCGCCGAAGATCGGGTGATCAATGCCCGTTCTACGTGGTGACCCAACCCTGTCAGGTCACTGAGCTGACCTTATTGACT
>JANQVJ010000016.1:28564-39647 GCA_030730365.1 Verrucomicrobiales bacterium
CCCGTTCTACGTGGTGACCCAACCCTGTCAGGTCACTGAGCTGACCTTATTGACTTTTGCCGGCCGCGACGAGCTCCGCCACCATCTCGTCAACCGTCCAGTTTTCATCCATAAAGAGTCGGCGCAGGGTGCCGTCGGGATTGAGGACGAGGGTGCGGAGGTTGTGCTGAATGGTCCCGTTGACCGTGCCGAAGCGCAGACCGGTGCGGGTGGAAATGTCATCGATCACTTTTTTATCGGGCGTGGAGAGGAGGCTCCAGGGCAGTCCCTCGCGATGGCCGAAGGCGGCGCCCCAGGCCCGCATGACCTCGGGGGTGTCGAATTCGTGATCGAAGGAGATCGTGAGGAGCCGGAACTCCGCCGGGGCATCGGGCGTGGTCTTCAACTTCTCCAGCACCGCCGCGAAGTGGCTCATCATGCGCGGGCAATACTCGGGCACGGGGCATCGGGAAAAGACAAAAGTGATCGCCACGGGCAGGCCGCGATAGTTGGCGAGATGGACCTCTTTGCCGGTCTCGTCACGGAAGGCGTAGTCGGGAAAGGCGTCACCGGTGGAGATGAGTTTGTCGCCTGCCGGTTTGTCCTCCTCGTAGGTGATGGCGCCTTTTTCGCCGGTGATTTTAACCCCGGTGACCCAGGACTCGTGTTCCTCGACATGGTAGTCGAAGGTCACGACCATGCCGGGCTCTAGTGTTTCGAACTCCTTCGGATCGAGGGCGCGGAAGGGCATGATCATCCGCGGCATGAAGCCGGGGATCTCTTCGTGATCGATGATCATCATGGCCGGATCATCGCCCATGCGCTGCTGCACGACCCCGCGCACGGGAAAGGTCTGGAGGGCGGTTGACGATTCTCCCGGCTCGGGCGGGCTGCACGAGGTGAGGAGAAGGGCGAGGGCAAGAGCGACGAGGGGCAGTTTTTTCATCGGCGAGAACTTACGCCCCGTTGCACCATGACGGCACCTCGTTTCCGATTCGCGCCGGTATCGCGCCGTGGGATTGAGGCGTAAGCTTGTAGAGATGTTGCTTCATTTCCCACGATTCCCCCGCCGTCTTCTGGCTGCGGGAGTGATCCTCTCACTCTTCGTCTCCTGCGAGAAGCAGGCGGCGAAACCTCAGGTCCTCATCGGAAAATTCCGCGAGGTCGGTGACTTTACCTTCACCGATCAGCAGGCGCGTCCTCTTGAGGCGAAATCGCTGAAGGGCAAGGTCTGGATCGCGAACTTCATTTTCACGAGCTGCGCGGCCGAGTGTCTCGTGCTCTCGTCGCGCTTCGCCGAATTGCAGCGCCTCTTCGCGAAGGAGGACGACCTTGCCTTTGTCTCCTTTTCCGTCGATCCGCAGACCGACACTCCGGAGCGGCTCGGCCAGTTCGCGGGTCGCTGGCACGCCGATCCGGAAAAGTGGTTTTTCCTCACGGGCGAGGCGGCCGAGGTCGATGCGCTCGTGAAAAACAGCTTTCTCCTGCCTCTCACTCGCAACCCGATCGAGGCTGGTCAACTGATGTCGGAACGATTCATCCACAGCAATCGATTTGCGATTGTGGATCGCTCGGGTACCGTGAGAGCCTATGTGGACGGTCTCGAGCCTGAAGCGACCTCGACCATTTCCCGCATTGTCGTGGAACTGTTGAACGAATCACCCGAAACCCAATCTGATACCCCATGAAACTGACTTCTCTTTTTTCCCTTGCCGCCTTCGTCTCCGCGATCTTTGTCGCACCGCTCGGTGCCGAAGAAAAAGCAGCCTTCGAAGTGAAAGTCCCCGCGATGAAGTGCACCGGCTGCGCCTGGTCCGTCACGCAGGAGCTGAAGAAGCTCGACCATGTCTCGGACGTCTATGTCGATGCGAAGACGAAAAAAGCGATCATCGCGACGGATTCGGACGCGGCTCCCGACGAGAAGACGGTTCTCTCCGCCGTGAAAACCGCCGGCTACGAAGCCTCGGGCTACACGAAACTGAAGGTGAAATTCGCCGAGGCCAAAGCGGCCCTTACCGGGGAAAAAGGCTGAGTTATCTCTTCGACTCTCCCGGCCCGATCGCGGGTCGGGAAAATAGTGTGTGAGATCTCGCGCTCCGGCACGGTATCTCTGCGAGATCATGCAACGCGATACCGAATCCTTCATCGAGCTGCTCACCGGCGCCCAGTCGGCGGTCTTCGGCTACGCCATGTCGATCTGCCATGACCCGTCCCTCGCCAAAGACATCGTGCAGGAGACCAATCTGACGCTTTGGCGCAAGGCGGAGGATTTCGAGGAAGGGACCAACTTCACCGCCTGGGCCTGCCGCACCGCCTATTTCCACGTCCTCAATCACCGGCGCAAACAGAGCCGGGAGCAGCTCGTCTTCGACGAAGATGTCTTCGACTATCTCGCCGAGAGACAGGAGTCACGGAGCCAGCAGACCGACGAGAGACTCGAGGCGCTACGCACCTGCATCAGCGCCCTGCCTCCGCAGCAGCGTGATCTCATCGACCGGCGTTACCTCCCCGGAGCCGCCGTCCAGGCCATCGCGAAAGACGACGGCAAGTCCGAGGGCGCCATTTCCCAGGCGCTCTTCCGCATCCGCACCACCCTGCAAAAATGCGTGGAGCACAAGATGATAAAGGAGGGCACGGCATGACACGAAAAAACCGACTCGACCGCGTCAGCCTGCTGAGTTCGCAACTGCTCGATGGCGTTATCAGCAAGGCCGACCGCGTCGAGCTGAACGAACTCCTCCGCGGCGACCCGGAGACCTGCGAGCGTTATCTCGATCTCGCCGAGGCGCACGCCTTGCTCGTCCAGCAACACGCCGGTGACCTGCTGCCATTCGAAGTCACGGGCATCCTTCCCTTTTCCATCGCCGACCCCGCCGACGCGGTGAAAAAAAGACGTCTTTCCCGTCCGTGGGGTCCTGCCCTCGCCGCCGCCGCCGCCATCACCCTGCTCGTGAACGGCTACCTCCTCTGGCGGGACAAACCCGTCGCCGAACCTTCGAACGCGCCCGGCGTCGCCGTCCTCAGTCGGCTCGTCGATGCCGTCTGGAGGGAACCGGATCACGCCTTCGGAGAAGGAGCGACCGTCCCCGCGGGCGTTTTCAAATTGGAATCCGGCCTCGCCCAGCTCGAGTTTTTCAGCGGGGCCACCCTCATTGTCGAAGGTCCCGCCGAACTCGATCTCGGGTCCGAGTGGAAGATCACGTGTCGCCGCGGACGGCTCCGCGCCTTTGTCCCCGAGCCGGCCCAGGGTTTCGTCATCGAGACTCCCGACTACCAGGCCGTCGATCTCGGGACCGAGTTCGCCATGAGCGTGGGTTCCGATGGGCGCAGTGAGGTCCATGTCGTCGATGGGGAAGTGCGACTCGATGAAAAAGACGGCCGCGAGATCCGGACGCTTTCGACGGGTAACGGAGTCCGCTCGCAAAACGGTGTCTTCGAAGCGGTCGACGGTGGGGGCGCGGGATTTGTCGACCGGCGCCAGCTCCACCGCCTCGCCAACGCCGATTCAAAGCTGCGTTATCGCGAATGGCTCACGACCCGCAATGCCATCGCGGGCGATCCCGCGACGCTGGTGCTTTTTGATTTCGAAGACCAGAATCCCTGGGACCGACAGCTCACCAACCTGCGCCCCGGCGGACCCGAAGGTGCCATCATCGGTGCGCAATGGACCGAGGGGCGCTGGCCGGGGAAAGGCGCGCTCGAGTTCAAGCGCATCACCGACCGCGCCCGGATTCAGGTGCCCGGCTCCTTCGACACGCTTAGCCTTGCCGCCTGGGTGCGCATCGAGGGCTTTGACCGCTGGCTCAGTTCGCTTTTCCTGACCGACGGGTTCGAAACCGGTGAGGTCCACTGGCAGATCAGTAATCAGGGCGAACTCATCCTCGGGATCTCCGACGAGGGTCCGCCCAACACGTTCTCGGACCCTGTCATTCACCCCGGCGATCTAGGGAAATGGATCCACCTCGCCGTGACGATGGATCGAATCTCGGGCCTCGTGCGACACTACCGGGACGGAACAATTGTGAAAGAAGAGACCCGCAGCGGGATCCCTCCGCTCAAAATTGGCAAAGCCGAGATCGGCAACTGGCAGACCGAGGGGAGCAATCATCCCATCCGGAGTCTCAACGGCAGGATAGACGAATTTTTCATCCTCAGCCGGGTCGTCTCGCCCGAAGAGATGGCCTCGATCTATCGGGCCGGATTGCCGAATGGCTAAGGGTCGCGAGGATTCGCTTTTTTCAGATTGATTTAGGGTGTTAGTTCGGGGGCTCACCCAACATGAACCTACTCGGAATCGAAGGCGGCGGAACGCGGACCTCAGTCCTGCTGGTGGACAGCACCACGGACACGGTGCTCACGAGTCTCACTCTCGGTCCGGGGAACCTCCACCTTCTCAGCCGGGAGGCACTCTGGGAGCGGCTCGAAGAAATCCGCCGCGAACTCCGCGTCACACCGGATCGCATCGGGATCGGCTTCGCCGGGGTTCGGTCCGAAGGGGATCGCGAAAGACTCACCGCCGCCGTGACGCGCGCCTGGCCGGGAGTCCCCGCCATCGTGACCGACGACCTCGTCCTCGCGCTCGAGGCGGTGACCCGGAGCGGAGAGTGCGAAGCGCAAGTCCTCGTCGTGAGCGGCACAGGGTCGTGCTGCCTCGGGCGCAACCGCGAGGGCCGTGTCGTGAAGGTGGGCGGACGCGGCCACGTCATCGGCGATCGCGGCAGCTCGTGCGACATCGCTCTCCACGCCCTGCGCTCCATCGTCACTATCTCGGACATCCGCGCGGACTGGCCTCCGCTGGGAGCGGACATCCTGACATTTCTACAAATGAACGAGCCCGAGTCGCTCATCGAGTGGTCGTCGGTCGCGAGTAAGACCGAGCTCGCGAGCCTCGCCCGGGTCGTCTTCGAGGCCGCCGCCTCGCGTCAGGATGAGATCGCCCTCGCCATTTTGAAACGCGCCGCCGAGCGTCTCGCCAAAGACACCGTGACCTGCGCCTCCCGGGTCGCGGGGCGCGGGCAAAAGGTCCAGTTCGTCCTCAACGGGTCTGTCCTTTTGAAAAATCCCGTCTTTGCCGAAGGCGTCATCGCGAGAATACGCGAAGCCTGGCCCAATGGCGAAATCACCCGCCTCGAGCGACCGGGCGTGTGGGGCGCGGTGGCGATGGCGCGGCGCGAGGATGTTGAAGTGTCGACTCTCACTTCTGTGGACGAGGCGCAACCGCGCACGGGACGACACGAAGCCGCGCAGAGCTGGCGTCCGGTCGCGGTCTCTCCGACCGAGGGTCGCCACCCGAAGTCGATGAACTTCTCCGAACTCGCCCTCGACGACGCGATCCGTCTGATGCTGGAGGAGGACGAGATGATTCCTGAAAAGATCCTCGCCGAGAGCGAGCACATCGAGTGGACGATTCGGCAGGTGGTGCGGGCTTTCGCCAACGGTGGTCGCCTCATCTACTGCGGCGCCGGCACGAGCGGTCGACTCGGCGTGCTCGACGCGAGCGAGTGTCCTCCGACATTCCGCACTCCGGCGAATCTCGTCCAGGGCATCATCGCCGGCGGGCGCACCGCGCTCTGGAGCGCGGTCGAGGGGGCCGAAGATGACCACGAGGCCGGGAAACGGGCCATTATTTCCCGCCGCATCACCGAAGACGATGTCGTCATCGGTATTTCGGCGAGCGGGCACGCGCCCTTCATCTGGGGGTGCCTCGGCGAGGCCAAAGACCGCGGCGCGACGACGGTGCTGGTCTGCTGCAATCCCGCCTACCGCGATCATCCGCTCCTCGACGGGGCGATTTTACCCGACACCGGGCCCGAGGTCCTCACCGGATCAACCCGTTTGAAATCGGGCACTGCGACGAAACTAGTTCTTAACCTCATCACGACTCTCGCGATGACGCACTCTGGCAAGGTCATGGGTAATCTGATGATCGATCTGAACCCCTCGAACGGAAAACTCCGCAACCGGGCCGTGCGCATCGTGCACGATCTCACCGGCGCCGACGAAGCCACCGCTCTCGCAACGCTGGAGCGCAATGGCTGGATCGTGCGGGCCGCCTGCGAGGCGCTGAGGTCCAGCGGAGAGTAGGACGATCCAAACCCCGGCTAGCCGTGCGACAGGAATGTCGCACCTCCTTGGGCTTGCGGATGGGGCGTCGACTCTGATCAAATCATCGAGGCGATCACGAGCGCGACGACGCTCATGAGCTTGAGGAGGATATTGAGCGAGGGACCCGAGGTGTCTTTGAAGGGATCACCGACGGTGTCACCAACGACGGCCGCCTTGTGCGCTTCGGATCCCTTTTTCAGCATCACGCCGTTCACTTCGATGCCTTCTTCGATCATCTTCTTGGCATTGTCCCAGGCACCACCGGCATTCGACTGGAAAAGAGCGAGGAGCACTCCCGTGACGGTGACACCGGCGAGGAGACCCCCGAGCATTTCCGCTCCTCCGATGAAGCCCACCGCGACAGGAGCCGCGACCGCGAGCACGCCCGGCTTGACCATTTCTTTGATCGCCGCCTTGGTCGAGATCTCGACGCACTTACCGAATTCGGCCTGGCCGTGAGCGTCCTCGTAGTCACGCTGATCGGCCGCCGACCAATCCTCAACGGGCTTGCCCTCGTTGCGATTCATCGCCTCGAGACCGGCGCGCAGACCGGGAATCTCGCGGAACTGACGGCGCACTTCCTCGATCATCGCCATGGCGGCGCGCCCGACCGCTTCCATGGAGAGGGCCGAGAAAAGGAAGGGCAGCATGCCGCCGACAAAGAGCGCCGCGACCACTTTCGGATCAGTCACTTCGATGACGAGCTTCATCCCGTGAGTCTGTTCCCAGGTCGTTTTAAAGGCGGCAAAAAGAGCGAGCGCGGTGAGGGCGGCGGAACCGATCGCAAAGCCTTTTCCGATCGCGGCGGTGGTGTTGCCGACAGCGTCCAGTTTATCGGTGCGCTTGCGGACTTCGGCGGGGAGGTCAGCCATTTCGGCGATGCCGCCGGCGTTGTCAGAGATCGGGCCGTAGGCGTCAACGGCGAGTTGGATTCCGGTGTTGGCGAGCATCCCGACCGCGGCGATGGCGATCCCGTAGAGTCCGGCGAGTTCGTAGGAACCGAGAATGGCAATCGCGAGCACGATGATGGGCAGGGCGGTGGACATCATGCCCACCCCGAGTCCGGCGATAATGTTCGTGGCGGAGCCGGTCACGGACTGGCGCACGATGTTGATGACCGGTTTCTTACCGGTGCCGGTGTAGTGCTCGGTGATGTAACCGATCGCAAGGCCGGCGATGAGACCGATCGCGATGGCGCCGAAGACACCGAGAGAAGTGAATTCTTTTCCATCAAAAGCCCACTTTTCGGGGAGGACCTGGCCGATAATGATGTAGGTGCCGACCAGCATGATGACCCCGGCGACGATTTCACCGAAGTTGAGTGCCTTTTGCGGATCACCTCCATCCTTCACTCGGACGAGGAAGGTTCCGATGATGGAGGAGACGATGCCGAGCCCGGCAAGGAGCATGGGCAGGAGCACCCCGGCGAGAGGGAGTCCGGAAAACTCGGGCAGCACCATGAAGACAGTGCCGAGCACCATCGTGCCGATGATGGAGCCGACGTAGGACTCGAAAAGGTCGGCCCCCATCCCGGCGACATCGCCGACATTGTCACCCACGTTGTCCGCGATCGTCGCCGGGTTGAGCGGGTGATCTTCGGGAATCCCAGCCTCGACCTTTCCGACAAGGTCAGCACCGACGTCAGCGGCCTTCGTGTAGATGCCCCCGCCGACACGGGCAAAAAGGGCGATGGAGGAAGCACCGAAGGAGAATCCGGTGATGATGGTCATGACCCTGGTGATCGATTTGGCGTCCGTGCCGATGGATGAGGAGAAAATGAAAAAGAGGACCCCGAGACCGAGCAAGCCGAGTCCCACGACGCCGAGACCCATGACCGAACCGCCTGCAAAGGCGATCTTGAGCCCTTCGCCGAGGCTGGTGCGGGCCCCCTGGGTGGTGCGGGTGTTGGCCTTGGTCGCCACGCGCATCCCGATGTAGCCGGCAAAAGCCGAGCAGAAGGCCCCCACGACGAACGAGAGCGCCACGAAAGGCGAGCTGTTGACCGGGTCTTTGATTCCGCCGAAAACGAGCAGCGCCGCGACGCAGGCCACGAAGATGGCGAGGACTTTGTATTCGGCGCGCAAAAAGGCCATCGCCCCGTCAGCAATGAACCCGCCGATCTGCTGCATTTTTTCCGTCCCTGGGTCTTGTTTCGCAACCCAGGCGGAACGCCAGAAAGTGTAGGCGAGGGCGAGAACGCCGAAGAGCGGGATGATGACGATTAGGGTATTCATCGAAGATGCGGTGGGAGGTATTTTGAGGGGGTTGTTAGAAATTAAGTGCCTAGACTGTCAAATCTGCCGCGCTTTGCAAGACCGTGATCAGCAAAAATTGTATACAGCGCGTTTTCAGCAGAACTGTCCACGGGAAAGTGCTGCGCGATTCGGTAAATTTCGCACCCCTGGTGAAGGGGCTGGAAAACTTGAACTGCCCGACGGATTCGGGTAAAAGGGGTGAATGAATCGCAAAAACCTGAGTTTCATCGGAGTTTTCACCTTCCTTTCGATCAGTCTCGTGGCGCTCGCCGGAGGAGATTCGTTCCTTTCTTGTTAAAGATTCCGGCGCGGCCTCAACCTTGTCATCGTCTCGCTCGAAGATGCTCCCGTCCGTCCTCCATCTGAATCGTAGCATGCGACGACCGCCAAAGTGACGGTGCGCTGGCCCGGGCGAGAAACAACGAACCACGCCCTCACCCGTGAGAGCGGTCCGCGCTACGAAATCGAATTCCGACCGTAGTTACCCGAGAGGAACGCTTCTTTTCTGCTAAACTGGTCGAAATCCCCCGAAAAGACGCCACATTTTATCCTCTATGGCCAGTCACCGCGACAAACTTGAACTTCACGGAGAGTCGAATATTCCCTCCGGTGGCATCCTCATCATCCCGAGCCGCCTCTCCTTTCAGGATCTACTCCATCTCGAAAAGCTGCTTTCGGGGCGCAAACTCGTCTATCTGATCGACCGCGCTCTCGACTACGACCCGCTTCTTCAGGCCCATCTTGAGAAAGAGGACACCCACGCGGTCGAGTTCTCGTCGGATGAGGCCTCGAAGGCGGTTTTTAAAAAAGAGCTCCACCAGTATCTCGGCGAGGGCAGCGTCGTCGTCTTTATTCCCGGCGCCGCGCACACCCGTAGCGGGCAGAACCTCACGATCCCGGCCGAAACCCTGAAATTTCTTACCAGCGCGGGCGCTCCCGTGCTGCCGCTTTCCGTCGATCATCCCGAAGAGACCGCCCTCGGGGTCGAGAGCCGCAGTGAGGTCGAGCGCATCGTCCTTTCCTTCGGTGAGCCACTCCAGCGCGAGGCCGCGACCCTCGCAAATTACACCGAGAATCTCCTCATCGCCGCTGAGACGGCCTATTCCGCCAGGCCCATCCTGAAGAGTCATCTCGCCTGGGAGATCCTTCGCGGGCTCAAAAAACACGGCACCACCGCCGAGATCATCGATGGGCTCGATGGATCGAGACTGCGCTTCGACAAGCTCCTCGCCGCCGGGATCGTCCTTTCCAAAGTGATCCGCAAAGAGACTCAGAAAAAACGCGTCGGCATCATTTTGCCTCCCGGTAAAGGCGGCCTCCTCAGCAACCTCGCGGTGCTCCTTGCCGGCAAGGTGCCGGTGAACCTTAACTTCACTGCGGGAGAAAAGGCCATCTCCTCTTGCATCGCCCAGGCAGACATAGACAAATTCATCACCGCCGATCCTTTCGTAGGCAAGATGACCTCTTTCAGCTGGCCGCCGAATGACCAGCTCATCCTTCTCGACCGCATCCTCCCCCCGATGAAGGGGAAGATCGGTCTCTGGCTTGCGCTTTCCAAGCTCCTCCCCGCCGGACTCATCGCCTCCCTCCTGAAACTCCCCCAAAAGGGGGGGGCCGAGGAGGCCGTCCTCCTCTTCACGAGTGGCAGCTCGGGTGATCCCAAGGGCGTCATCCTCTCGCACCGCAATCTCCTCGCCAATGTGAACCAGTTTGGCTCGCGCATCGATTTGCGCTCCGACGACAGAGTCCTCGGCTGTCTCCCGCTCTTCCACAGCTTCGGCTGCACTGTCACAATGTGGTATCCCATGATCGAGGGCGTCAGCGTCGTGACCTACCCCAGCCCGCTCGAAGTCGCAAAGCTCGCCGAGCTTATCGAAGAGCATTCCCTCAGCCTCCTCATCGCCACTCCGACCTTCCTCCGCGGATACCTTCGCAAGGCGACGAAAGAGCAGCTCGACTGTCTCAAGATGGTGATTACCGGAGCCGAAAAGCTTCCCAAAAAAGTTGCCGAGAGCTTCGAAGGCCGATTTGGCAAACCGGTTCTCGAGGGCTACGGCCTCACCGAGACCTCGCCCGTGACCAATGTGAACCTGCCCGACGCGCTCCGACCCGAGGGCGCCCGCGGTCCCGTGCTGCCGAACCACCGGCTCGGTTCCGTCGGGCAGTTCATCCCCGGCATCGCCGTGCGCATTACCGATCCCGAGACAGGCGAGCCGCTTTCTCTCCATTCCCCGGGTATGATCTGGCTGCGAGGTGCGAACATCTTCGAGGGTTATCTCAACCAGGCCGAGAAGACCGCCTCGGTCATGAAAGGCGGCTGGTTCAAGACAGGTGACCTCGGACGACTCGACGAAGATGGATTTCTTTACATCGAGGGTCGTCTCTCCCGCTTCTCCAAAATCGGCGGCGAGATGGTTCCGCACGAGACCGTCGAAGACCTCATCAATAAAGCTCTCGGTCACGCCGATGACGAACGCCGCATCGCCATCGTCGGAGTCCCCGACGAAGCCAAGGGCGAGGCGCTCATCCTCCTCAGCTCGAATCCTGACATTGACCTAACCGACCTCCGCACCAAACTCAGCGCGGCCGGCATCCCCGCCCTCTGGATCCCGAAGAAAGTTGTCGATGTCGAGGAAATACCGATTCTCGCCTCGGGCAAACTCGACATCAAAGGCTGCGAAGAGCGGGCGCACGCGGGAGCGTGAGAGGGACCGCTCTCGTGTTTTTGCGCAGGGAATTCCGAC
>JANQVJ010000017.1 GCA_030730365.1 Verrucomicrobiales bacterium
CACTCCAGCACTCCAGCACTCCAGCACTCCAGCACTCCAGCACTCCAGCACTCCATCGCCCCCCCACTCCATGAACATCCAAACCCAATCCTGGCTCATCGACCGCCGCCACGCCCTCAAAGCCCTCGGCAGTTTTGTCTCCCTGCCCCTGCTCGACTGCATGATCCCGCTGCGGGCTTCTGAGAAGACCACGGCCACGCCAAAGCGCAGTGCTTTCATCTACCTCGCCAACGGCGTCCATTCGCTGAACTACCAGATCATGAAGCCGGGCAGTGATTACGAATTTTCCCGGTCGCTCAAGCCGCTCGAGAAGCACCGTGAAGTCATCACGCCGATCAGCGGGCTCCATCATCCCGGAGCACTCGGCCACCATCACAACTGCATCAATGTCTTCCTCACCGGCGGTAAGCTCGGCCCCTCGGATCGCAACACCATCTCGGTCGACCAGAAAATGGCTGAGATCACGGCACCTCACACGCGTTATCCCTCGATGGAAGTCGCGCTCACGCAGGGGTCGCTCGCCTGGACTGCGGACGGCGTGCAGCTTCCGGCGCTGCGTCGTTGCAGCGAGATTTTCGCCTCGCTCTTCGAGGAACCGAAGGGCGGTAAGGAGGCGCAGCGCCGAGCCCTGCGCCGCAAAGGCAGCGTGCTCGACGCCAATCTCGCGGAGGTGCGCCGACTGGACCAGCAAATGGGCAAGGAGGACAAAGGCCGCATGGAGCAGTATCTCACCTCTGTCCGGGAAGCGGAGATCCGCACGACCCGCGCCGATGCGTGGCTCGACACGCCCCTGCCGGCTATTTCCGAAGCCGACCGCCAGCGGACCAACCGCGATGTCGCCGCGACGGTGGCGGGCGATTACTTCCGCACGGTCTATGACCTCATGGTGCTCGCCTTCCAGACGGATGTGACCCGCGTGGCCACCTTCAGCCTCGGGGGCGAGGGGGACGCCTTCGCCATTCCCGAAATCGGGATCACCGAGTCGCGTCACCAGCTCAGCCATCACGGCGGTGATGCCGGTTACATGGAGAAGCTCACCAACTACGATACTTTTGCGATCGAGCAGTTCAGCTATTTCCTCACGCGGCTCACGGAAACGAAAGACCTCGACGGCAAGCCGCTCATCGGCTCGACGATGGCGCTTTTCGGCAGCGGGATGTCCTACGGCCACAGTCACGGCAACGCGAACCTGCCGCTCGTGCTCGCGGGAGGCTCGGACCTCGGTCTGAAGCACGGCAGCCATCTCGATCTCAATCAGGAAGCCAAAGATTTCTCGGGCTATGCCCTCGGGGCCGATGGTGCCCTCACCACCGCGCACTACCAACTCTGCAGCCGCCCCGTGAACACCGACGCTCACATGAGCAATCTCCTCCTCCTCATGGCTCAGCGCATGGGAGTGGAGACGGATCAGTTCGGCGACAGCAACCGGGTCGTCGCGATCTGACGGGGAGGGGCGTGATGGATTAGGGGAGTGATGCGGCGACGTATTGCTTCTCCTCGCCCTCCGCTCCTTAGACACTCCAGCGGTTTCTGAATCTTTCGTCCCCATTCTTTTGTTAAAGATGTTCCCTTCATCAATCCATCACTCCGGCACTCCATCACTCCGTCGGCTGGTGGCGGTGTATATGGGACTCAGCGGGCTCACCACTGCCGCCATCACCGCAGCCGAACCCTTCCGTCCCGAACCTGGCCAGTTTCCGCCTTTGGAAAAAGCTCACAGCTACCGTGGCGAGCTCGTCTTCGTGGATCATGCGAACCGCCGCGGGAGCCTTCGCGTGGAGGGGACGGGCGTGTTTCGCATGAACGATCCGCATCCTTTCGCGATGCTTCCCTACGGCGTGGTCCGGTATCACGGAGCACCGGCGGATCTGCGGGACATCCCGCTCGGCACCGTGTTGCACGTCCGCGCCTTTCTGCCACCGGACCCGAAGACTTCCGCCGTGCCGGTGCTGCCGGCTAACAGTAAGGAAAAAGACGCGAATCATCGCCGTGGCATCGGCATCTTCCCCGCCGAAAATCACGTGCTCCTCCTCGAAGATGAACCCAGCTATTGCCAGCGTGAGGGGTTGATTTGGAAACTCAAGGAAGTGGAGATCAAAAACCGTGAAGGCACCCTCATCGCCAGTCGTGAACCCGAAGAGGGTCCCGGTGGCGAGGCATCCGAGGAAACGCTGACCTTCGATGCCGCCACCCGCATCTGGCGTGGCCGCGAGTGGGTCCGCATTGGGAATCTCATCTCCGAGGGCACCTGGCCCGCCGAAGGGAAAAAGGCGCTCGGCGGCCAGCCGGTGCATCTCGGCATCACCTGGAGGCCTACGCCCGGTGATGTGTTCAGCCGCTTTCACCTTTCCGACATCTGGCTCGACGACGAAGCGATGCAAAACGCCATGCAGCATCAGAGCGAGACGCACCGGGCCTTCATCCGCAGCCGCTGGATGCCCGCGTTGGTCGATGCCGTCGAGTATGGCCAGTTCGGTCGCGCCACCGTGACCGCGACCTTGTTTGGCGGCATGGACCCTGCCCTCTATGCCGATTTCAAAACGGGTATCCCTGCTTTGATGAATGGTGTCGAGAACACTTTGAAACACACGGAAGGCGGCACCGCCGGCCCTACGCAAATGGCCGCGCGCGGCACGCTTCTCGACGTCGCGAAGTTGCCGGGCGAAGCCCCGATGGGCAGCAGCGGCATCCGGATCCGGTTTGAAACGGATCTCATCACCGAAGGCATGCGCCCCGCGCGCATCGTCAAAGTCCGCCCTGGAAGCTGGCCGGATGTCCACCTGCCCCGCGAGGAGTATCTCGGCAACGGAGCCTCCAGCATCGACGAGCGTTTCCCCACCCCGGCCGTCTTTCCGAAGTATTGATCGCCTTATGAAGCCGTTCCTGAATCTTTGTTCCTCGTTCTTGGTTCCTCGTTTGGGGATGGTGGCCCTCGGGTGTGCGTTGCTCACTCATGTCTTCGCTAGCGACGGGCCGGGAACCGACGCAGCCGAACCCTTCCGTCCCGAACCTGGCCAGTTTCCGCCTTTGGAAAAAGCTCACAGCTACCGTGGCGAGCTCGTCTTCGTGGATCATGCGAACCGCCGCGGGAGCCTTCGCGTGGAGGGGACGGGCAAATTTTACCGCAACGACCCGCATCCCTTCGCCCTGCTGCCCTATGGCATGGTGCGCTATCACGGCGCACCGGCGGATCTGCGCGACATCCCGCTCGGCACGCTGCTGCATGCCAGCGCCTTCCTCCCGCCCGATCCGAAAACTTCCGTCGTCCCCGTGCTGCCGGCTGACAGCAAGTCGAAGGACGCCGGCCATTATCGCGGCATCGGGATCTTCCCCGCCGAAAACCACGTCCTCCTCCTCGAAGACGAACCCAGCCACTGCCTGCGCACGGGCCAGACCTGGGCGCTCAGGGAAGTGGAACTCAAGGACAACACCGGGACGATCATCGCCACCCGCGAACCGAAGGCCGGCGGCGACGGCAAAGGTGTGGAAGAGAAAATGACCTTCGACGCCGGGACCCGCCTCTGGCGCGGACGCGAGCGCATCGCCGTGGCGAACCTGGTCGATGAAGGAGTGTGGCCCGCCGACGGGAAGAAAAGCCTCGGTGGGCAATCTGTCCTGCTCGGGATCACCTGGAAACCCGCCCCCGGCGACGGGTTGAGCGGCGCTTTCACCCAGTTTCACCTCTCGGACATCTGGCTGGACGACGCCGCCATCGAAAACGCCGCGCAGTTTCAGACCGAGACGCACAAAGCCTTCATCCGCAGCCGCTGGATGCCGGCCTCGGTCGATGCCGTCGAGTATGGGCAGTTCGGCCGCGCCACCGTCACCGCGACCCTGTTCGGGGGCATGGATGACTCCCTCTATGCCGACTTCAAAAAGGACGTTGAGGCGCAGATCAACGGAGCGGGGAGCACCTTGAAGCACGCCGCCGGTCACTACGGCCCCAGTCACATCGCCTCCAGTGGCAAAATTGTCGCGGTCACCACTGCGAGCGGAGAAGTCCCCCTTGGAAGCAGTGGCATTCAGGTCCAGTTTGAGACCGACCTCATCATCGAAGGCATCCGTCCCGGGAGAGTCGTCCGCATCCGCCCGGAAAGCTGGCCAAAGACGCAAATCCCCCGCGAAGAATACGACAACAGCAACCTCGACGAGCGCTTCCCGACCCCGGACATTTTTCCCAGATACTGATCCAGTGATGAAACCGTTTTTTATTCTTCGTTCTTTATTCTTCGTTCCCTCAAGGCTTGTGTTGTTGGCCTGTTTGTTAGTCGTCCAGACCAACGCCGCCGCCGAAGAACCGGGAACCGACGCAGCCGAGCCCTTCCGTCCCGAGCCGGGAAAGTTTCCGCCCCTCGAAAAAGCGCATTCCTACCGCGGCGAACTCGTCTTCGTGGACCATGCGAACCGTCGCGGCAGCATTCGGCTGGAGGGATCGGGTATGTTTTTCCGGAACGACCCGCATCCTTTCGCGATGCTCCCCTATGGCATGGTTCGTTATCACGGGGCTCCGGCGGATCTTCGTGACATCCCGCTGGGGACGGTGCTGCACGTCCGGGCTTTTCTCCCGCCCGATCCGAAGACTTCCGCCGTGCCGGTGTTGCCGGTCGATAGCAGGACGAAGGACGCGAATCACAATCGCGGAGCCGGCATTGCTCCCGCCGAGAATCATGTCCTTCTCCTCGAAGACGAACCGAGCCGCTGCCGGCGCGAGGGACTGGTCTGGAAGCTGGGAGAAGTGGAACTTGCGAATCTCGAGGGCAGGATCACCGCGACCCTCCAGCCGAAAGAGGGAGACGATGAAAAGGCCGTTGCGGAGACGATGACCTTCGATGCCGCCACCCGCGTCTGGCGCGGGCGCGAACGTCTCGGCATCGAGGAACTCATCGCCGAAGGAGCCTGGCCTGCGGAAGGGAAGAAATCACTCGACGGACAAGTCGTTCAGCTCGGCATCACCTGGAAGCCCACACCCGACGGTGTCTTTACCCGCTTTCACCTCTCGGATATCTGGCTCGACGACGAGGCCATGCAGCGGGCCGCCCGTCAGCAGACCGGGACGCACAAGGCCTTTATCCGGAGCCGCTGGATGCCCGCCTCGATCGATGCGGTCGAGTATGGTCAATTCGGTCGCGCCACGGTGACGGCGACCTTGTTCGGCGGGATGGACGACTCGGTCTACGCCGATTTCAAAAAAGACAGCCCCGCGATGATGAATGCGGTCGAGAACACCCTGAAGCACGCGCACGGCGCCTACGGCCCGGCTCACATGGCTTCCCGCGGGACCATCCTCGAGGTCATGAAGGCGGCGGCCCCGGCCCCTCTGGGAAGCAGCGGCATTCAGATCCGCTTCGAGACCGACCTCATCATCGAAGGGATCCGCCCCGGCCGGACGGTCCGCCTCCGGCCGAACAGTTGGCCCCAGGTTCAGGTGCCACGGGAGGAATACCTCAACGGCGACCTTGAAGAGCGCTTCCCGACCCCCGATATGTTTCCGAAATACTGAGACACGTTTGCCCCGAGCGCTCCTTCCTCGTTCATCGAACTACCTCATCAGCAAACTGGATAGAGGATAGGCGAGTGCGGGAATTCAGGAAAGGATGGCGCGGGGCGGGAGCGACAGTCCCGGCGTAATGTCTTGCGGGAGAGTTCAAAAAGTCGTATCTTCGCCCTTGCGATGAAAAGGGCCATGACGAAACATTTTGCCTGGGGGGTGCTCCTGGTATCGACACTGACGAGCGGACTCCAGGCGCAGTTTCATGCGAAAACGCCAACCGGGCAGACCGGTGTCAATCAGCAGGCGGTGAATTCGGCTCAGCAGCAGGCCGCCGCGATGGCAGGATCGGCTTCGGTCGGTCTCGGGGGCGGGATCAGCGGCGGGGACATGATCCTGCCCGAGGGGCAGCGGAATGCTCTGAGCCAATATGGCGTGAAGCTCAGCCAGATGACAGGAAAGACCGTCGACATCTGGGGGCGTGCCATTCACCATTCCGACGGGTCTTTCACCGAGTCGAAGCAGGATATGCTCACGAATACGCTGACGCAGGAGACCAAAAGCAAGAACGGCACTCGTCTGCAGCGCCGTATCATCTCCCTCGATGAGGTGGGTCGCCCGTCCGAGGCGATGATCTACGACGGTCGCGGCCAGTTTAAATACCGGGGGGTTCAGATCTATGATCAAATTGGGCGCTTCTCTGAAGAGCAAATTTACGACGCGAAGGGGACTCTTATTCGCCGCAAAGTGCAGGAGTATTCGCCCCGGGGGGAAAAGCTACCGGTGCGCACTTGGGACTACGTCGCGAATGTTCCCGAAGACCTGAAGCTGATCATCACCCGTGAAAGCGAAGAACAGGCTGCGTCAGTGCCGCCCCCACCTCCCGCCAAAACAAAATCCGGAATCTTTAACCTCGCGAAGCCGCCCCCCGCCCCGGAGGCGGCGCAAGCGGTCCCGCCCGCACTCGTCGAGGGAACCGCGACCGCCGCTCCCGAGACGAAAAAGGGGCTGAATCTCGGCCGTTTCTTTAGTGGCAAAAAAGCGGAGTAAACTCTTTCGATTTCCGTGAAGTCACTTACTCCGGCGCAGTCACTCGTTATACTCCTTCTCGTCGCACTGGCGATCTCGGGCTGGCTTTACGGGGTCCATTGGAAGCGGGTCGCCTCGGGGGATCTTTTTTCCAGTGACGAAAAGTTAATGATCCGCCTGCAGGATCAGATCCGCTCTCTCACAGAAACCAACGCGAGCCTCAGTGAGCGTCTCAAGAGCTATGCCGGTGAGCCCTCTGAAGAGGCCGAAGGGCCGGTCCCGGGACAGGATCCCGCTTCGCCTCTTCGGGGAGACGGGATGCCGGAGCCGGAGTCACCGGGGCAGGTCCCGTTGCTACCCTCCCGTCCGCAGAAGATCGAGACCCATTGACCGACTTTAATGGCAGATTAATCGGTGGCGGGGACAGGGTTTTTCTCTTCCCCTGAGGGCATCTTTCACCTCTTTCCTTGATCCGCGCGCCCGTCGGGTGGACAGGTGTGAACTGTCATGATCCGTCCTTCTTCCCCCCTGGTGCCGGCGCTGCTTGTTTTGTGCTGTTTTTTTATCGGGGGCGTTTCCCGCAGTGAGGCGGAGGAGGCTTCCGCCGCAGGATGGAAAAAGCTCGAGTTCACCGGCCAGCCGCTCGAGGGACTGCGCGTCGCCCTCGATGTGGGACACAGCCGACTCACTCCCGGGGCGATCAGTGCGCGGGGAAGGGGAGAGTTTCTTTTTAATGTCTCGACTGCCCGCGTCATCGCCGGTTTCCTCGAGAAAGCCGGCGCCAAGGTCATCCTCATCAACGCCGACGGCGCCATCACCGGCCTCGCCGATCGGGCGGTCCTCGCGGGAAAGGAAAAGGCCGACTGCTTCATCTCGGTCCACCACGATTCGGTTAACGACAAATACCTGCAGAACTGGGTCCACGAAGGAGTCACCCGCCCCTACGCGGACAATTTCCGCGGTTACAGCGTCTTCGCCTCGAGTAAAAACGCGAAGGCGGATCGCAGCCGCGAGATCGCCCTCGCCGTGGGGGCGGCCATGTTTGAATCGGGCCTGAAGCCGACCCTCCACCACAATGAACCGATCCAGGGCGAAAACCGCCCTCTCCTCGATGCGCGGACGGGCGTCTACGAGTTCACCGACCTCGTCGTCCTGAAATCAGCGGAGATGCCCGCGATCCTGCTTGAATGCGGCGTTATCATTCACCGTGAGGAGGAGCTTCTCGTGCAGGATCCGGCCTATCAGGACCTCATCGCCCATGCGGTCGTGAAGGCGCTCGCGACGGTCTTTCCGCGCGAGAAAAAGAAGGGCCTCTTCAAGCTTTTCGGGACGGAGTGATTTGGATGTCGGAACGGTGATTGACCCACGGCTCCTAATTGATAACCTGGTGCCATAAACTTGGCTCCTGCCGACCGGCTTCGCCAGTCGCATCCACTTTCTCCGCCCCGACCCTTGGCCGAAGAAAAAACACGCGGCCGATCGGCAGCTGTGCCAGTTGCCCTTCCTGCGCGCGCTCCACGGGCTGCTTGGAGGGGGCGGGGAGCTGCTCTTCCTCACCGATGATCGTCCCTATTTCGACGAAGCGCTTGAGTTGCAGCGCGGTTGCGATTTTTTTTGCGGAAGAATCGTGGGGTGAAGACGATTTCTTTTATGCGAGGACCGACTCTGAAGAGCAATGGCTCGCCGGGGGCAGGGCGATGAATCGCCTGAGCCTGCGGTGCGTGTGAGCGGGGTTGCCGGGTCGGGAGGCTTGCCGAGGTCGATCCCGAGTGTCGCTCGACCCGCTAAGATGATCGCCCAAAACAGGATGGGATTTTAGATATTCATCTGAACTGTTTTCATGATAACTGTTCTAAAGAACAGTTATATGCCCTCCGTCTA
>JANQVJ010000018.1 GCA_030730365.1 Verrucomicrobiales bacterium
AGCTAGGAGCTAGGAGCTAGGAGCTAGGAGCTAGGAGCTAGGAGCTAGGAGCTGGCGGTTCCGGCTACCGTTCGTTTTCGAAAAATTTCTCTCTGTTTCATTCTGACTCCTGCCTACTAGCTCCTGACTCCTAACTTCTTTCCTCACCCCTCCTTATTCAACTCTTCGATGAGACGGGCGATGATGGAGCGGCTCGTGATGCCTTCGGACTCGGCGGTGAAGGTCTTGATGATGCGGTGCCGCAGGACCGGGGCGGCGACGGCGATGACGTCCTCGAGCCTGACCATGTAACTCCCGCGCAGGGCGGCGCGGGCACGGGCGCCGAGGATGAGATATTGCACGGCTCGCGGTCCGGCCCCCCACCCGACGAGCGGCTTGAGCCACTCGGGTGCATCTCCCGATTCGGGACGGGTTCGGCGGACGAGATCGACAACAAAGTCGTAAATGTGATCGGGCACGGGAACACGGCGCACGAGTTGCTGGAAGCGGATGACCTCCTGCCCGTCGAGGAGGGCGGCGAGCCTCGGAAAGGCTTCGCCGGTGGTCGTTCGGGCAATCGCGATCTCTTCGTCACGTGAAGGGTAGTCGACGCCGATCATGAACATGAAACGGTCGAGCTGGGCCTCGGGGAGCGGGTAGGTGCCCTCCTGCTCGATGGGGTTTTGTGTCGCGAGGACAAAGAAGGGCGGATGGAGCTCAAAGCTGTGGCCGGCTACGGTGACGCGGTGTTCCTGCATCGCCTCGAGCATGGCGGCCTGGGTCTTCGAGGGGGCGCGGTTGATCTCGTCGGCGAGGACGATGTTGGCGAAGACGGGTCCCTTGGCAAACTCGAACTGGCGGCGGCCCGAACCGTCATCCTGCAGGATTTCGGTCCCGGTGATGTCCATCGGCATGAGGTCGGGAGTGAACTGGATGCGGCTGAAGCTCAGCGACATCGTCTCGGCGAGTCGTGAGACGAGGAGGGTCTTCGCCAGCCCGGGAACTCCCATAAGGAGGGCGTGGCCTCGGGCAAAGAGGCAGATCGCGAGTTGCTCGACGACGTCGTCCTGGCCGACGATGACTTTGGAAAGCTCGGTCTTGAGCCCTTCGTAGGTGGAGCGGAGATGATCGATGGCGGCGACGTCATCTTCTTGCAGGGCGGGGGCGGTGGCGGTCGGGTCGGGCATGGAGGCGTGGACGGGTTAAAGTGGGAGACGATAGGGGCGGGGAACTCCTGAGGAAAGGTGAAATTTGCCCGTGCCACTCTCGTCGAAGCGACGGATTGACGCTTTCCCCGCTTGACATCGCAGCGCTCCGGCGTGCTTTACTGAATCATGTTTGAAGATCAAAGCAGCCATGCCCCCGAGCACCAGAGCAGCAGCTTGCGGGACCGGCTCTATCGAATCATTTTTCTTGCCGATACAAAGGCGGGCCGGACCTTTGACATTGTTCTGCTCTGGCTCATTGGAGTCAGTGTCGGCGTCGTGATGCTCGAGAGCGTCCCGGAGTTGCAGGTAAAATACGGCCGCCTTTTCTTCATCATGGAATGGGTCTTTACGATCCTCTTCACGATCGAGTATGTCGTGAGAGTGATCGTGGTGCGGCGAAAAGCACGCTACCTTTTCAGCTTTTTCGGGATCGTCGATATCCTCTCCATCATTCCAACGTACCTCGCTATCTTCCTGGCCGGTTCCCAGTATCTCCTCGTCATCCGCATCCTGCGATTGCTGCGGGTTTTCCGTATTCTGAAAATGGCGAGGCACATCGGAGAGGCAAACCTCATCATGAATGCGTTCCGAGCCAGTCTCGCCAAGATCACGGTCTTCCTCTTTTTCGTCGTCGCCATCACTGTGGTCCTCGGGACGGCGATGTATATCGTGGAAGGGGTGATCGCCGGGAACCCCGGATTCAGCAGTGTCCCGCAGTCGGTCTATTGGGGCATCGTGACCATCTCGACGGTCGGGTATGGAGATATCACTCCGGTGACAGTGACGGGTAAGTTCATTGCGACGATCATCATGCTGATTGGTTACGGTATCATCGCGGTGCCTACGGGTATCGTGACAGCCGAACTTAATTTGAGCCTCTCGGAAGGAAAACTCGACAACCGGAAATGTCCCGAATGCGGACACAACGGTCATGATCCCAAGGCGAGTTTTTGCAAAATGTGTGGTTACGATATCTGACCCGCGACGTATTTCAGCTCATGTCCACTCAACCAAAAGCAGGAGATAAGGCCCCGGATTTTGATCTGCCGGTGATCGGCGGCGATTACGGGGAAAAGGCGACGGTGAGCCTCTCGAAGCTTCGCGGTTCCAAGGTCGTCCTCTATTTTTACCCGAAGGATGACACTCCGGGTTGCACGACGCAGGCATGCGGCATCCGCGATGCGTGGGGAGAACTCTCAGAGCGGGCGAAGGCGTTCGGGGTGAGCATCGATCCGCTCAAAAAGCACGGTAAATTCATCGCCAAATACGACCTGCCCTTTCCCCTCATCAGCGACGAGGGGCAGACAATGGTCGAGGCCTACGGCGTCTGGGTCGAGAAGCAGATGTATGGCAAGACATACTTCGGGACCGAGCGGACGACCTTTGTGATCGATGAAAAGGGAGTCGTAAGCGCCGTTTTTCCCAAAGTGAAACCGGCGGAGCATGTCGACCTCCTCCTCGCCGCGCTCAGCTGACGATAGGGATGCCGGTGGCCTCGATCTCGCCGAGAATCTCGATGAAGGCGTCTTCAAGCTTGCGCTCCTGAAGGTGAAAATCGGTCACGGGAAGCTCGTCCCGTAGCATGTGGCGAAGGACGGTGGCAATGACTTCGGGCTCGATCGAGTCGATCTCGATGCGCCCTCCGGTGCGGGTGGCTTCTTTAAAAGTGACGTGACGATTGAGGGAAGCCCATTCAGCGAGGCGCTCGGGCGTATGTGCCAGCTGCACCTCGACAATGGAGGTCGCGGAGGAGCCGCGGCGCAGGCTCTCGGCGGATCCATGATGGATGATACGTCCTTGATTGATAAAGAGGAGCGAGTCACACATCTCGCCGAGCTCGGAAAGGATGTGCGAGCTGATGAAGACTGTCTTTCCCTCTTCGGAAAGGATGCGGATGAGGTGTTTCAACTCGACCCGTGCTTTGGGATCGAGACCGGCGGCCGGTTCATCGAGGATGAGGACCTCCGGATCATGGATGAGGGCTCGGCCGAGGCAGAGCCGCTGCCCCATGCCCTTGCTGAGCTTGTCGATGAGCCGGTCGGCGAGACTGGTGAGGTCGGTGAACTCCATCACTTCGCTGATGCGCTGGAGGCGTTCCTCCCCCCGGAACCCGAGGGCGCGGGCGAAAAAGTCGAGGTATTCCAGCACCGTCATGTTGCTGTAGGTGCCATAGTGGTCGGGCATCCACCCGATGCAGCGGCGTACCTCGGAGGGATACTTGACGACGTCGTAGCCGCACACTTTGACCTCTCCTGCGTCAGGGTAGTCGAGGGTGGCGAGGATGCGCATCGTCGTGGTCTTGCCGGCACCGTTGGCCCCGACGAAGCCGATGACCTGGCCGCGCTCTACGGTGAAAGAGACATCCTGTACGGCGCGGACCCCGGGAAACGAGCGGGAGAGATTCTTTACCTCGATGGCCGGTGGGGTGGCTCCTTTTGCCGATGTGGAGGCCGCGGGAACGGGGGCGAGGGTGTCAGTATCGGTGTCGGTCGAGTCACTCATCGGGCGTCGTTTTCGAGTGCGGCGGGGGTTTCAGGAGCAGGGTCGGGTGCGGACGCCGCCTCGCCCGTCGCGGGTGTGCCGGTGAGGACGACGACCGTCTTTTCCCAGCGGATGCGCGGATGGGTGGCGAGGGCGAGCGCTTCGCCACCCGCCACACGGGCGAAAAAGCGGTTCGGTTCGCTATTCATCCGTTGGATCCGCGAGCGCTGGCCTTTGCTGAAAAAAGCGGCGTCTTCCTCGAGCCATTGGGGCCAGTCGCGGTCGTCCGCTTTTTCCAGCGGGATCTCCTGTCCCGGTCCGATGACCTGATCGGCGGGGCTGCTCCACGCCTGACCGCGATGGTCGAGGTAGTAAAATCCGGTGATGGACTGAGGCAGGGTCGAGGTGAGACGAGGGGGTGAGGATTCATCTCCCGGAGCGCGTAACTCGATGCGGGAACGGGTCGGCCCGGCGGATCGCAGGGCAAACCCCTGCTCGGCCCGACTCGGGAAAAAGCCCCCCGAGAAATCGTTGCCGGCGGTCTCGTAGGAAGTGGAACGATTATTGACCGATGAAAGGAGATTGAGGCCGCTCCCCGGGAGATTGACGGGGCTGAGGTCGTCAATGAGATCGCTTGAAAAGCCGGTATCGACCATTACACCGGTGCGGCTAATCTGCTCCTGAGTCAGGTAGAGGCGCATCTCATCCCGCGAGGGTTGGAGATCGGCGAGGACGGTGCGCATCCCGCGCCCCCCGACCCCGTCAGTGAAGAGAATCACGACGATGACGAGGAGGCAGGTCACCACCGAGATGATCGGGGTGGTGATAAAAAGCCGGTGCCGACGCCCCGCTCGGGCGAAGTAAAAGAGGTTCACCGGGGCCACAAGGATGGCAAAAACGAAGAGAAGGATGAAGACAAAGACGGGATTGAACTCCCTGCTCCCGAAAAGCTTTTTCAAGGGCCATTCACTCTTACTGTCGAAATCCGATTCGAGCATGGCGGCGCGCATAGGGAGGGGGCGGTATTGATTGATGACATCATCAGGGAGTTCCTTGCCATCCCACTGGCGCAGGCGGATAGACCCGAAGCTGAGAGGAAGTTCGGTCGCGGCAGGGTCGCTGGCAGTCGCGTGCAATCTCAAGTCGGACAGAGTGACACCTTCTTCGGCATACACATCCACCATCCCGCCGAGTCGCACCCACGCGAGAATGGCCTGGCGCTGCACGAGCGAGAGTGACAACCATGAGTCGAGATCAATGAGCAAGCCATCGAGACCGCTGTAGCCGTCCCACTCCGCAGGCAGATACGATGCATCGAAAGATTTGGCAAAGCTCTGGTTGGAGGAGTTGCTCTTCCTTAGCGAATCATCCAACCGCGAGAGGCTGCGCTGAGCGAGAGGCTTGCTGATGGCGAGGCTGGGGAAACTCTGGTTCGTCTGCTCGCCGTGATTCCGAGTCTCGGCGGCGAAGCCGGTGGCGCCTACGGTCACGCTCAGATTGCGGTAATCGTAGGCAAGGAAGGCGGGGGCAAAAGTGAGGGAGACTTCGCGCCTGACCTCCGAGCCGTTTTCCACCGGAATCCGGTAGGTGGCGCTCGTCGCGAGATTGCGACCGGTGTTTCCCTCGCTCAGCCGCACCGTCCAGGTGCGGTCTCTGCCGCTGTTGTTGCGTATCGTGATGCGGTAGGGCAGGGAGCCCTGGCGGGCTACGTTGCCGAAGATGCTCTCGACCTCGACGAAGGTGTCGCCCGCGTTCGGAAAGCTCTTTTTAAAGATCGACTCCTGTCCCACCGCTCCCGAGAGGGTGGCCGCAAAGAAGAGGGAGAGGGTTACTTTCCTGCAGAAGGGCTTCATTTCACCGTGGGAGGCCAGGGGTCAGGCGCTTTTTAACGTGGAGGGCAGGTCCAGAGCCTGGCGGGGGACTTCGGCGAGGAGCGACTCGACGACATCGCTCTGGGTCCGTCCCTCGATACGCGCCTCATACTGGAGGATGATGCGGTGCTGCAACACCGGGACGGCGACAGCGGCGACATCCTCGAAGCTCGCGTTGAGTCGGCCGTTCATGAGGGCGCGTGCCTTGGCCGCTGCGGCGAGACCGAGGGCGGCGCGGGGGCTGGCTCCGAACTTGATGGCCGCTGCCGCCGGAGACTGGCCGGAGTGGGTCGCGTCGACGAGACGGGCGATGTAGTTGGCGACGACTTCCGGGAGATAAATCTTCCGCACCGCCGCCGTGATCTCACTCAGTTCGGAGCGGTTGATGACTTGCTCCACGACGGGTTCTACTCCAATTTCCCGATTGAGGACGATTTTCTCCAGGGTCGCAACGGAGTTGCGGTGAACTTCAAGTTTGAAAAGAAATCGGTCCAACTGCGCTTCGGGGAGAGGGTAGGTGCCCTCGAGTTCGATCGGGTTTTGTGTCGCAAGGACAAAGAACGGTGAGGGGAGGGGATGAGTCGTCCCGAGGACCGTGACTCGTTGCTCCTGCATTGCCTCAAGGAGAGCGGACTGGGTCTTGGGCGAAGCCCGGTTGATCTCGTCGGCGAGGACTAGATTCGCGAAAAGGGGGCCTTGCTGGAAGACGAACTCGCGCCCGTTCTCCGTTTCCTGGAGCACCGGGTTGCCCGTGATATCGCCCGGGAGGAGGTCGGGCGTGAACTGAATGCGCTTGTTTTCCAACTCCAGAGTTTTGGCCAGAGCCTTAACCAATTCCGTCTTCCCGAGACCGGGGAGTCCCTCAAGGAGGATGTGGCCGCGGGCAAGCAAGCCTGTGACGACCTGCTCGATGAGCGCTTCCTGACCGAAGATGGCACGATTGAGCGCATCCAGCAGTGAATTAACTTTGACAGCGTGGGCTGATATTTCAGATTCCTCGAGAGACATGACGCATTGAACGTGACGTCGGCGGACTTTGCCAAGAGAATTCAAATGGCCACGCGGAATTATTGGGAAAATATCAGTAAACTTACGTTTGATTTTTCCTCATTCGAAGGTATCAAGTTCCCCTCCCGCCGGTTTCACGCGGGAATCTACCCGATTTAGGGGACTTTAAAACGGAATAGGGAAATGGTTAAAATCAGACTGAGACGCGAAGGCACGAAAGATCGTCCTTACTACCGAATCATCGTGGCAGACGGCCGCGCCAGACGGGAGGGGGCTTTTATCGAGCAGCTCGGAACTTACGATCCGCTCGTAGACAAGGCGGATAACTTCAGCATCGACCTTGAAAAGGCCGATGCCTGGATCGCCAAGGGAGCCCAGCCTTCCGAGACGGTCCGCAGCATGATTAAGAAGGCTCGTCAGGCGTCCGCCTGAGTCTTCCCTGTAAAATTCTTAAGAAGGGGGTGCTTTTCGGCATGCCCTTTTTTTGTGCTCGTCACGGGCAATCATGGATCCTGTCCTCGCCATCAGAGAATACCTCGACTACGTTGTCGCGCGGTTGATTACCCATCCCGGGGCGTGCGGTATTTCGCACGAGGCGAAAGACGGGCGTCATTTTTTCAGCATTTGCCTTCATCAGGACGACGCCGGGCGGGTCATCGGGCGCAATGGTCGAACAATTAACGCGATCCGGAGTCTCGCTCTTGCCTCTGCGGAGAAACACAGCCTTCGGGTATCGGTCGATCTGGATGACCCGCTCGCGGAAGTCCGCCGCGGCAACGATTAGGCGGAGGAATAATTCTTTGGTCAAATCATTTGACCTGATATTAAAGATGGGTTGAAGTCATTGAAGGGAGAATCGTCGTGACCAGCTTCGCGGGAAGCTTGCTGCGACAATCGACTGATTCGGAAAAAATCTTCGGTTTTAGAGGATTTGAGTCTTTACGAGTTCGAAAATACTATCGTAGTATCCCGGCCTGAGGAGGCCGAAGTGCATCCAGTTCCGAAAAAACTTTGAAAAACCCCATGAAAAAGCTCTTTACCATTCTCGCTTTTGCCGGTCTCCTTGGCGGATCGCTTCAGGCTCAACAACAGGTGCAGCTCAAGGTCGGGGACGTTGAGGTGGGAAAGATGGAGTATGATGCCCAAAAGACTCCCAGTTTTCAGGCCGGCGATGTAAAAAGTAAGAATATTCCGAATCCCCGCGACTGGCTGGAGCTTGAGGTCGAGTTTAAAGTCAAGGGAGACTCCAAGTCCGTCGTGAAAGAACTCCTCTTCCGATATTACATCGGGTTTAAGGATCAGACCGGTTCGGCCCGCATCCTCACGGGTGACGTTAAGCACATCAATATCGTCCCTGGTGAAGACAGCTTTTCCGCCGTCTACGTTTCCCCCAGCACCCTTGGGGAAATCACCGGTGATTTCCGCCGCTTCCAGCCGAGTTCCGTCGAGGCGGTTGGTGTTGAGATCATTTATAACGGCGTCATAGTAGGTGGCAAGTCGAGCATGAGTGGTGCGCGCGCCAAGTTTTGGGAATCGGCGGGCACTCAGCCCGGCGTTCTCGCCAAGACCGAAACTCCGTTCGCTCTCCTCTGGATTGATCGTTATGCGGATGCGGAGAAGTCCACACGCTAATTATACGGCGGGCTGAATAGGTTCTACGGAATTGTAATATTATGGCGGATGATCGCATTATTTCCCTAAACGTAGGCTCCCAGCAGGTGGCGGGCGCCGTTTTCTCAAAAACGGCGGGCGGCGGCTTGAGGCTTGATAAAATAGAAAGACGTGATCTCACGGGGGATCCGGGCGAAGAAGGGGGGCGTTCCGACCAGAGTGCGGCGGCTCTCAAGGAGATCGTCGCTGCGTTGAAGATCAAGGGGGCAAAGACCAATTATGTGGTTAGTTCCTTCCCGGTCCTTTTGAAGTTCGCCAGCCTTCCAGCTCTTGACGGATCGCAGGTCGATCAAATCGTGGAGTTCGAGGCGCAGCAGCAGGTGCCCTATCCTATCAACGAAGTGGTCTGGGGATACCAACTCATGGGAGACCCCGACGACATCGAGGTAGAGGTCGCCCTTGCCGCTGTAAAATCCGACGAGCTCAGTGAGGTGGATAATCTTGTCCTCGGTGCCGGGCTGAGGTCCAGGGGCGCTGAGATCGCTCCTGCAGCTCTCTATAATGCACTGAGATTCAACTATTCTGATATCGAAGAGACCACCCTCCTCGTGGACATCGGAGCGCGCACCACTGACATGATCTTTGTGGAGGGCAAAAAGCTCTTCATTCGCACCGTGAAAATCGGTGGTGCAGATATCACGCGTGCCATCTCTAAAGAGTTCGGCACCGATTTTGTTTCGGCTGATCAGCGCAAAGTTGCCGATGGCTTCGTCGCGTTAGGTGGACCGTATGCCGATCACGAAGACCCCCAAATTGCCGGGATTTCCAAAGTGGTCCGAAACTCCCTAACTCGCCTTCATTCGGAGGTGATGAGGACGATCAATTTCTATCGCAGTCAGCAGGGTGGCTCTGCTCCGTCATTTGTCCTCCTGAGCGGAGCAACGGCAGGCTTGCCCTTCATTCGTGAATTTTTTGCTGAGAAGCTCAACCTCCCGGTTGATCATTTCAATCCTTTCCGCAACGTAACGGTGGCAAAAGGGGCTACCGCCGAACTGGTCGGGGCGAACGCGCACCAGTTTGGCGAGCTCGTTGGGAGCGCCCTCGCTCAAATCGGCGAGGTTCCTCTTCGGATTGATCTTCTTCCGGAGTCGGTTCAAAAGATCCGTGAGCTCGAGCGACGCAAGCCGGCGCTTATTTTGGCTGTGGCTGCTCTCGCGGCGTTACTGGGAGGCCTGGGGTTTTATTTCTCGAAGGGAGCGAACATTGCCAGTGCCAAGGCCGGGGCCATCGAATCTGTGGCGGCTGACCTCTCCAAATACAACAAGGAGATCGACGTCTACAAGGGCGAAATTGCCATTGTAGACAGCCAGCAGGAGCCGTATGTGGAAGCCGTTCTTCATCGCGTCTATTGGGTCAGGATCTTCAATTATCTGAGTGATAAAATGCAGAATGATCTTCTTTATATGACGGTTCTTGAACCGCTGTCAGGTGGGCGGCCCATCATCGATGACGAAGGTGGTGCCATGGTGGCAGCTATGGCCACGGCGCCCGGGGATGCATCTATCGTTGATTCATTCTCAATTCAGGGACTCTGGCGGGAAAATCCTCGCGGATCCGAGGTCGTCTACGATTACTTTAAAGGCCTGAAAGGCGACGCCGAGTCCGGTGCCAATTTCTTTGCTCTTGAAGGCGTCGATATCAGTGAGGTGATCGAAGTGGATGCTGGAACCAACGACGACCGGTATGCTTATCCGTTCCGTATGACCTTGCCGTTGCCCGAGCAAAATAAGGTGAGATTTACCAAATAAGGGGAATTAGGAAGAATGAATTCAAAGACCTGGTTAACAACGTTTGGTGTGCTTGCCGCTCTCGTGATTGGCGGGACGGGCTTTTATGCCTTCTCGAGTTACGGCAGCTACAAGGCGGCAATGGAGGGGTGGGACTCTAAAGTAGGATCCATCCAGGCACTTGAGCGCAAAGTGCCCTACCCGACCGAGGAGAACTCTGCGGCGGTCAAGGAAAGCCTCGAAAAGTATCAGTTAGCGGTTGAGCAGTTGTCCGTTACGCTGAAGGCATTCCAGCGGCCTCTCAATAAAGAGTTGGCGAACACCACCTTCCAGCAGTCGGTAAAATCTCGAGTGGAGGGCTTCCGTCAATACGCCCGCACCGGAGGTCTCGAGATCGATTCCACGTCGGAATTCCAGCTGGGATTTGACACTTATGCGAACACTCTCCCGCAGCCGGAGTTGGTTCCCGTGCTCGACTACGAACTCGAGGCGATAGACCACCTCCTGCGCACTCTTGTGGATAGCGGGGCTGAAACTATTTCAGCCTTCCAGAGGGATGCGATTCCCGGTGAAGTCGGCGGCGCGGAAAAGCACGAAAGTGGCGTGGTGCACAAATACCCCGTCCGGTTCCGCTTTAGCGGATCCTTCGAAGCCTTTCAGCAATTTGTCAATGCGTTGGCGAATGACAAAAAGTTTTTCTATATCCTGCGGGTCTTGAAGGTGAAAAATCAGGCCACCGAGGGTGCGATAAAGGAACTGTCCGAAGGTGGCGCATCGTTTGAGCGATTCGAAAACCCAAGCACAAAAGAGATTGCGACTTCTGAGATGCTTGCGGAGTGGAGTGCCGACGGGGCCGACATAGCGGCTAAGGCAAGAGAGGCGGGATTTGTTAGGGCCGATCAGGACGCGCGTGTTCTCATGGGGCAGGAACTGATTTCGGTCTTTGTCGTGATCGACATCGCCCGCTTTCTCGGACCTGATGAAGAGGTGAGACCCGAGCCGAAGTCCGAGGCAAAGAAAGGTGCAAAACGATGAACAACAAAGCGTGGGATAAATTTTTGTTACTGGCGGTGTCGCTTGTCGTGATCGGCCTTTCCGCGACTTTCGCGATGAAGTCGCTTGCGTTTGGCGAGCGATTCGGGATGGAGCGTGTCACGCCGAACGATGAGCTCCCCGAGACGCGTGAGGTGAGTGCGACAGGTGCAACTGCTTTCGTTGAAAAGACCCAGACATGGGCGACGCCTGTGAAAGGGGAGGGATCCAAGCCGAAGAAGGCGGTTCCGTTGTTTGTCTCTGTTCCGATTGTGGAAGCGGGCGGCAAGTTAATTGACATGTCCGATCCCGAGGCTCCTCTGTTGCGGCCACCGGTTACGAACGCCTGGCTCACGAGCAACAACCTTGATTATTTGAACTCCAGCGTCCTAAGTCAGGACCCTGATGGTGACGGCTTCACCAGTCTTGAAGAATGGGAGGCCAAGACCGGGCCCGTCGATCCGAAGTCTCACCCTCCCTACGCGAACAAACTGATCTTTGCTTCGCGGCAGCAGGAGGTGTATACGCTTCGCTTTTCGGCTCGTCCGGACTCGGAGAGGTTCCAGATCATGCGTATTCCTACCGCAAAATGGCCGCAGCGGGACAGTTTTATGATGAAGGTTGGCGAAATTTCAAAAGATCAGCAGTTTCAAATTGTTTCAGTTGAAGAAAAGAAGGCCGTCAACAGTTTTGGAATCGAGGCGGATGCAACCGAGGTTTCGGTCACTTTCCTGCCAAAACAGGAGTCTGTGGTTCTGGTGAAGGGCATTGATACCCCCATCCCGAACTACTTTGCGGAAATGCAATTTCAACTGGATTCTCAGTTCAAGCAGTATGTCAAAGAAGGGGACGCCTTCAATCTCACGATTGATCCTGATACGAAATATCGAGTCATCAAGGTTAACGAGGATTCCGTGGTCATCACCTACCAGACTGAAATGGAACCTGAACAAACTGTGGAGATTACAAAGAAGTAACTGTTGACAGTGGAAGGAAATTCTGTTTTTGATGTGGGTTACATCATCAAGGTATTGAGAAAAGGTTAGAGCTGACGATTTTATGAAGATGAGAGGAACGAAAAAATCTTACACGGCGCATTTTCTGGCCGGAGTGCTTGTCGCAACCGCTTTTTTACCTGCATTGGATGCGGTGGCGGGCCCCGGCGGATACGGTAGCGCTGATAGCGGTGTCCCGGGCATCGCCACTAATTATGTCATTCGATTGCAGGAGAACGTGAAAAAGGCGGATGAAGCAGCTCTTCGCGGTTCTCAGTTGATGGCCGACGGCGATTACCAGGGGGCGATCGATCAGTATCGAGCAGCTCTTGACCTCCTTCCCGACGCGCCAATGACAGAGCCTCGTCGTCGGGCCTACATCAAGCAATTTTCCCGGGCAAGTGTTCTCCTCGCGACCCAGCGCGCTGAAGAAGGGCGTTACCCCGAGTCGATCGCACTTGTCGAAGAGGTCCTCCAGCCCAGTGTGGACCCCGACAACATAGACGCTAAGAGACTTCTCGAGCGTCTCAATGATCCTGATTACTACTCTCCTGCTCTCACTCCCTCTCATCTTGAGCGGGTTCGGCGGGTGAAATTAGCCCTCAAGACCGCTCAGGGTTACATTGATCTTGGCGACTACGACCGGGCTGATCGCGAGTTTAACAAGGCGCTCAACGATGATCCCTACAATTCGGCTGCTCGCCGTGGCATGGAGGATAATGAGCGCAACCGTATGAATTATTACGATGTGGCCTATGATCACACCCGTTCCCGTATGCTTCGACAGGTCGCCGAGGGTTGGGAAACTCCCGTGCCGGCGGTTCTCGAAAGCGGTCCGGACATCGCCCTTCCTCAGGACACCGCAACAACTGAGATCCGTCGGATCGAGGAGAAGCTCAAGACTATCGTGCTTCCCAGTGTTGAGTTTGCTGACACGCCTTTGCGTGATGCGATCGACTTCCTCCAGCAGCGCAGTGTTGAGATGGATGTGAATGAGCCAAATCCGGCCCGCAAGGGGATCAACATCCTCATTGACGCCGGCTCCGGTGGTGGTGGTGGCGCGGTCCCGGCAGCGCCGGCACCCACTGACGCGGGCTTCGGCTTTGAGGGAGCCGGCGCTCCCGCAGTGGGCGGTGGTGACGTTGGCGGTGTCGGTGATACGCGTATCTCACTTCGCCTCTCCAACGTACCCCTCGCTGAGGCTCTCCGCTATACTGCGTCGCTAGCCCAGTTGAAGTATAAGGTTGAGCCATTTGCAGTTAAAGTGGTCCCGATTTCTACCCCTGATGCTGATCTTTTCACCAACATCTATGTCGTTCCTCCCACTTTCCTTTCCACGGATGGTGGTGGCGGTGGCGGTGGGGCCGCCGCGGCCGACCCCTTTGCTGATCCGGTCGCGGCCGGCGGGGGGGCGGGTCCTAGTTCCCGTCGTTCTGCAAAGGATATCCTTGAAAGCGCGGGCATCAGCTTTGCCGGTGGAGCCAGCGCTATCTACAACAAGTCCAACTCCACGCTGATTGTGAGAAACACTCAGGATCAAATGGAGCTGGTGGAGGCATATATCGAGTCCATCAACAGCGGAGTCGAGAAGCAGATTTACATTACCTCGCGTTTTGTTGAGATTAGTGAAGAGGACGGTGACGAACTCGGTTTCGACTGGCTTCTTGGCCCTTTCAACCTCGGCTCAAGTGATAGCCCCATTTCTTACTCGGGTGGCACTACTGGGAATCAGGTGGGTGCCGGGACTGCCACCAGTGGTGACTTTACCACGTTTCCCGGGCTCGGGAATAATCTGACACCCCTGACCTCGGGGCTTCGCTCGGGTTCCCGGGCAATCGACGGGAATTCGATAGATGCCCTTATCGCTCAAGCAGCGGGTGGGGGCCAGGGCCTCTCGGCCATGGCGCCGGCGGTCTTCGGTATCGCCGGTGTCTTTACCGATCCCCAGTTCCAGGTCATGATCCGGGCGCTCAGTCAGAAGAAGGGAGTGGACCTCCTTTCTGCTCCGTCGGTGATGGCCCGCAGCGGCCAGCGTGCGAAAATTGAAGTGATTCGCGAGTTCATCTATCCCACTGAGTATGACCCGCCGGAGATTCCCAACCAGTTTGGTGGTTCGGTCTCCCTCGGTGGTGGTGGTGGGACCACCGCGGGCGGTGGTTTCCCGGTTACTCCCGCGACTCCTACCGCATTCGAGACAAGGAACACAGGTGTCACTCTCGAGGTTGATCCGGTCCTTGGCGCTGACTCCTTCACGATCGATCTTAACCTTTCCCCCGAGGTCGTAGAGTTCGACGGCTTTATCAACTATGGCAGCCCGATCCAGACATCATCCGTCAACGCTCTCGGGGTCGTGACTCCTGTCGTCGTTACGGAAAACCGGATTGAGATGCCGATATTCAATACACGAAAGGTCACCACCCAGGTCACGATCTGGGATGGCCAGACCGTGGCTCTCGGGGGTCTTATCCGCGAGGATATTCAGGATGTCGAAGACAAGATCCCTTTCCTCGGTGATCTACCGGCGATAGGCCGTCTCTTCCGCTCTAGTGTCGAGCTTCATCTCAAGCGTAATCTCACGATCTTTGTGAAGGCCCAGTTGATGGACCCCGCCGGAATGCCGGTTAACGGACGCCTCACGGACGAGCCGCTCCCTGAGCCGGTTCCTCGTCCGCCAATCACCTCCCCGGCGGCTTTTGCTCCCGGTCCGGTCCCCTACCAGAAATGAGTTAGGGTGAAGGTGAGGGATTAAAACTTCAACGGAGACGCGGCTCGCTGAGCCGCGTTTTTTGTTTCATTGAGAGACTATTTACAGATAGTGGTGACGGGCGGGGTGGCCTGTGGAAAGACTTCGGTGTCTCGTCGATTGGTAGAGAAACTTCCTCACGGGGCTTCCGCTTTCGTCAGTTGTGACGATGAAGTGAAGGCACTTTTACAAGCTTCAGCTGTTCGCGACGATATCGCGATGCTCGGGCGCGAATTCGGCAGGGAAATGCTTTCCGGAGGGGAGATCGATCGAAAGGAGCTTCGAGAACTCTTGTTTGAAAATTCCGATTTCCGTGGAAAGGTTGAAGGGATTCTGCACCCTCTCGTTCTTGGTCGTGTTATTTCACAATCAGAGACATGGTCCGACTTGGTTCGGATTTCGATTATTGAGGTGCCGCTTCTATACGAGGTCGACTTCCCGCTGGATAGGGATATCGATCTGGTGGTCGCATCTTCCCGATCAACGCAGATGAAACGTCTTTGTTATGATAGGGGACTCGATGCGACCGCTGCAGCAAGAATTATCGGGACCCAGATCCCAATTGAAGAGAAAATGCAAAGGGCCAACATAGTAGTCTGGAATGACGGAGCGTTTGAGGCGCTTCTCGCTCAGATAGATCACTTGGTTTTGCGTTGTGATAGAATTGTTTAACTGAATGACTGATAACTCCACTGTGGACTCGGAAGAGTCGAAGCCCGGGATCGATCCGGTTGAAGAGGTGACGGTGAGCGTCCCGGAACGAGTCAACGTGAACGAGTTTCAGCAGAGCTCGCTTATCAGGCTGCACGAGATCGCGCAGGATCTCGGGTTGCGGGTGGCGGGGGTTCGTTCCAAGCACCAGCTTGTTTTTGAGATTCTGAAGTTTTACGGCAGCCGTGGGACGGTGATGGAAGCCGAGGGCTTTCTGGATTATTCCGGCGACAGCTTCGGCTTTCTGCGCTGGCCGGATTTCAGCTTTGCTTCGAACGCCGATGACGTCTATCTCGCGTCAAATTTCGTGAAGAGACACGAGTTGCGAAGCGGACAGAGACTCAAGTGCATCGTGCGTCCACCTCGGGAGAGGGAGAAATTTCTCTCAGTCGAAGAGGTCCTGGAGGTGGAAGGGCTGCCGGCTGATGAATGGAAATCACCGCCGAATTTCGATAATCTCACGGCGATGTTCCCGTCCGAGCGGATGATCCTCGAATCTACGGAATCGCAGTCTCCTTCGCCTCGGGTGATCGACCTGGTTGCCCCACTTGGGAAAGGGCAGCGTGGACTCATTGTGGCTCCACCGCGGGGCGGGAAGACGATTCTACTGAAGAGCATTGCCGTTTCGATCCGGGAGAACAATCCAGAGGTTGAACTGATCGTCCTGCTCCTTGACGAACGGCCCGAGGAGGTAACCGACTTTCGGGAAACGGTGAACGCCTCCGTTTACAGTTCCACCTTTGACGAGTCCTCTAACCGGCACATCGAAGTGGCGGACATGGTGCTCAACCGCGCAAAGCGCCTCGTTGAGATCGGCAAAGACGTCGTTGTGCTGCTCGACAGTCTCACGCGACTCGCCCGCGCCCACAACTCCGCCCGGCAGGGCGGCGGGGGCAATGAGGGTGGCGGCGGTGGCGGTGGTCGTCACCAGCGTGGCGGAGGCGGGGGAGGCGGCGGTGGTCCCATCGGAAGTGGTGGTATCTCGCCTAAAGCGCTTGAGCGCTCGCGCCGGTTCTTCGGCGCGGCAAGGAATGTAGAGGAGGGCGGCAGCCTCACCATCCTTGCGACATGCCTGATTGAAACCGACAGCCGCATGGATGACGTGATTTTCGAGGAATTCAAAGGCACTGGTAACATGGAGATCACGCTTGACCGCGAAATGGCCGAGTCGAGAATTTTCCCGGCGATCCATCTCTTGAAGAGTGGAACGAGAAAGGACGAGTTGCTTTATCACCCTGAGGAATACCAGCGCATCAGTTCGCTTCGGAAGCAAATGTCGCAACGACCCGCGCCCGAGGCGATGGTCGTTCTCTTAAAACTCATCAAATCCACCCGATCCAATGCTGAACTTCTTCTTCGCGGGATTCAGTAATAAAAAGGCCAGGATGAGTCAGGCTCTGATGGAATCGCTCGCTTCGGCATCCGAGACTTACATCGATCGGATCGAGGACCTTCACGCGTTTGTGGCGAAAGCGGAGAAGACCGGCGACTTCCGGGCGTGTTCGATTGATACCGAGGCGGACAGCATGCATTCGTATGAGACAAAGCTCTGTCTCATTCAGTTTGCGATTCCAGGGTCCCTCGCGATCATCGACCCGCTCGCGATCGGGATTGCCGGATTGACTGATTTTGTGACCTTTGTGGACCGCTTTGAAGTGGTCTGGATGCACGGGGCTGATTACGACATTTCTCTTTTTAACAGCACCTTCAATTGGGTTCCCAGGACCATCTTTGACACCCAGGTGGCGGCACGTTTCCTGGGCAAGGACAAGTTCGGGCTCGCCAATTTGCTGGAGGACGAATATGGAGTGCAACTCTCCAAGGCATCCCAGAAAGCAGACTGGAGCAAACGACCGCTCAGTCCTAAAATGCTCGAGTATGCCTACAACGATGTGCGCTACCTCCTCGATCTCGGCGGTAAGTATCTCGACCGTCTCGACGAGATCGGCCGTCTCGAGTGGTTTTACGAGAGTTGCCAGGCTGCGCAGGAGTCCGTCCTCTGCCGCAGTGGGAAATCCGAGGACGAGGTCTGGAGAATTACGGGTTGGGGGAAGCTTTCCTCGAAGGGCCTCCACTTCCTGAAGCATCTCTGGCTGTGGAGAGACGACGAGTGCCGTCGTCTCGATCGGCCCGCCTTTAAGTTTCTTGGTAACCAGGAGATCGTGACAATGGCGGAGCATCTCGAGGCCGGACGGAATGTGCGCCCTCCGCACTACCTGCGCCCCGGCCCGGTTAAGCGTCTGCATGAAGCGATCGAGGTGGCAATGGCGGTGAAAACTTCCGCGTATCCGGTCAAGCATCGTCGCGGTGAAGGACCCCGACTCGATATCAATGAGGCTCGATTTGAAAAGATCCGACGTTATCGGGATCAGCAGGCGGAAAAGCTCGGAATCGAACCCACCGTTATCGCAACTCGCACGGTGATGGAGCGGCTCGCCTCAAACAATATTCAGGAAGCGGATAAAGCGGACCTCCTCCTGAATTGGCAGCGGGCTTTGCTCGCGCCCTGTCTCTGAGTATAACAAAAAACCCCGCTCGTGGGAACGGGGTTTTTAAAATCGCACATGGGACGGAGCGAGGCGGGCCGGAGCCCGGACGCGCTGCGAAAATCTCAGGAGGACATGATCTTTTCCTTCTCCAGCTTCAAGCCCATCTTGCGATAAAGGGTGGCAATGCTGACTCCGAGCATGCTCGCGGTTTTTTCGCGAGAACCACCGTTATACTTGAGGGTTTCACGGATGAAGAGTTTCTCCTGTTTTCTGACGTAGTCGGAAAGACCAACGCCGATGGGGAGGTGGTGGGTGGTCTTCTCATCGTCGTCGGTAATCTCGACTTTCTGTGTAACCTTCGGCGGCAGATCGACGGGGCGGATGCGACCCGCTTCGGCAAAGGCACAGGCACGCTCCATCGCGTTTTGCAGTTCGCCGACGTTGCCCGGCCAGTTATAACCTTCGAGGAGGCGCTTGGCATACTTGTCGACTTCGGGGACCTTTGTGCCGGTCCGCTCGGCATACTTTTTCAGGAAATGATCGGCAAGCAACTCAATGTCCTCGGTCCTGCTGCGGAGCGGGGGAACTTCAATCGGGATGACCGAGATTTTGTAGAAAAGGTCTTCCCGGAATGTCCCCGCTTCGACGCATTCCCGAAGCGGCTTGGCGGATGAAGCGATAAAGCGCACGTTCATTTTGATCGGCAGATCGTTCATGATGCGGCGAGTATTGACCTCTTCGAGATAGGACTCCAGTTTGGACTGAAGTCGCACCGGGAGCATGTGAATCTCTTCGAGCAGCACGGTGCCACCGGAGGCACGTGAGAAAATGGTTTCCGTACGTCCACCGGCAGTGCCGAAAAGTTCGGCTTCGAGAAGATCTTCGGGTAGCGCGGAACATTGCAGGACCTTGAACGGGGCGGTATTCCGCTGGCTCGAGTTGTGAATGCTGCGGGCCACCATTTGTTTGCCCGAGCCGAACTCGCCCTCAAGCAGGACCGGCGAGTCGTTGTCGGCGATCTTATCGATGATTTTGAGGATTTCCTGAATCTTGGGGCTCTCGCCTATCATGCCGCCCGAGGCCTGAGCGATGGCGGAGAGCTGGAAGATCTCACCCGGCATATTGGCGGCGGGGTTTCGCTGCTGGAGCCCGAGCTCCACGGTGCGTTGCAAATCGGCGAGTTCAAAGGGCTTCGTGAGGTAGTCAAAAGCGCCTAGCCTCATTGCCTCGACAGCAGTCTCGATCGATCCGTGACCAGTCACCATGATGACCTGCGTCTCGGGGTGGGCGTCGTTGCTGTAGCGGATGATGTCGAGGCCGTTCATGTCCCCGATGAGGAGATCAACAATCATCAGGTCGGGCTTCAGCACATCCAGAGTCTGGATGCCTTCCTTGCCGGTTTGCACGGCGGTGACATCGTGACCCTGCTGGGTGCAGGACTTCGCCATCAGCCTCAGGATGGAGGCCTCGTCGTCGATTACTAGAATTTTTGCCATAACAGCGGGTTGTTGGATGATTGAGAGATCTGGTCGCTTTGCTTAACTAAGTCAAATACTACGGATATCTTAATTAATGCAACTCTTAAAATCTCATATTTGAAAAAAATGATTCTCAAGGCTGCTTTTGTGGCTAATCTCCGTATTTCTTTTCGAGGGAGGGGAAAGCCTGTCATTGTGAACTGGTGGAACTCGAATTATACTCAAGAGAAGTTTTTTTACTAAGAAGTCTCCCGGCCGGGCGTTTAAAGCGATGTAGTCATCGCACTCATGTCCGCCGTAATGCTCCAGATCATGGAAGTTTCGCCTCGCGAACTTGTAGAATCCGCCCAAGCGGATTTCGAAGGTCCTTTGACGGGCTATGCTGCCGGGCTCCTCGGCGGTGACTGGGACCGCGCCCGCGATGTCGTGCAGGATACGTTTATCAAGCTGCATCGACAGGATCCCGAGATGATTCAGGGCCGTCTCAAGAGTTGGCTCTACACGGTGTGCCGGAATCGCTCAATCGACGTGCTGCGAAAGGAGAATCCCATGCTTTCGTCCGGCGGAGAGGCCTTCGAGAATCTCAACGACTCGGCGCTGGATCCGTCCCGGGCGATGGAGGAGCGCGAGCGCCATGCCGAGGTCATGACCTTCCTCGACCGTCTTCCTGAGAACCAGCGGGAAGTCATCCGCTTGAAGTTCCAAGGCGATCTCAGCTACAAGGAAATTTCCGATGTCACCGGGCTCAGCGTGAGCAACGTAGGATTTCTTATCCACACGGGGATCAAGCGACTTCGCAGCCTCATGGGGGTCGAGGTTGATTCGGACTGAACTTTACAACAACTGCTAAGCTGAATGAAACGTGAACTTATCAATCCGGATGATCCGCAGATGACGGCCTATGTCCTGGGGGAGCTTAGTGTGGCTGAAGCAGCGGAGTTCGAAGCGCGGTTGCAGTCGTCTCCCGCGGCGCGGGCGGAACTGGACTCGATGCGCGGGATCATGGATCTTCTGAGCGACGGTCTGCGTGGTGAGTGGCAAGTCGGTCTGAAGCGCCCCGAGCTTAAGCTTGTGGGATCCCTTTCTCCCGATCGATCGGTGATCATCGAGGGGAACTTTCGCCCAGTGCGCCGGAATTTCGCGATCGCCGCAGCGGTCGCGGCGATGATACTGGTTGGCGGCATGGTGATCACGAGTGAGAAAGGCGGCGAGGTTGCCGGGGGGATCGATCAGCCTGCCGTGATGTCTCTTGCCACGATAGGGGAGACGCCATCAGTAGACGTGCCGCAGCTCTTCCTTGCCGAAGAAGTCGAGGACATCTCGCGTCTCGATCTCGCTGACGAGAGTTCGGCTTCTTCGCCGATCGATGCGAGTTATCTCGACGCGGGTCACGTCATTCCTGCTTCTTTTGTTCCCGGTAAGGGCTCCTTGAAAGTGGCCTCGGAACGTGGAGATCTTGAGCGGGTCGACTCCTATTTGCCCCCACTCTCTGATTTTCATTTCGGTCGTTCTCTTAAAACCGGTATGATCGAAAAGCGTCTCAACTCGGGTTCGCTTGCGCAGGCTGATGTTCGGCGCAGTGGAAGCGTTTTCGTGAGCGGTTATGTGACGATGGGTGCCACCGTGCAGCAGGAAAACAGTCGGGTCCTCGCCGGTTTTCGCCCGGTCTCGATCAGCGGGAATCCTCTCGTCAATGAAGAAGCCGATCTGAAGCTTCTTGCCGATCTGAGCGGCCTTCAGAAAGATTTGTCAGAGGTAATCAAGAGAATGCCCGAAAATGCAGCCGAGAGGCCGGTGCTGGAGGGGATCCTGGAAAAAAACCGTCGTCTCATCTCGCAGCTGAAGCTTGAGTTGACACGATAATAACCATTTCGGCCGGACTGTGTTTGGTCGTGGACGTAATACCGGGGGGCCGGGCGGAGAAATCCGCCCGGCTCCTTTCTTTTAGGGGGCAGGCGTTTCGGTCAGCTTTTTGCTTTGTAATTTCCTTTCGTAAAGGTTGAAAACTTAGAATGATTGGTGAAGGTGCCATTTCTCTCCGCCCTTCGCCGAACCTCTCGTTTTGAACAATCCCTCTACTGAGCCTAAGCCCAGGTTTGACACCTCCGATTCCAGTGGTGGCGGGGTGTTGAAGCTTATTTCCCTCAGTGAAGCACCGTTCTGCGGGGAGATTTTTTCTCGCGAGACCCTGCAAAAGGGGCGCTGGCTGGTGGAAAACGGAGCGGTCCGTGTCGTCACCGCAAACGTGCAGGGTCGATTCGCCGGCGTCTTCGGGCAGATTACGGGCGACGCCGGTAGCCCGAAAGCCGAAGTCTCCATCGTGATCCACCGAAGTGATGAAGGCTGGAAAGTTGACGGCCGCAGCGACCAGTCTTCGAGGGCCAATGACGAGCATGTCGCGGCCCTCCTTATGGCGGCGATGCTGGAGAAAGGTGTTGTCGATGATCTCTCCATCGGCCTCGGCAAGTTACGCAGCGGGATTTATCTTTGCTCGGTCGATGTCCGCGCGGGGATTCTACACTGGGATGATTCCGACGCCCGCGCCGTTCTCGAGAACATGCCTCTCGCCCGACTCGATGGGGATAATCCGCGAGTGGAGACTCGCCTCCGGGCGATGGGACTGAAGCGACTCGTTGAGCTCTATCCGTGGGATGAAATCGTCCCCGAGTATCGGCAGTGCTACGCCTATTCCGCCATTCGCCGGGGCATGCAGGAGGTCTTTTGGGCTGACTTCCTTTCCAATCGTCGCAGTGAACTCGAGGAACTCGACTGTGAAATCACGATTGATCCGGACTTTGGTCTCAAGGTGATCGAGCCCCTCGATTTTTACGGGGAGATTCATGGCGAGGAGGAGGCGGTCGACTGGTTCGGATTCGAGTATGGGATGCGCCGGGGAGAGGAGAAGGTCAACCTGCTTCCCTGCATCGTTCGTTACCTCGAGAGTAAGCCGGCCGGATTCAGCCTCGCCAGCCTCGAGAAATGGCCCGACTCTAAAAAGATCCCGATTCAGCTCGGCGACACCGGCAACTTCGTTGCGATCCCCGCGAAAAAGCTCCAGACCATCCTCGGAATCCTTACCGAACTCTTCGATCTCCACCCCATTTCCGACCAGGGAACGGTACGCTTACACCATGTGCGTGCGGCGCAGTTGGCCCGTTTTAAAGGGGACGATGCCCTCGTTGACATCGCTCCCGAAGACCTCAGGAAGCGTGCCGAGGAACTGGAATCACTGCGCCCGAAAGAGAATCCCGAGGCGCCGAAGGGGTTCCTCGCCTCTTTGCGCCCCTATCAGCAGGATGGCTTCGAGTGGCTCCAGTTCCTTCGCGAGCAAAAGCTCGGGGGCATTCTCGCGGATGACATGGGACTGGGGAAAACCATCCAAACCCTCTGCCATCTGCATTGCGAGAAGATGAGCGGACGGGGCGATTTGCCCAGTCTCATCCTTGCACCCAAGAGTGTGGTTCCGAACTGGGAGAAAGAGGCTAAAAAATTCGCGCCGTCACTCAAGGTGATCGTCCTTCAGGGACCGATGCGGAAGAAGTACTACCCCATCCTGAAATACTGCGACCTCGTCGTGACTTCCTATCCGGTGCTCTTCCGCGATGCGGAGGAACTTCTCGCCCAGCCCTTTCATTACGTGGTCCTCGACGAGGCACACACGATCAAAAACACGACCTCACAGATCACTAAAGTGGCCTACAAGATCGATGCCAGGCACCGACTCTGTCTCTCGGGGACGCCGATTGAGAACCACCTCGGCGAACTCTGGTCGCTCTTCCATTTCCTCACCCCGGGATTCCTCGGGAGTGAGGAGAGTTTCACCCGATGCTTCCGCGGGCCGATTGAAAAGCATCGCGACGAAGGGCTGCGAAAGCGTCTCGCCGAGCGCGTCGCGCCCCTGATGTTACGGCGGACCAAGGCACTCGTTGCCCACGATCTGCCCCCGAAGACAGAGATCGTAAGGACTATCGAGTTGCACCCGAAGCAAGTCGAGCTCTACGAGGCGGTCCGCGCGGCGGTGAGTCGCGAAGTATACGAGGAGATCTCGCGGCTTGGTGCCGAGAAAAGTAAACTCCTCGTCCTCGATGCTCTCTTAAAACTGCGACAGGTCTGCAATCATCCGCAACTCCTCAAGCTGCCCTCCGCCCAAAAAGTAAAGAGTTCCGCGAAGTTGGATCTCATCATGGATTGGATACCGTCGATGGTAAAAGAGGGGAGACGCATCCTCATTTTCTCCCAGTTCACCGGGATGCTCTCCATCATCGAGCAGGCTCTCACGAAGGAAGGGGTCCGCTTCCTCACGCTCACCGGGCAGTCAAAAGATCGCGGTCAGCTCTGCGATGACTTCCAGGCAGGGAAGGCTCCCGTTTTTCTCATCAGCCTTCGGGCCGGGGGAACGGGTCTCAATCTTACCGCAGCCGACACTGTGATCCACTTTGACCCCTGGTGGAACCCGGCCCTCGAGGCTCAGGCGACGGACCGGGCCTATCGGATCGGCCAGAAAAATCCCGTTTTCGTCTATAAGCTCATCACGGCCGGGACGATTGAGGAGAAAATCCTCATGCTGCAGCAGAAAAAGCGGGCTCTTTTCGAAGGTATTCTGGAGGGCACGCCGCAGAAGCTGTCATTCTCGGAAGACGAGCTCGATGACCTTCTCGCGCCGATGAGGTAAATCTTCGGCTCAGTAAATAAGCCCCGGAATTTTACCGTGGGCGATGAGGCGGCCCTTTTGCTGGTTCAGTTCGAAGATATCAACACCGGCTCCGGTGAGACCCTTGACCGCCTTCCCGCGTGCGCCAAAGATGTAATGTTTGTCCGTGGCTTTGTCATACCCCATGTAGAGCATGACATGGGAGACGCGATGTCCCGACTTGTAGGTGCCACCCCAGAAAATGAGATCACCGGGGGAGAGCTTTTTGAATAGCTTGTCCTGGGCCGATTTTCCGAAGACGTCATCGAGCATTTTGTTCTTTTTAAGCCACGCGTATTGGTCGTAGGAGGTCCTGGGAACGCCTTTTACGCCAATTTTGTTGAGGAGATACTGTATCGTCGCCGAGCAGTCGAGGCCGCCCGTGTCGGGGTTATCGGCGCCGAAGACGTAGGTCAGCTTTTTTTCAGCGAGAGCGTGTGCCTCGGCGCGGAGGCGCTCAAGAGTGGGGCCGTCGACGGGCTTTTCTTCCTTTTTCTCTTCGGTGTCGGTTTCCGGCGGGCTATCAGCTTCGACAGTTTGCTCTTTTTTTCCCTCGAGGACGGGACTTTTCGTCTCCTTCACCGGCTCGGGAGGGAGGTTTTCAGTTAATCCATCGACTGGACCGATGAAATCCGCGCTTGCATCAGCAGCGGCGGTTGATTCCTGAGCGTTAGAAGCAGGCTCCGGGGTAGAGAGATCTACGATCGGAGGCTGCTCCGGGATCGGCGGCGGGGGAATCTTCACCGAGACGGTCTGGCTCTTCATCTGGTCCATCCCGCCGCGGACATTTTGCTTGATCGGGACCATGGGCCGGAACGAGCGAACTTTTGGCTTAGGCTCCTTCGTCTCCGCCTGAACGTCACTGGAGATTCCACCCGAAAGAAAGAGGGCGCCAAGAATACTCAAAGTTCTGTTCGGAGAATGCATAATCATAAATTTAAGGTCTATTTATAAAAAGCAAAACAATAATTTTATAAAAAGTTGAGTTATGCGTAAATTTTTGATTAGAGAGCAGAGTGGGCCATTCGCCCCTGCCCCTTTCGTGGTTGATTAGCCCGGAGACCGCGCTCGATAGGGCACCGCTGTCCCGCTTGCCCTGCCGGAGGCGGGTCATCTCATAGCGCTACATCGGCCCGCCGACACGGCGACCAGCGCTATACCGCGAAAAAATCGCAATCGACCCATGCGGAAAACCCAGCCCAAAACATTGCCAAATCGGGCTCAGGCTTGAGTCCGCGCAAACCTGTGGAATGGCGGTGAGCCGGGGACTAAGAACTAAGTCCCTCAAATCACCCGGTCATTCCCGCCATCGACGGGGACTTGAGCGCCGGTCGTCTTTCCGAAGAGCGGGCTGGCCATGGCCGAGACCATGTTGCCGACATCACGGGAAGTGATCTCGGTTTTGAGCAGGTTGCGTGTCTTGTATTCCTCCACCGTCATGCCGTAGCGCTCGGCGGAACGTTGCAGGTTCTCGGGGGTCCAGAGCTTCGTGTCAAAAACGGCGTCGGGATGGATGATGTTACATCGCACGCCGAAAGGAGCGAGCTCGAGCGCGGCGACGCGACAGAGCTGGGTGAGGCCGGCCTTGGCGCAGGAGTAACTCGCCGCTCCGGCACCGGGGGCGTTGACGTTACGCGAGCCGACGAGAACGATCGCAGGATCGATCCCGTTTTTGAGGTAGGGAATCGTGTGCTTGAGCAGTTTCTGATGGCTCGTGAGGTTCACGGCCATGGACTTGTCCCAGTTGCTCTGCTCGAGGTTCTCGAGGTAGGCCCCGGCGGTGAAGATACCGGCATTGCTCACAAGAATGTCGATGCCACCGAACTGGCGCACGACGCTCTCGACTGCTTCGAGGACTTTGGTTTCGTCAGTGAGGTTCGCGACAATGCCGATTCCACCAATTTTCGCCATTTGTTCCTCGATCTCGGGACTGAGATCGATCCCGATGACTTTGGCACCCTGATGGGCGAGAGAGGCGGCGCAGGCGAAACCGATACCCGCCGCAGACCCGGTTACAATCGCGACCTTACCCTGATGGGTAGGGGCGTGGCCGCTCTTTTTCAGCTTGGCCTGCTCGAGTTCCCAGTATTCTATCTCGAAAAGTTTCGCGGCGGGGAGGGCTTTCCAGCCTCCCTCAAAAGCGGCCTCGGTCAATTGGATGGTGCGCCAGGTGTGAGTCACAATGTCACGAAGGACGCCGGCCTCGGACTCGGTCGCGCCGAAGCTGATGACGCCCTGTCCCTGCCAGACCGCCCAGCGCGGATCGGGGGGCAGCATCATCTCGCCTTTGCTGTGTTTTTCAAAATAGGCCTCATACTCATCCGCGAATTTTGCGAGGGACTTTCCCGAATCGGCTCCGATGATGGCAGGGATGCGCTTCGTCCGTATCGTGTGATCGGGGGTAAGGGGACCGCGCGTAGCTAGTTTCGCGACGTCTTTGCGGCTCGCGAATCCAGCCGCTTCTTCGGACTGATCGAAGGAGGTAATCACCGGCACGCCTCTCAGAGCGGAGACTTGCTTGCGGATGAGGGAGAGACCGCGAAGATTCTCTTTCGCCTTAGCCTTCGGGAAGGAAAAGGATTTTCCGAGTCGGCGCGAGAGCGCTTTCTCAGCCTCGGTCACGAGATTGATCATGATTTCGTAGCTCTCTCGGGCATCGTCATGCATCGTGAAAATGCCGTGGTTCATGAGGATGAGTCCCTCAAGTTTAAACGGATCGACTTTCGCGAGCGCTTCGGCGACGGCCTTTGCGAGATCGAAGCCGGGCATCACGTAGGGGATCACCGCGATGCGGTCCCCGTAGAGGTCATCAATGACCTTGCGGCCGTCTTTGTGATTCGTCAGGGCAACGATGACGTTGGCGTGGGTGTGGTCGACGAACTTCTGCGGAATGACGGCGTGCAGGATCGCTTCGATACTGGGGTTGGGCGCGCCCGGATCGAGCATCGCGGCCCTTTGTTGCTTCACCATCTCGGCGTCGCTGAGCGTGGCAAGACCGGCCATTTTCAGCAGGGCTTTCATCCGGACCGGGGCAAAGCCGGCCGCCTCGATCGTTCCGAGATCCCAGCCGGACCCTTTCACATAGATCACTTCGACAGGATCGCCGAAAAAGTCCTTCTCCGACACCTTCACTGAGGTGTTTCCACCCCCGTGGAGGACGAGCTCGGGATTCGCGCCGAGGAGTCGCGACGTGTAGACCCGCTTGGCGAGAGGGCCTTTGTATTTGCGGGCGTCAGAGTCAGACCAGAGGGATTTCATAGGGAACGCGTTTTAGCTGTCAGCCTTTTAGCTGCGTAGGCGGGAATTTCAAAGAACGGAATTATGGAGGCAGTCGGAAAGACGCCCTCTCAATGGTAGACTTTACCGGGGTCGTAGGATTGATCAGCGATCTCCTTTCCCAAGGCTACGGGGTTGCCCGGCTCCTGTATATTTCTGTAAAAGCAGGATCTATATCCGGCATGGCAGCATCCCGGGCCGTGCTGCCGCACTTTCAGGACGAGTGCATCCTGATCGCAGTCGGTGAGGATCTTCTCGACCGTCTGGGTGTGGCCCGAGGTCGCGCCTTTGTGCCAGAGCTGCTGGCGGCTGCGGGAAAAATAGACCGCTTCTCCGATTTTGAGCGTCTGGCGGAGCGATTCCTCGTTCATGTAGGCGACCATGAGGACTTCGTTCGTGTCCGCATCCTGCGCGACCGCGACGATGAGACCGTCCTCGTCGAACTTCGGGGAAAAGGTGAGGCCATTCTCGACCGCTTTGCGATCATCGCGGGATCCGAAGGCGATTTCAGTTGAACTGGACATAGGAAACGTGTTTGAAGTGATAGGGGCAGAGCGGGTGCGTATCCCGCCCTGCCATTCTTGAATGGAATCAGCATTGATGCAACGCGGGAAATTCATCACTTTTGAGGGCTCGGAAGGCTGCGGGAAGTCCACCCAGATCCGCCTCCTCGTCGAGCATTTGCGGGCTCGCGGTCTTGAGATCGTGCTCACCCGCGAACCGGGAGGCACCGTCGTCGGGGAAAAAATCCGCCATCTCCTCCAATACGATCCCGAGTCCGCCAACCTCACTGACGAGAGCGAGCTACTCCTTTTCGCCGCTAGTCGCGCGCAGCTCGTGCGCGAGCTCATCCTCCCGGCGCTGGAGGCGGGGAAATGGGTCGTGGCAGATCGTTTTTTTGACTCGACTACGATCTACCAGGGCGTGGGAAGGGGACTCGACCCCGGCGCGGTGCGGGCTATCAATGCATTCGCTGTCGGTGCCGCGGTGCCCGATCTCACGATCCTGTTCGATCTTGATGCCGCGACCGGCCATGCCCGGGCCGTGAAGGCGAGCGGGTCAAAAGAAGACCGGATGGAGTCCGAGCCGCTTGCCTTTTTCGAGGCCGTCCGTCAAGGCTATCTGAAGCTGGCTGCAGCCGAGCCGGAGCGCATTGCTGTAGTCGATGCCTCTGCCGGGATTGCCGAAGTCACTGATTCCGTTTACCGTTTGGTCGAGAGCAGATTCCCCCGTTCCGATTCATGAGTTTTCGCTACGAAAAAGCGCTCGAACTGATCGAGCTGGCCCACGCCAACGGACGGCTCGCCCACGCCTACCTCATCATGGGGCCGCCCGGCAGTGGCAAGGAACGGCTCGCCATTCGCATGATCGAGATGGTCAATGAGTGCGACCGGGCAAAGGGGGCGACCTCGCTCGAAGCGTTGCGCTCCAGTTCCACGACTGTAATTGGTCCGGAATCGAAGTCGCGCCGCATCACCGTCGATGCGATCCGGGCCGTCGAGCATACCCTGCAGATGGCGGCTCCGTCGGGTATCACCAAGTTCGCCGTCGTCAAAGACGCTGACCGCATGGGGCCCGAGGCCGAGAATGCTTTTCTCAAGACGCTCGAAGAGCCCCCCCGGTGCAGCCGGCTTCTCCTTCTCACCTCGCGTCCCGAGATACTTCTCGAGACCATTCTCTCGCGCTGTATTCGCGTTACCTTAAGCGGATCCCCCGTGCCTGCCGTCTTCAGCGAAGCGGAGCGAGGCTTTCTCGAGGCCCTCCGTGACCACGCTGCCAAAGGACGCAAGGGGGTCTCAGGAGCTCTCGGTCTCATGTCCGGATTCTCCGCCATCCTCAAAAAGGAAAAAGCCGCCATCACGAAAGAGGTCGAAGCCGCTGAGAAAGCCGAGGTGGCTCATTATAAGAACAAAACCGAGGGTAACTACCTCAAGCAGAGGGAGGAATACTACAAGGCGATGATCGAAATCGAGTATCTCGAGCGGCGCAATCGTCTCATCGAGTATCTCGTGATGTGGTTCGGGGATGCAATGCGTCAGCAGCACGGTGCCAAACATCTCGATATGCCCGAGTTCGCGGCCGCCACCGGTGTTCTCGCATCCCGACTCTCTCTCGACGAACTCAGCCGCTGTGTCGATGCGGTCGAGGAACTCCGCTCCAATCTCAGCACCAACGTCTTCGAAGCCCTCGCTCTGGAGGTGGGCTTCATTCGCGCGTTCGCTTGAAGAAATCCCGCAGCGGAAGATGCCAATCTACCGATTGCGCGAACGGGGCGAGGTAGACACAAGATTCGCCCCGGCTCGTCTGCCTTCCCTCTCGACATTTCCCTGAATCGGAATAAGAAATAAAGGAATGTATTTTGAATTCTCGGACGGGGTTCCCGTCGGCAGCGAGTGTCGGCGGTTACTGATAGAGGAAGTGGAAGGGGCGGTCTCTCAACTCGCGCACTTCAACGACGATCCCGATGTCGCGATCCACGAGACCCGCAAGCATAACAAGCGGCTCCGCAGTGTCCTCCTCCTCGCTCGTCCCGTTCTCGACTCGGGCGACCTCTCGCAGGCCAACCGGCTCGTTCGCGACGCCGCCCGGCTTTTTTCCGACGCGCGGGATGCTCTTGTCTTACAGGAGACCTGCGGCAAGCTTTCCGCCCGTTTCCCGACAAAGTTTGAAAAGGCCTTCGCGACTGTCCACCGCGTCCTCGTCGCCCGCCACGCCGCTATGCTGCGGGATGAGGAGCTCCCGAGTAAAATCTCCCGCGCCTCGGGAGATTTTTGCGAAGCGGGGGAGGTGATCGATCGATGGAACTGGGACCAGGTCAGCCACGAAGAGGTCTTCAGTGCGGTCGTCTCCAACTATCGACTCGGTTATTGTGACTTTGAAAAAGCCCGTGATTCCCGTGATCCCGAAGAATGCCACGACTGGCGCAAGCGGGTCAAATACCTTTCCTACCACCTCACTCTCCTGTCCTCTCTCGATCCCGTCGAAGTCGGGCAATGGGCCATCGACACCGGAGAACTCGCTTCCTCTCTCGGCGAGCACCACGACCTCGCCGTCTTCGAGGCCTCCATCGGTAGCGGGGCGGACTATGGTATTTCCGAAAAAGCTGCCCACGGCATTCGGAAACTTTCCTCCAGACGTCGTAAAGAACTCGAGGACCGCGCCTTTGGCGATGGCACGCTCATCTACCGTGACACCGCTGACGAGTTGCACCTGCGCTTTTCCGCGCTGGTCGGGGCGGGGGTGTGACGCCGGGGCGGATCAGGAAGCAGCGCTGAGGAAGTGAGTCAGTTCCCCTGAGGTTGGATGCGCAAACTACCCGGGACGACCATTGCGAGGACACAGAGCCCAGCTGCAATCTTTCTCTAACTCCGTCGCCGCTCCGTCGCCTGCCTCTGCGAGGCCGGGTGGACGGCGCACGTCACTTCACCAGGCCTGTCGCCTTCATCCACTTCTCCGCCAGCGCGGGCCATTGCTGGATCTCTTCTTTGGTGTTTTTAAAGCCGAATCCGTGGCCGCCTTTGGCGAAGATGTGAAGTTCGCAGGGGCGCTCTTTGCGTTTCATCTCGATGTAAAAGCGGGCGCTGCCTTCGACGAATTTGGAATCATCGTGCGCGACGACAAGGAAGGCCGGGCCGGTTTTTTCGGTGACGACGACTTCGGGTGAGAGATTGTCAGGATCCTTTTCGTCGCTGAGGTAAGCGGGGTAGACGAGCACGGCGAAGTTCGGGACGCAGTCGACCGCGTCGAATTTCGGGTCGGTCTCGTAGGTGCGGGTTCCGTCCGAGGTCAGGCCCATCGCGGCGAGGTGGCCTCCGGCGGAAAAGCCGAGGATACCGATGCGGTCGGTTGCGATTTCCCACTCTTCGGCACGGGTGCGCATCATGCCGATGGCGCGGTGCACATCCTGGAGCGGAGCGACATGTTTCTCGAGATTTTCGCGGCGGGGGACGCGGTATTTGAGGAGCCCCGCAGTGATCCCGAGCGAGTTGAGCCATTCACAGACCTCAGTTCCCTCGTGCGAGTAGGCGAGGATATTATAACCGCCGCCCGGGCAAACGAGCACAGCGGTCCCGTTTGGATTGCCTGCCGGGAACATCGTCAGCGTGGGTTGGCTCACGTTTGACATGATCTCGATCTGATAGTCGCCCTTTAGCTCGATGGCCTCGGCGGGAAGCTTCAGATCCATTTCGCCGGGGACGCCCGCAGGCCAGAGTGGGATGGGCTCGAGGGGCGCGGCAGGGGAGAGGGAAGTCATCGTGATGAGGGCGCAGGTGAAGGCGAGAGCGGTCAGGGGGCTTTTCATGGGTGGTGAGATTCTAATGGGTTTCGCGACACTCGGCGAGCGCGCTTTTGAGGGAGAGAATGTCATCAGTCCGGTGCGCCGCCGAGAGGGTCACCCGGAGACGGGCTGAGCCCCGTGGCACGGTCGGATAGCGGATCGCGGGGACGAGAAAACCCTTTTTGAGCAACTTCGCCGAGGCGGCGAGGGCTGCTTCGTTCTCCCCGATGATGACGGGGATGATCGCACTTGTCGTGTCGGGGGAAAAGGTCGTGCGCCTCTCGAGCAGCTCCGCCCGCAGGGTCTCGCCGCGCGAGTCGCAGACGAGGTCGAGGGCATCACTTATGGTCGCGGCGAGGGCCGGGGCCGGGGCGGTCGAGTAGATGAAACTGCGCGCCCGGTTGATGAGCAGGTCCACCGTCGCGCGACGGCTGCACAGGTAGCCGCCCGAGAGCCCGACCGCCTTACTGAAGGTGCCCATGTGCAGGTCGACGAGCGACTCGATCCCGAGGGCGGCCGCGAGTCCGCGCCCCTGCGGGCCGAGCACACCGAAGGCATGTGCCTCGTCCACGAGCAGGAGTGCCCCGTGTCGTTCTTTCAAGGTCGCGATCTCTGCGAGCGGAGCAAGGTCGCCGTCCATGCTGAAGACCGACTCCGTCACCACGACGATGCGGCCGTCACGGCCCACTTCCCCGACCGCCCATTCCAGGTGACTCTCGAGGCGGTCGAGGTCGTTATGGGGAAAAATACGCATCGTCGCACCGCTCAATCGTGCCCCGTCGATGAGCGAGGCATGGCAGAGCTTGTCGAGGATTAACACGTCGCCTTTTCTACAGAGCGCGGGCAGGGTTCCGGTCGCCGCCGCGAAACCTGAGCTGAAAGTCAGGGCCGCCTCCGTTTGTTTCAGATTGGCGATTTTTTCCTCGAGGTCGAGGTGTGCCGCCATCGTGCCGCAGACGAGCCGCGAGGCCCCCGACCCTCCTCCGAGCCGTCCGATGTGGCTCTGATAGGCCGCCTTCAATCCCTCGTTGGTGGCAAGGCCGAGGTAGTCGTTGGACGAGAAATTGAGACAGCTGTCCTGGTCGGCGAGGTCCACCCTCGTGCCCTGGGGCGACTCGATGCGGCGCAGGAGACGGCGCAAACCGTCTCCCTCGAGGGCGCGGAGCTCTGCCTCGGGATCGCGCATCACCGCTTCACTTTGCGGGCGGGCTTAAGAAAGTAGGTCGTCTCGAGCAAATCGACGGCCTGCATCAGGGTGCGGTCCTGAAGTGGAGGCCTGTCCCAGGGCGTCGGCTTCTGTTGGCTCAGTAGCAGGTAGTAATCGATCTCCGGATCCGTCCCCGCAACGAGAGCGGCTTCGTTCATGCGGGGACGCTGTTTCTGATAAAGGAAATTCGTCAGCGGTGTGCCCTCGGCGATTGCATGGTAGATGTCGTATTTTGTCTTCGGCACGGTCACGCTGATGATGTCCGGTGCGACGCCTTCCTGGAAGATAGAGGAGTCGTCCTCGAGCACCACTTCAGCGATGGCGTAGCGCAGGATGCGGTCCTCGCCCACTGGCACGTCACGGTACTCGACCGCCAGCCCGGGCGTCTGCTCGCCGATGATGAGGCATCCCGTTTCCCGTTTCATCACTGCCGCGATAATCTCCCCGACATTACCTGTCTCGCTGTCGACCAGCAGGATGACATCCTTGCGCCATCCGGCCGGAACCGAGCTCGAGACAAAAAGACTCGGCCTGTCATTTCCCGGGCGGCGGATTTTGAAAAGCAGCTCGTTCGGGCTTTGGAAGCGGCTCAGGATTTGGGCGGCAATGGTGAATTCGGCCTGCGGCTGCGGCGAGCGCAGGTCGAGGATGAGGTGGGCGGGGCCTTCTGTGGTGTTGAACTCTGCAAGGGCCGCGTCGAATTGCGCCAGCTCGCTCTCTTGGTAGCGGCCAAAGCGGATGTAGCCGATCGTGTCGTTGACGCGGGCGTGGTGGAAGTCAAAAGGCGAGTTCCGCTCGGCGCGCGACTTTTCCGTGAGCAGCATCGCCCCGAAGTCCAGGCGATTAAGCATTCCCTGGAGAGCGGCACGATTCACCTCGAGGTCGTCGAGCTGGGTGTGATGAAGGTAGTCATTCGTGAGGAGGCGGAACGCTTCCTGCATGCTCGACTGGTCGAGCGTGTCGATGAGTTCGCGGAGGCGCTTCGGTTGATCGGCTTCGGGCCCGTCCTTAAAAGGCGAAGGGTCGGATGAAGAGGCAGGAGGCGCGGCTGGACCTGCTTTGTCCTGAGCCTGGACAGAGCCGATGAAAAAGAGCGTAAGCAGGAGACCTCGGATCATGATCAGCGCCATTCTACGCCATCCGGGAAATGGTTCAACGCCTCGATTGTGCGGTCTCCGACGGTCCAGCGGTGATGTTGCGCGAGTGCGGCAGCGAGATAAGCGGTCGCCCGGGTAATCGCCTCGGGTGTTTCGTGGCCGAGGGCCAGTTGCGCGGCGATCGCTGCCGAGAGGGTGCAGCCTGTTCCGTGGACGTCGGGCACGGCGAGTCGGGGGCGGGTAAAGGAAAAGGCTTTCCCGGCGATCCAGGCGTGGTCCGTGACCTCGGGTCCGTCGCTGAGATGCCCGCCTTTTACAAGGAAATCGCAAGAGTAGCGCTCGTGCAACTGTTTCGGAGCGAGGGCAAGTGCCGCCGCGTCCGGGATCGTCGTCCCGAGGAGCGCTTCCGCCTCGGGGAGGTTCGGGGTGACGAGGCGGGCGAGGGGAAAGAGCCTCGCCTTCATCTTCTCGAGCCCGTCGCGATCGAGCAGCTCCGTGCCGGCCCCGGCGCGAATGACCGGATCGATCACCAGGGGAATTCCGCTATGGGCCTCAAAAAAGTCCGCCACGACCGCAACGAGGTCGCCATTGGCCAGCATTCCCGTTTTTGCTGAAGAGAGGGAAAAAGCAGATCTAACTCTATTAAGCTGAATGCTTAACAAATTTGATTCAACGGCGGAAACGGCAAGCACTTCGCCTGGTATCTCGGCAACGATGGCTGTCAGGGCATTGACCCCGTAGACGCCGTGGGCGGCAAAGGTCTTGAGGTCGGCCTGTATCCCGGCGCCAGCCGAGGAGTCAGAGCCGGCGATGGTAAGGACGACAGGAGGCAATGTAAAATCGGTTTTGATACGGGAAGCAAGGGGTTTGACTGATAGGACCTTGCCAGAGGGCGGGGTCGAGTGCAAATAGGAGAGTGAATACGGATGCCCCCTACCTGAAGTCGATCTTCGCGCGGAATCTCACGGAACATTCCGGCATCACCGAGCTGATGGACGACCTCGGCGGGGCCCTCGCCCTCGGACGAGGGCGGATCCGCATGATGGGCGGCGGCAGCCCCTCCCACATCCCGACGATGCAGGCGATCTGGCGCGAGCGCATGCGCGAGCTGCTCCACGAGACTCCCGATGAGTTCGATCGCGTCCTCGCCGACTACGACCAGCCGGCCGGTAATCCCGCCTTTCGCGACGCCCTCGCCGCTTTCCTGAAACGCGAATACGGATGGGATCTCACCGCCGCGAACATCGCGATCACCAACGGCGGGCAGACCGCATTCTTTTTCCTGCTGAACCGCTTTGCCGGGAGGATGGTCGACGGGACCGGGCGCCGTATTCTCCTGCCGCTCGTGCCCGAATACATCGGCTACGGCGACCTCGCGGTCTCCGAGCATGCCATGTTCGAGAGTCGGCGTCCGAAGATCGAGCTGATCGGTGAACGTTTTTTCAAATATCACATCGACTTCGACGCCCTCGATCTCAACGAAAGCCACGGCGCCATCGCGGTTTCGCGGCCGACGAATCCGAGCAGCAATGTCCTCACTGACGACGAGATCGAAAAACTTCGCCGCGTCGCGGCGGAAAAGGGCGTGCCGCTCATCATCGACAATGCCTACGGACTACCCTTTCCCGGCGTCGTCTTTCGCGAGGCGACTCCGGTGTGGGATGAGAACATCATTTTGACCCTCAGCCTCAGCAAGCTCGGCCTACCGGGGACGCGCACGGGGATTGTCGTGGCGCGCGAAGAGATCATCCGTGAGATCCGCTCGATGACGGCGATCGTCGGTCTCTCGAACAATAACGTCGGCCAGGCTCTGGCGCGTCCGCTGATTGAGTCAGGCGAGGTTCTCATGCTCGCGCAGGAGGTCGTAAAGCCCTACTACGAAGAGCGCTCGCGCCGCGCTCTTGAGCTCGCCCAGCAGCATCTCCCGGCCGAAGTGCCGTGGCGGGTTCATGTCAGCGAGGGGGCCTTTTTCCTCTGGTTCTGGTTCGATGGCCTGCCGATCAGTTGCCGCGAACTCTACCGCCGTCTCAAAGAGGCCGATCTCATCGTCGTGCCGGGCGAATATTTCTTCTTCGGGCTCGACACGACCGGGTGGGATCACGCTTCGCAATGCATCCGGGTGAGCTTTACCCAGCCCGAGGAAGTCGTCGCCGACGGGTTCCGCATCCTCGGGGAAGTGATCCGCGAGGTCTATGCGTGACCTGAGCTGCCTCGGGGGTCAGCCTTCCACCTTCACGGCGGTCGGTTTGCCGGCGGCGTCGGTGGTGAAGGACATCTTCAGCTTCCAGTGGTTCGAGACGCGCTTGAGAAGCTCGCGGCGCGAGATGCTCTTCTGGGCGAAATTGAATGGCGGTGCCGAGGTCGGGAGGTTCGACGTTTCGTAGTAGATATCATTGAGCGGCACCTGATCAAAGATCAGCTGGGGCGTCATGTGTTTGTAATCCACTTCGAAGCGCTCGTCATCGAGCCACTTCATGATGGGCTTGTAGTCGGTCTGGAGAAAGCCCGCCGTGTTCGTTGTCTCGGCGTCACCTACCGCAGCACCCGAAGGGTCGCTGGCAGGGCCGGTGGTCCCGTCCCCGGCGCACGAGGCGAGGAAGACGGTCAGTGCCGAAAGAGTCGAAAGAAGCAAACCTTTTTGAAAAGTCATGAGTGGGATATTAGCAAAATACCGTGAAATGTCTTTGAATAATTTCGGGATTTGCGCTCAAACTCAGGCACGGTGGGGAACTTTCGCCTCTGTGAGGAGAGGAATTATGAATACAGCAATATATCCCGGCAGTTTTGATCCCGTGCACAATGGCCACATCGACGTGATCGAGCGGGCCGCGAAGCTGTGTGACCGCATCATCGTCGCCGTCGCCGAGAATCACGCCAAGGACGGTCTTTTCTCGATGGACGAGAGGGTTGAGCTGATCCGGCGGGCCGCTTCCCATATCCCCGGTCTGGAAGTGCGTTCCTTTGAGGGGCTCCTCGTGAATTTCGTGCGGGAGGAGGGCGCCCAGGCGGTCATCCGCGGACTGCGCGCGGTCTCGGACTTTGAATACGAGTTCCAGATGGCCCTGATGAACCGCAGCCTCGACGACACACTCGAGACCATCTTCCTCGTGCCGAGTCAGGAAAATATTTACCTCAGCTCTCGCATCGTCAAAGAAGTCGCCCGCCTCGGGGGAAACATTGAGCGCTTTGTCCCGCCGGTGATCGCCGAAGCTCTCGCGGCGAAATTGAGGTGAGGCTGGGGGTGTTCATCACGACAAAAAGTAGAACGGGTCTCCAGGCGGCCCGTTCGGGTGGCGGTCCGGCAGCGGGGAACGGGCCTCGAGACCCATTCTCCTGGACCGATCCCAGGTAAGGACGGCTTGCCAAACCGTCCG
>JANQVJ010000019.1 GCA_030730365.1 Verrucomicrobiales bacterium
GAAGTCGAAACCAGCTACGAGCCGCATCGTAATCTTGTCGTGAACCAGGCAAAGCCTGGAGGGTCAAGGTCCCCCTCGCCCGCGTCCCCCAACCCGGCGCCAGCTGCCGACTCCATTACAGGTTCTCGCTCCGGGCTTCCATACGAGATCCCGCCCGATTTCACCCTTGGCGAAAGGCTGCACACTTGGCACACTGTCGCATGCTCACCCGACGATCACTGCTCCCGCTCCTCGCATTACTCTTTTGCTCCTCTCCCGCCACCGCCGCGGAGAGCCGAGTCTATTTCGGCACTTACACGAAGGAGGGCGAATCGCAGGGGATCTACCACGCGACCTTTGACGACAGCACCGGCAAGTTCGGAGAGCTCGCTCTGGCGGCGGAGATGAAAAATCCTTCTTTCCTCGCGGTCGCTCCTTCGGGGAGAACGCTCTATGCGGTCTCGGAGGTGGCGGGGGCGAACGGGGAGGGCGAAGTGAGCGCCTTCCGTATCCTCGAGAGCGGATCGCTCGAACTCATCAATACGGTGCGTGCGGGGGGCGGCGGGCCCTGCCACGTCTCTTTGAGCCCCGACGGCAAAACTCTCGCGGTCGCGAACTACGGCGGCGGCAGCGTCGCGAGCTACCGCGTCGCTAATGACGGCGCTCTCTCGGAGCCGGTCACGGTGATCCAGCACGCCGGCAGCAGCGTGCATCCGACCCGGCAAAAAGGCCCGCACGCCCACTCGATCAACTTTTCCCCCGACGGGCGCTTTGCCTACGCTGCCGATCTTGGGACGGACCGCATCTACCGCTACGCCGTCGACCCCGCGACCGGAGCCCTCACCGCCTCGGGCGAGACGGTCATCGCGCCGGCCTCGGGTCCGCGGCATTTCGCCTTCCGGCCCGACGGGGCCTTTGCCTATCTCATCAATGAAATGACCCTGATGATGACTGCGTTCCGCGTCGACAAGGCCTCGGGCGAACTCACCGAGTTGCAATCGCTCAGCACGCTCCCGCCCGGGACGGAAAAGGTCGGCTCGACCGCTGAGGTCGTGGTTCATCCGACAGGACGATTTGTCTACGGCTCGAACCGCGGGCACGACTCCATCGTCGCCTACGCGATCGACGAGGCCAGTGGAGAGCTGAGCTACCTCGCGAACGAGCCCATCCGCGGCAAGGTCCCGCGCAACTTTGCGGTCTCGCCCTCGGGCAAATGGCTCCTCGCGGCGGGGCAGCAGTCCCGCTCGGTGACGGTCTTCGCGATCGACGAGGCGACGGGTAAACTGACCTTCGCCGATTCCGAAATCGCGGTCTGGAGCCCTGTCTGCATCCGCTTTGTGCCGGTGAAATGAAACGCCACCGCGTCGGGATCGTCGGGCTCCTGCAGGAGTCGAACACCTTCATCGCCGGAGTCACGACGCGGGCGCATTTCGAAGCGGACCTGCTCCTGCATGGCGAGGCGATCCGCGAAGCGATGGCCGGGGCCCCGCACGAGGTCGGCGGCTTTTTTGCCGGACTCGACGAGGCGGGCATCGAGGCGGTTCCGCTCTTCCTCGCGCGGGCGCTGCCTTACGGGGTGATCAAAAAAGAAGATTTTGAGGGCCTCGTCGCGGAGCTGCTCGAAGCAGTCGCAAGTGCCGGTCCGCTCGACGGGTATCTCGCTGCTCCCCACGGGGCCACCGTCGCGGAGGGCTATCCCGATGCCGACGGGGAATGGCTCACCCGTCTCCGCGAAGAGATCGGGGAGGGGACGCCGCTCATCGCGACGCTCGACCCGCATGCGAATCTTACTCCGGCCATGGTCGCGGCGACCGACGCCATCGTTGCCTACTCGACCAATCCCCATCTTGACCAGCGCGAGACGGGAAAAAAGGCGGCGTCTCTGATGGCCCGCACTCTCGCGGGCGAGATCGCGCCGGTCCAGGCGGCGGCCTACCCGCCGCTCGCGATCAACATCCAGTGCCAGAACACCTCGGTCGAGCCGCTCGCGTCGTTTTACGCGGAGGCCGCGGCGCTTTTCTCGCAACCCGGTCTCCTCGGCGGCTCGGTCATTCTCGGCTTTCCCTATGCCGATGTCGAATTGATGGGTTCGGCTGTTCTCGTTCTCGGCGATGGACCCGAGGCCCTGACAAAAGCACAGGAAACGGCCGATGCCCTCGCCGCGATCCTGTGGGAACGCAGGTCCGATTTTGATCCGTTCTTTCTCGGGATGGACGAGGCCCTCGATCGGGTCGCAAAAAGTCGGGAGCGTTCCGTCGTGCTCCTCGACATGGGCGACAATGTCGGAGGCGGTTCCCCGGCGGACAGCACCGCGATCATTCAGGCCTGGAGGCAAAGGGGAGACACGACGCGTCTTTTTGCCTGCCTCCACGATGCGGCGGCGGCTGGTCTTGCTGGCGAAGCGGGAGTCGGAGCCATCATCGAGACGGCTGTGGGCGATCCGGCGGATCCGGTGCGCGGCCGCTTTCTCGTGCGCTCGCTCAGTGACGGGATTTTTCACGAGGCCGAGGCGCGCCACGGAGGATTCTCGGTATTTGATCAGGGCGCGACCGCTCTGCTCTCGGAAGAGGGCGGGGGACTCGTTCTGATGGTGACGACGCGTCGCATGGCTCCGTTCAGCCTCGCGCAACTCACGAGCAACGGGGTGGAGCCCGAGTCATTCGACTGCCTCATTGCCAAAGGAGTCATCGCCCCGATGGCGGCCTACGGCCCCGTCGCGCGCGGCGGCTTTCTCCACGTCGATTCGCCCGGCGTGACCCGCGCGGACATGACGAAGCTCGCCTATCGGCATCGCCGTGTTCCGCTTTTTCCTTTTGAGAAGTGATCAGAGGATCCCGTGCTTCCGGAAGACCTCGCCCACGGGGACACCGGCGGCGAGTTCTTCACGGACGGTGTTCTCGCCCGCGACCTTGGCCTTGGCGGCGGCGATGACTTCGCTCGCGACGGCCTCGGGAATGATGACAACGCCGTCGAGGTCACCGAGAATGTAGTCGCCCTGTCTCGCGATGACCCCGTCGATGAGGATGGGCTCGCCAAATTCGGTGACGTCGAGACGGCCCTTGCTGTCGGCGGGAGAGGCACCGATCCCGAAGACAGGAAAGTCGAGCTGATGGAGCGCCCAGAGATCGCGGGTGCATCCGGTCATGACGACTCCGCCGATGCCCTTGGCGAGGCAGGCGGTGCTGAGCAGTTCGCCCCAGAAGGCGCAGCTCTGATCGTGATTCGCGTCGACGACGAGGACATCACCACGCGCGGCCGTGTCGATCGCCGCCATTTCCAGTTCGTAGGGACGTTCGGGGACCTCATCGACGACCTCGGCTTTCAGGGTGAAAACCCGTCCGGCAACCCGCGTCACTGGAGTGAGGGCCCGCACTGCCGGGGTGAGGACCTGGTTCGGATACCCGTGGGCATCGAGGACGTCGGCGACGACAGCCGAATAGAGGGATTGGAGATCTTCGATCAGGGAAAGGCTCATGTCCTTAGGGTGACATCGGGAATGCCTTTGTCGAGAGTGGCTTGTGACGAATCCGCGTCCCTTTTCAGGTCAGGCATTAATGGCACGGAAATAAGGCCATAGTTCGGAGTGGATCGGTTGACGCCCAACCTGGCGCGAAGGGTGGTAGGGACGGTTCGCTGAACCGTCCGCCCTTGGATCGCCTGCGGGGTCGTGCCGCAAATTCCCGAGATCAGGGCAAAGGGGCTGTTCTCACTGCGGTAGATTGCCACCTCGGCGGCGCAGGAGGAGAGGACCGTCCCGAGGAGGTCATGTTGCGGGTCGCGAATTTCGAACTGTGTCGTGAGCACGCCTACGGCCAGGGCGCCCGCCCCCGCGTCGAGGTAATACCGCACGAGAGCCCGCTGATAGCGCTCTGACCAGGGGCGGTCATCGTTGAGCGCCAGCGGCATCGCCGGGATCACCTGACCGGCGGCGAGGTGAGAGCGCAGCGATGGAAGTTCGGGATGCCTCATGAGGGGAGGAAGGACGGTCCGCGGAGGCCCGTCATGCAAGGAACGTCCCGCGCGGTTTTAAAGTGGCGGGACGTGGCGGTCAAAGCAAATTTAGGCTTTTCAGAATTCGCGTTTCGGAAGGGATGCATTGGCCCGCCGTAGAGAGTCACTTGTAAAATCGCCGGTCAAAACGACACTAAGAGCCGCCCGACCTTCATGAAAAACGTTTCCGCTTTCCTGCTCGCCGTCCTCGCTCTCGCTGTCACTTGCGCTCCTCTCGAGGCCCAGATATTTAAGAAAAAAGGGCAGTCCGCGCCGCCGCTCGTTGAGCCGAAGCTCGCGCCGGGTCAGTTTGAATGGCAGCCGGAACGGGCTCCGGCGGGGCCCATCCTCGTCGTCGTGAGCATTGATGACCAGGTCGCCTACGTTTACCGCAACAGTGTCCAGATCGCGCGGTCCACCGTGAGCACGGGAGCTCCCGGACACGAAACCCCGACCGGAGTCTTCACTATTCTCGAAAAAAATCGCGTTCACGAATCGAATATTTACAAAGGCGCGCAGATGCCGAACATGCAGCGGCTCACCTGGAGCGGGATCGCCATGCACGCCGGCCAGCTCCCCGGCTACCCCGCCTCGCACGGCTGCATCCGCCTGCCCTACGCGTTCTCGGACAAACTCTTCGGCATCACCGAAAAGGGAGGCACCGTCGTCATCACGCGCAAGTATGCAAAGCCCTCGACCTCGCAAAAACCGGCCTCTATCCTGCTCTCATCGAAGGTCGATCCGGGGTCGCGTCCAGCTCCGGCGCTGGTCGGGAAAACGATCTGGGATCCGGCCCGCAGTCCCTCGGGACCGGTCAATTTTCTTATCAGTGGCAAAGATCTCTCCATCTACGTCTACCGCAACGGAGTCCTCATCGGACAAAGCCCCATCGGCCTGAGCGATCCCGCCCGGCCCATTCCTGCCGGCGTTTTCCTGATGCTCGAAGGCACCGAGCCGGGGGCCGCTGCCGTCGTTCCGGGAAGACCGGCGCGCCCCTGGGCGACGCTCTCGCTTGAGCAGGAGATGTCCGCCGCCGCCGTCGAGGACTTCCGCAATCGTCTCCACATCCCCGTCGATTTCGCCCGCCGCCTCTACGAACTGGCCCATCCGGGAACGATCCTCGTGACGACCGCAGGGTCGAGCAATGCGGGGACCTCGAGCGGGACGGACTTTACGATCATGCGTCCGCAGGGGCGCTGAGGGGAAGGGTGAAACTTCAACCCGACCGAAGACCCTTCCCCGAGGTGGGGACAAAGGGAGTGGAAAGACTGGGACTCGAACCCAGGACCAATTGGTTAAAAGCCAACTGCTCTACCAACTGAGCTACCTTTCCGTTGTGAGCGAGTCACCGGCGTGGGGCCGGGACGGGCGCGAAATTTAGTCACGGTTGTCGATCACGCAAGCGAAAGTTCACTTAATAACTCCGAAATATTCCGCTGGCCGGGGCCGACGCGGAAGTGGGGGAATCCGGCGGCATGGGCTCCGGCCCAATCGCATAGTGCATCGTCGCCGACGTGGAGAATCTCGCGGGGATGCAACCCGAGGCCCGACGCGACGGTGGCAAAGGCGCGCGGATCAGGCTTGGAGCGGCGCATTTCACAGGAAAGGTAAAGCGCCTCGAAGGGCGCGAGAAATTCGAGGTCGGTAAGGACGCGGCGGAGCCGGCCGTCGAAGTTGGAGAAAACGACGCATCGATGGGTGCCCGCGACTTTCTCAACCGTCTCTCTCGCCCCGGGCACGGCGAGCCAGGTGCCAGGTGACTCGAAGTAGAGGTAAAGGGCCTCGAAGAACTCCGCGAAGGTCGCCTCGTCGGGAAAGGTCGCTCCGGCTTCGGTGAGGACGTCGCGGACGAGGCGGCTCCACCAGGCTTTTTCGTGGGGATCGTGGTCTGCGGCATCCTCCGAAAAGGGCGGGGGAGTGCGTTTCCAAACCGTGCCGAAGACCCGGTTCAGCGCGGGGGGATCGACCGCGACCCCGAAGGAGGCGGCGACCCTTGAGTATGAGGTCCCCACTTCTTCGGCGAGTTGGATGAGCGTTCCGGCTGCATCGAAACTAACTGCCTTGATCATGGAATGGTTCATTGAATTGAATTTAATCTGACTTGTTCATGAAAAGTTCCGACCCTCCTTGTTAGGCTCCGAAACTGCTGCGTTCCGGCCCGACCGTTGGCCTCGAGGTATGCTCCCGTGCACCTGTGGGAAAAATCGGTCAGCGCCTTGCTCTTTCAACGCCTCTCCGCGTTTTGGCGAAACTCTCGTGAATAAATCAGGTTAAGGCGAATACGGGCTTGATTTGCGGGGAATTACGTGTTGCCTAAGGGAAGGGGAGCGGATATATTCGCCACCCTGCAATCTTGAGATTCCGGCTCACTGTGGCCGGGTTGATTAAGTGGGCTTGTCCCGCTTTTTTTTGTCTCATCATCGAAGGACCAGCTGTAAAAATGACAAACGAACTGTTAGCACTTTTCGAATATTACGAAAAAGAGAAGGGAATCAAGCGCGATACGATGATCGATGCGCTTGAGACTGCCCTGCTCTCGGCATCCCGTAAAAGTATCGGACCGGCGCGGGAGATGCGCATTCGTATCGACCCTGAAAAGGGAGATATCCGCGCCTATGCGACGCTCATCGTTCGGGACCGGGTGACCAACGCCTACGAGGAGATCGATATTTTCACGGCACGTCGTCTGCAGCCCGGGATCGATGTCGGGGCCGATCTCGAGGTGGACATCACTCCCTCAAATTTCGGCCGAATTGCTGCACAGACCGCGAAGCAGACGATGACGCAGCGTCTCCGTCAGGCGGAGAAAGAGCTGATTTACGAAGAATTCAAGGATCGTGCCGGTGACATCGTCAGCGGGACCGTCCGTCGCTTTGAGCGCGGTGATGTCTTTGTCGATCTCGGCAAATTCGAGGGTGTCATGCACCAACGCGAGAGGGTCTCGACCGAGGAATACAACGTCGGTGACCGCATCCGGGCCTACGTTGTCGCGGTTGAGAACGGGGCGCGCGGACCTGAGATCATTCTTTCGCGCAGTCATCCGAACTTCGTGCGTCGTCTTTTTGAATCCGAGGTCAGCGAAATCGCCGATCGCACGGTGGAGATCCGCTCTCTCGCCCGTGAAGCCGGCTACCGCACCAAGGTCGCGGTCTACAGCGCTGACGAAAAAGTCGATCCGGTCGGTGCCTGTGTCGGCATGCGTGGCGCCCGCGTTAAGAATATCGTCCGCGAACTCAACAACGAGAAGGTGGATATCATCCGCTGGAGCGACGACATGCGCGCCTTTGTGCAGGAGGCCTTGAAACCCGCCGAGATCAAGTCTATCACGATCGATGAGGCGAAGCAGTCCATCCTCGTGAAGGTGGACGAGGAAGAGCTTTCCAAGGCTATCGGTCGTCGCGGCCAGAACGCGCGCCTTACCGCCCGCCTCATCGGTTGGGATGTGCAGGTGCAGAAAGACGAATCCGCTCACGAAGCCTTCGAGGCCCAGGTGGCGGGAGCTGCGGCTACGCTTGCCAAAGGGGCAGGCATCGAAGTGGGGGTAGCCAGCGCGCTTGTTCGTGGCGGTCTCACCAGTATCGACATGCTTGTCAACGATGTGGACGAGGTCGACATCGCCGGGGTCCTCGGGATCACGGTCGAAGAAGCCCGCGAAATCCGCAACCGCGCTATCGTCGCCACCGGCGGAACGATCGAAGCGACCGCCGCTGCGTCGGAAGAAAACCAAGCGGACCCTGCCGCTGAAGTCGAAGCTGAAGTTGAAGCTGAAGTTGAAGCTGAAGTTGAAGCTGAAGTTGAAGTTGAAGCTGAAGTTGAAGCTGAAGTTGAAGCTGAAGTCGAAGCTGAAGTC
>JANQVJ010000020.1 GCA_030730365.1 Verrucomicrobiales bacterium
CCACGATCACGAAGGCGAGCACGAGCACGAGCACGAGCACGAGCACGAGCACGAGGCGACGAGTCGCGCGACGCTCTTTTTGGCGATCACCTCGGTCGTTCTTTTTGTCCTGCTGATGATTTCGTCGGTCAGAAACCGGAAATTTCAAGCCTCGCTGAGATCATGAAGGAGAGCCTCTACTTGAAGGCGGAGAGGGCCTGCTATACATCAACAGCGTCGGCTGGCACGGTTTCGTGGAATCGTGGTAGCATCAGTTTTTGCTCAGCGATTACGTCTACCCGGCAGCAGAGCAATCGGGCGCGTCTCTCATCACCTCGCGCGACCGAACCGAAAAGTCGAACGTCAGTGGGTTGGTATTCCTTCGCTAAAGCGGGGATCTCCTTACGATATTTCACGACCAACTCACGCGTCACTATGACTCCTGTTGTAACGCTTTCCTGAAAAATGCTCAACCAAATGATCATCTGGTCGCTCGGCAATCGGGCGATCGTTCTTTGTCTCGCCGCGCTGATCATTGCGCTGGGGCTGCGCACCGCGACAGAGCTTCCGGTCGAGGTGCTCCCCGACATGACGAAGCCGACCGTCACTGTCCTGACCGAGGCGGCGGGCCTCGCGCCTGAGGAGGTGGAGACCCTCGTGACCCGCCCCCTCGAAAATGCACTCCTCGGTGTCGGCGGGCTCGATCGTTTGCGATCCAGTTCCGATGTGGGGCTCTCGCTCGTTTTTGTCGAATTCGACTGGGCTACCGACATTTACCACGCCAGGCAACTCGTGCAGGAGCGGCTCAATGCGGTGCGTCTCCCCGATGCAGTGCAGCCGGGCATGACTCCGGTCTCTTCGCTGATGGGCGAAATCCTCCTCGTCGGCCTGCGCTCCACCGACGGGTCAGTCGCCCCGATGGATTTGCGCAGTTTTGCCGAGCTGACCGTCGCGCGACGACTCCAGAGCATCCGCGGAGTCGCCGAAGTGCTCGCCATCGGCGGCGGGGTGAAACAGCTTCAGGTCGAGCCCGATCCCCGTCGTCTCCAGGCAGAGGGAGTGACGCTCGACGAACTGGAGAGAGCCATTTCTCTCGCCGCCGGCAACACCACGAGCGGTTACCTGCAGTCAGGCCCTCGCGAGATCATGGTTCGGAATCTCGCGATGACCGCCGATCCCGCGGAGATCGCCGCGACCGTGATCCGGCGGCGCGATGATCGTATCGTCAGGATCGGCGATGTCGCCGAGGTCCGCTACGACGTCGCGACGATGCGCGGAGATGCCGGTATTGCGGTCAGAGAAAGAGGCGAGACGGCTGAAAGTCCCGGCGTGATCCTCAGTATCGACAAGGCCCCGGGTTTCGACACCTTGAAACTCTCCGCCGCGATCGAAGCCGCGCTGGAAGAGATGCGTCCCGGGCTCCCGTCCGGAGTCGAGGCGGAAGTCTTGTTCCGTCAGGGTGATTTCATTGAGAGCGCGATTGGTAATCTCAAAGAGGCAATCCGCGACGGGGCGATTATGGTCACGATCGTTCTTTTCCTCTTCCTCCTCAACCTGCGCACCACGGTCATCACGCTAACGGCCATCCCGCTTTCCTTTGCTGTCACCCTGCTCATCTTTCGCGGGTTCGAGGTCAGTGTGAACAGCATGACGCTCGGCGGCATCGCCGTGGCCATCGGTATGGTCGTGGACGACGCCATCGTCGATGTGGAAAATGTCTTCCGGCGATTGCGCGATAACGCAGCTGCAACGAATCCGCGCCCGCGGCTGGAGGTGATCGCCGCTGCCTCGAGCGAGGTTCGCTCGAGCATCCTCTACGCGACCTTGCTCATCATTCTGGTGTTCGTGCCCTTGCTGGGGCTGGCCGGGCTCGAGGGTCGGCTCTTCCGGCCTATCGCGATCGCGACCATCGTCAGCATGGTGGCTTCGTTCCTCGTCTCACTGACGGTCATCCCGGTGCTCTGCTCCTTTCTCCTCCGGCCCCGGGAGGGCAAAGAACACCGGGATGGCCTTCTCGTGAGGGCGCTTAAGGCCTTCACCCGCGCGACTTTTCTGAGGGCTGCTTTTGCGGCACCGCTCGCCGTCATCGGAGTTGTCATCCTGCTCGTGGTGGCCGCGGCGATGCTCTATCCGGGCATGGGCAAGGAATTCCTCCCCGCATTTAACGAGGGCAGTGCCACCATTTCTTTCGCGAGTGCTCCCGGGACCTCGCTGGCTCAGTCCAATGAAGTGGGCAAACGTGCCGTCGAACTGCTGCTCGAAATCCCCGAGGTGAAATCGGTCGGACGCCGGGCCGGCCGGGCGGAACGCGATGACCACGTCATGCCCGTCTCGGTGAACGAATTCGATGTTGAGTTTACCGGGAAGGGACGCGAACGACCCGAGGTCTTTGCCGAGATTCGTGAAAAGCTCGGTGGGATTCCCGGCACCTTCGTGACGGTCGGTCAGCCCATCGGACACCGTCTCAGCCACATGCTCAGCGGCGTCTCCGCCAAGATCGCGATTAAAATTCACGGGCCCGATCTCGATACCCTGCGGCGGCTCGGCGCGCAGGTGAAAGAGGCGGGGCTAACTGTTTCCGGGCTCACCGATATCAATCTCGAAGCCCAGGTCCCCATTCCGCAGGTCCGCATCGAGGTGAATCGTGAGCGTGCCCGCAACGAAGGCCTCGCTCCCGGGCTCATCAACGCGCAGATTTCCCGATTGCTCGGTGGCGTCACTCTAGGCGAGTTGCGCGAAGGAGAGGCCACGATCGATCTCGTGATGCGTCTCCCCGCGGCCTGGCGGACCCGGCCCGAGCGTATCGGAGAACTTCTCATCGAGACCCCGGACGGCCGTCACCTCCCGCTCTCGCTCGTCGCCGAGGTCCACGAAGTGAATGGACCCAATGTCATCAATCGCGAGAACGGCCAGCGCCGTATCGTCATCGGAGCAAACACCGACGAACGCGATCTCGAGTCCCTCGTCTCGCAGTGGCGGGAAAAGGTCGCCGAAGAGGTTCTCCTCCCCGAGGGGTATTCGCTGCGGTTCGAAGGCGAGTATCTCGCCCGCGAGGCCGCGTCGCGGCGCATCGCGATACTTTTTGCCCTCGTCATCCTCGTCGTTCTGGTGCTGCTCACCAACTACTTCCAAAGCTTCTCGCTCGCCCTTCAGGTGATGCTCAATCTGCCCCTTGCGATTGCAGGAGCCCTCGCTTTCACGTGGTGGAAGATCGACAACATTAGCATCGCGACGCTGGTCGGCTTCATCGCCGTCGGCGGTGTTGCGGCGCGGAACGGGATCATGATGATCTCCCACTACCTCCATCTCATGCGGCACGAAGGGGAAAGTTTCGGCATGGCCCTCATCGTCCGTGGCACGCAGGAGCGACTCGTGCCGGTTCTGATGACCGCCCTCTCCGCCGGGATTGCCCTTATCCCGCTTGTCCTCGCAGCGGGCGAAGCGGGAAAAGAGATTCTTCACCCCGTCGCTGTCGCCATCGTCGGCGGTCTCATTTCCTCGACCCTGCTCGACCTTGTCGTGACCCCGGCCGTCTTCTGGCTCATCGGACGTAAGCCCGCGGCCCGGTCTCTCGCGCTTGACTCGAAAGCCACTCATTAATTTCTCCCTAACTGTAACAAAACCAAAAACACCTGATAGAAAATGAAAACCAAAATAGTTCTCCTCATCACTTTCCTGGGTCTCGCCCTCGTGCCTGCGATGCCTGCCGCTGAAAAGGAAAAAGAAAAAGAAAAAAAACACGACCACGATCACGCAAAGCGCGAAGCCGGACCCAACGGCGGACGTGTCATCCACTCCGTCGAGCCGCACTACGAGTTTTTCGTAACGGAAGACCGCAAAGTAAAGATCACCTTCCTCGGCGAAGATAAAAAAGCGATCGCCGCGGCCGCTCAGACCGTCTCCGCGATCGGCGGAAAGCGGAGCAAACCCACGAAGATGGTTTTCGCCAGTGACGGCGGTTCGCTCGTCTCCGATCAGCCTCTCCCCGAAGGAAACATGGTTCCCATCGTCCTCACCGTTAAGGTTTCACCCGAGGCCAAAGCCGTGACCGAAAAGTTCAACATCGACTTCTCCGATTGCCCGACCTGCGACTTCAAGGAGTATGCCTGCACGTGTGATCACTAGCATTGAGCGTAAAGAGATAAAGCAGGGGAGATTGCTCCCCTGCTCCCGAGTCCGGAAGAAAGGGGGATCAATGCCCCATCCCCTGATGCTCCTCGATATACTCCTGCTTGAGCCCGAGTTTCTCGGGGGCGTGGAGGACAAGCATTTTCATGCGAATGTCCTGGGGGACGGTCTTTTTCGTGGCTTTTGAGACGACAATCATCAGTCCGATGGCGAGCGGGACCGACCAGATCGCGGGCTGCTCGGCGAGGATGCGGAGGAGGGGGTGCGCTCTCCAGAAATCGTTCATTCCGCTGAAGCCGGCGAAGAGTTTGCCCATGGGACCCTTATCGAGGGCGAGGGTGCTGGCGTTGACGAGGGTGGCGGAAAAGAGCGCGCAAAGCCCCCCCGTGAGCATCCCGGTCGCGGCCCCTTTCATCGTCATACCACGCCACCACACGCTCATGAAGAGGAGCGGGAAGTAGCTCGCCGCCGCGATTGCAAAGGCCTGGCCGACCATGAAGTTGATCTCGAGCGGTTCGACGAGAGCACCGAGAATGACGGAGACTCCGCCGATGAGGATGGCGCACCATTTAAACATGTTCATGCGCTGGGCCGGGGTCGATTGGGGTCGCAGCATGCGGCCATAGACATCGTGGGCGAGCGCGCTGGTCATGGAGACGAGGAGGCCGGAGAAGGTGCTCATGAAGGCGGCGAAGGCTCCCGCGCAGGTGATCCCGCTGAGGATGGACCCGAGGATGCCGTATTTTTCGCGAATCAGGATAGGCAGTTCGAGGACGACCTTGTCCGGTCCCTTTGATCCTGTCGCGGCATAGAGCTCGGGCAGGAAGTTACGCCCGAGGACGCCGAAGACTGGAGGGAAGACGTAGAAGACACCGATGAGGATCATGACCCACATGGTCGTCTTTTTCGCCGCTACGCCGTCCGGGTTGGTGTAGAAGCGGACGAGGATGTGGGGCAGGCCGGCGGTGCCGCAAACAAGGGCGACGATGAGGGAGAAAGTGTAAAGAAGCGAGAGTGGCTTGGACTCTTCGGGAGAAAGTCCGGCGGCGGTGGCGGCCTTCGTCGTGAGCGGGCCGAAGGGGGAGATCCAGGCCTCGTCGGCGGGGGCTTTTTCGGGCAGGGCGAGTCGCTGCGGGGTGCTAGGCTCGACCGTCTGCACGATGGCGGGCGGACTCGCGATATCGGCAGCGGAACCGTTCAGGGAGAGATTTTTGCCATAGCCGCCGTAGACTGAGAGCAGGACAAAAATGGGCACCGAGATCGCGAACATTTTGATCCAATACTGGACCGCCTGCACGAGGGTGATGCCCTTCATGCCCCCGAGGGCAACATTGAGCGTGATGACCGCGCCGACCACGGCAACACCGACCCAGTAGGGGAGACCGGGGAAGATGTAGGCGAGAGTGGTGCCCGCGCCTTTCATCTGCGGCATGGTGTAGAAGAAGCCGATGAAGAGGACAAAGCAGACCGCGATCTTGCGGAAGACGGGCGAGTCGTAGCGGCCCTCGGCGAAGTCGGGGATCGTGTAGGCCCCGAAGCGGCGGAGCGGTCCCGCGATGAAGAGGAGGAGGAAGAGGTAACCGCAGGCGTAGCAGACAGGGTACCACAGGGCATCATACCCTGACAGCATGACCATGCCCGCGATGCCCATGAAGCTCGCGGCGCTGAGGTATTCGCCGGAGATGGCGGAGGCGTTCCAGCCCACCGAGACGGATCGACCCGCGACGAAGAAGTCGGAGGCGGACTTGGAAGTCTTGGCGGAGCGGAATCCCATCCAGATCGTCACGATGACGGTGATGGCGGAGAAGGTGAGGATCCAGTAATCGAAGGAAGCGGCTTCAGGCATGAGATAAAAGGGTGGGGGCTGGGATCGGGCGGGTAGGTTCAGGCTTTGCGTTTCTCGTTGCCTTCAGCGGCGAGCTGCACTTCGGCCTCTTCGAGGGCCATGGAGCGGGTGATGAAGATGCGGGCGATGATCCAGACGAAGGGAAAAAAGAGCACGCCGAGGATGAGCCAGGTCAGGGTGAATCCGCCGACCCGCTGTGCCATGATGTCAGGGACAAAATAGTTCGCCAGGGGCAGGCCGAAGAGGAGGATGAGAAAGGCGGCGGCGCAGGCGACGGAGAGGCGCAGTTGGCGGCGCATGAGGTGGTGCAGAAACTCCTCGCTGTGAATGAAATCGTCGTGATCAGGATTTTGATGGGCCATGGGAGAAAGGTGTAACAGACTCGGGGCGACTCCGCCAAGGGAAATCCCGCCGTTTTCGGGGACCTTTTTCAAGGTGACGCGCCGGGGACGGCCCCTTCTCCGGGCTGCGGGGTTGATTCGCGGTCGGTTCAGGCTAAGAGTCCCCCCGATGCCAAAGGTCGAACCCTTTCCCTTTATCAACGAAATCTACCCCGATGAGTGGTTCGCCCGACTCGGGCGCGGTGATCTCTTTTCCGGTGGAAACCCCATCGAACTCGATCTCGGCTGCGGAGACGGCTCCTTTCTCATCCGCATGGCGGAGCATTTCCCCGAAAGGAACTTTCTCGGAGTCGAGCGGCTCCTTGGCCGGGTCCGCAAGGTGAGCCGTAAATCGGTCCGCGCCGGACTGGAAAATGTGCGGGTCCTCCGGGCCGACTCGAACTACGCGGTGAACTGGCTCCTGCCGACCGGCTTCGCGAGCCGCATCCACTTCCTCTGCCCCGACCCGTGGCCGAAGAAAAAACACGCGGCCCGTCGGCAGATGTGTCAGCTGCCTTTCCTGCGGGCGCTCCACGGATTGCTCGAAGAGGGCGGGGAGCTGCTCTTTCTCACCGATGACCGTCCCTATTTCGACGAGGCACTCGAGCTTCAGCGCGGCTGTGATTTTTTTGCGGAAGAATCCTGGGGTGAAGATGATTTCTTTTATGCGAGGACCGACTTCGAAGAGCAATGGCTCGCAGAGGGACGGACGATGAACCGCCTGCGCCTGCGGCGGGTGTGAGCGGGGTTGTCGTGCGAGCGGCTTGCCGAGGTCGATCCCGAATGTCGCTCGACCCGCTAAGATGATCGCCCAACACAGGATGGGATTTTAGATATTCATCTGACCTCGCTATCCAGTTGACTCCACCGACCCCTAGGGCTTGTGGTTGATGTCAGATTTTGCTTTTCCGCCAATAATTGTATCGTCGGTAACCGGGTCGATTTCCACCGCCTGTTGGAGTAAACGGTAGAAATGAGATGCCACTGATTTCTGGACCGCAGTTGGTTATTTTTGTGAATAAAAAAGAGCTTCGAATTGGAACGGTGAATTGTATTCCAGGGAGGAATGCCGGCGGCGGGTATTGTAATAGGATTCGATGAAGGCAAAGAGCTCAGTTTGAGCGTCGTTCGCATCGATGAAGCATCCGTCCTGAAGCATTTTGGCTTTGTTTTTCCGATAGAAGATTGCCTCGCTGCTCTCGCCTTTGAGGCAGCCTGCGGCTGTCTATCTCCCTGCGGTCGGT
>JANQVJ010000021.1:0-34673 GCA_030730365.1 Verrucomicrobiales bacterium
TTCTTCGCGGGCGCTTTCTTCGCGGGCGCATCCCCTTCGGCGGCGACCTTTTTCTTGGCTGGTTCGCGAGGCGGAAATTCCCAGCCGAGCATGCGCTTGCCTTTGACGTTGCAGGTCAGGGAAGCCTGGAAGGGGCGGCCCTTTTTGCTGATCCACTTATCAATGAGATCGGTCTTGCCCTGGGTGAAATACTTGATGGCCTGCTCGCGCGGAATCTCATACTTGCACATCTCGCGGGCGAGACGCGCTTTGCAGCCGGCGCCGGAAACCCGATTGCTGCAAATAAAACTGCCGGGCGTCTCGTAAATGGTGCCTCCCTCGCAGGCGGGGCAGGGGCAGAGTTCGTTCCCGGGGCGGACCGCCTCGGCTTCGAGCTCTTCCTCGGGCGTTTTCTCGAAGACGAAGGCAGCTTTGAAACCGGTCTTTTTGTCCTCCTGCAGCTCGATCGCAGCGTCGAAGGGCAGTTTAAATCGATTCACGAAACCGGTGAGGGGGCCGACGTGTTTGGTCGTGAGGAGGGTCTTTGCCTCCTCGACGGAGAAGGGACGGCTCGCGACGACCTTGGAAAGCGAGAATTTGCAGTCGGGCTGGCGGCATTTGTAGCGGCCGTCATCCTGGCTCAGCGTGGGGGCCCCGCAGACAGGACAGGGGACAGGGAACTCGGGCCATTCACGCTCGACCGCGCTGCGGGCGTAGTTGCGCGCCGTCTCGACGACGTTACCGGTCATCGCTTTGACCTCCCGCATGAAAGTGGGACGGTCGAGGCGGCCCTGCTCCATTTGCTTGAGCTTGTATTCCCACTCACCCGTCATCTCGGGCGAGGTGAGGATGCCTATCTCCATGTTGCGGAGCTGCTCGATCAGGCGCATCCCGCGGGTCGTGACGAAGAGATCGCGACCGTCGCGGGTGATGTATTTGTCGAGGATAAGTCCCTCGATCGTCGCCGCACGGGTCGCGGGGGTGCCGAGGCCGCGTTCGGACATGGCGTCGCGCAGGTCCTCATCGTCGACCCGCTTGCCCGCCGTCTCCATGGCGGAGAGCAGAGTGCTTTCGTTGTATCGGGCCGGCGGACGGGTCACTTTCTCGAGAGCGACGACCTTCTCGGTAGAGGCCGATTCGCCCGGCTTCACCGGTACGATCTGGCGGTCGCCGTTGGAGCGTTTGCCATCGTCCTCTTCGTCGTCGGAGATCGCGGCAGCAGCGGGAACGCCTACATTCTTGCCGTAGACGGCGAGCCATCCGGCTTCGACGAGGACTTTGCCTTCGGTCTTGAAGATGTCGTCCCCGATGCGGGAAAGACGGGTCGTGTTCTCGAACTCGGCCTGGGGGTAAAAGGCGGCGATGAAACGGCGCGTCACCATGTCGTAGAGCTTCTGCTCGGCCTCGTCGAGGCTCTGCGGGATCTCGCCGGTGGGGATGATGGCAAAGTGATCGCTCACTTTGGCGCCGTTGAAGACACGCTTGTTGGCTCCCGTGACCCAGCGGTTTTGCAGCGCCTTGGCGGCGTGCCCGGGCATGTCGCTGAGGGCGCGGCCCGAAGATTTGGAGATCTTTTCGAGCGTCGCGGTGGAGGTGGGGACGTAGTCGTCGGGGAGGTAGCGGGAGTCGGTCCGCGGATAAGTGAGGGCCTTGTGTCGCTCATAGAGGGACTGGGCGAGCTGCAGGGTGCGGCGAGCGGAGAAACCGAAACGACCGTTCGCCTCGCGCTGAAGACTGGTGAGGTCGTAAAGCTGCGGCGCGATCTGGCTGGTGGGCTTTTTTTTCTCCTCGACGATCGCGGTCTTACCCTCGCAGCGGGCGACGATGGCGTCAGCGAGTTCTTTGTTCCAGAGTCGCTCGGCGCGGGCGTGCGGCTTTTCTTCGGATTTTTTGTAGGACGGGTCGAACCATCGTCCCGCATAGGTCCCGGCGGCGACGCCGAAGGTGCCGTGGACTTCGAAGTAGTCTGCGCTGACGAAGTCTTCGATCTCCTGCTCGCGCTCGGCGAGGAGGGCGAGGGTGGGGGTCTGGACCCGGCCGACCGGCGTTTTGTTGAATCCGCCGAACTTGCTGTTGAAGGCGGTCATCGCCCGGGTCGAGTTGATCCCGACGAGCCAGTCGGATTCGGACCGGCAATAGGCGGCATCGGCGAGCGGGCGCATCTCCTCATCGCTGCGGAGGTGGCCAAAGGCCTCTTTGATCGACCCGTCCGTCATGGACTGCATCCAGAGACGGCGGACCGGCTTCTCGATCTCGGCGAACTGCACGATGTAGCGGAAGATGAGCTCTCCCTCGCGCCCGGCATCACAAGCGTTGATTAACTCGGTGACGTCCTTGCGCTTCATTAGCTTCTTGAGCACCGTAAGCCTCGACTTGCCACCCTTTTGCTCGCTCGGTTCGAGGGCAAAGACGGTCGGGAGGACGGGGAGGCAGTCAAAATTCCACGGCAGATTCTTGCCCTCGGCAGTCGTCGGGAGCGCCTGCTGGACGAGGTGACCGACGGCTGAAGAGATGATGTAGCGGTCGTTTTCGTAGAAATCTTCCGCCTTTTCGAACCTCCCGATGGCGGGGTCTTTGCCGAGGACGCGGGCAAGGTCGTTGGCGACACTTGGCTTTTCTGCGATGATGAGGGACTTCGACATGGGACGGGGAAAAATAGGCTGCGGAGACACGGAGTGCCCCGTTTTAAGGGAAAGGTCAACTTGCTTTCGTGAAGTATTTCCCCGGCAACTGCTTCACGAGGCTCTTTAATTCAAGCTGCAGGAGGGCCGCACCGACCTTTCCTGCGTGGTTCCCGGTCGCTTCGCAGAGGCTGTCGATCGTCGCGTTTCCCTGCTCGAGTTCGGCGAGGATATGGCGCTCGATCTCGCTCAACTCGATCTGGCGTTTCGGCTTTTCGGGGGAGGTCAATGAAGTTTCGGAAGAGGTTCCGGAGCGGCTGGCAAAGAGGGACTCGGGCTCGAACTCAAGGCCGAGAGAGTTGATTTCCATTCCCAGTTCATCAATGACATCCTGCGCGCCGCAGACGAGGGTCGCCCCTTGCTGGATGAGACGGTGGCAGCCCTCGGAGGTGGGGCGATCAATCGGTCCGGGCACGGCGAAGACGGTGCGGCCCTGCTCCAGCGCCTGGTTGGCGGTGATGAGAGAGCCGCTGCGGACGGGCGCTTCCACGACGAGGAGTCCCTGCGACATGCCGGCGACGATGCGGTTACGCAGGGGAAAGGACTGTTTATCCGGCACGTAGAGCACGGGGAACTCAGAGAGCACCGCACCGTTCTCCGCGATCCGGTCGGCGAGGGACTGGTTTTCAGGCGGGTAGACATTGCCAATGCCCGAGCCCAGCACGGCGATGGTGCGGCCATTTGCCGCGAGGGCAGCCTCGTGCGCGGCGGTGTCGATCCCGCGGGCGAGACCACTGATGATACAGAAGCCGGCCCGTGCGAGCTGGAAGCTGAGCTTTTTGGCCTGCTCTTTCCCGTAGTGGGTCGTGCGCCGCGACCCGACCACCCCGATCGCGGCAGCATCTCCGGGGAGGAGAGTCCCCTTCATATAAAGGAGGAAGGGCGGATCGTGAATCGTGCGGAGCGCCCCGGGGTAGTTCGCATCGTCGAGGGTGACAAGGGAGATGCCGTGATCGGCGATGCGTCGCTCTTCTTCGGCGAGGTCGATGCGGTTTTCCCAATCCCCGATTTGCTCGGCCATGTCTTCCCCGATACCCGGGACCATGATGAGTTCGCGCTGCTTTGCCCCGAGGATAGCCTGCGGTGTTCCAAAGTGATCAAGAAGCCGCCGCACCCGAATCGGGCCGATGCGGGGCAGGAGATTGAGTGCGAGATACGCTTCCCTGGGCGTCATGGCTAACCTCCTTACGCGAGATCATTTGAACAGTCAAATGGGAAATGAATCTTCGTCGCATGGTTAAGTGTTGAACTACATACGGTTTGTCTGGGGCTCTGTCTTGCGCGTGCGCGCCCGGACATTTTCAAGTCGCGCCCCCCGGCAAGTCCGGCTAAGATCGGTTCCACGTTGTTATGGGGGAAAAATGGACTTTGGAATCGGCTGCCCGTGAGAAGGCTCCGGGACTGCACCCTTTTGCGGGAGCGCGCTTGCGCGTTTTCCTGCGTCATGCGCTGCTCACGCCGGGGCTGGATCCGCGGACGCGATACCAGCGTTTGATAGCCTGGGTGGGGCAGGTCCTGCGTTTCCCGCTCGCCTTGATCGAAAAGGTGAAATACGGCGCGGAAATACGACGGGAGAAGCTCGTGAAACCGCCCATTTTTCTCATCGGACATTGGCGTAGCGGCACGACGCACCTGCACAATCTAATGAGCCGCGACCCGCAGTTCGGCTTTCTCAAGTTCTCGGAGACAGCCATGCCAATGGACATGCTGGGGCCAAAGGTGCGGATCGCCCGCCGCATCATCGATAGGGCCCTGCCGAAGACGCGCGGTTACGACAACGTGAAGCTGGCCCTCGACGAGCCGCAGGAGGAGGAGATGGCTCTGGGAAACCTCAATCCGATCGGCTATTACAGCATTTATTATCTGCCGCAGGACATGGACGGGCACCGCGACCGTTCGCTGTTCTTTGAGGGTGTCAGTGCGGGGGCGTTGCGGCGTTTTAAGAAGAACTACGAGTTCCTCATCCGCAAGGTCAGCTACGTGAAAGGGGGGCGGCAGCTGCTGTTTAAGAATCCGCCCTCGACGACACGGATGGAGATGATCCTGGAAATGTACCCGGACGCCAAATTCATCCACATCGTGCGCAATCCCTGGCCGGTCTTCAGCTCGACCTGCGGGAAGTTTCCGCGTCTCTTTAATGCCTTCGCCTGGCAGCCGTTTCAGGACGTGGACATTCCGGGCTTCACTCTCGAGACCTATGAACGACTCATGCGGCGCTATCTGGCGGATCGAGAAAAATTGCAACTCCCTGAAAATCAGCTTGTAGAAACCACTTATGAAGCGATAACGGCTAATCCGCTCGGGGAGATCGGGCGTATTTATAATCAGCTCGGGATCGGCGGGAAAGAAGCCGGCCTGCGCGAAATAGCGGAGTATGTCGGCACGCTGAAGGGCTACAGCCGCAACGTCCACCGCATCGCCCCCGAACACGCCGAAGCGATCCGCGAACGATGGGGGTTTTCCTTCGAAGCGTGGGGATACCCGATCGAGCCGCCGGAGGATATTGCGGTTAGCGGTTAGCGGTTAGCGGTTAGCGGTTGCCTCGGGGGGGGCGAAGAGGAGAAGAAGGGCCTGCCCTTCGAAGCTTTAGCGAAGAAGGGTTGAGAAGCGGGAGTGATTCCGTATGTTCTTTTTATGGATGCTGATGTTGAGCTCGAAGGAGACGGTCGCTGGATCGCGGCGGTGGCGGAGATTCCGGCTGCGCTGGTTTATAGGGCGACGCGGGATGAGGCTATTTCGGCTGTCGAGGCGCTCGGAGAAGCAACTTTTTCCGCTTGAGAGGATTTTGAAATCGCTCTTTCTCATCTCAGGCGAGATCAGTGGGGACACCCACGGGGCGGCGCTGATGGCGGCTCTCCCGAAGGTGGGGGAGTGGCGGTTTGCGGGCCTCGGCGGTCCGGAGATGCACGAACTCGCGCCGGAGGTGGAGAACTGGCTCGGCGAGGCGGCGGTGCTGGGGCTCTGGGAGGTGTTGAAAAAATACGGCTACTTTCGCCGCAAGATGGAGGAAACGGTCGCGCGGATCACAGAGCTCGCGCCCGATGGAGTTGTCCTGATCGATTACCCGGGTTTCAACCTGCGGCTCGCGAAGCGCCTGCGCGACAGTGGCTACACGGGGAAGTTGCTCTACTACATCAGCCCCCAGGTCTGGGCCTGGAAAAAGGGACGCATCAAGACGATGGCGGAGCTGCTCGATCTGATGATCTGCATTTTCCCGTTCGAAAAGGAACTCTACGAGGCCTCGGGGCTGAGGACGATCTTCGGGGGGCATCCGCTCGTGGATTCACTCGAGGAGGTGAAAGGGCGCGCGCTCGTTCGCGAGGAAAATCTCGTCGCCCTGCTCCCCGGTTCGCGGGAGCGGGAAATCGCGGCGCTTTTCCCCCCCATGCTCGAGGCGGCGGCGATCTTGCGGGAGCGGCATCCGGAACTGCGTTTTGCCACGACAGGGGCGACGCCGTTGCTGACGGAACGACTGCGGGAAATGGTGCGCGAGGCGGGCCTGAGCGAGGTCGTTTTGGTGGGGGAAATGCCCAGCCACGAGATCATGCGCCGGGCGATCGTCGGGGTGGTGGCTTCGGGCACGGCGACGCTCGAGGCGGCCTGTCTCGGGCTGCCCTATTGCCTCACCTATAAAGTGGCGTGGCTTACCGCGCAGGTGGCACGGCGGGTCATGTCGGTGAAGTATCTCGGGATCGTCAATGTCATCGCGGACCGCGAGGTCGTGCGCGAACTTTTGCAGGAAAAGGCGAACGGTGCCGCTCTCGCGGCAGAACTGGAAAGGCTTCTGAGTTCGCCGGAGGCGCGTGAGCAACTGCGAGGCGAACTGGCCGATGTCGTGGCCGGACTCGGTGAGGGCGGGGCCCATTTGCGCGCGGCGCGTGCGGTTCTCTCTGTCTGGAGCGTAAGCACTACGGTATGAAAGAGGGAGCTTTGATTCGTTTTTTGATTGTCGCCCTTCCGGCGGGCTTGTTAACCCTGGGAGTCTTTTCGATGGTGAATACCCAGTTTTACGACAAGGAATCGCAGCTCGATCCGAATGAAGAGATCCGTCTCGATGCAGCGGCGCTGAATCGACGGCCAGTCAGCCGTGATGATCTCGGTAAATCCCTCGAGATCCTCGCGACCCGGATCGGCGAGCGGCATCTCGGCAAGCCCGAATCACTCGAGAGTGCTGCGGTGTGGATCGAGTCCAGTCTGGGCGGGGCTAATCTCGGGTATGTCGTGGAGCGCCATCCTTATGAAGTCGAGGGGAAGACGGTGCGCAACCTCGTCGCCGAGCTCCCCGGTCGCGAGCGACGCGACGAGATCGTCGTGGTCGGCGCGCACTACGACACGGTGCCCGGTAGTCCGGGAGCCAATGACAATGGCAGCGGGATCGCCGCGCTGATCTCGCTCGCGCGGGCTTTTGCGGGGGAGGCGCAGGGACGGACGGTGCGCTTCGCCGCGTTCGTGAATGAGGAGCCGCCCTACTTCCAGACCGAGGCGATGGGGAGTCTCGTTTATGCCAGGGCCTGCCGCGCCCGGCAGGAAAAGATTGTCGCGATGCTCTGCCTCGAAACGATAGGGTATTACTCGGACAAGGAGGGGAGCCAGAAAATCCCGCCGGGGCTGACGGATGAGTTTCCGACGAAAGGGAACTTTCTCGCCTTTGTCGGGGACGAGGCGTCGCGCTTTCTCGTCGATTCGGCGAAGTCGGCTTTTCGAAAAGGTTCTTCGATTCCAGTGATGGGAGGCGTTTTTCCGGCGGATGTGTCCGGCGTGGGTTGGTCGGATCACTGGTCGTTCTGGCAGGCGGGATTCCCCGCCGTGATGATCACGGACACGGCGCCCTACCGATATCCGCATTACCATCTTGCGACGGACACGGTTGATAAAATCGATCTCGAAAAGCTCGAAGACGCGACTCGTGGGATCAAGGCGATCATCGATGCGCTCGCGAATCCGTAAGCGGGAATGGCAGCGGAGCATGCCAATGTTCCTGCCGGATGCTCCGGCCAAGGGGAACTCTGGCGAGTTCCGCTACGGGGGCGCCCCTCACTCCGCCGTCAATATCATCCCGGCGCGTTCGCTGAGAACTTCGGCGATTCCGTTTTCACGGTTGCAGAGGATGACCTTCGGCTTGATCGGTTTGTCGGTGATCTCGAAGCCCATGATGATGACTTTTTCCCCCGCATTGATGAGGTGGGCGGCGGCGCCGTTGATCCCGATGACTCCCGAGCCCGCTTCACCTTCGATGACGTAAGTCTCGAGCCGGGCCCCGGTCGTGGCACTGACGACGAGGACTTTTTCCCCGACCCAGAGACCGGTCGCCTCGATGAGATCCTGGTCGATCGTGATGCTGCCGACGTAGTCGACATTGGCCTCGGTGACCGTCGCGAGGTGGATTTTGGATCGGAGGAGGCTGCGCATGAAGTGAGTGCCAAGGTTTCGCAAAAACCGCGCAATTGCAAGAGGCCGTTGCCGCACGGTTCTATCGTATGACGGAGATTTACCGACCTCCTTTCAGCTGAGGGTGCGTTGCACGGCGTCGTGCCAGGCGGCGAGTTGATCCTGCATCTGCTGCTGTCCGGGACCGGGGATAAAACGCGAGTCCTCGGTCCAGTTCGCGGCGATGGCGGCTCGGTCGGCCCAGACTCCCACGGCGAGCCCGGCGAGGTAGGCGGCTCCGAGCGCGGTGATCTCGGATGTCTGTGCCCGCACCACCGGCACGCCGAGAAGATCGGCCTGCATCTGCATGAGCAGTCCGTTCGCGGTCGCGCCTCCGTCGACCCGCAGCTCCTTCAGCGGAATCCCGGCGTCGTCGCACATCGCGCGAATGACGTCGCCGGTCTGGTAGGCGATCCCCTCGAGCGCGGCGCGGGCGAGGTGCGAGCGATTCGAGCCACGACTCAGACCCGAGATGGTGCCGCGCGCGTAGCTGTCCCAGTGCGGAGCGCCGAGCCCGGAAAAGGCGGGGACAAAATAAACGCCGCCATTGTCCTCGACCTGAGCGGCGAGGGCCTCGATCTCGTCGGACGACTGGATCATGCCGAGCTGGTCGCGCAGCCATTGCACAACCGCCCCCGCGATGAAGACGCTGCCCTCGAGGGCATACTCGGTTTTTCCTCCGATGCGCCAGGCGACCGTGCTGAGAAGGCGATGCCGCGAGACGATGGGGGACTCGCCCGTGTGCATGAGCGCGAAGCAACCGGTGCCGTAGGTGTTCTTCGCCATTCCGGGGGCGTGACAGGCCTGGCCGAAGAGGGCGGCGTGCTGGTCTCCGGCAATGCCGGCGATCTTGATCGGCGCCCCGAAGAGCTCCGCCTCGGTCTCCCCGTAGACTTCGCTGCTGTCGCGGATCTCCGGCAGGAGAGAACGGGGAATGGTGAAAAGGTCGAGCATCTCATCGTTCCAGTCCGTCGAACGCAGATCACAGAGCATCGTGCGCGAGGCATTTGTCGCGTCGGTGAGGTGGAGACGACCGCCGGTGAGCTTCCAGACGAGCCAGGAGTCGATCGTGCCGAAGGCGAGCTCGCCGCGATCTGCCCTTTCCCGGGCATCTTCGATGTGATCGAGGATCCAGCGGATCTTCGAGGCCGAGAAATACGCGTCGAGGACGAGGCCGGTGATCTCCTGGATGCGGGGGGCGTGGCCGGCGGCTTCGAGTTCGCCGCAATAGTCGGCGGTGCGGCGGTCCTGCCAGACGATGGCGGGACCGATTGGCTTGCCGGTCGCGCGATCCCAGATGACCGAGGTTTCCCGCTGATTCGTGATTCCGATCGCCGCGATATCGGTGGCGTCGAGCTCGGCGCGTTGAAGTGCCTCACGTGCGACGCAGAGCTGGGTTGACCAAATTTCTTCCGCATCGTGCTCGACGAGACCGGGGGAGGGGAAGTGCTGGGTGAATTCCTCCTGGGCGGTGGCGATGGTGTTCCCGCTCTCGTCGAAGACGATCGCACGGGAGCTCGTCGTTCCCTGATCGAGGGCGAGTAGGTAGGCGGGCATGTGGGGAGGATAGGGGAAAGCGGGAGCGGAGAAAAGCGCGCTTTTGGGGAAAGTGCGGGAGTTAAGAGGTAGCGAAACTCGTGAGAGTTTCGTTTTTTCGGGGCTTTCGCCCGAAGGTCTCACGACCTTCGTTACAGGGATAACAACCCGACGGAAAGGGTTTGCCGTTTGGCCATCGCTGGGCTACACCGGAGACGATGCAAGTCAATCCCTCGATGCAATTAAACGGCTGGTTCGTCGCGATCGTTCTCGCCCTCGTGATCCTGTGGAAGATCGATCTGCTCGCGACGCTGTTGAACCTGAAATCGCTTGTGCCGGAGATCCCCGCGGCCTTTCGCAGCCTCATCGACGAGGAGACCTACGCGCAGTCGCAGGACTACACCCGCGCCAAGGCCATCCTCGGCATCGGCGAGGGCATCCTCTCGCTCGTGATCCTGCTGATCTTCTGGTGGTTAGGCGGCTTCGGCTGGCTCGATGAAAAAGTGAGGGCTCTCGGCCACGGGCCCATCGTCACAGGCGTCTTCTACATCGGCGCCCTCATCGTGGCCCTGCAGGTGATCAGCCTGCCCTTTGACCTCTACGACACCTTCGGACTCGAGGAACGTTTTGGATTCAACAAGTCGACTTTCGCGATCTGGCTCGGGGACCGGGTCAAAGGCGCGATTCTCGGGGCGCTCCTCGGTATCCCGCTCCTCGCGGGGCTGCTCTGGATCTTCCAAACCGTGCCAATGGCCTGGCTCTGGGGCTGGATCCTCGTGACGGGCTTTTCCCTCGTCCTCGCCTATATCGCTCCGACCTGGATCATGCCGCTCTTTAACAAATTCGAGCCACTCGAAGAAGGCAGCCTGAAGCAGTCCATCCACGAGATGTCGGTGAAATGCGACTTCCCCCTCAAAGAGGTCAGTGTCATGGACGGCTCGAAGCGGTCCGCCAAGTCGAACGCCTTTTTCACCGGCTTCGGAAACAACAAACGCATCGCGCTCTTTGACACGCTCATTGCCAATCACACCGAGCCCGAGCTCGTTGGTGTCCTCGCCCATGAGATCGGGCATTTCAAAAAGCGGCACATCGTGAAGTCGCTCGTCGTTGGCACGCTCACGACCGGGGCAATGTTTTTCCTGCTCGGACTGATGATGAACAACCGGGCACTCTTCGACGCTTTTGGGGTGAAAGAGACCTCGATCTACGTCAGCCTTGTCCTCTTCGGTATTCTCATGTCACCGCTGAACGAGGTCCTCTCGGTCGCGGGCAACTGGATGAGCCGCAAGCACGAGTTCGAAGCCGACGCCTATGCCGCCGAGGTCACGGGGAATCCGCAGGCGATGTCCGACGCGCTCCTGAAGCTGAGCCGGGACAATCTCAGCAATCTCACGCCGCATCCCTTCTACGTCTTTCTCAACTACACCCATCCGCCCGTGGTCGAGCGGATCGGGGCTCTCGGCAAACTTAATACACGTCCCGCTGGTAGCGGTGCTCATCCTTGAGCGTTTTCAGGTAGGCGGCCGCGCCCTCGTCATCGCGACCTCCATATTGCCGGATGAGATCAAAGAGAGCTCGCTCGACATCGGGCGCCATGTAGGTCGCGTCGCCGCAGACGTAGAAGTGGGCACCGCCCTCGAGCCATTGCCAGACCTCGGCGGCGCACTCGCGGATTTTATCCTGCACGTAGATCTTGTGCGCCTGATCCCGTGACCAGGCGAGCTCGAGTCGGGAGAGAAAGCCCGCCTTTTGCATCGCGGTCAGCTCGTCTTCGTAAAAGAAATCGGTCGCGGCATGGGCATTGCCGAAGAAAAGCCAGTTTCGCCCCGGCGCGGCGGTGACCTGGCGCTCCTCGAGGAAGGCGCGAAAAGGAGCGATCCCCGTGCCGGGTCCGACCATGATGATGTCGCGCGAGGGATCGGTCGGCAGCTTAAAATGTTTCGTCGGCTGCATGTGCACCTTGACCGTATCGCCGTCGGCCAGTCCCTCGCAGAGGAAGGTCGAGCAGACGCCCTTGCGGGTGCGGCCGTGGGTCTCGTAAGTGACCTTCGCCACCGTGAGATGGACCTCGCCCGGATGGGCCTTCGGACTCGAGGCGATGGAGTAAAGTCGGGGCTGGAGTCGGCGGAGAAGGTCGACGAAGTCCTGCCCGCTCTTGAAGTCGGCAGGGAAGTCGAAGATCAGATCGATGATCTCGCGCCCCTCGACGATTCTGCCGAGTTCGTCATCATCCTCGATCGCCGCGATCAGCCAGGGATGGCGGCAAAAGGTCGCCCATTTCCGCAGGAGTGATTTGCTGATCGTGCAGACGTCATATTCCTCGAGGAGCGCGTTGCGCAGCGGACGTTTGCTCCCGTCTGGCACGGTCACGGAAACGGCGGTGTTGAAGGGCAGCACCGAGAGAATCTCATCGACGAGAGCGACGTCATTTTGCGGCATCGTGCTGATCGCGTCTCCGACCTCGTAGGTTAGGCCCGATCCCTCGATAACGAGTTCGACATGGCGCGTGTCGCGAGGGGAGGGGGCCTTGTTGAGCTTTTGCCGCAACTTCAGAACCGCGGGGAAAGGTTTCTTTTTCCCGTATGGTTCATCGGCGTCGGATACGGTGACCTGCGCCACGGGATCGGCCACTACTGTCGTCGTGAAAAAGTCCTTCCCGATTTCGTCGAGGACGGAGGTGACGACGCGGAACCATTCCTCGGCGGGATCTTCGTAATCGACATCGCAATCGATCCGCGAGGCGAGGCGGATCGCACCGAGTTCCTCAAAGCGGGCGTCGAAGCGTTTCCCCATCTCGCAGAAGTCCGCGTAGTTCGTGTCCCCGAGGGCGAGCACGGAAAATCGCGTTTTTTCAAGAGGCGGGAAATCGGGGGCGGAGAGTTTCCCCCAAAACTCGACTGCGTTGTCCGGCGGATCGCCTTCGCCCCAGGTGCTCGTGATGAGCAGGACGAGCGGCTCCTCGGTCAGGTCGATCGTGGCGTGCTTTTCCATGTCCACGACCTCGGCGCCCCAGCCGTCCTGATTCATGATCTCGGCGAAGCCTTCGCAGAGCGACTGCGAATTGCCGCTCTGGCTGCCGAAGAGGAAAAGGGCGCGCGGTTTCCCAACTGTCGCGGTTCGGCTGCTGCCGCCGGTCGCGGCGAGGGAGGCGACGAGTTCGCCGAGGTAGGATCTGAGCCATTGGCGCTGCTCTGCGGTGAAAGGCGCGTCGTCCGGGATATCAGGGATGGGGATGGCCATGCGTGGTTTTAAAAATGGATTCAAGCGCCGCAAGTCGCGTCACCTGAGCCTGTCTCGATTCTCCTTAGCAACTTTCGGGCCGAATCTGAAAGAGTTACGAAACACGCCGCGGCGGGGTGAAACGGCCCGCAAGCGCCTCATTACGGTCTTGTGAAACCGCGCCGCTGCGGCTACATCAGGGGCAGCATCGCTTATGGCATGAAGGATTCCCCCACCAATTTTTCCCCGGGCAGCCCCGTCGCCCTCCGCCTCGCGGAGATCGTGGGGGAGAGCAACGTCTTCACCTGCCCCGAAGACCTCATTCCCTACGGTTTCGACGGCACCGCCGCGCTCAAGGAGAGTGCCGTCTGTGTCGTCCTGCCGCGCAGCACCGAAGCCGTCGCGGGTGTTATTAGACTTGCTGCGGCGGAGAAAATACCCGTCGTGACGCGCGGATCGGGCACCGGTCTCTCGGGCGGCAGCGTCCCCGTCGAGGGCGGGATCGTTCTCTGTCTCGTCCATCTCAACCGCATCCTCGAAGTCGACCCGGCCAATCTCACGATGCTCTGTGAATGCGGCGTCATCACCAAGGCGGTCGATGACGCGGCCACGCCCCACGGGCTTTTTTACCCGCCCGATCCCGGCTCGATGAAGATCTCGACGATCGGAGGAAATGTCGCGAATAATTCGGGCGGCCTGCGCGGGCTCAAGTACGGCGTCACCCGTGACTACGTCATGGGCATCGAAGTCGTCCTTCCCTCGGGCGAGGTCGCCTGGCTCGGCTCGAAGTGCGTCAAAGACGTCGCCGGGTATTCGATGAAGGATCTCTTCGTTGGATCCGAGGGCACCCTCGGCGTCATCACCAAGGTCCTCCTCAAGCTCGTCCCGCGACCGAAGGCGCGCCGGACCCTCCTCGCCTCCTTTGACACGATGGAGGCGGCGGCGCGGACCGTCTCGCAGATCATCGAAAAGCAGATCATTCCCTGCACTCTCGAGTTCCTCGACCGCAAGACCTGCGCCAGTGTCGAGGCCTACGCGAAGGTCGGTCTGCCCACCGGTGCCGCTGCGGTTGTCCTCATGGAGACCGACGGGCATCCTGCCGTGGTCGGGGAAGAGGCTGCTGCAATGGCTGATATTGCCCGGGAAAACGGTGCCATCTCCGTCGAGCAGGCCGCTGACGAGGCCCACGCCACCCGACTCGCGACGGCGCGCCGCAGTGCCTTTTCCGCCCTCGCGAGGATTCGTCCCACGACCATCCTCGAGGATGTCACCGTGCCCCGGAGCCGCCTCGTCGAGATCGTCTCCTACGTCGAGGAAGTCGCGGCGCGCCATCGACTCGACATCGCGACCTTCGGTCATTTCGGCGACGGAAATGTCCATCCCACCATCCTCACCGACGAGACTGATCACGAAGAAATGGAGCGCGTCGAACTCGCTCTCTCCGAGATCGTCGATAAGACCATCGCCCTGGGCGGAACGATTACGGGCGAGCATGGAGTTGGGTTGGCGAAAAAGGCCTTTCTGCCGAGACAATTCGATGAGGCGAGTTATGCGCTGCTGAAGCAGGTGAAGCGCGCGATCGATCCGCATGGACTGCTGAACCCCGGGAAAATATTCGATTTGGGGACCGCTCATTGACGCTGATCTGCGCTGATTTTTTCCGATTTTTTTATGGAGGGATTTAGGAGTCGGGAGCCATTTGGGGAAGAGGGGTATCGGCTCGTAGGCGCGGCGATTGAGGTTTATAATCAGATGGGGGGCGGGCTGACGGAGCCGATTTATCAGGAGTGTTTGGAACTCGAACTGGAGTTGAAGGGGATTCCCTTCGATCCCTTCCGCGAGTTGAGGACCTTCTACAAAGGCAGGGAGCTGAAAAAGCGATACATTCCCGATCTCATCGTCTATGAGAAGATCATCGCCGAACTCAAAGCGCTCAAAGCGCTCAAATCCCTCGAGCCCGAACACGAATCACAACTGCTCAACTACATGCACCTCACCCGATCTCCTCTGGGTTACCTCCTCAACTTCAGTCCCAAATCAGGACTCCAGTGGAGACGCTTCCTCCTGAACGAATATCTCTGATTCCGCCACTCCAATGTCCACCACCAAAAAAATCAGCGAAGATCAGCGTGAATTTGACGACAATCGTGGGGATGATTCACGTCGTCCATCTCCGGCTGCGCCTCCGATTGCGGTCCGCCCCCTCCGCCACATGGCCGATCTCGACTACTCAGTGGTCCAGCAGTGCATGCATTGCGGGATGTGCCTGCCGAGTTGTCCGACCTACCTCGAGACGCGGCAGGAGCGCAACAGCCCGCGCGGTCGCATCGCCCTGATGCGGGCCATCGCCGACGGCAATCTCGAGGTAACGAAGGAGTTCGGCGAGGAGATGTATTACTGCCTTGGCTGCCTCGCCTGCACCACGGCCTGTCCCGCCGGTGTTGATTACCCCAAGCTCTTCGAACACGCCCGCGCCGAGATCGAGCATCAGGGAGTGCTCTTCACTCCCGAGCGGGCCTTCTGGCGCTGGCTCACCCTGCGGCAGATCTTTGCGAAGCCGTGGATGCTCCATGCCGTCGGACGAATGCTCTACTTTTATCAGGCGAGCGGTCTTTGTTCGCTTGTCAGGAAGAGCGGGGTGCTCCGACTCATTCCCGCCAACCTGCGGAATCTCGAGCCGTCCACGCCTATCGTGCGTTGTCACTTTTCCGCCGAACTCATCGCCGAAGTGGAAAAACCCGCCAACACCGGACACCGCGTCGGGATGCTCACGGGCTGTGTTCAGGATCTCATTTTTTCCGAAGTGAACCGCGACACCGTCGAGGTGCTTCTTGCCAACGGCTGCGAAGTGGTCACCCCGCGCCAGCAGGGTTGCTGCGGTTCGCTGCACGCCCACAACGGCGACCTCGAACAGGCGGCGGTGCAGGCGCGGCGTCTCATTGATCAGTTTGAGATCGATTCGCTCGACGCGATCATCACGAACGCGGCCGGTTGCGGATCGCATTTGAAACATTTCTCCCACCTCCTCGGGCACGATTCCGACTACCGTGAAAAGGCGGCGAAATGGGATGGCAAGGTCCGCGACATTTCCGAATGGCTCGTCTCGACCGACTTCCGCAAGCCGGCCGGAGACGCTGCCGCTCAAAAAGTCACCTACCACGAGGCCTGTCATTTGTGCCACGGTCAGGGTATTTCGCGCCAGCCTCGCGAGATCCTCAAGGCCGTGCCAGGGCTCGAGCTCGTCGAGTTGGAAAATGCAAGCCACTGCTGCGGCAGTGCGGGCGTCTACAACATCACCCAGCCTGAGCAGGCCGCGAAGTTGCAGCAGGAAAAAGTCGCCTGTATCCAACGCACCGGAGCTTCCCTCGTCGCTACCGCCAATCCCGGCTGTCATTTGCAGATTCAAAATGGTTTAGGTGAGGCTGCCGTCGTCAAACATCCTGTCACCCTTCTCGCCGAGGCCTACCGGGCGGAGAAAGCAGGGGAGGCCACGCCATGAAAACGATCCTCTTCATCATCGCCCTCGCCTTCGGTGCTCTCTTCCTCTGGAGCGGTGTCGCCAAGATCAAGGACCCCGTTTCTTTTGCCGATGCGGTTCGTAATTACCGTCTCATCGGCGACCCCTTCGTCGCGGTCGCCGCGATCTTCATCCCCTGGGTCGAAGTCTTCGCCGCGATCGGAGTGATGACGGATCGCTTTCGCAAGGGCAGTGCCGCGATCCTGACCGTAAGCCTGATCGTCTTCACCACCGCCATCGTCATCGCCTGGGGGCGCGGGCTCGACATCACCTGCGGCTGTTTCGGGGATGAAGCGCCGATGAACTATCCCGTAAAGGTTGCCCAGAATGTCGGGCTGATGATCGTCGGGATGCTTCTGTGGCGGGATTCATCGGGGAAGCGCAGAGTCACGTAGCCGGAAAAGTTCGACGCTGCTTCCATCGAAACGGGTGCTCTTACCCTCCACGTGCCTCACGATACGCGGCTGCAATTTTTTCAAGGCCTGATCCACCCTCTTGGAAAAGCGGGGGCGGACCCGGAAGCCGTTGATGACTGGGACGGGTCGGCGGGATCACTCGAATCGAAACGCCGCCACGGTCTTCGCGGTCCTCAGGAAAAAGTCTTTCCCGACGATCGCAGGCGAGGCGCAGTAGAGCGCACCGACCTTGGCCCGACCGAGCGGAGTGTAGTCTCCGGACGTCGCCTTGATGAGACTAACAAAGCCGCCTCGGTTCTCATAAACGAGCAGTTTCCCGTCGGAGAGCACGGGCGAAGAGATGGACGACTGGGCGGGACGCTCCCACTTTACCGATCCGGTCTCGAGATCAAGACACATGTGCCGGTCGCTCCCGAGATGGTAGACCGCGCCCTCGTAGATGATGGGGCTGGCACCGTAGCGCTGCGCGAGAAAGCCGTGCGCCCAGCGCTCGGTCGCGCCCTCCGCCGTGAGACGATAGGCGATGAGGTTTTTTCCGTCGAAGTTACTGCTTACGATGAGGTCATCGCCCGAAACGACAGGGGTGCCGTCGCCGCCGCCGGGGACCTGCCAGAGCGTCTCTCCGGTCGCCGCGTTAACGCCGATGAGATCCTTCTGCGAGTTGCAGATGATGACCTCTCTCCATGAAGCGGGGGAGGGATTCGAGCCTTTGACATCTGTATTTTTCCAAACCTCCGCTCCGGTCGCGGCATCGAAGGCGCTGAGGAAATTCTGCTGCAGATAGACCTTGCCGCCGACCACCAGAGGCGAAGAGGCGGGGCCCCTTCGGCCGGTGAGCGGCGCGCGCCAGATCTCTTTGCCGGTCGCGGCCTCGAGGCAGTAGAGGTTTTCGCTGAGGGCGGCGTAGACCTTGCCGTCAACGATCGCGGGGGTGCTCGACGAGGCGCGTCCGCTCGGGTATCCCGCCGTGTCGAATCGCCAGGCCTGCGCCCCCGTCGCGGCGTCGAGGGCGATGACGACATCGTCAGCGACCTTCTTCGTATTGGGGACCGCGGCGATGATCTGATCGGTGATCGCCGGATCGAAGTTCTGCGCCCTGACCCATTCCTCCATCGCCGCCTGATTCGGGTAGACTTCCTTCGAGACCGTGAGGAGCTGGTCGTAGACGGTCAGGGGAATCGCGCCGGGACCCTTTTTAAATCGTGAAATGATCCAGCCGCCGAGCGAGAGCTTCGTCTTTTCGTCGATATGATCGTCGACCCACTTTTTCGCCCACTCGTCGAGAGCCTCTCCGCGGAGACGACGGCTCAGATTGAGGCGGTCGGTTTCCATCTTTTCCACGATCTCTTTCGGCAGCGAACCGGTCCCGCGGTAGTCGAGTTTGGAAAGGACGTCGCCGTCGATGCGGCGGGTTTCGGTGGGTTCATCCTTGTGCCAGACGACGGAGAGAAATACTTTTCCATCCGCGACCGCGACGCTGCCGTGACCACCATAGTGATCGCTCGGGATCTCGTCGGTGGTCTCCCAGAGCTTCGCCGGGGCGTTCTCTTCGGTGAGGGCGTCGGGCAGATTACCCTCGACCATGCTGACGCCGTTGCGCTGCGGGCCGCGCCACTGCGGCCAGTCGTCGGCGGAGAGAGGCGCGGGGAAGGGGACGAGACAGGTGAGAAGCAGGGCGGGTATGGGGAATAATTTCATCAGAGAGTTCACGGCATTGTCTGCTACCTTAGCAAAAAGAAGCGCGAGTTTCACTGGCGCTATGATGGCCGGAAGGCGTAATTCGTGAAAGAGAAATCGAGTGAAATCGCATCCCAAAGTTGTCTATATCACCGCCGGAGCGGGTGGCATGTACTGCGGCAGTTGCCTGCGCGACAATGCCCTCGCTGCCGGTCTCTCGCGGCTCGGATGGGACGTCACCCTGCTGCCGCTCTACACGCCCATCCGCGTGGACGAGGAGGACCGCTCCGTCGATCAGGTTTTCTTCGGCGGGATCAACGTCTTCCTGCAGCAGAAGATCCCGCTCTTTCGCCATCTCCCCGCCTTCCTCGACCGCTGGCTCGACAATCCGCTCCTCATCAGGCGAGTCGCCTCGGGTGCCCTCTCCGTCAGTGCGAAAGAGCTCGGTTCGATGACGCTCTCCATGGTCAAGGGCGAAGACGGATTCCAGCGCAAGGAAGTCACCCGCCTCGTCCAGTGGCTTCGCGATGTGGCGAAGCCTGATCTCATCTGCCTGACCAATCTCCTCGTGGGCGGCTCCATCCCTGCGTTGAAACGCGAACTCGGCATACCCGTCCTCGTGACCCTGCAGGGCGACGATGTCTTCCTCGACGAACTCATCGAACCGTGGAAAACGCTCGTCCTGACCGAAATGCGTCGACTCGCGCAGGAGGCCGACGGCTTTGTCACTTTCTCCGGCTTTTACCGCCATCACATGAGCACCATCCTCGACGTGCCCGAGGAAAAATTCTATCTCACCCCGCTCGGCGTGACCGTGTCCGAATTCGACGCCGTCTACGAAGCCCGCAAGGCCCGGGCACCGGGCAAGGTGATCGGTTACTTTGCCAGGCTTTCGCCGGAAAAGGGATTTGATATCGCGGTGGGGGCGTTCATCGAACTGGCCCGTCAGCATCCTGAAGCCCGCTTCCACGTCGGCGGCTGGCTCGCGGAAAAGGACCGCGCCTTTTACGAAGTGCAGATCGAGCGTATCGCCGCAGCCGGCTTGAGTGATCGCTTCCGCCACGTTGAGGCGCCTGACGGAGCCTCAAAGATGGCCTTCCTCGAGGAGATCGATGTCTTCACCGTGCCGGCCCGCTTCATCGAGCCGAAGGGCCTTTACCTGCTCGAGGCGATGGCCTGCGGACTGCCCGTCGTCGTGCCCGATCGAGGGGCTTTTCCCGAGATGATCCTCGCGAGCGGAGGGGGGCTCCTCTGCGAACCTGAAGACCCCGCCGACCTCGCCGGGCGAATCGCCGAACTGCTCGACGATCCGAGGCGAGCCGCCGCCATGGGCGAAAAAGGCCGCGTCTGGGTCGAGCGAGTAAACGACCGCAGCGGCATGGCCGAAGCCACGGCAAGAGTCTTCGAGGCGGTGTTGGCGCGGAGAAGAGAGGGTTGAGTGGGGGAGTGAACTCTCTCGCACGGCGTTGACCCCCGGGAGAAACGCCAGTAAACTCAACCAGTGACCACCCTCAGCAAAGAAGCCGATCTTGGCTCTCTGGGCCTCCCCACCGGGGAGCATTGGGTGAAGTTTCATGTGGAAGGCGATGCCATCTCTTTCGAGGTGGCGGCGTCGAAGGTTTCTCAGCCAGCCGCGGAACCACGGGAACGCAAACCCTCCGGTTTTGTCGAGCGCTGGGGCGGGACCGCACGGAAGATCGAGGACTCCTCAGACGGGTGAATCACGCACATCAACGAGAAGCACCTGCGCTGAGATGCCATGTGTGCTTTTAATGATGACGCCGGAAGAACTTCCTGCCGCCAACCCGCGAGGCGGCGCTGGCGGAGAGGCAAAAGAGTTAAACGGGTGAGAGACCCCCGCTTGGTCGGGGAACCGTTTGCCTGCCTCATGACCGGGTAGAGAGGCTAGGGAACTGAAGAGCGTTTTCTCACGCCCCCACGATTTCGCGAAGGGGCACGCCGCTGTCCGTGACGAGGCGCGGCCGCTGGATCGGATCGAGGAATTCGTGGTGCGGGTCGATCCCCAGTAAATGCAGAATGGTCGCAGCGAGGTCCGGCGGGCGGACGGGGCGCTCGTCGGGGAAAGCCCCGATCTTGTCGCTCGCGCCGATGACTTGGCCTTCGATGCCCGCCCCGGCGAGGGCTACCGAGAAGACGCTGCCCCAGTGATCGCGGCCTCCGGATTTGTTGATCTTTGGAGTGCGGCCGAATTCGCCCATCACCACGACGAGCGTTTCATCGAGCAGTCCACTTTCCGCAAGTTCATCGAGAAGCGCATCAAAAGCCTGATCGAAACGGGGACACAATCGATCACGGAGATTTTTCTCGTTGTTCTGGTGCGTGTCCCACATCGGGCTGCCGGTGGATTCGTCGTCGTCGCGGGACCAATTCACCTGCACGAGGCGCACCCCTGCCTCGACGAGGCGACGGGCCATCAGAACGCTTTGACCGAATTGATTGCGACCGTAGCGGTCGCGCATGGAATCCGTTTCCCGTGCGAGGTCGAGGGCGGCGCGGCTGCTATCGGAGTGCAAAAGATCGAAGGCGCGCCGGTGCATCAGATCGAATTCCGCAGCGGCGGTGGAGCCGATGATAGACTGGCGTTGCCGCTCGATTGCGTCGCGCAGTTCCATGCGGTCATGCAGGCGGAGGGTGCTCATGCCCTCGGCGAATTCGAGCCCTTCGATGCTGACTTTCTCCGCCGCCGGATTGCATTTGAGTACCTGTGGCTGCCATGTCGGACCCATAAAACCGGCCGTCTGGCAGGGCCAGTGGATGTTCCCGGTGTTGTAGATGAGACCGGGCAGGATCACCGACGAGAGCGGCGAGGCCGGGTTGGGATTCAAGGCCCCGACGACGGAAGCCAGACTCGGCCAGTCCTGCGCGCTCGGGGGAACGTTCTCCGCCTTGCTCGGCGGCAGATAACCCGAGAGCATGAAGGCCCCGCTCGTGGAATGGGCGTGGATGTCCGTCGTCATCGAGCGGATCAGCGCGACCCGGTGCATCTGCTTCGCCGTGCGCGGCAGCAGTTCGCTGAGATGCAGTCCCGGCACGCTCGTGCGGATCGACCCTATCGTGCCGCGGATCTCGGCGGGGGCGTCGGGCTTCGGATCAAAGGTGTCGTGCTGGGGTGGTCCGCCGCTGAGGAAGATCAGCACGCAGGATTTGGCCCGCCCGAAAGAGGATGGTTTGGCAAGGGCTGCGGCCGAGTCCGCCCGGAGGAGGGACGGCAGGCTCAAGCCAAGGGCGCCGAGACCACCGGCACGCAGCCACTCGCGACGGGTGGGTTGGGTGATAGGAGAGGGTGGACTTGGGCGCATGCGGTCGGGACGATATCGAGTCGATTTGCGGTTGATCGTATCAGAAAGCGGCCTCCGGAAAGAATGGCGGATTTGCGGCGCCTCAGACGAGCACCTCCCTCACGACATGTCCATGCACGTCCGTAAGCCGCCGGTCCACTCCGTTCGTGCGCACGGTGAGTTTCTCGTGATCAATGCCCAACTTCACTCACCCCCGCTTCCGATAGGTCGCCGGGGTGATCCCCATGTGCTTGCGGAAGTGCTGGGTGAAGGCGCTCTGGTCGCAGAAGCCGAAGTCGAGGGCAATCTCGGCGATGGGTTTGTCGCTTGAGCGGAGAACCTCGCAGGCGGCCTGGATGCGGGTCTTGATGAGAAAGGTACGGGGATTGGTCCCGAAGACTTCGCGGAAGCGGCGGTTGAACTGCCGAACCGACATTCCGATTCGCTTCGCGAGATCGGTGAGATTGACAGGCTCGTGAAAATGGTCGCGGATGTAGCTGACAGCACGATCGATCTGGAGATGCGGTGTCAGAGCGGATCGACCTCCCGAGTAACTCTGCACCGTGCCCATCACGCCGATGACGGATCCGTCGCGACCGAAGACGGGGAACTTGTTCGTGAGATACCAGTCGGGGAGGCCTTGGCTGTTGAAAAAGAGCTCGATGATTTTGAGCTTCGGTTTTCCCGTGGCCATGACTTCTTCGTCGTCTTCACGGAACTTGCGGGCTAGTTGGGCAGGGAAGAGTTCGAAGTCGTTTTTCCCGATGAGGTCAGATTCGCTCACGCAGTCGAGTCGCTCCCAAAAGGCTCGGTTGGCCGAGACGATAAGAAAATCCCGATTTTTCGCAAAGAAAGAAACCCCGGGAAGATGATCGAAGAGCACTTCGAAATGCGTTTTCGGGGAAACGCGGGAAAGAAAGTCCGACTTGAGTGTTTCCGTATCTGTCGCCATGGGACCCTCGTGGAGGTTAATCCATGGCCGAAATCTCACAATGGGGAAGCGGATACGGGGTTGCGCGCGGGTGGCAAGGGAAAGGAACGTCCGAAGCAGTCAGGAAAGACGAAATTACTACGGAAATCTTTAATTTTAGGCTTGCCTTATAAGAGTTAGAGACAATATAGTGAGTTATTCATAGTTTTCTAAATTATGATATTTATAACCCGAGTTGCCCCTCGGATCTGAATTTCAATAGTAACCGCATTTTAAGCCCTGTTCACCACATGATCATCCCCATCAAGCCCTGGCTCGATCTAGCAAATAGTAAGGGGGCTGCCGCGCTCGCGGGGAGGCGGAGTGATGCCTGGAACGGGCTCGCCATGAGCTCGAATGTGGATTTCGAGGAGTCGGATCTGCCCTTCCGCACGGGCCCCGGGGGCTTACTCTGCGCCAACTTCAATCATCGTATGGAATTTTACCACGACCCCATCCTTGCCCCGGAGATCCTCGAGGCCATGCAACCGGTCGCCGGAAAGCAGATCTTCGACGGTACCTTAGGCGGTGGGGGCCACGCTGAAATACTCCTGCGCAATGGGGCGCACGTCATCGGGTGCGATCAGGATCAAGATGCTCTCGACTATGCTGAGCGTCGCCTTTCTGCTTACGATGACGCGTTTCTCCCGGTGCGGGGAAATTTCCGTGAGATGGATCAAATTCTTGCGGGTCTTGGTATCGGGCACGTTGACGGTATCCTCCTCGATCTGGGTGTGTCCTCACGTCAGCTCGATAACCCGGCGCGCGGATTCTCCTTTCGTGAAAATGGTCCTCTCGACATGCGCATGGATGATAGGGCGGCTCTCTCTGCCAAAGAACTCGTCAACGAGTGGGCCGAGGATGAGCTTATTCGTATCTTCCGCGAGTATGGGGAAGAGCGACGGGCGGCCCGTGTCGCCCGCGAGATCGTGAAGGCGCGTGCGATCAAGCCGATTGAGACCACGTTTGAGCTGTCTGAAGTGGTAGGGCGCGCCATCCCTAAGACTTCGGCGAAGAATCCTGCGACAAAAGTTTTCCAGGCGATTCGCATTGCGGTGAATGCGGAGCTCGAGGTGCTCGAGGTCGCTCTGGAAAAGGCGGTTGAGCTCCTTGCTCCTAAGGGGGTGCTTGCGATTATCACCTTCCACTCGCTTGAGGATCGCATCGTGAAGCGGTTCATGCATCGCCGCAGCAATCCCTTTATTGACCGGCCCGAGTGGTCTGAGCCCCGGTCAAATCCCGACTTTTGCTTTCACCTCCCGAGTCGTCGTGCGATCGAGCCCGAAGAGGCAGAGACTCGCAGGAACTCTCGCTCGCGCAGTGCGAAACTGCGTATCGCGATCAAGGCTTGAACTCAATCATGGAAAACAGAAATCGATACAAAAATCGCGTCGGCTGGGTCATGATGATTCGCCTTGTTCTCGCGGGCGGATTGCTCTTCGCGACGGGTGCTGGGTTCGTTCTTGTCCGCAATCAGCATGTCATCACCGGGAATGAAATCGGCGCGACCGAGCAGGAAATCGTGGCCCTCGACCAGGAGATCGAACTCTGGGAGCTTCGCATCGCCGCGGTGCGTGATCGTCACGAACTCTCGCGCCGCCTCCGTTGGGCACAGAGTGACCTCAAGGATATCGACCTTTCAAAGGTAATCGAAATTGAAACCCGTCCGAGTCTCGAGGGACCGGTCGCGAGCGCTTACTGAGGAACAATTGTGGAACGCGGACTAAAAAATCGACTTGTGGTCGCCTGCCTCGCGCTCGTGCTGGCACTTTCGGCGCTCAGTCTGAGGCTCTTTCATATAGAGACCTTCAGCGGGGAGAAGCTCAGTGCCGAGGCGCGCTCGCACTACGAGTATAAGGAGACTCTCCCTGCGCGGCGCGGGCGTATTTTTGACCAGTCGGGTGAGTTACTCGCCCGCAGTCAGACGGTCTTCACGCTGGTGGCGGATTGTCATCATCTGCGCGACCAGATGCTCGCCTGCATCGGTCTCGGGGCACGTGAAAATGTCTCGCCGCAGACGATCAAAAAACGTTATCTCCCTGATGAGGTTCTCAGTAACTACCGTGAGTATATCGCCGAGAGTCTCGCGGTGACCCTTCGTCAGCCTCGCCACGAGATCGCGCGGATGCTGAAGGAAAAGAAGGTCGGTGAGGTTGTCCTCGCCCGCGAGATCGAAGATGACTTTGCCCGGGAGATCACCGCAATGCTCGATAAAAATGAGATCGGCGGGGTCTACCTGCGCCGCGGCGAGCGGCGTTATTATCCGAGCCCGCTCTCGCTGACGCAGGTTATCGGGTATGTCGATGAGAACGGGGAAGGTCTCTCCGGAGTCGAGAAGGTCTTCGATGCGGAGATGCAGGGGCGCGCTGGTTACCGCTATAGCGAACGCGATCGCAGTCGTCGCGAGATTCATGCCTACCGCGGTCTTCAGGTCGATCCGGTGCCGGGCAAGGATGTTTATCTTTCCATCAACATGGCGGTCCAGTCTGTTGTTGAGCGCGAGCTTGATGCTGTCATCGACAAATACCGCCCCGAGAAAGTGACGGTTATTTTTATGGATCCTTCCACATCGGAAGTCATCGCCATGGCGAGTCGTCCACATTTCGACCTCAGTAATCGAAAGGGGATTCGCGGCATGGAGCCGGTGCGCCGCAATCCGGCCGTGACCGATCTCTATCAGCCCGGCTCGACCTTCAAGATAGTGGGCTACGGTGGTGCGTTCGATAAGGGGCTCGCCACCCCCTTGACCGAAGTGAATTGCCACATGGGTATCTACACTCTCGATGGCTTCCCGCTGAAGGATCACCATCCCTACGGGAAGCTCACCGCGCGGACCGCCTTCGCCAAGTCATCGAACATCGGGGCCTACCTCATTGCTCGTTCGCTCAACAAAGACCTCTTTCACCACTACGTGGAGCAGTTCGGCTTCGGAGAAAAGACGGGCATCGAGCTGACGGCGGAAAGCCCCGGACGCCTTATCCCCGTGAGCAAGTGGTCGCGGACCTCTTTTTCCAGCCAGGTGATGGGCTATGAGGTGGCCGTCACGCCGATGCAAATGGCGGCTGCCTACAATGTTATTGCCAACGGGGGGCTCTATCACACTCCCACGATCCTCCGCGGAGTGAAGAGTGATGCGAAGGACGCTGCAATGGTGAAGGGGCCCGAGCGTCCGGGCCGCAGGGTGATCGGAGAGAAAGCGGCGCAGCAGGTAATGCAGTGCATGCTCGACACGATGGGGGAACACGGAACTGGAACAAAAGGCGATCTTATTGGCTACAGTGTCGCCGGGAAGACGGGCACGACCCGCAAGCACGTTGAGAATATCGGTTATGTTAACGGGCGCTACATCGCCTCTTTTGCCGGGTTTCTCCCCGCGCAACAGCCGCGGCTCCTCGGACTCATCGTCATCGATGATCCCCGTGCCGACGGCGCCTCGGTTTACGGTGGCGCGGTGGCGGCACCGGTCTTTAAGGCGATTGCCGAAGAGGCGGTCAAAATCATGGGTATCGAGCCCGATCTTCCGGAGGAGTTGGAAACGGCCACGGCGGCCTCGCTTGCGGCCGCAAACCCATCCGTGGAGGGCGCGCAATAAACGATGAGACTGGCAGACGTCATTGATTCAGTTTATGTGAAACACGTCGCGGGAACGCTCGAGGTCGATGTGACCGGGGTGTATTACGATTCGCGTCAGGTGAAGCCGGGCGGGGTCTTCTGTGCACTCAAAGGCGGCGGTCGCGATGGACACGACTACCTCGATGCGGCGATCGAGAACGGCGCCGTTGCGATCATTTCCGAGTTACCGAATCCCGCCGCTTTCTCCGCTACCTGGTTGCAGGTCGGTGACGCGCGGTCCGCAATGGCTCTGGTCGCGGCCAATTTCGAGGGACAGCCCACTCTGGAGCTTCCCGTGATCGGCGTGACCGGGACAAACGGGAAAACGACTACGGCGTTTCTCATTCACCATCTCCTCACGTCCATCGTTCATCGAGCCGGGCTCATCGGGACGATCCATTACTCGACCGGCGACGCAGTCGTCGAGGCGCCCCACACCACTCCCGAGTCGCCTGACCTGCAGCACCTCATCCGCGAGATGTGCGACGGGGATTGCCGCGCCTTGGTCATGGAAGTCTCCTCACACGGGCTCGCCCAGCGCCGGGTCACCGGTGTCAGCTTCGATGTCGGGATTTTCACCAATTTGACCCAGGATCACCTCGACTATCATCGCACGATGGACGCCTATTTTGAGGCAAAGCGTTCTCTCTTTGAGCAGATCGACAACGACCCCCGCAAGAATGGCGTTGCAATCATTAACGCTGACGATGTCTACGGTGATCGCCTCAACAAGACCCGCTTCGAGCGAATTAAAAAATACACCTACGGTCGCTCGGCCAACGTCGATTTCCAGGCCAGCGAGATTCGTTCTGACTTCAACGGCACTCAGTTCAAGCTCACCTTTAAGGAGCGCCAGTTTCTTGTGCGCATCCCGCTGATCGGTTCGTTCAACGTTTACAACGCCGTCGCGGCGATCGCGGCCGGCTATGCGATTGGTCTTAACCTGCGCGAGGTGATTGCAAAAATAGCCGACGCGCCTCAGGTGCCCGGACGACTCGAGGCGGTCAGCGCCCGTCAGATCAACTACCGGGTTTTCGTCGACTACGCCCACACGCCCGACGCGCTCGTTAATGTCCTCACCACTTTGCGCGCCCTTCAGCCTGCCCGCATCATCACAGTCTTCGGATGTGGCGGCGATCGTGACATGAGCAAACGCGCCCCCATGGCTGCTGCCGCCGAAGCGGGGAGCGATCTTTGCATTCTCACTTCGGACAATCCCCGCACCGAGGAGCCGCGTCAGATCCTCGCGGACGCCGTGAAAGGATTCCTCGGTTCCGCCTACGAAGTGGTCGAAGACCGTCGTGTCGCGATCAAGCGGGCGATCTCGCTTGCCGGCGAGCGGGACATCATTCTCATCGCAGGCAAGGGACACGAGGCCTACCAGGAGATCAACGGCTTCCGTCACGACTTCGACGACCGCCTCATTGCGGCCGGATTCATCACTGAAAAATCGGAAGGAGGAGGCCGATGAAATCGCTTACGCTTTCGCAAATCGCTTTGTGGACCGACGGAGCTCTCATCCAGGGTGTCCCCGCGCAGATCGTGACCTCGCTCACGACGGACTCGCGCAAGGCTGCTCCCGGCGGGATTTTCGTCGCGCTGAAAGGCGAGCGTCACGACGCGCACCAGTTCCTCGGCGATGTCGCTGCGGCCGGTGCCACGGCCGTTCTCGTGCACGCGCTGCCAGCCGAGACCGAGTCATACACTGGCGGAGTGATTCGGGTGAAGGACACCCTCAAGGCATTGCAGTCGCTCGCCTATCATCACCGCAAAGCTTCCCCCGATCTTTTTGTCGTCGGCGTCACCGGGAGCAACGGCAAGACTTCGACGAAGGACTTCCTCAGTGCCGTTCTCGCCGAAGGAGGACAGGTCAACCGCACCGCCGGTAATCTTAACAATCACATCGGTCTCCCCCTCACGATTCTTTCCGGCGGGGAGGGGGACCGCTTCGCTGTCTGGGAAATGGGGATGAATCACCCCGGCGAGATCGAGGTCCTCGCCGAGATCGCGCGTCCCGATGCTGCCGTCATCACGAACATCGGCACCGCCCACATCGAGCACATGGGCACCCGTGAGGCGATCGCTCTTGAAAAGTCCTCTCTCCCCGCAGCGGTTCCCGCCTCGGGCTACTGCGTCATGCCCGCGTCGGATGACTACTACGATTTCGTAAAGGCAAACGTCACCTGCGAGATGGTCCCTGTCGGTATCGGCAAAGGGTCGGTCCGCGCCGATTCGCTCGTTGCTGATAGTGATGGACGGATGCGCTTCGATCTATGTTCCGACTACGGCGACGCTGTCGAAGTCATCCTGCCGGTGCGCGGAGATCACATGGTCATGAACGCTCTCCTCGCTGCCGCCGTCGGTCTGCGCCAGGGGATTCCGCCTCTCGCGGTGGCAGCCGCCCTTTCACGGGTACGACTCACCCATGGACGCCTCGAGGAGCGGACCGTGCGCGGCATCTCGTTCATCGACGACAGCTACAATGCTAATCCCGATTCCATGCTTGCCGCTTTGCGCACCCTGCAGGCAGCAGAGGTGAAGGGGCGCAGGGTGGCTGTGTTAGGCTTCATGGGGGAACTTGGTGAGTTCGAAGTGCCCGAGCACCACCGCCTTGGTGAGCGTGTCGTCTCCCACGGCATCGATGCCCTTGTCACCGTGACGTCCCGCGCCGCTCTCATCAACGAAAGAGCCGCCGGGATCGGGATGAATCTTAACTTTGAAACTCACGCCGCCGCCGCCGATTTTCTCCGCGATTACCTCACTGAGGGTGACCTCGTCCTTGTCAAAGGAAGCCGCTCCGCCGGGATGGAGCAGGTCATCGCCCATCTCATTTGACCACCGCCATGTTGTATTACCTTCATCTTCTCAAAGATTCGTCTGAGTTTTTCGACATCCTCAATGTCTTCCAGTATCAGACCTTCCGCGCGGCAGGGGCCTGTCTCACGGCTTTCCTCATTTCGGTGCTGTTGGGCAACCGCGTCATCCTCAAGCTCACCTCGCTCAAGATCGGGCAGCCCATCCGCACGAAGGAAGAAGTCCACCGTCTCGCCGAGCTGCATGGCATCAAGACCGGCACCCCCACGATGGGCGGTATCCTGATCGTCGGCGCCGTCCTTGCCGCGACCGTACTCTGGGCCCGCCTCTCGAATCCTTTCATCCAGACGCTCGTCTTCGTCGCGATCACGACCGGCCTGCTCGGTTTCCTCGATGACTGGCGCAAGGTGAAAAAGAAAAACTCCGCCGGGGTGAGCGGGCGTTTTAAGCTGCTCGTCCAGTTCCTCGTAGCCGGCGTCGCCGTGGGGTATCTCTATATCCTGCCGGAGACTTCGGAATACATCCGCCAACTCTACCTTCCCTCGCTGAAATACCCCATCATCGGGGACATGGGTATCTTCACCCTCGTCCTGCTCCCGCTCGTCATCGTCGGTGCCTCCAATGCGGTGAACCTCACCGATGGGCTCGACGGTCTCGCCTCGGGCTGCACCGTCACGACCGGGCTCGCCTACGGCATCCTCACCTACGTCGCCGGACACCAGATCCTCGCGGAGGATTACCTCTTTGTTCCCTTCCACCCCGCCGCCGGCGAGGTCTCCATCTTCTGCGCCGGACTCGTCGGCGCGGCCCTCGGATTCCTCTGGTTCAATTGCCACCCCGCCCGCGTCTTCATGGGCGACACCGGCTCGCTCTCTATCGGCGGCATGCTCGGCATGATCGCGATTTGCTGCAAGCAGGAGCTCCTCCTCGTCGTCATCGGCTTCGTCTTTGTGATGGAGGCCATGTCCGTCATCCTCCAGGTCGCGAGCTTCAAGCTCACCGGGAAACGCATCTTTAAAATGTCACCCATTCACCATCACTTCGAACTCCTCGGCTGGGAGGAAAGCAAAGTGATCAACCGCTTTTGGATCATCTCCATCATCTCCGCCATGGTCGGACTGATGACGCTGAAACTCCGTTAGGAAAAATCGTTTAGAAAATGGACTTGCAGGGAAAACGTATCGCCGTTCTCGGAGCGGGCAGCAGTGGTTACGCCGCCGCCGCCCTCGCCGTGTCGCGTGGTGCCCTCGTCGAGGCCTACGACAGCGGCAGCGCTGACAAGCTCGCGCCCGCCGTCGCGAAGTTCGCCGCCTTCGGCGTCACCCTCACCTGCGGAGACGCCGCCCTCGCCCCGACCGGACCTTTTGACCTCACCGTCATCAGCCCCGGGATTGACACCGCCTGGCCCATCGCTGTCGCATTCACCGCCGTCTCGAGCGAACTCATCGGCGAGATCGAGTTTGCCGACCGTCTTTGCGATGTCCCCGTCATCGCCATCACCGGCACGAACGGAAAGACCACCACGACCGCCCTCATCACCGCGATGCTCAATGCCTGCGGGCTCAAGGCGATCGCCGCCGGGAACATCGGCCTCGCCTACAGTGAGGTCGTCCTCTCCGGCGAGCGCTACGACTGGATCGTTCTCGAGGTCAGCTCCTTCCAGCTCGAGACCATCGTTAACTTCGCCCCGCAAATCGCCGTCTGGATGAACTTTGCACCCGACCACATGGATCGCTACGCGACCCTCGCCGACTACTACGCGGCGAAATACCGTCTCTTTGAAAATCTCACCGCGTCCTCTCTCGTCATTCACCAGCTCGAGTGCGATCTCGGCGCGCTGTCCGGCGAGATCGTGACCTTCTCCGCCTTCGCGGACGGTGGACGCTTCCGCTACGGGCAGGGGAGCATCCACGATCAGGAGAGCGGATCCGTCTTTCCCTTTTCCGAAGGCACCCTTCAGGGCAAGCACAATGCGGAGAATGTCATGGCCGCCCTCGCCGTCGCGAGCCACCTCGGTCTTCCCCGCGAAGCGGTCGCGCCGGCCATCAACACCTTTCAGGCTCCACCGCACCGTTGCGAAAAAGTAGTGACGAGAAACGGCGTCCTCTACCTCAACGATTCCAAGTCAACGAACCTGCACTCCCTCGAGAGCGCCCTCATGGGGCAGGAGCGTCCCGTCGTCCTCATCGTCGGTGGCAAAAACAAAGGACTCGACTTCAGCGAACTGCGCGAGGTCGCCGCACGCACCGCCCGTGTCGCCGTCTGTATCGGTGAGATCGCGCAGGACATCGCGACCGCCTGGGACGGAGCCGTGCCCTGCCACCTCGCTGCCGATCTCCCCGCCGCCGTGGAACTCGCCTCGGACCTCGCTGTGCCCGGTGACGTCGTCCTCTTTTCCCCCGGCACCTCCAGCTTCGACATGTTCAGCGGATACGAGGCCCGCGGAATCGCCTTCCGTGAGGCCGTCGCCGCCCCCGTGGCCCCCGGCCGTGTCTGATTTTCCTTTCCACCAACAACCAACGACAACCATGAGCAACAATAGAAGAAACCGGAGAACCGCAAAGGGCACCCGCAACGGCATCCTCGGAAAAGCCCGCGCCCAGATGAAACTCGCTGCGAACGTCACCGAGGAGCAGGACTGGTATCTCGACACCCCCGACGTGCGGCTCACCCGCATTTTCACCGTCATCCTGCTTCTCCACGTCGTCGCCATCGGAGGCATCCTTGCATTCAAGATGGTCGACAAGGCCTCCGAGACCAGCGGGATCAAGATCAGCACCGCCCGGCAGAACTTCGAGTCCGCCGTGCAGGAGGCAAAAGAACTCGCCGTTGCCGTTCCAGTCGCAATCCCCGTCGCCGCTCCGGTCGAGATCCCTGCTCGTCATGCTCCAGCTGCGCCACTCCTTTTTGATCCTTCCAAGAGTCAGTACAAAGTGCTCGCCGGTGACAAACTCCCGGAAATCGCGGCGCAACTCGGCGTGACCCTCGATGCGCTCAAAGCGAAGAATGCCATCATCTCGAACAACGAACTCTATCCCGGGCGCGTCCTTGATATTCCCGGGAAAGACGAGCCCGTCGCGACGGCAACCTCTGCCGCTACTCCCGTCGCGCAGCCGATAGCCGCGCTGGCCGCTGCTCCCGTTCCCGAGACACCAGCGCCTGCTGCCTCCGCCACGCCTTCCACCTATCAGGTGAAACCCGGCGACACCGCCTGGGCCATCTCGCGCAAGTTTAACGTCCCCTTCAACCGCCTCATGAGCGAGAACGGAATCAAAAACGCCGAAGCCCTCCAAATCGGCCAGCAACTCCGCATCCCCGCGGGTAATTGATCCAAACACGGCCCCGCTAAACAGCCAACTGCTAAAAATCCAGATGCACCGCAAAAGTATTGCCCTCCTCCTCTCCTCCGTGTCATTTCTCATCATCGTGGGATTCGTCATGTTGATCAGCACGTGCATCTTCAGTGCCCATGCCGACGCGGACGACGGGTATCGCGAGGCCAAGCGTCAGGCGGTCTGGCTCGTTCTCGGGCTGGGGGTGTGTTGGTTCGCAGCGGTGACTGATTTCCGCTTCTGGAAGCGCCACGTCTGGTGGCTCTATGCCGGAGTCTGCTTCTTTCTGGCCCTTTGTTATCTCCCTGGTGTTGGCATGGAGATCAACGGAGAGCGTCGTTGGATCGGGCTTGGCCCGCTCCAGGTCCAGCCGTCCGAAGTCGGGAAGTTCGGCGTTATCGTCTTCCTCGCCTACTGGTTCTCGCGTCATCCCGATTGCGGGAAGGAGTTCCTTCGCGGTTTTGCTATTCCTCTCGGCATTATCGCGCTGCCTCTTGGCCTCATTCTCTTTGAGGTCGACATCGGCACCACCAGCGTGCTCGCGACCACCGCGGTTCTCGTGCTTTTTGTGGCGGGAACGAATTGGAAATACCTCACCGGTTTGGGAATGGCGGGCTTCATCACCTTCCTCGGCATGCTCAGCTACGCCCCCGACCGCATGACCCGTGTTCTCGCTTTCCTCGATCCCGAGAAATACCGCCTCGGAGCCGGATTCCAGCAGTGGATCTCCCTCATGGCAATCGGCTCCGGAGGCATGTCCGGACGCGGGGTAGGGGAGGGGCGTCTCAAGATGCTCTACATGCCCTTTGCCCACACCGACTTTATCTTTCCCATGATAGGCGAAGAGCTCGGACTCGTCTTTACCATTCTCGTCATCGTCGCCTTCATTACCATCGCGGTCTCTGGCTTCATCATCGCCTTTCATTCCCCTGATCGCTTCGGGACTCTCCTTGCCATTGGTCTCGTGGGATTCATCTCCCTCCAGGCTTTCGTGAATATCGGTGTCAGTATCTCCATCCTTCCGAATAAAGGACTCACTCTGCCCTTCGTCAGCTATGGTGGATCGTCGTTGGTGATGGCGCTGCTCGTTGTCGGTATTCTCATCAATATCTACCGACAGGGGAGAAGTGAGAAAGAAGAAGCGCGGGACTGGGTGCAGAGACGGCGGGTCACGCCACGGGTGTGAGAGAGGCGCCTACGGGAAGAGGAGGGGCAACTGTCGAGCTTACCGCGGAAGAATAGAGTGAGCACTCGTTAGCTTTCGAAGCGGTGGAATTCCCGGGCGGCAGACCTCACGGTTTGGGCCTTGCTATTGAGCCCCTTACTCACAGGATTGTTGAAGCGGTGTCCCCACCTCGTTCGCAAGGTGCCCAAAGGGCGCTTGAGTATGACCGCGATCGCTTTCATCGGTGCGAGCTTGGAGAGGATCATGCGCCGCGACCACTCGGAAGCGGAAGACGGTGAAGCCTTCGGGAAGTTTGTCCTCGCCCCAGGCGTCAAGCCGCTGCGCTTTGCTGCGTTCAACCAGCATGTTGCGTTCAGGAGGATTTTGGCGATTTTGGGAAAGCCTTCCCCGAGTTTGCTGCGGAGAAACAGGCAATTGAAATTGTTGCTTATGGTATTTTGTTTTGGCTGGTTTCTACTCTCCGCTCCGAGACCCTTTAGGTGTATCGTCGCCCGTCGTGAGAGTCACGCCAGTTCAGATATAATGTTCTTACCCGCAGTGATTTACGCAACATAATCCTCAATCTTCCTCTTTAAGATCTCACCTTTGGTGTATTTATTTATGAGGCAACGCGGTGAAAAAACTTGATTGAATCTTTAACTGATGGAAACCTCGATCTATGTGCGGGGCGCCACATTTCTTCTCGTCTTTTCACTGCGAGGTTTCAAGAGGTTGGCGCCCGTGTGTCCGAAACTCGGGATCCGGGTTTTTTCGGAATTTGCCAGTTTTATATCAATTTCGTTCATCTGCTTTTAAGCGCTTTGGAATTCTGCTGGCTCTGATCGTGGGACTGTGTTCCTCACCTCTACCGTGGAAGGTCTCCGCGAGTGGCTACTACGACGAATGGGGGTATTGGATTGATGATCCGGGGTATACTGATCTTTGGTATACTGATCTTTGGTATACTGATCCGGGGTATACTGATCCGGGGTATACTGATCCGGGGTATACTGATCCGGGGTATACTGA
>JANQVJ010000021.1:34773-35904 GCA_030730365.1 Verrucomicrobiales bacterium
TCCGGGGTATACCGGCCCTTCGTGGGGCACGGATTTCGACGGCGACGGAATCCCTGATTTAGAAGAAATTTTCGGCTTCCCCGTGAGCAATTGGGTGTATGAAAGCCATTCTTTGTGGCCGGAGTTTTGGGACGCAGACGCCGGGACGAATACAAACGTGGACCTTGGCTGGTCAAACTGGGTCGAGGGGACGATTATCGTCTATACTTCCCCTTACACTGCCGACACTGACGGTGATGGTATACCAGACGGGTGGGAGCGCAACAACGGTTTGAATCCCGATAAAGCGTCCGACGGGTCTGACGATTTTGACGGCGACGGTCTCAGCAATTTGCTCGAATATCAGAACGGTTCTTTCTTGTGGGTTGCAGACTCCGATCGGGATGGTTTGACTGATGGGGAAGAAGTTTGGGTGTTCGGCTCGAACCCTCTCGATCCGCTTGATCCCCTCGATCCGACCGATCCGGGCGAGGAAGCGGAAGATCCCGCAAGTATGGGAAATGGCAGCGGAACCGGGGAAATGGGCGGAACTGGAGGCGGCGCTGTTGCAGGAGGAGGCAGCACGACAACGAATGAACCGGGTAGCGAAAGCAACGAGGCCGCCCCCCCCGGCGGTACGACAAGCCTTTCCGGTGAACCGGAGGTTGAGAACGATGCCCTACCGACCGATACCGCGATCCAGCTTATCGCCGCGACCTCCCGTCTTGAGGGGGGCGCCTACACCCCTATAGGCGGCACCTATTACGAGACCTATTACACCCCTATAGGCGGCACCTATTCCGAGACCTATATCACCTGCGATCCTAACGAGAAGGACGCCCGGCTTTCGCTTGGGTGGAGTACCACCTTCACCTACGTTACCCCGATCGGGACGACCCAGTGGACGATGGAGCGCTTTCACGTGTCGGGCGGATCGACCGTGTCGGGCGGATCGACCGAGTTGTATTCGCGCTTCGTCGTTTCCCGGGAAACGCCCGAAGGAGTCAACGAGGACGTCGTGGAGGATGAAGACGAAGTGCGGGCTCGTTATCAGGGCGGGTCGCCGCACACCGGAGCCTTCCTGCAACTCTCGAACGCTTCCTGGGGCTATCCCGACCGGATCGATCTTGAAAAGGGATCCGCGGTGGTGAG
>JANQVJ010000022.1:0-27498 GCA_030730365.1 Verrucomicrobiales bacterium
CCGTCGAGTAGCGGTCGGTTTTAGGGGTTTTGACGCCTACCCCGGCTGTGATGCTGTCGCCAAGGAATGCGATTCGAGAGATGGGCTCTGGAGGGGCTGTGCCGTCGGCGGCAAAGCAGCTAAGCGACAGAAAAAGGGAGGCAAGCACGGTGCGGATTGAACGGCGCATTATTTGGTATTGCTGGATTTCCCCTTTTTCAACCCCTCCTCTCCCTTCCCGCCGATGGCACGGGCGAGGAGGAGGTTCGGGGCTTTCTTGCGGGATGGTGCGGGGATTTCGGTCGGGGGTGGAACCGCCATCCTGACAAGAATAATTACCGCAGACAAGTCAATCCTACCGAACCTCACGCAACCATCAAGCGCGGAATCGACGGCCACGCCGCGCGTTTATGTCGGTCGTCATCTCGACGGGGCCGCTCCACGCCAACAGAAAGAGCGTTTCGCGCATCGGCTAATCCGTGAAGATCTTTTTCTTAAACAAGAGCCGTTTCGAATTCGTTCCTCAAATACGCGATAGGTCTAACATTAACACAAATCGCCCGGTCACTTCCACAGGATCTCTTCGGCGCTCACGATTTCCCGGGCGACCCCGCTCTCCGTCGTAAGGAGTAATTCTCCGCCTGATCCTATCCCGCTTGCTGTGCCGGCGAGCCATTCGTGGCCACTGCGAACGCGGAGGTTGCGGCCGTGGAGGAGATCCCGTGCGGTGACCCACGCGAGGGCGGCGGAAAAGTCACTGATACCGTCCGGATAGTGTTTTAAAAATCCCCGGAGGATCAGTCCGAGGAGGAACCAGCGGCTCGATTCACATTCGGTGATTTCATAGAGCGAGGTGGCGAGGTCGCGGAGGTCCGCGGGCAGTTCGTCACGTCTCAGGTTCACGTTGATGCCGACACCGACGATGGCGACCGGACTGGGGAGGAGAGAGATTTCGACGAGAATGCCGGCGAGCTTTTGTTCTTTATATAGGAGGTCATTGGGCCACTTCGCTTCGAGGCGATGAGCGGGTCCGAGAATGTCTTCGATGGCGCGACCGACGAGGGAGGCGGTCAACTGGGGAAGACGCGACCAGGTCTCGCGGGGGCCGTCGAGAGGCAGCGCGAGGGAAAAAAGGAGGTTGCGTCCACTTGCCGCTACCCAACGATCGCCGCGACGCCCGCGTCCGTTGCTCTGGTAGTCGGCGCAGATGAGTTCGAATGGGACGGAATCACCTGCGCGGGCGCGGGAAAGGAGATCGTCGTTTGTTGAACCTGTTTTAGCGAGATGCGTGAAATGACCGGGGCGGAAGCGCTCGCGATCTTCGCTCGGCCAGCCTCGCGTGACTTCGGTGTAGATCGCCTCGCTCATTCCGCGACGAGATCCAACCCGAGGTCGATCGAGCGGACCGAGTGAGTCAGGGCGCCCACGGAGATGAAATCGACACCGGTTTCGGCGATGCCGCGGACGCTGCTGAGGTTTACTCCTCCGCTTGCTTCGAGGAGGATTCCGGGAGCGATTTCATCGCGCATCGAGACGGCCCGGGCGAGCCCCGCATTGCTCATGTTATCGAGGAGGATGACGTCGATTCCGGAGATGGTGAGGAAGTCGGCGACCTGCTCGAGATGGTCGGCCTCGACCTCGATTTTAAGGTGGGGAGTTCCGCCTTTTATCTTGGAGATGCGGGCGGCGAGATCGATCGGATTGGGATTGGCGACAAGGTGATTGTCTTTCACCATGATTGCGTCGTAGAGACCCATGCGATGGTTAACCCCGCCTCCGTGAGTCACGGCCGCCTTTTCGAGTTCCCGCCATCCGGGGGTGGTCTTGCGGGTGTCGAGGAGGCGTGCTCCGGTTCCGGCGATGGCGTCGACAAAGGTGCGGGTGATTGTCGCGACACCGGAGAGGCGCTGCATGAAGTTCAGGACGGTCCGCTCGGCGGTGAGGACGAGACGGGTCGGTCCGGATATCTCAGCGACGAGGTCCCCGGGGTGGGCCCTTGCCCCGTCGGGAAGGATGGCCCGGAAAGCGAGTGAGGGGCTGACCGCTTCACAGGCGATCGCGGCGATAGCGGATCCGGAAATGACTGCGTTCTCCCGGCTGACGATGCGACCGACCGACCTATGGTTCGGATCGACAAAGTAGAGGCTCGTCAGGTCACCGATATCGCCGAGGTCCTCCTCGAGGGCCATCGCGACGAGTTGGCGGGAAAGGTGGTTCATGGGGCGGTTTTGGTCTGTGGTGAAGCGGTCAGTTGGCGGAAAAAGAGCCTGTCCATCGACTTGTCGAGGCGACGGTAAAAGTCGATGAGGACGTCCACTTTTTGATCGATGCGGGGGTATCGGCGGCATATTTCCCAGAGTTCGTGATTGGTGAAGAGGTGGGCTGCCGTCTCATTGAGATCCTGTTCAATGGAGACCATGTTGTAGCGAGTGAGGAATCCGTCTTCCATCAGGACGATGTCGGGTTGCAGAAGACTGCTGCCGGAACCGCCCGTTTTTTTCTGCTCGGCCTGGATGACTCTGGTCGCCTCGAGGACATCGCCATTTTGCTCTTCCATGGTCCCGCCGGCGCGGTAGGTGAAGTCGGGTTCGTTGGCCGAGGTCCATCGTTCGGATTCGAAGAGGCTTTCGTTCTGCTCCAGAAGCAAGGAAGAGAACTCGTGGTGAAAACGTTGCTCGAATCCCCGCTTCTCGAAACCCTCCCGATACACGAGGACGATACGGCGGCTGTTCGCCATGTAGGTGCCTCCGTAGCTGACGTCGTAAAAGCGCAGTCCTCCAACTACGTGAATGCCTCGAAGGCACCGGGCGCGGATTTTTGCCGGGTATTTGGCGAGGGCTGTATTGATGATCCCGGCGGCCTCGTCGTGGAGCTCTTTCTTCAGCGGTTCCATCGCCGCGTCGATCGGCGCAGTGATCCAGCTCTTCGGGAGGAAGCTGCGGTCTTCGGGAAAGGTGATAAGGCCTTCGTCTCCGAAGACGGGGATGACACTCGTGAGGAGGAGGTGGTGGAGGAGGAGAAGTCGGGTTCTCATGGGGACGATCAGCGGCTGCTCTTTTCCAACCACACCGCGAGCAGGGAGATGTCAGCCGGGGTGATCCCGCTAATCCTGCCTGCCTGGCCCAGAGTGAGCGGTTGCACGGACTGGAGTTTGGTCTGAGCCTCCCGTTTCAGGCCGGAGATTTGAAGGTAGTCCATATTCGGGGGGATTTTCTTGTCGTCAGCCCGCTTGGTCTTTTCGACGAGGTCGCCCTGTCGGCGGATGTAGCCTTCGTATTTCACATCGATCTCGACGAGTTCCCAGATCGCGGGATCAAAGGAAGCCTTCAACTCGCTGTCGAAACTCTCCCAGCTCGACTCCGGGCGACGGAGCCATTTCGCGAGAGAGCCGTCCGCCGTGTGCGTGTTCTCGAGCTGGTGACGGAGAGCCGCGACCTTCTCCCTCTTCGCCCGAGTCCGGGATAGGAAGCCGGGGGAAATAAGGTCAGCGGCTTCGGCAGTCCCGCTGAGGCGGATGTCGGCATTATCGTGACGGAGGAGGAGGCGATGCTCGGCTCTGCTGGTGAACATGCGGTAGGGCTCGTCGGTTCCCTTGGTGACGAGGTCGTCGACCATTACCCCAATGTAGGATTCGTCGCGCGAAAGGACGAAACTGGGTTTTCCCGCCACCTTGAGCGCTGCATTTGCCCCCGCAACGAGACCCTGTCCGGCCGCTTCTTCGTAGCCGGAAGTTCCGTTGATCTGACCGGCGAAATACAGTCCCGAGACCGCCTTCGTCTCGAGCGTGGGGTAAAGCTGAGTAGGCACGCAGTAATCGTATTCCACCGCGTAGCCCGGGCGAATGATGTCGACATTTTCCAGCCCGGGGATGGAGCGGATGAATCGATACTGAACCTCAAAGGGAAGAGAGGTGGAAACGCCGTTCACGTAATACTCGAGCGTGTGGCGGCCCTCCGGCTCGAGGAAGACCTGGTGGCGTTCCTTGTCGGCGAAGCGCACGACCTTGTCCTCGATCGAGGGACAGTAGCGCGGACCGACCCCTTCGATGATGCCGGAATACATCGGGGATTTATCGAGGTTTGCGAGGATCTCTTCGTGGGTCGACTGGTTCGTGTAGGTGATCCAGCAGGGCATTTGTTCCACGTGAAACATCGGGTCGGACCAGCGGTTCAACGTGAAGATATCATCTTCGCCTGCGGGTTCCTCATCGGAGCGAAAGGAGAAGCGCGGGACAGGGGTGTCGCCATCCTGCCGTTCACATTTCGAGAAGTCGATGGTGCGACCATTCAGCCGACAGGGAGTCCCCGTTTTGAAACGGCGCACTTCAAACCCGAGACGGAGGAGATCGTCGCTCAGAGTCGAGGCGGAATCCCCCATTCGGCCCCCGGCCTGGTTCTGCAAACCGACGTGCATCAATCCCCGCATGAAGGTCCCCGTGGTCACGACGACGGAGCGGGAACTGAAGCGAACTCCGAGGTTCGTCTCCGCCCCGGTGATGGCATCTCCCTCGACGAGCAGTTTGGAAATGTTCCCCTGGTGAAGATCGAGGTTCGGCTCATTCTCGAGGAGCCACTTCATGCGGAACTGGTAGGCCTTCTTATCGCATTGGGCGCGCGGCGCCCGGACGCTCGGTCCCTTCTTCGCGTTCAGGATTCGGAACTGAATCGCGGTCGCATCGGTGTTCAAAGCCATGACCCCCCCGAGTGCATCGATCTCCCGAACCATGTGCCCTTTACCGAGGCCTCCGATAGCCGGGTTACACGACATCTGTCCAATCGTATCGAGATTCTGGCTGAGGAGAGCGACCGACGCGCCGACGCGGGCGGCGGCCATGGCTGCTTCGACTCCGGCGTGACCGCCGCCGATGATCAGGACATCGTATTTTTTTGGGTAATCAAACATCTCGAAAAGGTGAAATGTTCCACGTGGAACAACAAGGGAGAACGAATTGAGAAAGGAAAAAATCGGACACTTACCGGTTTCCTTGAGGGACACTTTAAGCTACCGTTCGCGGCCTTCCAACTACGGAGGGATTTTTTCTTTTGTGATGGCATCAAAAACCGCAAATCAATCGACAGTTCCCTTCGCTGACGCGCCGATCAATCAGTCGCTCACCGCCGGGGATAAAATAGAACTGCTCCGCCAGATGGTCCGCATCCGCCGGTTCGAGCAGACTTCTCTGAAGCACTACCACAATGACTCCATCGGCGGGTTCCTCCACCTCTATATCGGGCAGGAATCAGTCGCCGTCGGGTCGATCTCCTTGCTTGGTGAAAATGATCATGTCATCACGGCGTATCGTGACCACGGGCATGCTCTCGCAGTGGGCATGGGGATGAATGAATGCATGGCTGAACTCTTCGGAAAGGCGACAGGTTGCTCGAAAGGCAAAGGGGGCTCGATGCACTACTTTGCGCCTGATAAAAACTACTGGGGCGGACACGGGATCGTCGGTGGTCAGACTCCCCTCGGGGCCGGCCTCGCTTTCGGGGTGAAATACAAAGGCCTCAAGGGTTGCTGTCTCTGTTACCTCGGTGATGGAGCGATCAATCAGGGGGCCTTCCACGAAGCGCTCAACCTCGCCTCTCTCTGGAGTCTCCCCGTGATCTACATCATCGAGAACAACGGTTACTCCATGGGCACCTCACAGGCCCGCTCCTCCGCTTTCCCGAAAGAGGGTCTCGCCGCCCGCGCCGAGGGTTACAACATGGACTGGGATAAGATCGACGGGGTCAGTCTTTACGAGATTCGGGCCGGAGTGCAAAAGGCTGTCGAGCGTGCTCACGAGCATTGCCGCCCGACCATTATCGAGATCCTCACCTATCGTCACAAGGGTCACTCCGTTGCTGATGCGAACGCCGAGAAGTACCGCACCAAAGAAGAGATCCAGGAATACATGAATAAACATGATCCGATCGAGTTCTGGAAGAACACCCTCATCGGCGAGGGGGTCATTTCCGAGGACGATTACAAGGCGATCAACAAAGAAGCCGGCGCCGAGGCGGATGCCGCCGCGGAGTTCGCGATCAAGAGCCCCTACCCTGATGAGTCCGCGATCTTTGACGACATCTACTGGGAGGTGGATAATAACACCGAAGCCGGGCGCACCGGTCGTCACTTCTTCCACGGCTGAAACAACCCTCTCAGGTAACCGGCCGAACCCTATTCATTTCCCCTGCTAAATAGCAAAACAGCTATCCGCTAAAAAGCTCTTTTCCCATGCCACGAGAAATCACCTACCGCGAAGCACTCCGAGAAGGCCTCGATGAGGAACTCGCCCACGACGACAATGTCATCATCATCGGCGAAGAAGTCGCTGAGTACAACGGCGCTTATAAAGTCACCGAAGGTCTTTGGAAAAAGTGGGGCGACAAACGCATCATCGACGCCCCCATCTCCGAAGCCGGATTCATCGGCATGGGCATCGGCGCCTCCATGCTCGGGATTCGTCCCGTCATGGAACTGATGTTCTTCAGCTTCGCCTACGTCGCCTTTGACCAGATGATGAACAATGCCGCGACCTGCCGTTACATGTCGGGCGGTCTCATCAATGTGCCCATCGTCGTGCGCGGCCCGGCCAACGGAGGAACGAACGTCGGCGCGACTCACTCGCACACCCCCGAGAACATTTTCGCCAACATGCCCGGCCTCAAGGTCGTGACTCCGTCCAATCCCTACGATGCGAAGGGACTCATCAAGTCCGCGATCCGCGACAATGATCCGGTTTATTTCATGGAAAGCACCGTCCTCTACGGGATGACCGGGACGGTTCCGTCGAACGACGAAATCGAAGGCGGCGAACTGCTCGTGCCCATCGGCAAGGCCTCGGTGAAACGCGAGGGCACGGACCTCACCTTCATCGCTCACGGCCGCGCCGTCGTGACTTGTCTTGCCGCTGCTGAGATCCTCGCCGAGAAGCACAATATTAATGCCGAAGTCCTCGACCTGCGTTCGATCCGTCCGCTCGATGAAGAGGCGATCATGGCCTCGGTTCGCAAGACCCACCGCGCCATCTGCGTGGAAGAGAACAAACCCTTCTGCGGCGTCGGCGCCCAGATCTCTTCGATGATCATGGAGCAGGCTTTCGACGATCTCGATGCTCCGGTCCTCCGGATCACGAGTGCCGATGCTCCCGCCTTCTACAGCCCACCGATTGAGAAGCTTCAGCTTCCTTCTCCCGACGAGATCGTGGAGCGCGCATTATCGATCTGTTAGGATCGTCGCGAGTGATTCACGAGACGTAACTTTTTTCACCTTCCGACCAGCAACAGAATTTATGGCAGCCTATTTGAAAATGCCCAAACTGAGCGACACGATGAGCGAGGGCACCCTCGTGAAATGGCTCAAGAAAGAGGGCGATACCGTGTCCATGGACGAGGACATCGCCGAAGTCGAAACCGACAAAGCGACCATGACGATGCCCTCCTTCGACGAAGGCATCCTTTACAGGATTTATGTGAAAGAGGGTGAGACCGTCGTCCTCGGTGCCTCTCTCGCCCTCATCCTCGAGCCCGGTGAGGAACCACCGGCAGACGCCGATCAGGCGCCCTCATCGGCCTCGGCGGCAGATCCGGCGGAAGACAAAGCCGAAAAGCCTGTGGCCGAAAAAGCGGAAGCAGCGGCCCCGGCTCCTGCCGCCGCGAAGTCCCCTCCCCCGTCCGTGTCTTCCGCTCTGTCCGCAGACGGACGCATCAAAGCCTCTCCCCTCGCCCGCAAGCTCGCCGAAGAGCAGGGTGTCGATCTCCGTCGTGTCACCGGCAGTGGTCCCGGCGGACGCATTATTAAAAAGGATGTCCTCAACGCCCCCGCCGGAGGAGGTGGCGGGTCCAACCTCGGACTTCTCCCCGCTCCCGGGAGCCGCGGCGATCAGTCCATTCCTCTCACCGGGATGCGACGCGTCATCGCCCAGCGACTCCTCGAGAGCAAGACGACGATCCCGCACTTTTATCTCAATATCGAGATCGACACCGAACCGCTCATGACCATGCGCGAGCAGGTCAACGCGGCGAGCACGGCGAATGGCGGACCCAAGTACACGGTGAACGACTTCATCATGCGCGCGACCGTCCTCGCGACCGACTCGGTTCCGGCGGTGAATGCCTCGTTCCAGGGAGACTCCATCCTTCAGCACGGCGAGATCAATCTCTCGGTCGCCGTGGCGATCGAGGAAGGGCTCGTCACCCCGGTGATTCGCTCGGCGCAGATGAAGTCGATCAAGGAACTCGCCGGCGAACTCAAGGAACTCGCCGGTCGGGCCAAGGACAAAAAACTCACTCCGGCCGAGATGCAGGGCGGCACGATCACGATCTCGAATCTCGGCGCCTTCGGCATCGGGAACTTCGACGCGATCATCAACCCGCCCCAGGCCGCGATTCTTGCGATCGGCACGATCACGAAGCAACCGGTCGTGAACGCCGCCAACCAGATCGTCCCCGGTCAGCGCATGTGGATCGGGATGAGCTGCGACCACCGCGTCATCGACGGTGCCGTCGGTGCCCGCTTCCTTTCCGAGCTGAAGCGTTTCCTTGAAACTCCCATCCTTCTTATTTCCTAACACTCACATAATTTTACTCATGGCTTCGTACGATCTTATTGTCATTGGTGGCGGCCCCGGCGGATATGTCGGTGCAATCCGCGCCGCTCAGCTCGGTAAAAAAGTCGCCTGTATCGAGAACGATAGAGCCGGCGGGACCTGCCTCAACTGGGGCTGTATCCCAACGAAGGCGCTCCTCAAGAACGCCGAGCTCTACCACACCCTCTCCCACCGTGCCGCCGAGTTCGGCCTGAACATCGAAGGCCTTTCCTATGATTGGGAAAAAGTGATCGGACGTTCGCGTCAGGTCTCCGACAAGCTCGCCGGCGGGATCGAGTTCCTCTTCAAGAAGAACAAGATCGACTACATCCGCGGCACCGGCGGTCTCGCCGCGAACGGCAAGGTCGAGGTCATCGACGCTGAAGGAAAAAGCGAAATCCACACCGCCGCGAATGTTCTCCTCGCGACCGGCTGCGTCTCGCGCGGTCTCCCCTTCCTTCCCTTTGACGGGGAAAAGGTGATCGGGTCGAAGGATGCGATGACTCTGAAGAAGCAGCCCAAGTCCATGGTCATCATCGGAGCCGGAGCCATCGGAATCGAGTTCGCCTACTTCTTCAGCTCCTATGGCACCGAGGTGACCGTCATCGAAATGATGGATCGCATCCTCCCGGTCGAAGACTCCGAAGTCAGTGCCGCTCTCCAGAAATCCCTCGCGAAGCACGGGATCAAATTTCACACTTCGACGAAAACGGCCGCGGCCGAGACGACCGAAAACGGAGTCCGTCTCACGATCGAGCCCGCCGGCGGCGGTGATCAGCAGACGCTCGAAGCCGAAGTCTGTCTCGTTGCGGTCGGGGTCGCCCCCGTCCTCCCGAAGAACGCCGAGCAGCTCAAGCTGACCGATCGCGGTTACATCGAGATCGATGCCCGCTACCAGACCAACCTCCCGAACGTCTACGCAGCCGGTGACATCATCGGCCCCCCCTGGCTCGCTCACGTCGCCAGTTACGAGGCCACCCAGGCGGTCGAGGGGATGTTCAACTCCCAGGCCAAACCCAAGAAGGTCACCCTTTTCCCCGGCTGTACTTATTGCCACCCCGAAGTCGCCTCGGTCGGTCTCACCGAAGACGCCTGCAAGGAGCAGAAGCTCGACTACCGCGTCGGAAAGTTCCCCTTTGCCGCGAGCGGACGCGCTCTCGCGGTGGCCGATGCGGAAGGTTTCGTGAAGATCATCTTCGACAAAAAACACGGAGAGATTCTCGGGGCCCACATCATCGGATCCGGGGCTACCGAGCTTATCGCAGAGTTGACTCTGGCGATGAATCTCGAAGCGACTAACGAAGAGATCGCCGCGACGATCCACGCTCACCCGACCCTCGCCGAGGCAATTCACGAGGCGACTGAAGACGCCTACGGGCACGCGGTTCACATCTGATTGACTGCGGTATCACGGCCGCCCGTCACGGCACCTCATGGATAGACTCGTTCTCAATGAAGCTATCCACGAGGCCGTCTTCAAAGAACTGATCCCCTCGGCGAAGAGCTTCCTCTGGGTCGCGACGGCGGACATCAAGGACCTCCACCTCGCCCGCCCCGGCCGGAAGAAGTTCGACTCCTTCCTCGCCGTCTTCGACGACCTCATCAACGACGGGGTCGAGATCAGGCTCATCCACGCGAAGGAGCCCGGCCCCCGCTTTCGGAAGGACTTTGACCGCTTCCCGAACCTGATCGGGTCCGACCGCTTCGAGCGCATCCTCTGCCCGCGGAATCACATGAAGTGTGTCATCGTCGACGGGCAGCGCGCCTTTCTCGGGTCCGCGAATCTCACCGGTGCCGGGATGGGGGCCAAGTCGGTGCGGCGACGGAATTTCGAAAGCGGGATCGTGACCGACACTCCCGAGACAGTGCAGGGACTCATGGGCCTCTTCGACGATCTTTTCATGGGCGAACACTGTCTCAAGTGCGACCGCCGTGACGTGTGTCCGGATCCGATTTGTTGAGAGGGGGTCGGCACCCTAACGGAATCACATCCCCATCTCGACCCTCTCGCTTTCCAGCGATTTCCGCAGCGCCTCCATCCCGTAGCGATAGCGCGAAGCGGCCGTGTTGGGGGAGATCTCGAGGGTTTTGCCGATCTGGTCAAAGGTCAGGTCACCCCAGACTTTGAGGGTAATGACTTCGCGGAACTTTTCGGGGACCTTGGCCATGGCTACTTGGAGGGCGCGGGCGGTGTCGTCCTCCGGCAGTTCGAACCAGGCGACGAGTTCGCCGCGCTCGCGGACAGACTCTTCCTCACGGCGTTTCCGTCTTTCGTTGCTGCGCCCGAGGTCAATCGCACAGCGGCGGATGTTGGTGTAGGCGAGGCTGACGACCTGCGGATCGGGAGCGCCCTCGTGAGTCTTCCAGGTGCGGACGAGAGCCGCCTGGAGGACATCCTCCGCGTCCGCTTCGCCACGCGTCTGCTGACGCGCGAAAAGCATGAGTCGGCCCCCGTATTGACCAAGCCAGTCCCGCCACTCCTGAGAGAATCGCTGCATTGCATTATAAGACGTCGGACCTTTGGAAAATGTTCAGAAAAAGTGCGGAATTTTTATCTGGTCGCCCGGTAAAGCAGAGAGAAGGGGAGCCAGTTTCGCCGGGCGAGGGTGGTCATGAGCCTTCGCCCGCGGTCGCTCGTGAGGAAGGGGTGGACGAGCCGCGAGACTCCGAGGCGACGGCGAAAAGACCGGCTCAGGAGATCATCGCTCTGGCGCGTCACCTCATTCCACCCGATGCCGCCCGTGGCATAGTCCCGCAGCAGCGGCAGGACGATGGCAGCGGACTGGAAGGCCATGCTCATGCCGTGCCCGGTAAAGGGGCCGATGATGGAAAAGCGATCCCCGAGTCTGACGCTCCCGTGTTCACTTTTTGTCTGTCTGCCGAATTGGAAAGCGCTAACGCCGGTGAGCGAATCACGGTCGAGACCGGCGCGATCGATGCGTCCCGCGAGCTTTTCCAAACCACAGGCCGAGAGGTAGGCGAGGAGTGCTTCGCTGCCCTGCACCTGCAGGTCGCTGCGGCGGCGAAAGAGGCCGCAGGCGTTGACGCGGCCGTCTTCGATGCGACTGAGGCCGATGTAACCTCCGTCGCCGAGGTGCATCTCGAGGTCGGCCTCGAGCGGGTAATCGATGAGGTGCCCCTTGAGTCCCAGCCAGGGACTCGTCGCGTCGCGGGAGCGTCCCGTGGCGAAGAGATGACCCTCGGGGGCAGTGGCGTTTTCGCGGTAGCGTTCGCCTTCGCGCAACTCTCCGCCCAGTTCGCGAAAGCGCTCGACCATGCGACGATCGAGGCGGAAACGTGAAATGCCGAGAGCGGGAGAGGGAAGGGTCTTTCGGAGAATCGGTCCCGTGGCGTCGTGCCACGCGGTCTCCCGGCAGACTTCGGCGTCGTCGAGAAGATCGGCGACACCGAGGGACTCCAGCGTTTCCCGCGAGACACCCGAGATGAATTCGCCGCAGACGCGGTGCCGCGGATAAGTGGCGGCCTCGATGATGGTCACGGGGACGCCGTGCCGCCGCAGCCCGACCCCGAGAGAAAGTCCCGCAATGCCCCCGCCGATGATGGTGAGGGGGCGGTCATTCATTTTTTCCATGCTTCAAAACGATACGCTCCGAGGGGTGTGACGGTCTCGCGGACACGCCATGAACCATCGAGACCGAGCGTCGAGGCGAGTTCGCCCCGTTGAAATCCCGCGCCGATGCTGACCTGCATGTCGTGCCTGGTCACTTCGTTGATGAAGGGGAAGAGAGCGTAGCCGAGCACCCGGAAGACCTTCTCGCGGGCCGGTTCGACAAAGTAGAGCCGCGAGATGCGCTCGTTGAGAATTTTTCCCAAAGCGGCGAGCATCGCGTCGTCGAAGTGATGCAGAAAGAGATTGGCGACGAGCCCCGCGTTTCCTTCAGGCGTTAGAGCAGTCGGGAGCGTTGCAAAGAGATCTCCCTCGATCCATTGCCAGGTTTCGGGCCAGTCGCGCGGACGCGGGGCAAAGTCGAGTCCGGTGACGGTGCCGGGAAAGCGATCGTGGAAGCGTGCGAGGGGGCCGTCACCCGAACCGGTCTCGATCCATTGAAAAGAGCCGTCGGTGTCGGCAGCGCGCATCTTTCCTGAGAGCCAGCGGTAGTTCCCCATGATCGCATTGATGAAACCGAGATCGCGGCGCGAGCGACGGGCGCGCGGATCGTCCGGGGCGAGGGAGTCGAGGATCTCGGGGAGGACTTGGCGCTCTTTCACCGGATAACTTACGCGTTCCACGGCGGGGAGCTACGGGAAAGGTCATCCCCGTAGATGAAGCAGGACGGATCATCGACCCGCCCTGCTCCGAGCCCTGCGACAACGAGAGGTGGTATTCTTGACGGCTGAAGATCAGGCCGGGATCGCCCTCGGGACTGCCCGCGAGGAGGAAGTGGAGGGTTTGGGGGCGACTTTCGGGCGGTCATTTTCGGTATGAATTTTGTCGTTGGGGCGATTGTCGGATTTCCCTTCGGCAGGTTTCGGCGTGGAAGCGACGGGACCTCTCGCGGCTGCTTGCTGAGGCGCTACAACACGCGGCTGCGGCTGCGCGCGGGGTGAAGAGACGCGAGGACTTGCGGGCGCGGCCTGACGAGGCTGATCACGGGCCGCATTATTGTATTCGTTTTTGTTGTCGTTCTTCTTGTTTTTGCTTTGACCCTGTCCATGCATGGGGAAGAGGGCGAGCACTAGCGTCGCCGCAAACACGAGAAGTCGAGGGGTGACTTTTTTTTATTTTAAAAAGGGGCATAAGAATTGACCGCACAGGGTGCAAAGTATTGGACGCCGCAGGGGGCCGGCGTCTTCAATTCTTTTCGCCGCTGCACGTCGCAGCGAGACATCGCGGGCTCTCCAGGCGAACGTTTCCCCGTGCAAGAGGGGGTTGACTCTCTCATCTGACCCTGTTGAGTCTCGCCATGCCCCGCAGCACTCTTTATCATGCCCGACTTTACGGCATCGTCGATCTCGGATACGCCGCTCCGGCCTCGCTCATCCGGGTCACCGCCGAGATGATCGAGGGGGGTGTCGACGTCATCCAGTTGCGGGCAAAAGGCCACTCGACCGATGAAGTGGCAAAATGGGGCGAGGCCCTTCTCCCCATTTGCCGCGAGGCCGGAGTTCCCTTTTTCATCAATGATCATGCTGCCGTGGCCGCCTCGCTCGGGGCTGATGGCGTCCATGTGGGGCAGGATGACGCCTCCATGGACGAGGTCCGGGGCATTGTCGGTCCGGAGATGCTCGTGGGGCGTTCCACTCACAGTCTCGCGCAGGCGGCCGCGGCCGCGGCGGATCCGCGCACCGATTGCATCGGATTCGGGCCGCTCTTCGCAACCCCGACCAAGCCCACCTACGAACCCATCGGCACGGCCGAGATTCGCGAGGTGCATTCGCTCTACCCCGACCTGCCGATCTTCTGCATCGGCGGCATCAAAAAAGAAAACCTCGCCGATCTCGTGGCGTTCGGCGCAAAACGTGCCGTGATCGTCTCGGGGATCTTGCAGGCACCCGATATCGCTGCTTATGTCCGGAGCGCGAGGTCCCTCCTCTCCTGAACCCTCACCATTATATCGTCTCCCAACATCCGTATCCCATGAGCGTCCTCGTATCCGGTTCCATCGCCATCGACAATGTCAAAACGACCAAAGCCTCGCAGGAGAATCTCCTCGGCGGCTCCGCCTCCTACGCCGCGATTGCCGCGAGCTTTTTCTCTCCCGTCGGCCTCGTCGCGGTGGTCGGCCGCGACTTCCCTCAGGAGCACCTGAATATTTTCAAAGGCCGCGACATCAATCTCGAAGGGGTCGAGTTCTCCGAAGGCGAGACCTTCCGCTGGGCCGGTGAATACATGGAGGACATGAACGACCGCGAGACGCTCTCAGTCGCCCTGAATGTGCTGGAGTCCTGGCAGCCCGCCGTGGCCGACTCGCAGAAGGTCGCCACGACGGTGAATCTCCTCGCGAATTCCCACCCCTTGAATCAGCACGCGGTCGTCGATCAGCTCGCCGACGGGCCCGGTTTCACCATCGCCGACACGATGGACCTCTGGATCCAGATCTCGCGTCACGAACTCGAGAGTCTTCTCAAGCGGATCGACCTGCTCGTCCTCAATGACAGCGAAGCCAAGCTGATGATGGACACCTCAAATGTCGTCTCGGCAGGTCACCGCCTCCGCGCGATGGGACCGAAATATGTCATCATCAAAAAAGGGGAGCACGGGGCGATGCTCTTCGGTGACGGCGAGTTCTTCGCCTGTCCCGCCTTCCCCCTGCACGATGTCTTTGACCCCACCGGCGCGGGCGACAGCTTCATTGGCGGCTTCGCCGGCTACCTCGCCAGCCTCGGGAAAAAGGAGTATGACTTCGCTGATCTCAAGAGCGGAATCGCCCGCGGCACCATCCTCGCGAGCTTTACCTGCGAGAGCTTCAGCACGCATTCTCTCCACGATCTCACCCCTGCGGCCTTTTCGGAGCGTCTCGAGACTTTCCGCCAATACTGCGAGTTCGCCTGAAACGGTCCGATCACTGTTTCGTCCTTTTCCTGACTTTACTGAAAAAAGATGGAGTGGTACTACGCCGACGAGTTCGATCAGCAACACCCGATCAGTGACGGTGGTCTCGCCGGGCTGGTTGCCGCCGGCACGATCAGACCGGGGACCTTGCTCTGGAACGGGACCCTCACGAACTGGGTCCCGGCGATTCAACTGCGGCCCGAGCTTTTTGGCAGCAGTGTCGCACCACCGGTCCTCACAGCGGACCAGCGGCGCGATATCGCCTACGGGGGGCCCGGTTACCCCGCGGCGGTGCCGCCGACCGATCCGATGGCGATCACTGCGCTCGTTCTCGGGCTGATTAGTCTTTTTTGTTTCCCGCTTCTCGGGATCGGGGCAGTCATCTGCGGGCACATCGCGCGAAAACGGGCAAGAGAATCGCCTGTCCCCACCTCGGCCGACGGCCTCGCCCTTGCCGGCTTGATCTGCGGATATCTCTCGCTCGTTGTTCTCGCGTTTATCATCGTCGTCTACGGATTCGTGATCATTGCCGCGATCGCCGGAAGTGCCTCGCTGTAGCCGCCGGAATCCTTTAATCGGATCTCCCGAGTTCGTGAATTCCGCAAAAGAGAGTCCCGTCCTCGCCGGGTTCTTCGGCAAAAAGTTCATCGTTATCGAGGTGACGCTGACACGACGCTTCGTAACTGGCCAAGGTCGTGGCACGGCGCAGCTCGTCATTGAGGGTGCCGCCGGCGATGCCCGAGGCGATGTAGTTGGTGAATTTCTTCATGCGGTTCACGATCTGCGACTCTTTTTCAAAATCACCCTCCTCTCTCACTTCTTCGGTGAGCTCGCGCAGGTAGGCGAGGACTTCGTGAAAGTGCCGGCGGTGGGGCTCGCGTCCGGCGAGGGAATCGCGGATCCCTTCGAAGAGCCAGGGATTACGGATCGCGCCGCGTCCTATCATCAGGCCTGCCGCCCCGGTTTTTCGCCACATCGCCCGGGCACTTGCGACCGAGACGATACTGCCGTTGGCAACGACAGGATAGGGCAGTGAAGCGACGGCACGGGCGATCTCGGCGGTGTGAACGTCGGACTGGTAGCGCTCGCGCACCGTGCGTCCATGAATCGCGAGGCTGTCGAGCGGGAGAGAAGCAAAAAGTTCGAGGAGAGCCTCAAACTCGGCCGGAGACTCGAAACCGATTCGCGTTTTCAGCGTCAACCGGCCGTGCACGGCAGGCCGCAGCTCATGGACGATCCGACGGATGAGATCGTGATTTCGCAAGAGCGCTCCGCCGGCCTGTTTTCCGCAAACGGTGGGGGCAGGGCAGCCGAGATTGATGTCGATGCCGGCACAGGGGGCGAGCTCGTGGATCGCCTTTGCGGTGCGCACAAGATGCCCGGGATCGTTCCCTATCATCTGCGCCATGATCGGCTTTTCCGTCTCGAGTTCGCGGATGGATCGCAGGATCCATTTTTCCGGATGGGAATCGCGATGAACGCGGAGGTATTCCGTCACATAGACATCGGGTCCGCCGCGACGCTCGAGGCAGCGCCAGAGCGGCAGCACCGATACATCCTGCATCGGGGCGAGGAGGAGCTGGGGAAGAGGGTTCACCCGTTGAGCAAACAGGGCTGTGAGATAGAGTCAACCCTGTTAGATCTCGTAGACAACGGCACTCTCCGCGCGGGCGCGGCGGTTGAGCTTGGAGCAAACGAGCTCGCAGAGGTCGAAAACGAGAGGCTCGCTGATCGAGTAAAAGACCTGCGTGCCGCGCTGCTCGCGGAGGAGAAGGTCGGCCTCGTAAAGGGTTTTGAGCTGCTTCGAGATATTCGCCTGCGAGGTGGAAAGAGAAGCGACGATGTCGTTCACCGAGGCCGGTCCCTGCCGCAGCATTTGCAGGATCGCGAGGCGAGTGGGCTCGGCGAAGACCTTGAAAAATGACGCAATTTTTTCGAGGGATTGCCGATCCAGTTCTGTCGTTCGGGCCATGATGATAAAAAGTGGGAGGAGAAGATAATCCCCACCCCCTACAATAATCTAAATCAAAACTGAATAAAAGAAATAAAATTGACTGTATCGATATATGGTGATATTAAAAGACATGGAAAACCCCCTTCACTCTCGGTCGGATGCACCATCAGGCCTGCGCGCCCGGTCTTGGAGTCCCTATCTCGTTGGCGCCGGTATCGGGGTGCTGAGCTGGGCCGCCTTTTATTTCGTCAACAAGCCCATCGGGATGTCGACCGAGGTCTCGAAACTCTCGGGCTGGTTCGCCTCGCTCTTAGTCGGCATGGAAAGGGTGACCTCGAACGGTTACTGGTCGGGCACGACGCCGAAATTCGGCTATGAGACGATCTTTCTCATCGCGACGGCTCTCGGGGCTTTCCTCAGCTCGATGCGATCGGGAACCTTCGCCTGGGAGAAAGTCCCCTCGGTCTGGAGCGCCCGCTTCGGAAACGGTGTCGCCGGGCGCATGATCGCCGCGTTCGTCGGCGGGATTATCATCCTCTACGGAGCCCGCCTCGCCGGTGGTTGTACCAGTGGCCACGGTATCAGCGGCACGCTCCAACTCGCGGTCTCGAGCTGGGTCTTTTTTATCTCCATGTTCGCCACGGGCATTGTCACGGCGGCGCTCATGTTCCGTTCCGGTAAATCCTAACACGCACGTAACACGATGAATTTTCCACTCTCCACATCGTCTGCGACGGGCCTCCTTCTTGCCGGGGTCTTTGGATTGGTTTTCGGCACCCTCCTCGAAAAGGGGAGGGTGACCGATTACAATGTCATCGTGAATCTGTTCCGCTTCCGCGATTTCACCGTTCTCAAAATCATGCTCACGGCGATCCTCGTCGGCGGCATCGGGGTTGCGGTGATGATGCGGGGCGGCATCCTTGAAGGCTGGCACATCAAAGAGATGAATACCCTCGGGGTTATCCTCGGCGGCGGCCTTTTCGGGGTCGGCATGGTTCTTTACGGATACTGTCCCGGAACCGGGGTCGCGGCGATCGCGACGGGCAGTATCCACGCGCTCGTGGGATTCCTCGGCATGGTTGTGGGCGGTGTCCTCTACGCGGTCACCTTCGGATGGGTAAAGAGCGCCATTCTTCCGGTCGGGGCGGCCGGCAAGACGCGGTTGAGCGACGCCACCGGCATCCCGGAATTCGCTTGGTGGATCGTTCTCGTCGCGGTCTCTCTTTTTGTCTTTCGAATGCTGCGAAAAAAGACCGGGTCGCCGGCTGAAAGAGCTGGTAATTTGAACAGTTTTGAATAGGGTGCCTGCATGTCAGTGCCCTTTCCAGTCGCTGCAGGGCGATACGAGTCCTTTCGTGAACGAGTCTGGTCCCTCGCGCGGCTCGTAGTGCGGGGAGGTGACTGTCCCTTCCGCGACGAGATCGACTTGCAGGCACACTGGTTCGGCGGTGAGTTCGGGCGTGTCTTTACCGGGACAGAGGGCGAGCGGATCGAGATCGTGCAGTTCGGGCACTGGAACCGTGGAGCCGGCCCCGACTTCACCGAGGTCGCGCTGCGCATCGACGGCGAGCTGCGGAGAGGTGCCCTCGAGATCGACATCGACGTGCGGCACTGGGAGAAGCACGGGCATGTCACCAATCCCGATTTCAACGAGGTCGTCCTCCACGTCTTCACCGACCAGCCGGCGCTGAATCGTTTCTTCACCCGCACGGCCGATCATCGCCATGTTCCCCAATTGCTGTTGCCGCAGTTCACCGGGCTCGAGGGACGTCCCGACTTTCTACCCGAGGCTTTTCCCGGCCGCTGTGTTGCGCCGCTCAGTCGCATGAGTGACGGGGAAGTGGATTCTCTCCTTGTCGCCGCCGCCCAGTACCGGTTGCGGCGCAAGAGCGATCGGCTGCGGGTCATGATAGACTCAACCTCGGACGAGCAGGCCATGTTCCAGGCCCTCGCCGAGGCGCTCGGGTTCAGGCAGAATAAGACAGCCATGGCCGTTCTCGCGCAGCGTTGTCCGGTGAAGATGCTCCTGACAATGGATAAGCCGGAGCGCGAAGCCAGACTCTTCGGGGCTGCCGGGTTTCTCGATCATCGCGAGGGCGGCGACCCTACCCCCGAGGATAGCCGGGCCTATCTCGGGAAGCTCTGGGATCACTGGTGGAAGATGCGGGACAGCGTCGAGACGAGCCCGCGCCGGGCGATCACGTGGCGCTACGACGGGAACCGGCCTCTCAATCATCCGCAGCGTCGGGTCGGTGCGCTCGCCGGTCTCGTAGACCAATGGGAACAACTGCGGCCTTTGTGGGAAGAAAATGTGAATAACCTCGAAAAAGAGGTGAATAACCTGTTAAAAAGGCTTCACCATCCCTTCTGGGAGTACCACTACACCCTGAGGTCGGCGCCTTCAAAGACAGCGCTTCGGCTCGTGGGAAAAGACCGACTCCGCGACATCCTCGGAAACGTCATTTTCCCCGGTGCGATGAGGCTGGAGCCCGATTACTGGTCTGAGTATGCCGCCCTCGGAGGGGTCGATTCGAATCAGAAACTGCGCCGGGCCGCGCTGCGGCTTTTCGGGATCGACACGCAACGCCAAAAGTTATTCACACGTTATTACCACCAGCAACAGGGTCTGCTGCAGATCTATGAAGATTTTTGCCTCGAGGACGCTTCCGATTGTCGTAACTGCCCTTTCCCTGAGCAACTTAGCCAATGGCGAAGCCTCGCGCCGCCGCCAGGGGAGTTGGCCGTCGCTCATAATGTGTAAAAAATGTCGATGTTTTGTTTACCCTCCTTCACCGTGCTTTCGTAAATTACTCACCGGCGGTCGCTCGCCGGTGTAAGTTTTAGAGAAACCGCGGCGTCGTAACGGGCGCTCAAACCAAATACCTTCACGACCATGTCAGTTGCCACCCTCGAACGCGAAATCATTCTGAATCCCGAGAAGCGGATCTTCCCCGAGTTCAGTCTCGAAAGATTGCTCGGCACGGTCTTCGAGCCGACTAAGGGCGCGAAGGTTTGTGTTCTCATCGACCTCGAGGATCTCAGCCTGATGAAGGGCTACGGTTTCCTCAATGCGGCTGGGCACGAGATTCAGAAAAAGGCCTACGAAGAGTTTTACCTCGGCCTGAAGGATGGCGGACTTGACGCCCTCGGAATGACGGGCGGGGAGATGTTCGCCTTTCCCATGACCTACGGTTCGAACCTCGACCTGAGGGACGAGTGCTACGACGCGGCCGGGAAAGAACTCAGCCTCGATCGGGACATCTACACGAACTACGACATCATCCTCTGTGTCTCGACGTATTCGGCGACTGCCCCGCTCACCGCGAAGTGCAAGGAGTTTGGATTCCGCGGGGCGACTCTGCACGGGGTCAACGACGTCATCCTGAAGTCCGGTCTTGCGGTGAACTATCACGAAGTCAGCGTCGATGCCGAGCGCATGCGGCTCGCAATGACGGGAGCCGATACGATTGAGATCGACTTCGCCCTCGAGGACGGGCGTGTTCTCACCGCCTCCCTCGACCTCGCCGGGCAGGAGGCTCAGAAGTCCCACGGACTCTGCACCGGCACCGCGCCCGACGTCGCAAACCTGCCCGCCGGCGAGGTTTATTTCGTTCCCGTCGATGCCAATGGTCAATTTCCCATGAAGTATGCCGACGGCACCCTCGGTGTCCTTGAAGTGAAGGATCGCAACATCATTCACTCGACCCTGATCTCGGGCCGTCAGTCTACCATCGACGACCACAACGCGCGGCTCCTCGATGATCCGATGACGGGAACCCTCGGTGAACTCGGTTTCGGTACGCAAGTGCTGCCGGTTTCGGGGGCGGATATTCAGGATGAAAAAGTTCTCGGCACCTGCCATCTCGCCACGGGACGCGATGACCATCTCGGCGGTGACATCGTTCCCGGGATGTTCAAGAAGCACGAGAACTCAACTCACGACGACATCCTTTTTGCACCCCATAAGACTCCCAACTTCAATATCAGTGAGGTGCGGATGAAGCGGGGAGATCAAGTGGAGGTCATCATCGAAAACTTCCGCCCGAGCGAATACATCCTCGATGCCTTGAGGGGTTGAGGTGAATTTCCCGGAGTAAGCTCTGGCTCTCCGATAATTGAAGAGGCCCCAAACTTTGGTGGAGACCCAGAGAGGAGGATCAGGAAGGTGGCTCGACCCAGATTCGAACTGGGGACACAAGGATTTTCAATCCTCTGCTCTACCAACTGAGCTATCAAGCCTTGCCTTTCCCGAAGAGATCCGCCGGGGCGAATTTCGGTGGGGAGGGAATCAATACGCGGCAAAACACGAAAAACAACCAGAAAATGCCGCGATTTCCGCCGTCGGGCCTTTAGAGCGGCTTCACCGCGAAGCGTGTGTAGTGCACTTCGCTGTCAGGATCGTGTGCCTGGATGCCGAAGGTCCCTTCGCCGAGCCTGCGTCCGGCGAAGCCGGGGGAGGTCGGACCGCCTTCGGGTTCGGTGTAGTCGACCGTGGTCTCGCCGTTCACGCGGATGTGGATGCGCTTGCCCTGCACCGTGATGTGGTAATCGAACCATTCGCCGTCGGTGCTGGGTGCCTTCTCGCGGACTTCGCTATCGCCGCCCTTGGGAACTTCCTGTCCGTCCTGGAGGGCGACAATATTTTTCACCCCGTAGAGGCTTCCTGTTTTCTTGGGGTCCTTGTGGGTGGAATTGACCTGGCACTCGTAGCCCTGCTCGGGCCAGCCCTCGGCCTGCACGGCGGTGTGGAAGTAGACGCCGCTGTTCGCTCCCGGCATGGTCTTGATGCGGGCCTTCAGCTCGAAATCTTTGAACTTTCCGCCATTGACCGAACCGGTGTAGAAGAGGTGGCTCTTGCCGCCCTTGACGACGAGAGTGCCCTCGTTCACCGAAAATGACTCAGGATTCTCATCCGAGGTGGTCCAGCCCTCGAGATTTTTCCCGTTAAAGAGCTCGATGTAGCCGTCTTCGTTTTCGGCTGCCACGGTGTTGCCGGTTTCCGAGCCGCACGAGCTCAAAGAGAGGGCGGCAGCGAGGACCAAGGCGGAAAGTAAGAAGGGATTTTGCATGAGAGGGAGTAAGCCAGTGGGAGCGCTCCCGCGCAAGGGCGAAAATGCGTAGGGGGGAGGCCCTCGAGGAAGACAAAAGAATCCGTTTGCTTACCGACGATCTCAGCCCTTCTTTTCGGAAAATGTCGGAACCATCTTTGAAAATCGGCCTTGCGGGCTTTGGGAACGTCGGAGCAGGCGTGTATAAAAATATCGAGAAGAACCGTCACCTTCTCCGCGAGCGCACCGGTTGCGAACTTGAGATCTCGAAGATCGCCGTCCGCGACCCGGCCAAGTCTCGTGAATTCGCCCTTCCGGAGGGTCTCGTCACGACCAATCTCGAGGATCTCGTCAACGATCCCGATATCTCCATCGTCGTCGAACTCATCGGCGGGACGGATCGTGCCTTTGACCTGGTGAAAGCGGCTCTCGAAAGCGGCAAAGCGGTCGTGACCGGGAACAAAGCCCTCCTCGCTGAGCGCGGGCAGGAGCTCTTTGCCATCGCCGAGGCGAACGGACGACCGATTCACTACGAGGCGGCCGTTGCCGGCGGCATCCCCATCATCAAGGCGGTGCAGGAATCGCTCATCGGCAACCACATCCAGTCCGTCGTGGGAATCATCAACGGAACCTGCAACTATATCCTGACGCGCATGACCGAGGCGGGACTCACCTACGAGGCGGCTCTCGCCGAAGCGCAGTCGCTCGGCTACGCCGAGTCGGATCCCACGCTCGACATCAACGGATGGGACGCCGCCCATAAGGCCATCATCCTTGCCTCTCTCAGCTACGGTCGCTGGGTTCCCTGCGATCGCGTGCATGTTGAGGGGATTGAAAGCATCAAAGCCGAGGACATCGCCTTTGCCGCCGAACTGGGTTACACGATCAAGTTGCTCGGCGTGATCCAACTCCACGAAGATTCCGGCTCGATCGAGGTGCGGGTGCAGCCTTCACTTATCCCCGCGGAGCATATTCTTTCCTCCGTGAAAGGGGTCTTCAATGCCATCATGGTTCGCGGGGACATCGTCGGGAACACTCTCTTTTACGGATCCGGCGCGGGGCAGGATCCCACGTCCAGTTCGGTCATCGCCGATATCGCCGATGCCGCGATGTGGACTCAACCGACGCGTGGAGCCGGTCTCGCAACGCACCATCTCTATGGAGAGACGTTGCCCATAGAGGAAAGTGTCTCCAAGTACTATCTGCGCGTCGAAGCCGAAGATAGACCAGGGGTCCTTGCCCGCATCGCCACCGTTCTCGGCGAATTTGAAATCGGGATCCTCTCGGTGATCCAGCCCGAGGATCACGATGAAAAGTATGCGGCCATCGTGCTGATGCTCCACTACGCGCCTTATGGGATTATCCGCGAGGCACTTGAGCGCATCGGTCAACTCGACTGCGTGCGCAATCGTCCCGTGCTGCTCCGCGTCGAAGACGTCAAATAATCACGGCAGCTGCGCAGCAATTTTAGATCCGAAAATCGATAAAGGAAGCCCCCTTGACCATTTTCCGTTTCCATCCCCCGAAAACCACCTAACTTTAGATCATGGAATTTGTTTCAACCCGCGGAGGCGGAACCCCCGTCAGTTTCACCGAAGCATTTGCAAGGGGTCTTGCCCCTGATGGAGGTCTCTACGTGCCGCGTCATCTCCCGCTCCTTGCGAGCGACATCCTTGTAGAGGACGCGATGCCCTACGCGGCACTCGCCTGGGACTTCCTTAGCCTTTTTGACACCGATCACGACAGCGAACATCTCATCGATATCATCGACAGGAGTTACGGCGACTTCAGTGACACGATCAATGCGCCGCTGCAGCAGCTTGGGGACAATCTCTTCGTGCTCGAGCTCTTCCATGGTCCCAGCCTTTCCTTCAAGGACTTCGGCTTGCAGCTGATCGGCAATCTTTTCGAAGAGCAGATTGAGCGCACCGGCATCCCCATCAATGTGCTCGGGGCGACCTCGGGCGACACCGGCTCCGCCGCCATCCACGGTCTCGCCGGCAAGAAGGGGGTCAATGTCTTCATTCTCTATCCCGAGGGCCGCATCTCCGATTTGCAGGAGCGCCAGATGACCTGCACCGGAGCGGAAAACATTTTCCCCATTCCGATCAAGGGCACCTTCGACGATGGCCAGGCCATCGTGAAGGAGCTGATGAGCGACCTCGAGTTCAAAGACAAGATGCGCCTCTCGGCGATTAACTCGATCAACGTCGTCCGGGTCCTCGCCCAGTGCGTTTATTACATCCACGCTTACACCCAGCTGCCTCCTGACAATCGCGATGATGTGAACTTCGTCGTCCCCACGGGGAACTTCGGGAACATCTTCGCCGGCTGGATGGTCCACCAGATGGGGCTCCCGGTCGATCGGTTCATCGTGGCGACAAATCAGAACGACATTCTCTACCGTCTCTTCAACACCGGCGAGTATCAGCCCGACATGGTGCATCCGAGCCACGCCCCCTCGATGGATATTCAGGTGGCTTCGAACTTCGAGCGTTTCCTCTATTACCACAACGAGAAGAACGCCAAGTCCACTCTCGCCCTGATGGAGCAGTTCAAGAAAGACGGTTCGATCACGATCCCGAATTTCAATGCGAGCAACTTCTCCGCCACCCGCAGCACAGACGAGGACATCCTCGCCAACATCCGCCGGGTGAAAGAGGACTACGATTATGTGATCGATCCCCACACCGCCTGCGGTTTCCAGAATTTGAGCCCCGACCGCACCCATGTGGTCCTGGCGACGGCTCATCCCGCCAAATTCCCCGACATCATTAAGAAGGCGATCGGCGAAACGCCGACCGATCCTTCCCTCGAGGCCCTGAAAAAGAAGGAGAAGGTCACCTACCCGGTCGAAGCAACGGCCGCGGCGGTGCGCCAGTTCCTCGAAGAAAACGGGATCTGATCAGCAGTGGCGGTAGGCGGGCAAGTCCGGCCGCCCATCCCAAATAAAAAGCCACCGCCCGGTCTCCGGAGTTCCCTCCGTGTTCCGCTGCGGTGGCTTTGAAAGAGAAGACCAGGTCTCTTATTTCCCGGCCTTATCGAGGACAGCTTTGACCTCCACTTCGACTTCGGCATAGAGGGACTCGTCGGCCTTGAGGGCTTCTTTGGCGGCGTCTCGTCCCTGGGCGACCTGGGTGCCTTTGAAGCTGATCCACGAACCGCGCTTTTGCATGATGTCGTGCTCGATCGCGAGATCGAGGAGTGAGCCCACTGCGGAGATGCCCTCATTGAACATGATGTCGAACTCGGCTTCGCCGTAGGGCGGCGCCACTTTGTTCTTCACAATTTTCAGCTTGGTACGGTTACCGGTGACGCTGCCATCAGACGATTTGATGCTGGCGGTGCGGCGGATGTCGCAGCGGACCGAGCTGTAGAACTTGAGAGCACGTCCACCCGGCTGGGTCTCGGGATTACCAAACATAACCCCGATTTTCTCGCGGATCTGGTTGGTGAAGATCACGACGGTGCGCGCCTTGGAAATGATGGCAGTGAGCTTGCGGAGCGCAGCGCTCATGAGACGGGCCTGGGCACCCACGGTGGCGTCGCCGATCTCACCGTCGAGTTCCTGCTTCGTCACGAGGGCGGCGACGGAGTCGAGGACGATGACGTCGAGGGCGTTGGAGCGGACGAGGGTCTCGACAATGCGGAGCGCTTCTTCACCGGAACTGGGCTGGGAAAGGAGGAGGTCGTCGAGGTTGACACCCAGTTTCCTGGCATACTGGGGGTCAAGGGCATGCTCGACATCGACAAAGGCGGCGAGGCCGCCCATCTTCTGTGCCTGGGCAATGACGGTGAGCGTCAGCGTGGTTTTACCGGAGGATTCGGGCCCGAATACTTCGACGATGCGGCCGCGCGGGAATCCGCCGGCGCCGAGGGCCCGATCAATGATGAGGTTGCCGGTCGGGATGACTTCGACATCCATGCGGGTGTCGGTGCCCAGCCGCATGATGGCGGCTTCGCCGAAATCTTTCTGAATCTGGGAAATAGCCAGATCGAGGTTCTTCGCTCTCGCTTCGGCGATGCGGTTGTTGTCCTTGTCTTTGTCTTTGTCGTTGCTCTTGGGCGCTGCCATATCGTTCGCGGGTGGGGTTGGGGAGGTGGATCTTGACGTTGCCCTTGCCGAACCGGAAGATTCCGCTTTTCGGACGGCTGCCGCTTTCGCAGCGGATGCGGGGAAGGTCTCCCCGGTTTCGTTCGCAGGTTTCACGCCGTTTTCGGCACCGTTAGGAGATAGCAGTTCAACCATGATATGACAAAGTGTTTCGCTGAAAATAGCAGGTAGTGTTCAGGAGTCCAGTAGAAAATTGAACAGTCTTCATTTTTTTATTCGAAGTGCCAGCGTTTGATTTCATCCCGACTCTGTTTGAAGATGCTCCCCGCTCTTCCCGCTACGATCCGGGCAGCGTTCATCCCTCTTCGATCCATGCGCATTCTTTCAGGCATCCAACCCAGCGGCAGACTCCACATCGGGAATTACTTCGGGATGATGGAGCCGGCCATCCGGCTCCAGAACGAAGGGGAGGCCTTTTATTTTATCGCCGACTACCACGCGTTGACTTCGACGCACGACCCCGTTCTTTTGCGCGAGCATGTGCGAAATCTCGCGATTGATTTCCTCGCCTGCGGTCTCGATCCGGAAAAGGCGGTTTTCTGGAAACAGTCGGACGTGGTCGAGGTCACCGAGCTCGCCTGGATCCTCAGCTGCGTCACGCCGATGGGATTACTGGAGCGCTGTGTCTCGTATAAGGACAAGGTGGGCCAGGGGATCTCGCCCTCGCACGGACTCTTCGCCTACCCGGTCCTGCAGGCTGCGGACATCGTCATCTTCGATGCGAACGTCGTTCCGGTGGGCAAGGATCAGAAGCAGCACCTCGAAGTGACCCGGGACATCGCGCAGAAGTTTAACGACCGTTACGGTGATGGTCTGCTCGTGATTCCGGAACCCCGCATCCGTGAAGAAACCGCGACAGTGCCCGGGCTCGACGGACGGAAGATGAGCAAAAGCTATGAAAATACGATCGACATCTTCGAAGAGACCGAAAAGAAACTGCGCACCAAGATCATGAAGATCGTGACGGACTCGACCGCGGTGGAGGAGCCGAAGAATCCCGAAGAGAGCTACATCGTGCAGCTTTACCGCCTTTTTGCTGTGGCCGACGAGGTCACTGAGATGGAGGCCTCGTTCCGTGCCGGCGGCCTCGGTTACGGGCATTACAAGCAGCAGCTCTTTGAACGCATCAGGGATTATTTTGCTCCGATGCGCGAGCGTCGCGACGCCATCGCGGGTGATCCCGGTTACGTCGACGATGTCCTCGCCGAGGGCGCGAAAAAAGCGCGGGCTCAGGCGCGTCAGGTCATGGACCGGGTGCGCGCGGCGGCGGGGTTGGGCGCTTAGTGCCTAGCGATTAGCGATTAGCGATTAGCGATT
>JANQVJ010000022.1:27598-35209 GCA_030730365.1 Verrucomicrobiales bacterium
TGACGATGACGGAGTCGTTGATCGCCTGCAGGACGGGCCGGTCGTGACGCACGAGTTCAAAGGCGCGGCCGCGGCCGCCAGGGTAGGGGCTCTTCAGGAGAGTGGCAAGATCGGCAGCCGGGAGATACCGGCCGGATAGTTCGGCCCAATCCTCCGGGTAGCGGTCACGGTTGGCTCTGGCGTAGTCTTCGCAGGCAATGAAAAGTCGGGACGCGTTCGCTTTGCTGAGCGCCTGGAGTCCCGCGTCCTGATCCGAGCGCCATTTATTCATGGCCGGAAACGAGATCGCCACGATGAGAACGAGGATAGGGAAGAGCAGCATGGAGCCGTAGCCGAGCGTCAGCCCGAGCGTGGCGAGGCGGCGTCCGCGAAGGGGGCGCAGTGTCATCTCGTGCCGGGCGAGATGCCCGCAGACGGCGGCGATCGCCGCGAGGAAGAGTCCCCCGATGAGCCACAGGGTGGCGAACCCGATGCAGCCCAGGATCGTGCTGGCGATGGCCTTTTTGGACCATTCCGCGGGTGGGCCGGCAGGGGGCTGACTGGAAGGCATCATGGAAAAGACAGGTTCGTTAGTATCACGGGTGGGCGGCCGGGGAAACCCCATTTTCCGACACCTCCTCGCGGGGCGGGATCCTCGAGAAAAGAAAGGCGATGATGACAAAGGCGCAAGCCCCCAGCCCGGCCCCGAGGAGGAGGCAGCCGTGGAGCCCGAAGTGGGTCACCATGAGTCCCGCCGAGACGCCGCCGAGGACCTTGGCGGTGCCGCCGATGGCCATGGTGAAAACGCCCTGGATGGAGTTCCGGAATTCGTCCCCGGCGAGCCGGTTGAGGAACATGACCGGTCCGATGTAGAGCGCGAGGACCTCGAATCCGTGTCCGATCTGGGCGACTACGGCGGTGAAGGGAGTCGGGAAAAAGGCGAGCAGGATCATGCGCGTGACCATGCAGGCGAGGCCGAGAACCATGACCCCTTTGAGATGGATCTTTCGCTGCATCCAGGGCATCAGCAGAGTACACCCGACTTCGAGAAGGACTCCCAGATTGATGATGAGTCCGATGTGGCGTCGCGGGATGCCGACGACTTCATCGAGGTAATTGCCGATGAACGCATAGTAGGTCGCGGCCGCGAGGAAGGCGAAAAAAAGGCCGATGGAGAGCCAGCGGGCGTTGGGCGCGAAGATCGCGCTGAGCGCCTGACGCGAAGGCAGTCGGCGGGTTCCCTCGCGGGCGAGGCGCTTGACCGGGGCGAGGGTGAAGCTGTTGATGAGGCTGAGCACGCAAAAAGCGATGGCACAGGGGAGGATCATGCGAGGCTCGGCGCCCCGGGCGAGCGGGTAGTAGAGGATGAGGCTCGGGACGATGAAGCCTATCGTGCCCCAGATCCGGATGAGGGGGTATTCGGGTGCGACCTGTCCTTGCTTTCGTTGCTCTTCGGCGAGGGAAAAGAAATATCCATCCTGGAGCGGCAGCATTGCGACGAAGGCGAGCCCGTGGAAGACAAAAAGGATCAGTGTCAGGGTGATACTCGTCGAGAAAAAGATGAGCGAGAGCACGATCGCGCTACACGTGAAGGCCGCCGCGAGGATGATGCGGGCATCGAGATTGCGGTCCGCGAGCAGGGTGATGAGAGCCGGAGAGCAGAGCATCGGCACGCTCATGAGCGACATCGCGAGACCGATCTCGAGATAGCTAAAGCCGCCCTGCTCTTTCAGGAAGACGGTCATCAGGGGCATGACGCTGCCGATCACGGCGTAGCTCAGAAAAAACTGGCGGCGGATGGCGGTCATCGGGGGAGGCGGGGACCGTCCCACGATTCGGGTCCGTCGACAAGAGGAGTTCCGGGACCGGCGCGGAAAAACAAAATGCCCGACCGGAACAAGTCCGACCGGGCATCAATGGGTTTTCCTATGCTTGGAAATTACTCGGGGAGAAGGACGTTCTCGGTGTCAACCGAGAGCCAGCCGCCGCTTGAGCCGCCTTCTTCGTCCAATTCACGCTTCTCGAAGATGTTTTCGGTGATGCGATCCTTACTCCGAATAGTCGCGCCGGGCGTAGCCGACGTAAGGGTCTCTTCCGAAACGTGACCTCCACAAAAGCCAACGACGGCCTTTTTGGATTTCAGCCAGGGGTGATGCTCGCCATACTCGCCCGGTCCGTCCATGAGCCCGTCAGCGACGAGCGGGGAACGGCTGAAACTGGTGTCCGTCTGGCCGACGACGTAACAGTAGACGTTTTCACTGTCTTCCAGTTCGCCATCTTCCCGGGGCGGACGAAGTTTGTCGGGGTGCTTGGTCTGCATCCAGAAGATCATCTCGGTATCGATATAATCCGGAATCAGCACGTTAAAAGCTTCCGTCGAGGTTCCGAACGTCGAATCCTCTCCGCCTTCTTCTTCATCCGCGTCGGGATCAAAGGAGGGATAGAGACCTTCCCAATCCGCCGCGAAGGCGCGACAGCCGAGGAGGATCTGTTTGATGTTGTTCACATCCTTAGTGCGTTTGGCGCGCTCCTGAATCCCGTTGTATGCGGGCATCGCGGAACTGGCAAGGATGCCAATAATCGCGATCACCACCAACAGTTCGATCAGGGTAAACGCGCTATTTTTCTTAGCGTTCACTTTCATGGTCTTTTTCTTTCGTTTTATTAGGTTATGAATTGCCCCGGGCCTAAAGACCCAAAGCGTATTTAATGCTGGAGAGGACATATTACATGGCTCAGCTCCACCGTGAGAATGACATTTTCCCGAAAATTCGACAAGAAAAATCCCCGTTTCTTGTTCTCTTTTTATCGATCAACTCCTTAACCAGGCGCTATGAACGCATCCATCCCCCTCGAAGACTTTTTTGAAGACCTCATCGCCAAATCGATGCGCGGGCACCACATTTCGGAATCGGAGCTGGTCGAGAAAACCGGCGTCCCCCGCGACATCCTCGCGCGTCTCTGCCGCGGGGAATTCTGTGACGAGACCGCCCTCGTGAAAGTGGCCAAGGCCCTCTCGCTCGACCCGCGGACGCTCACGATGGCGGCCTCGAAAGTCTGGCGGCCCCGCTCCGTCACCCTCGACGGGCTCGCCCTGTTCAACATGCCTTACCGCGACATGCATGTGAACGCCTACCTCGTCTGGGATCCCACCTCGCTCACCGGGGCGGTCTTCGACACCGGGACCGACAGCAGTGTTATCACGGCGCAGGCCGCCGAGCTCGGCGTGCGGATCGAGTCCATTTTTCTCACGCACACACACAACGACCACCTCGCCGACCTCGACCGGCTCAAGTCCGCCGCACCGGGAGCGACCGCCTACGCGAACCGCGCCGAACCCTGGCCCGGAACGCAACTCTTTTCCGAAGGCTCGTCCTTCACGATCGGGGCGCTGCGGGTGAAGGCGTTCACGACGAGCGGCCATTCCAAAGGCGGGACGACCTATTTCATCGAGGGGCTGAGCCGGCCTCTCGCCGTCGTCGGTGACGCGCTCTTTGCCGGCTCCATGGGCGGAGGCATGGTTTCCTTTGCCGATGCCTGGAAAAACAACCGCGAGAAAATCCTCACCCTGCCCGATGACACCCTCCTCGCTCCCGGCCACGGTCCGCTCAGCTCGGTGGGTGAGGAAAAACGCAACAATCCCTTTTTCTCCGCCGAATTCGCCTGATCCAATATGTCTGACGCTCCCGCCCTCATCCTTGCCTCGGGGTCACCGCGGCGCAGCGACCTGCTCAATGAGGCGGGTTATCATTTCACCGTCGTCAAACCCGACGTCGTCGAGATCGAAGATCCCGCCATCGCCATCCGCGAGCTCACCGCCCTCAATGCCAGGCTCAAGGCCGATGCCGTCGCCTCGGCCTATCCCGGAGCGGTCACGATAGCGGCCGACACCCTTGTCCTGCTCGGGGAGAAGGTCTTTGGAAAGCCCGCCGACCGCGAGGAGGCTGCCCGCATGCTCGCCGAGCTGAACGGGCGTAGTCACCAGGTTTTCACTGCCGTCTCTTTCATCTATCACGAGGGCGAAACGGAAACGGTCCACTCGCTCACCGTTGCGACCGAGGTGATTTTCAAACATCTCGCGCCGGACGAGATGGCCGCCTACCACGGGAAAATGGATCCGCTCGACAAGGCCGGAGCCTACGCCGCACAGGAGCACGGCGATCTCATCATCGAGTGCATCTCCGGATCCATGACCAATGTCGTGGGCCTGCCTATGGACGAAGTCACTGCCGCGCTCGAACGGCATTTCGGGATCAGGCCTGCGGCCCTTCGGCCCGAGGCCCTTCCATAAAAAGCACGCCCTCGCGTCGCCTCACCGCATGCCCGCCCGGCAGACTCGCCCGGGCAGGTCTTGCGCTTGTCATCAGGACCGTCAGCACTCTCGCGACCTCATCGTGGCCGCAGTCCGGCACCCCGCGCTCGCGGAGCCACTTCAAAAGGAGACGCTGCCGCTGCGCCCCGGGCATTCCCCGCAGCGTCGCCACGTCGAGACCGCCGTTGGGGCCTTTCCACGGCATCGGTCCCGTCGCCTCGGCCGCCCAGGTGTCCTCGAGCGCCGCGAGATCGGCCGCCCGCAGCACCGCCGGTCGCACATCGCGTTCGAAGATCTCCCCGAGGAGAGGCAGCAGCCGATTCCGCACCCGGTTCCGCAGGGCGAAGTCCGAGGCATTGCTCTCGTCTTCGCGGTAATCGATCCCTTCGGCGGCGACATGGCGCACGATTTCCTCCCGGGTGATCCCGAGAAAAGGCCGGATCAGTTCCAGTTCGACCCCTGCGACCACTCGCGAGGTTTCCGGCTCCATCCCCGCGAGGCCCCTCGCCCCCGTGCCGCGGAAGAGATTGATGAGGACCGTCTCGACCCGGTCATCAGCGTGATGGGCAAGAAAAACGCGGCGACAGTCGTGTTTTGCCGCCACTTCGGCAAAGGCCCGGTAGCGCAATTCCCGCGCCGCCGTCTCGAGGGAGAGCTTTTCTGATCGGGCAAAAGCGGTCACCTCGACCCGGCGCAACTCGACCGTGTAACCGAGGCGTTCCGCCATTTCCCGGACAAATTCCCCCTCCGCCGTCGAGATTTCGCCGCGCAACCCGTGGTCAATCTGACAGACGACGAGATCGCGATAGCCCGCCCCGTGGAGAAAGTGGAGCAGGGCCATGGAATCGCGCCCTCCCGAGATCGCGGCGAGATAGGGGCGGTCAGGCGGCCATTTTGCCCGCATCACCTCCGCGAAGGCATTATTCAGTGTTATTCCGTCTCCCACAGCGTTTTGCCCCATTCAACAGGTTTGCGTCGCAGAGTCAACCCTGTTGCATCGTGTCGGTTTCCCCGCTTGCATTCTCCCGTTTCGGGCGGTCATTCCCGCCCTATGTCAGAGGCAGCTTCCCAATCCACGATCTCTCCCGATCGTATCCGCAATATAGCCATCATCGCTCACGTTGATCACGGCAAAACCACGCTCGTCGACAAGATGCTGAAACATGCCGGTGGTTTCCGCGACAATCAGGTCGTCGAGGAGCGCGCGATGGACTCAATGGATCAGGAACGCGAGCGCGGCATCACGATCAAAGCCAAGAACACTTCGGTGAAGTGGGGCGTGAACATCATCAACATCGTCGACACCCCCGGTCACGCCGACTTCGGCGGTGAAGTGGAGCGCGTCATGAAGATGGTCGACGGCGTTCTCCTCGTCGTGGACGCCTACGAAGGACCCCAGGCGCAGACCCGTTTCGTGTTGAAAAAAGCCCTCGCCCACGGCCTCACCCCTATCGTTTTTGTGAACAAGATCGATCGGCCCAACGCCGATCCGCTCCTGATGCACGACAAAGTCCTCGAGCTTTTCCTCGATCTCGACGCGAACGAAGAACAGTTTGGTGCGCCTTTCCTCTACGGGTCGGCGAAAAACGGCTACGCCGGGCTCAAGCCCGATGCCGAGATGAAGGACATGAGTCCGCTCTTCGACGCCATCATGGAGCACATCCCCGCTCCCGACGCCGATCCCAACGGTGAATTCAAGATGCTCGTCTCGAACATCGACTGGTCCGATTACGTTGGCCGTATCGCCATCGGCAAAATCCTTTCCGGCAGTGTCGAAGTCGGCCAGACCGTCTGGCGTCTCATGCCCGGGGCAAAACCCCAGCGCGCCAAAATCAGCAAGGTCTTCGAATACACCGCCCTCGCCACGAGCGAAGTCAACAGCGGTGGAGCCGGCCACATCGTCGGTCTTTCCGGATTCGAAGACGTCGAGATCGGGGAAACGATCGCTGCCGATTCCGAGCTCGAGCCCATCCCCTTCGTCGAGATTGATCCGCCGACGGTCATGATGTCTTTCGCGGTCAATGACGGCCCCTACGCCGGCACCGAAGGCACCCGCGTGACCTCGCGCGAGATCCGCGACCGTATCTTCCGCGAAGCCCGCACCAACGTTTCGATCAAGGTCGAAGAAACCGACAGTGCCGGTGAGTTCAAGGTCAGTGCCCGCGGCGCCATGCAGGTCGCCGTCGTCGTTGAGGAAATGCGCCGCGAGGGTTACGAAGTCCTCGTTTCCCGCCCCACCGTCATCAAGCGCGAGATCAACGGCAAACTCCACGAGCCTTTCGAGGCCCTCTATCTCGAGGCCCCTGATGACTCCATCGGCGGTTGTATCCAGGCCCTCGCAAACCGCAAAGGGGTCATGGAATCCATGTCCACCCGCAACGGTCGCACCACGATCGAAGCGACGATCCCGACCCGCGGCCTCATCGGCTTCGAGTTCGAGCTGCTCAACATCACGAGCGGCGAGGGTATCATGTCCCACCTTTTCAAAGAGTATCGCCCCGACTCGGGCGATATCCGCACCCGCGGCACCGGCACCCTCATCTCCATGGAAAAGGGTGAGGCCATGACCTACTCTCTCACCAACATCGAGACCCGCGGCAAACTTTTCGTCGGACCTGGCGAGCTTGTCTACGAAGGCATGATCATCGGCGAGAACCCGCGCGCCGACGATCTTCCGGTGAACCCGACCAAGGCCAAGCACGTCACCAACCACCGCGCCTCGGGCAGTGACAAGACGACCGCGCTGACGCCCCCGCTGAAGTTCTCCCTCGAGCGTGCCATCGAGTACATCGAGCCCGACGAACTCGTCGAAGCCACCCCGAAAAACATCCGCCTGCGCAAGCGCATCCTCGACAGCAACGAGCGCAAGCGCATGGCGAAGAAGGCGTGAGAGGGGCTTTGCGTTGTTGTGAGGTCTTGAGACCTCTTGCCACCCGTGGCTGCGTTATTCCCCGGGGCGTCGGTCCGATCGGTCACGCAGCCCCCTGCGCTTTGCGGTCACTGCCGTTCCGCCCTCCGGGGGTTACCGGTCCGCCATTTACTCCTTTCGGCGTTTCCCGGGTCTGCGCCAGCCGTAGGAGGGGTGCTCCTCACCATCACCACGTCGCAATCCGCTAGCCCGCATTTCTCATACTGCTTCGTTGCGAGACGTGGCGAGGAACTGTCCCCGCGAGGCGCGGACCGGATTTCCCGCCGGGCTGTATGAGAACATACTGTCCAAGGAAAATTCGGGCCGGAACGAAGCGGGGTAGGGCCACAGCAGCCGGAGCGAAGTGGAGACAGCCTGCTCGCAGAGCAGCCCGCAGGGCGCCGAAGGCGGC
>JANQVJ010000023.1:0-13800 GCA_030730365.1 Verrucomicrobiales bacterium
CTCCTAGCTCCTAGCTCCTAGCTCCTAGCTCCTAGCTCCTAGCTCCTAGCTCCTACCCCTCCCTCTTGACTTCCGCCCCTCCCCGCCGTTCCCTTGCGGCATGGCTGATGCCCCCAACCGACTCTTTCTCCTCGATGGCATGGCGCTCATTTACCGGGCCCATTTTGCGCTGATCCGCAGCCCCATCTACACCTCGGCCCGGGTCAATACCTCGGCCCTTTTCGGCTTCACGAACACGCTCCTCGATCTGCTCGAAAAACAGGCCCCGAGCCACCTCGCGGTTGTCTTCGACACGAGCCACCCCACCCCGCGCCACGAGCTTTACCCCGCCTACAAGGGGAACCGTGACGAGATGCCAGAAGATCTCAGTCTCCAGCTCCCCCACGTGAAGCGCCTCGTCGAAGCTTTCAATATCCCCGTGATCGAGTGCCCGGGATGGGAGGCCGACGACGTCATCGGCACGCTCGCGAAACGCGCCGAGGCGCTCGGGAATTTCGAGACTTACATGGTCACGCCGGACAAAGACTTTGCCCAACTCGTGACCGACACGACCCTGATCTACAAACCCGGTCGTCAGGGCAGCGGCGCCGAGATCCTCGACAAGGCAAAGATCTGCGAAAACTGGGAAGTGAACGATCCCATTCAGACCATCGACGTGCTCGGACTCTGGGGCGACGCCTCGGACAACATTCCCGGCGTTCCCGGGATAGGCGAAAAGACCGCGAAAAAGCTCATCGCCGAGTTCGGCAGCATCGAGGGGCTCCTCGCCCGCACCGAACAACTCAAGGGAAAACTGAAGGACAATGTCGAGTCGCATCGCGAGCAGGCGCTCCTCTCGAAAAAGCTCGTCACGATCATGACCGATGCGCCTGTCGCGGTCGGCTTTGACGAAATCGCGATGAGTCCCCGCAACGACGAGGCGCTGAAGTCGCTCTTCGTCGAGTTCGAGTTCAGCTCCCTCGGTAAAAGACTCTTCGGCGATCAGTTCCAGAGCGGTCGCGGCCACACCACGACCGAGAGCGAGGCCGGATTCGCTCCCGAGCTGAAGACCATCACCGATTTCACGAAGCACTACCGCTCCATCCGCACGCCCGACCGCAAAGAACGCGCCGCGCTCATCACCGAACTCGCGGCCCTCTCCTCTTACTGCTTTGACCTCGAGACAACCTCGCTCGATGAGAAGACAACCTCCGTCATCGGGATCGCTTTTTCGTGGCAGGATCATCACGCCACCTATGTCGAGGTGCCGCCCGGCGCGGAGGGCAAAGCCATCCTCGAAGAGTTCCGTGCGCTCTTTGCCAACCCCGCGACGGAAAAGATCGGCCACAACCTGAAGTTCGACATTGGCGTGTTGCAGTGGCAGGGCTACACCGTCACCACACCGCTCTTCGACACGATGCTCGCCCACAGCCTCATCGAGCCCGACCAGCGCCACAAGATGGACTTCCTCGCCGAGTCACTCCTCGGCTATACCCCGATCCCCTACGACGCCGTCTTCGGCAAGAAGGTGGAAAAGACCGGTCAGCTCAATCTTTTCGACGACCTCGAGATGTCGGGCAACCCCGAGTCGACCGGCCCCGCCTTCGAGGCGATCGCGCAATACGCCTGCGAGGATGCCGATGTGACCTGGCAGCTCGCCGCGATCCTGAGGGAAAAGGTGCGTGAGTCCGATGAGGAACGTGTCCTTGTCGGGATCGAATGCCCTCTCGTCCCCGTGCTCGTGGCGATGGAGCGCGAGGGCATCCGCGTCGATCCCGCGACCCTGCGCGAGACCGGCATTCTCCTCGGCGAACGCATCGCCGGATTTGAAAAAGCGGTCTACGCGGCCGCCGGGACCGAGTTCAATCTCAACTCCCCGCGCCAGGTCGGCGAAGTCCTTTTCGATAAGCTCCACCTCATCGAGAAGCCGAAGAAGACTAAGACCGGCCAGTACAAAACCGACGAACAGACGCTCACTACCCTCGCGGCCGAGCACGCCATCGTGCGCGACCTGCTCTCCTACCGCGAAGCGGCGAAACTGAAGAGCACCTACGTCGATGCCCTCCCGAACTCGATCTTTCCGGGGACGGGACGCATCCACACGACCTTTCACCAGCTCATGACCGCGACGGGACGCCTCGCTTCGAATAATCCGAACCTGCAGAACATCCCGATCCGCTCGGACCAGGGCCGCGAGATTCGCCGTGCCTTCGTCCCGCGAAATGACGAGTTCACCCTGCTCTCGGCCGACTACTCGCAGATCGAGTTGCGCGTCATGGCCTCGCTCTGTGAAGACCCGGCCATGATCGAGGCCTTCCGGGCCGATGAAGACATCCATACCGCCACCGCCGCGCGCGTCTTTGGCGTCCCCCTCGACGGTGTCACCTCTGATATGCGCCGCACCGCAAAGATGGTGAACTTCGGGATCATCTACGGCATTTCCTCCTTCGGACTCTCGCAACGTCTCAACGGCGAAGTCTCGCGCGGCGAAGCGCAACAGATCATCGAGGAATACTTCCGCCAGTATCCCGGCGTGAAAGCCTTTCAGGATTCCACAATCGAACAGGCGCAGCGCGACGGCTATGTCGAGACTCTCACGGGACGGCGCCGTTACCTGCGGGACATCAATTCGAAGAACGGCATGATACGTTCCGCCGCCGAGCGCACCGCGATCAACACTCCCATCCAGGGAACCGCCGCCGACATGATCAAAATCGCGATGGTCCGTGTCGCCACGCTCCTCGACGAGGGCGGCTACCGCACCCGCATGCTCCTGCAGGTTCACGATGAACTCGTCTTTGACCTTCATCTCGACGAGAAGAACGAACTTATTCCAAAAATCGAAGAGGCGATGAAGAACGCCCTGCCGCTTTCTGTCCCTGTCAGGGTCGAGTCAGGCACCGGAAAAAACTGGCTCGACGCACACTGAGGGCGGAGTGCACCCGGCCGCTTATTCTTTCGCGAGTGACCGCAGCCAGGCCCAGAGATCGTCCAGATCCTCCTGGGTCAGGGTCGCCGGCGGCACGAGGGCCCCGGGGTGCTGCCACTGCGGGGCGCGGGCAATCTCGTCAAAATAGCCCCGCTGCAAACGCGCCGGGCTCGTCGCCAGATCGATCCCGGGCCACCCGGTCGACGGGACCAACCCGGCATCGTGGCATCGTATACACTCGCCTTTGCCGTGGAAGATCGCCTTGCCTGCTTCGCCGTTGCCGTCGGGGATCGCACCTGCCTTGCCCGCTGTCGAATCGACCCGGAGAAAGAGCTCCCGCAGCGGAGCTATCGTCTCCTTCCGGAAGAGCGGCATGTCAGTCGCAAGGTAGGGCCGAACACTTTCACCGTCCCGTTCGTGATGGAGGACACGCCCGAGCCATTCAGCAGTGAGACGGGCCCCGATCGAGTCTAGAGCCGGTGGGAGATGACCACGTCGCCCGAGGAGCTGCGCCTTTTCATCGGCAAAACCAAAATAGACCTCGCGCGAGGTCTCCACCCCGCCGATGCCGTCGCGCTCGTGGCAGGCGTAGCAGTTCATCAGCTTCATGCGCCAGTCGATCTCCGCAGGGCCCTCCGGTCGCGCTGTCTTCGCGAGGCGGGCGAGGGCCGCGGCGATGGCCCGCTTCTGGACCTCGTCGAGGCCGTAAAACGGGACCGTGCCCCCGACGGGACGATCCGAAAAACACCCGGCGCGCGGCTCGGTCTTCAGCTCAAGAAGCGGGCGAGAGAGGAGAGCGGTGGTTTTTTCCGCCGCTCCCGGGATGACATGACAGGCCGTGCAATTCTTCGTCGCAAAGAGCGCCCGCCCCTGCTCGACGAGAGCGGGATCGATGACAAAGGTCTCCCCTGAGTCGAGGGCAGTGGTGAGATTCCCGGGGAGGACAAGATCGGGTCCTGCTTTGAGGTAGGCGGCGAGGTCGATCGCGTCTTTTTCGCTGAGCTTGAAATCGGGCATGCGGCCCGAGGGGCGATGGTCATTCGGATACAGGAGAAAATGGGTCAGTGTCCGCAGATCATAGAGATCCGCCAGATTCATCGGCACGCTCGCGAGACCGGTCATCTCGACCTGCGCACTCGCCGGCAGCCCGGCCGGGCGATACTCGAGTTCAGGGGCATGGCAGGCGACACAGCCGATGCGGTGATAGAGACTGCGTCCCGCTTCGACCTCACCGACAGGGTAATCAGGCACCTCATAGGTGAGAGTCGCTAGATAGTGCTTCAGGGCATTGACCTCGTCGAGATTGCGATCGGGTCCGGCGAAGAGACTCGGCATAGTGCTGTCGCGCTTCAGAAAACGCGGATTGCGGATAAAGATCTCGAGACTAATGGGATCGAGCCTCGTCGCTGCGCCCGTGAGGTCCGTCGCGACCACTCCGGTGAGAGTGTCGGCAAGAGTCGGTGGCGGCGCATGGCAGGCCACACAGTTCATCTCGTTCAGCAGGATGAGCCCCCCGGCGGCGAGATACTCGTCATCGTCGTTACTGCTGTGAAAACGCTCGAACCCGACAACGAAAGGATAATTCACCGGCTTCGCATGGGCCGGGTGCGCCACAGCCCTCTCCCCCGCGGCCGAAAGCAGAACCAGGATCACAGCAGCGTGAGGTAATCCTGTTAGGTGCTTTGCCATACCTTGTCAGGTCAGGGACCGGAGCCGCTCGCCATGTCGCTCGCCATGTTAATCAACGATACAACCGTCGACGAGAGTGACCTTGCGATCACCGATACGGGCGAGGGAATGATCGTGCGTGACGACGAGGAGAGTCCGTTCGCGTTCATTGACGAGATCCATGAGCAGATTCATCACGGCGGAGCCGGTGGCGGTGTCGAGGTTCCCGGTAGGTTCGTCGGCAAAGATGATCGCGGGATCGTTGATAAGAGAGCGGGCGATCGCGACGCGCTGCTGCTCACCACCCGACATTTCACTGGGAAGGTGTGTGGTTCGCTCACCAAGGCCGACGCGTTCGAGTAGCTCGGTGGCTCGCGCTTTGGCGTAATTGCCGCGAATCATCGCCGGAACCATTACGTTTTCCAAAGCGGTGAGTTCCGGCAGGAGGAAAAAGCTCTGAAAGACGTAGCCCATGCTGGTGTTGCGCACGCGGGCCTGTTCGCGACGACCGAGACGGTAAAGGGACCGGCCGTTGATCACGACATCTCCTTCATTCGGCTTCTCAAGGCCGGCGAGAGTATAGAGTAACGAGGTCTTGCCCGCACCCGAGGGGCCTACGAGGAAAAGAGTCTCTCCGTGATTCACCGTCAGTGAGACGCCCTTGAGGACTTCGATACGGTTCTCACCGATGTGGAAAGTACGCACGATGTCGCGCGCCTCGACGGCCACACTTTGCTGGGTTTGATTGGAACGCTGCTCAGACACGGGTAACCATGCCTCTTCTTCGCCGGAGGGACGAATGTTTTTTTGGCATTCGGTAAAGAATCCGGGCCCCGCTGTCGGGACCCGGAGTTCGTAAGCCGGGAATCCTCAACGTTTGCCTTTGACTCCGGCCTTTCTCGCTTTTTTGGCGAGATCGAGAGCCTTTTCACTGCCGTAGCGAGTGATGGAAAACTTTGCGGTCTTGCGCTTGTCGTCCGCATCAACCCAGGCTGCCTGCCAATACTCGTAAACAGTACCCTTGGGGGATTTGGAGACAACGTGAGTCACCCCCACAACGCCGGACTTCTTAATCTTGCGCTTTTTGCGGGAAGCGGCTTCCTGCTTGTACTTTGGCATCTTCGAGAGAACCTCGTCGCGATACGCTTTGGCCGCTTTGAGAGCCTTCGGTTTGCCGCCGAGGGACTTGTCAGGGAAATACTTCTGGTTGTTCTTCCCGCGATTGGTAATACGAACGTAGAATCCGTGGTTTTTCTTCTCCGGCTGATCGATCCGGGTGATGCCATAGGTAGGGCGTGGTTCTGTCATGTTGTTTAGGAGGGAGGTAGAGGTAAAAAACGGACGCACGATACGTGCTTGGGCGTTTGTTAAGAAAAACGTCTACCTCCTTTTAAAACGCGGGACAAGACTAAAGGAACAAAAATGATTAAAATTAGCTCCTTGTGATCTGCCTTATGGCTTCGTAGAGAACGATTCCCGTGGATGTAGCGAGATTTAGACTGCGTCCTGCAATTTGCGGTATAGTTAGGCATTTTGCACCCTCCCGCTCGAGAAGTGATTCCGGCAGGCCGCGAGTCTCGGGACCGAAGACGAGGTAGTCTCCTTTTTTGAAACTAGCATCCCAATAAACGTGATCGCTTTTCGTCGTCAGAAAATAAACCGCCGCAGTCACCGGAACAGAGGCGGCAAAGGCTTCGTAAGACGGCCAGATCACCGGAGAGAGTTCCTCCCAGTAATCGAGGCCGGCACGCTTCACGGCCCGGTCATCGATGGAGAAGCCGAGCGGCTCAATGAGATGCAGGGTCGCCCCGGTCGCGTGACAGAGACGACCGATATTCCCCGTGTTCGGCGGGATCTCGGGGCAAAAAAGAACGACGTTCAGCATTGAACGTCGTCTTGCGGGTTATCCTTCATGTCGCGGAAACTCCGCGGAGGATGTCAGGCAGGAACTTCGACGGCATCAACATTGACGCGGCGACCCTTCTGATCAAAGCGGACTTTACCTTCCACGAGCGAGTAGATCGTGTAGTCACGACCGATCCCAACGTTCTTGCCAGGGTGCCACTTGGTGCCGCACTGGCGGAGGATAATGTTGCCGGCAACCACTTTCTCGCTGCCGAACTTCTTCACTCCGCGGCGCTTGCTCTGGCTATCGCGACCGTTCTTGACGCTACCTTGTCCTTTTTTATGGGCCATGACTCGTTAGGGAAAAATTTTAAATGGGGTGCGCTCAGACCGAAACGATCTCGAGACGGGTAAGGTGGCGGCGATGGCCCTTGGTTTTGTGGAAACCTTTGCGGCGCTTGAATTTGAAAGCGATGACCTTCTTGTCACGGAACTGCTCGACGACCTTGGCGGTCACGGTGGCTCCATCAATAAAGGGGGCACCGACGCTGATGCTGTCGCCACTGCCCGAAGCGAGAACTTCATCAAAAGTGACGGTATCACCGACTGCCACGTCGAGTTTCTCAACATCGATTTTGTCGCCTGCTGCGACACGATATTGCTTTCCACCGGTTTTGATAATTGCGTATGCCATCGTTCTGCTCCCTGCTTTGAGGGCCGGGAAAGTGCCATCACCAGCCCGAAACGGCAAGCGTTTTTTTAAAATTGAGAGGTCTCCCGCCCCCGGAGGGAGGGAATGAAGGTGCATTAGGGCACAAATAGTGCTTCGGAAGTAAGAGAATCGGACCTGTCAACGTCTCACCGACCACTTCATATGCACACCGAACCTTTTCCCATCCACACCCCCGAATCCGCGCCCGAAGCCTCCCGCGACCTCCTCGCCCACACCCGCGAGAGCTTCGGTATGATCCCGAATCTCGAGGGCGTCATGGCGTCCGCGCCCTCGCTTTTAAAGAGCTACGTCTCGATGTGGGATGAGTTCGAGACCACTTCGCTGACTCCGGTGGAACGTCAGGTCGTCTACCAGACGGTCAATTTTGAGAACACCTGCAACTACTGCGTGCCCTGGCACACGATGCTCTCGATCAAATCTGGAATGAACGCGGATGATGCCGAGGCGCTGCGCCTCGGCGAGCCGCTCGGCGATCCGAAGCTGGAGGCGCTGCGCCTTTTTACAAAAGAGGTCGTGCTGCAGCGGGGGAAAATCAGCCGGGGTGCTCTCGCGTCGCTCCTCTCGGCCGGATACACCCAACAGACCGCCCTCGAGGTCGTAATGGGCATCGCGATCAAGACGATGAGCAACTACACCAACTCGATCGCAGGGACTCCACTCGACACGGCGGTGCGAAAGATGGTCTGGAAAAAGCCGCTCGCGGACGGGAGCGAGTGAAACCGGGCGAACTCTTTTTTCGGGTGCCAATCGCTTTTCAAGGTGTTAGATCCCTCAACCGATTCCCCATGCACCGACTTTTCCCCGCGCTTTTCTTTCTGCTCTCGTTCTCCGGACCCGTCGCGGCGGAAGGCCCGGTCGAACCGCTCGCCCTCATGCCCCGCGTCGGCGACCACACGCTGATGTATTGGGCTGAGGGTTTTCCCTCTCACACGCCGACGGCGCCCTGGAGACGAGTCGTGCGAACAGGATCCTACGCCTTCGTGCTGGACACGGAGACGCTGACGATCCCGCATTTCGGCCCCATCCCGCCCGGCCCCGACTACGGAACCGCCGCCCGGTCGGAGGATCGCGCGTGGGGATCGCTGCCGCCCGCTAACCTTTCCCTCACGGTCATGGCGAACGGGAAACGCTACACGAATATCGGCGGAGCCAAGTGGAGCCAGTTCGGCGGACCGCGCCTCGTCGATTCGGGTCGGTTCGTGCAGCGGGCCGATGTCACTGATCTCGTCTTCGCCGCAGAGGACGGGACGAAGCTGAATGTCGAGGCCCGTTTTGAAACGGTGGCCTGGCCCGATCGCCTCGCGCTCATCCTCGCGGCGAGGCCGGGGGCTCTGCCATTCACTGCCGGGGAGCCGTTCTTTGGTCGAGTCGGGGGCGGCTTCGGGCTCGACGGGGCCAATCACCTCGAGATCCCCCATCAGCCGGAATTGGAGCCCGAAAAATTCACTCTTGAGCTATGGTCCTTTATCCCGACTGATCACCGTGCTTCGGAAAAGACCTTTCCCTGGCTCGTCTGCAAAAACGCTCACGAGCAGGCGGATGGCAATTACGGGCTCGTCATTCTCAACGGTCGCGCCCAGGCTAGGATGAACATCGGAGGCGGACGCGAGCAGGCTTTCACCACCGAAGCCTCGCCGCAGCATTCGCTTAAAATCGAAGAATGGAATCACCTCGCGATGAGCTATGACGGGGAGACCCTGAAACTTTTCCTCAACGGAGCCAAGGCGGGCGAGACAAAAATCGGTCGTCCGCGGACCTTCGGAAAAGCGGGCCTCGCTTTTGGGCGTCGTCAGGATAACTCGGGCGACGGTTACCGGTTCCGCGGCGCGATCGACGAGATCAGGCTCTACGATCGCGCCCTCGGTGATGAAGAAATCCAGGCTCGGTTTTCCGCACCGGAGACGCCGCTGGCGGGAGCCGCCCCGGTCTGGAGCGAGAGCTTTGCGGAATCGGGGATTGCCTCGCGAAAGCGGCCGTCCGAGGTCTGGGGAGACGGCTCGATGGAAATCCGCTTTTCCTATGCGAACGGTGAGCGGCACGAGGTTCGCCAAGTCACCTGGGCCGCCGAAACGTGGCAGGAAGTCGCTGTGGCAATGGAGAAGGGAGAATCAAGCCCCCGCGTTCCGGTCACCGTGAGCGCAAGCGAGGTGGCATCGGGAAAGGCGCGACCGGTGGACTACGAGACGGATCGTGGTTGGCATCGTGTCAATCTCGACGGCGTCGAACCGATCCAGCCTCCCGGAGAAGGTGAGCGAAAAAACGATGCAATCGAGCGGGTGAAGCTCGTTCTCACCAATCCCGCCGGCGAGGAACGGGTCGCACGACTGCTTTTTGAAAAGACTGCGGGCGGCATCCTCCAGCGCATCGGTGCACCGATCACGGGTGTCTCGGCGATCCTGCGAGACGCTTCGGGGGAACCGACGGGTATCCCGGTGCAGCTCAGCAAGAACTGGCACAACCGTCCCGAAGGCGGCGTCTATTCGGGCCAGTGGTTTCACGGATTTTCCCAGGTGCGCCTGCCCGCGGGCGCGACGGTCGAGCTCGAACTGACGCTCGCTTACGGACACTGGGGCGGAGTGCCCTCCGCGTCGCACGCACAGCTCAGTCTGATCGGCTGGGGCAGTAATCAGCTCTGGGATCAGAGTGCGCTCGGGTCGTGGGGAGAGAGCATCTGTTATGAACCCGATCAGGTGCAGGGAGAATGCAGCATCCTCGATGTGCGTCCGCTCATGGTCTCTTCGATGAACAACGATGTGCAGTGGGGATGGACCCACAATGTGGGAGGCGGGGACTTTTTCCGACTCTTTGATCCGGCGGGTCAGCGCGTCCCGCACACCGCGATGCGCACCGCCTACGAGCGACACGGTCCCTGCCTCACGGAGGTGACCTACGCGGGTCGGGTCGGGTCGGCGCTCGAGCATCACGCGACGGTGAGCCTGACGCGGAGCGATGATCTCGTGCGCGGCACCTACCGGATCCGGCTCGAGGCGCGGGAGGCAGTGGACTTTTCCCGCCTCGTCCTTTTCCAGATCGGAGCCGACACCTACAGCTACACGAGCGAACAAAAGATGGCCCTGGGAAACAAAGCGGGCCTTACCCGCGAGTGGACGACGACACCGGGCGGCGAGGTTTACCGCACCGAGCCCGTCGCCGCGACCGGACCTGTCCCCTGGATCTCCCTGCACGAAGCCATCGCCCGCCGCGAACCCGGCCGGAAAGGCGCCTGGGCCAATCGGGGAATCGTCATCCGATCCTGGAAAGCGAGACTGGGCGGGCGCGAGGCTGATCCATGGATCGCGGAACGAGGCGTCACAGCCCGCGGCAATACAAGCTCGACGATAGACATCCTCCCGCCACCGGGGCTGACCCGGCTCGGGGCGGGCGACTACGTCGAGGCCACGATAGAACACGTCATTTTCCCGCAAGTCGCCGCCGACTACTATGGGCCGAACGGGGCCCTGCGATCGGCTCTCGCCGCGGATGGAGACACCTGGCGGATGGTCCAGCGCGAAGCGGCGGGCAATGACAGACAGGTCGAGCTCAGCATCGGAAGATTGCAGCGAACCCATCCCGCGATCACCATCGGGACGGAGAAAAACGAAGCCGCTGGCACGATCCGGGGAGGGCTCGGTTATGTCGCGATTTCGTTCACCGGTCTAAGTTCGCCGAAGGGCCATGTTCTCTCTCTCGACGGAGTGACGCTCGACCAGAGCGTCCATGGCAACGACTTCTGGCAGACGGACTGCGACGCTGCCGCGAAAACCTGGAGCCTGACTTATAACCTGCCGCCCTTCGCCGGCGAGGCCCGCACGTTCGAGTTCAGGCAAGATCCACGTCCCGCAGATAAATGAGTCCATCAGGGGCGATCTCGGCCTCCTTGGGACCGGCGATCCATTCTCCGCTGCGGTCGGGAAGGTTGAAATAATTCAACCAGAGCCGTCCGTCTTCGATCTTCCCCGCGAAGCCGGGGAGGAGGCGTCCGACCGATTTCGGATCGCGCCCTCTCTGGGCAAGATGGATCACGACATCGCCGTAGTCGGGATCGGGCCGGCTCATCGAAACGATCTGACCGCCGTGGGACCAGGCCCTCGCGAGGGGGAGGCCGAGCCTCCTTTCCCAGTCGGCGATATCCCATTGATTCGCCGGACCGAAGAGGAGTCCATACTTCACCGAGCGGCCTCCGATGGGATTATGGATCGCTTTGAAAAATTTCCCCGATCCGGCGATGAGGGTGACACCCTGCTCGAGGAGGGCTTTTCCCAGCATCTCGAAATCCTCCCGCATTGAGAAAGAGCGGCACACCGCACTTCCCCGACCGAGGGCGGGCACCCAGCAGCCGAGCAGAAGTCCCTCGGGACTCGAAAGGTAGTCTTCGGTAAAAAGCACCTCGTCGGGCTGCACGAAATTCGCCGAGACGACCCGCCGCGCATTGCGAAAAAGAGCGGTCGCGGAGAGAAAGTCAGCCGCCTCTCCGGGACGCGTGACGATGCCGACCGCTTCACGGGAAGGGTCGCGCTTCGAGAGATCGAGCCGCCAGCAAGTCAGCCAGGCGGGCTCCAGAAACGCGCGGGTTCGCTCGAACATCGCCATGAGAGATCCGGCGGGGGGGAGCACCGCTTTTAGATCAATAAAGACACCCTCGTCCCCCTGCCAGAATTCGATGAGATGTGGCATGAAGGCACGCGAGGAGATGACGGTGCGAATCCCGAGCGGAGCGATCACCTTTGCAAGCGCTTCGGTCTCGCGCTGGTCGATCGTAAAGGGCAGGTTCACCGGCGTCTTGCCGGCGAGGAAAAGCCCGAGATTGATGACCGACGACATCGGCCCCGGCGGCAGGAGGATGCCAATGCGATCGCCCGGCTCGGAGCGGTGATTCATCCAGCGACGTGCCATCGCCGTGGCGAGCCCGAGAGTATAGGCCCGCGACCACTCGCGGCCTCCGTTCTTCCCATACTCGGCGAAGAGCGTGCGGCGTCGCCGGCATTTCAGCGAGCGGATGAGGGCGCACTCAAGGGGTTCGTCAAAGTCGCGGCGCATCGCAAAAGCCTCGCCCGACATTTCCCAAATCGCGGAACGGACCGTCTCGACTGTCGCCTCCTCCGACGGGATGGGACGGCCAAAGGCGATCTGGAGAGGGCAGGGCACATGCCGCGGCCACTTGTTAAAGTAGCGGTCGCGCTCAAACGAAAAAATCGAATTCCAGAGTCCGTCCATGTAGACCGGGACAACAGGGCACTCTGCCTTGCGCACGATGAGTTCGAAGCCCTTCTTAAACTCCGCCGTGACCCCCAGCCGGGTGAGGCCGCCTTCGGGGAAAAGACAGACGACATCGCCGGCCTGGAGCGCCTCGACGGTGCGGAGGATCGCCTCTTTCGCCTTCTCAGGCGTGATCGGGATGGCCCCATAGAGACGCATGAACCAGGCGATCGCTTTGATTCCCGTGTATTTCTCCAGCACCACGAAACGGACCGGTCGCGGCGAAGACAGATAGATGATGAACGCGTCGATGTAACTGACGTGATTACTCAGGAGGAGGACCCCGCCAGAAGCAGGAACGCGCTCTACTCCTGTCCTTCTCATCCGGTAGAGGAACCAGATCAGCGGGGAAAACAAAAGTCGGAAAGACAATCTCGCGAGGGTGCTCATGGAGCCTTCAGGGCGGATATGCGCAACATCCGGTGAAGTTGAAAACTGACAATAATAATAAAGGGGACAAAGACGAGGGTCTGCATTGAGACCGTGAGACCCGCCAGCTTCATCAGCGAGCTGGCGACAATGGCGACGATTCCGGAGAGGGAGCCCATGAGATTCTGCGCCGAGAGCACCCGACCGCGGTGATCCTCCTCAATCTGATCCTGCAAATGCGCGTTAAGCGGCACGACAAAGAACCCGCTCGCGAAGCCCACAAGGGCGACCGCCCCGAACCAGGGAGTCGACTCGGGCGTCAGGGTGCCCACCGCGGCAAATCCCGCCGCCATGACAAATCCGCCGAAGATCGAGAGTCCGAGTCGATTGCCGTTTTTGGTGAAGAGTGAAACGAGAAGACTGCCGACGATGAGACCGGCTCCAATCACCATAAACATCCGGCCCGAAGCGCTACTCACTCCTCCCTCGGCGACATCGGGATAGAGCTCTTTGGCGAAGCCGAAAAAGGCCAGCCCGAGGAAATTGGCGACGAGCCAGTAGAAGGCGATGAAGAGACCGGTGCGGCGCAGCACGGCATGGCCGAAGAGATATTTCAGGTCAAGGAAGTGACTCCGGAAGATCGCCTTCCGGAACTTCGCCCCGGGATGCTCCGGCGTGCGCCGGATGAAGAGCGCGAGGACGAGTGGCAACAAAGAACAAAGCCCGATGACGATGACAGGCACGAGCGCGGCACCCCAGGCATTATCGACCGAGACCCCGTTTTCCTCATTGAGCCGATGGAGTTCCCCGTCGAACCATCCCCCGCCCACAGCCATGCCGCCGAGGATCCCCACCATCGTGAGCATCTGCATGAGCCCGTTCGCCGTCCCTAGTTTTTGCGAACCCACGATCTCCTTGATAATCCCCATCTTCGCCGGGGAAAAAAGAGTCGATTGCACCGCGAGGAGGAAAAAACCGAAGACGGCGAACCGCACCGATTTCATGAGCAGGCTCGCCGCGA
>JANQVJ010000023.1:13900-35176 GCA_030730365.1 Verrucomicrobiales bacterium
AGGAAAAAACCGAAGACGGCGAACCGCACCGATTTCATGAGCAGGCTCGCCGCGATGAGGGCAAAGATGAGCAGCTGCAGAATGAGGGCGAAATAGATCACGCGGTTCTTCGAAAAGCGATCCGAAAACCAGCCCGCCACCGGCGCCAGCAGGATGAAAGGCAGCGGGATCATCGCCGCGAGGACAAACTCGATGTTGTCCCCTATCGTCGTCCCCGCCGCCGCCGCGACCGCGAGCCCGATGAGGACAAGTTTGACGAAGTTGTCATTAAAAGCGTTCTGCGCCTGGACCACCAGTAATGCCGTCAGGGAAAGCCAGGACTGCGGCTTGTTTTCAGGAGTGGACGTGCTCTCGGACATGCTGACTTTTGTAAGCGAAATTGCGGGGCAGAGCGAACGGATTGTGCGGCTAATCAGGCATTTTCACGAAGCGGCGGGCAGTAGAAACCGCAGGCCTGGGCGCAGGCGGCGAGTCGTCCCGACCACTTCCCGGCATAGGGGCGGGCCGGGGTCATCGTCCTCCAGCCGCGCTCCGCCCCAACCGCTGCGAGCGCCGCTCCGGGATGGATCATGACCGCGTTCTCCGCCAATTCGAGCAGGGGCAGGTCGGCGGAACTGTCCGAGTAAGCCCAAGAGTCCGCCATCATCGGCACGTCCTCCGGGATGAGACCACGGGCGATCATCGCGACGACCTTTGCTCCATGCTTGTTGTTCGGGCCGGTGATAACGGGGAGAAACGGCATCGTCGCCGGAATCTCCAGGTCAGTCCCGAGATGGTGATCGAAGCCCAGCTTTGTCGCGATCCCTTTCAGATAAAACTCCGGACTGGCACTGTTGAGGATAAGGACCCGTCCCTCGGCCCGATTCCTCTCCAGCTCAGCCACGACCGCAGGATAAAGCGCCGCCGCGAAATCACTCTCGAGAAAAGCCGCGACGTGAGCCTCGAGGGTCTCGCGCTTCATGCCCACGAGGTAGCTGAAAAAGAGTCGCTTCATCGTACGGAGACTCAAGAGACGCAGCGCCGCGAGCGGGAGGCAGGGGACAAACCACAGCAGGTAGACACGCCGCCAGCCCTCCCGTCGCAACACGTAATTGCAGAATAGAGCCTGCGTGTCGTGAGGCAGCAGCGTCTGATCGAGGTCAAAAAAGGCGTAGCGGTCGTCCATCGGGGGAAAGAATAGCCTGTCCCTGCGCTCTCCGCCACTGCCCATCACCCGCCGCTGCGGTTGTGAATAACTCATTGCACAGGCCCGCTTTGCTGGCACAGTCCCTTCGTATCACGAAATAGTTCGGAAAACTTAATTTGTCCCACCCCCTCTCCCTTTTGCAATGAAACTGGCCAACGAGATCTTTCAGGATGTGAAGCCCGAGACCGCCGTCGCAGTCTTTCAGTATCTCCGTGACGAGCAGCGCGAGGTCTACAAAGCCTCCATTTCCTCGCTCGCGGCCAATCGCAAGCTGCGTCCCGTCTTCGTTCAGCGCAGGCCCACCCCCGAGCAGATCGACTGGCTCGTGAAAAATGTGAAACTGCGCGGTTCGGTCGAGATCGCGACCCAGGTGCTCCAGCTCTGGCTCCTTAAGGCGCATCCCGCCCTCCTCACCTCTTTCCTCGACGGACTCGGGATCGAACACGATGGCGAAGGCGCCGCTGACGACATCCCGGACAACCTCGACGCGAAGAAGCTCAAGAGCACCGTGAACGACCTGCTCAAGAATCACGACCCCGAACTGGTCCGCATCTACCTCCACATCTTCCAACTCCAGCGCGCGAACGGCTGGGAAGAACTCACCCAGCTGATCGAGTCCACGCCCGAGCTGCAGTTCGGAGACGCCGTCGTCGCGCCCGCGCCCGCCGAAGAAAAAGCGGCGAAGCCCAAGGCCAGGAAGGCCGCCGTAAAGGAAGAAGTCGCTGAAGAAGTCGCCGCCGAAACGGAATCCGAAGAGGAAGTGACGGAAGAAGCTGCCGAAGAGGAAAAATGAAAAGCGCCTACGAACTCGCGATGGAGCGGCTCGCCAAGTCCGGGCCGGTCGTCAGCGTCACCGATGAACAGCGCGCCGAGATCGGAGCGATCGATGACCGCTTTCGCGCAAAAATCGCCGAGCGCGAGCTTTTCCTGAACGACCTCATCGGCAAGGCCATCGGCAGTGGGAACTACCACGAGGTTCCCGAGCTCAAAACTCAACTCGCCCGCGAGATCGCCAGCCTCAAGGCCGACTGCGAAGCGGCGAAGGACAAGGTGCGCAGCTGAAAAAGCAGCATGGACATCCTGCCCATGCATCGTGAGGAGACGTCGCAACTCCTCCCGACGCCCCTTCGCTCTTCACGGCGCGCCGTTCCATCGCATTAGAGCAGGCGGATGCTCAACCTGAGTCCGACGTATTCCCCGCCGAAGACATGGGCAGGATGCCTCTGCTACCTGCCTCTCTCCAACCCATTACGCCTGCCCCTCACGCGAACTCTTTCTTCAGAGTCTCGATCTCTTTTTTCAAGAGACTGCCGACGCGGTGCTTCGCGAGGTAGACCTGGGACTGGCTCACGCCGAGTTCCGCTTTCACCCGTGCCACGTCCCATTCTTTCACAACGTAGGCGTGGAAGATTTGATACTGCTTCGGTGAGACGAGTTTTTTGACCCGCTCGATGGCGACGTCGGTGAGATTGGTCTTCCACTCGTTTTCCCAGACCTGCTCGAGCACGTCGGCGCCGTTTTCCCCCTCGATGCGCTCGATCGTGCCGGTGCGCCGGTGATCTCCGTCCCCGTCGAGACTCCCGCCGGCCTGATTCATCGCCGCCGGGTTGCGCTGCTTGTTTCGGAACTGATCGGCGATGCGCCAGCGCGTGATATTCATCAACCAGGTCTTGAACGAGCCTTTGTCGGGATCATAGACCTGTCCCTTTTTCCACTGCTTCGCGACGGCGAGCACGGTCTCCTGCACCACATCGAAGGCCTCGTCACGACTGAGGCCCGCCTTCGTCGAGACACTGTAAATGAGACGCCAGTAAGTCTGGTAAAATTCCTCCCAAGTGCGCTGATCCTCCCAGTCGGCGAGCCGCTCGATGAGACTTTTCCGCGTCCGCGCGAACTGCTCTTTCTCGTCAAATTTTTCCATGGTCGTAGACTATATACTGCGCCGGGCGTTTGCACGGAGGAAGTTTTGAAGGTGGACAGCTCCAGGCTCAATGACGGCCTGAAAATTCTTGAGCTCCGAAACTATGCTCTTATTATACCGTAATGGATTTTGAGTTCGATCCCGTCAAGTCTTCCCGCAATGCGGAGAAACACGGCATCGATTTCGAAACGGCACGATTTTTATGGGGCGATGACAAGAGACTCGTCGTTCCCGCCCGAAACTCCGGCGAAGTTCGCTACGCCATCATCGCCGAATACGACGGAAAAATCTGGACCTGCATCTACACTCACCGCGAAGATCGCATCCGAATCATATCAACCCGGAGAGCACGACATGAAGAAGAAAGCCACTACCATCACGGCTGAAGAACTCGACCGCCGTTTCGATTCCGGCGGAGACATCAGTGAATTTCTCGATTGGGATAAGGCGGAGCGCCCGGGGCTCGTGCAGCGGCGGGTAAATCTCGACCTACCCACCTGGATGATCAATACCCTCGACCTCGAGGCGAAGAGAGTCGGCGTGACCCGCCAGTCCGTCATGAAACTCTGGCTGGCGGAAAGAATCAAGGCCGAGCAGGGAGGCTCGCGTTAAGCTTTTCATTTTCATTCCCCCCATGATTCGAATCGGTATCGTCGGCTGCGGGCGCATCCTCGCGGCACATCTCGAGGGCTACCGACTCCTGCGAGAGGCGGGGGTGGACGGATTCGAGATCGCCGCCCTCTGCTCGAGGAAGGAGGATGACGCCCTCTCCTACGTGAAACGCGGTCACGGTCCGGCCCAGCGGCCCCCCGTCTCCGACATTCCGGGCGACCCTCTCGCCGTGGGAGACCAATACCTTTCCGACTTCCAGCCCGAGACCGAAGTGGCGATCTTCACCGACTACCGCGAGATGATCGCCTCGGGAAAGATCGATGCAGTGAACGACTTCACGACCCACGGCCTTCACCACCAGATTGCCGAAGTCGCTTTTGCCCATGGCAAACACCTCCTCTCGCAGAAACCGCTCGCCGTCACGATGGAGGGGGCGCGGCGCATGTGTCGTCAGGCTGCCGCGGCCGGAGTGACCTTCGGTGTCTTCGAGAATCTCCGCTTCGTGCCGAACGTGCGGCACCAGCACTGGGCATTCGGCAACGAGGGTCCCGCCGGACCGCTTCAAATGGCCGTGATGGGCAACATCGGGACCTGGTGGGCGCCCGATCTAATCGTTGCGGAGACTCCGTGGCGTCACCTCCTCGCCGAGGGCGGCGGCATCGCCCTCGATCTCGGACCGCACTTTTTTGACATGATCCGCTACATCAGCGGCAGCGAAGTCTCGTCCGTCAGTGCCTCCACCCGCGTCGTCGAACCGGCCCGCTACCTTGTCCGCGACGGTCAAAAAGTGTCGCCGATCTCCTGCGACGCCGACGACACCTTCCATGCTCATTTTTCCCTGAGTTCCGGAGTGACCGGTAGCATGTTCGGGAGCTGGGCCGGACACGGAGGCAGCACCGTGATCGGCGAAGGCCCCGTCTTCCACGGCAGCCGCGGAAAAGTCAGCGGCAACACCATCCACCTCGACGGAGCCCCTCCCCAATCGCTCGGGGACCTCTACGAAGGACATGCTCCCGCCGCCCTGAAGGAAAAACATTTTCCCCTCGGACTCCGCAACGACTTCGCTCTCGCCCAACTCGACTGGCTGCGCGCCATCGAGTCCGGCACCCAGCCCGAATGCTCGGGCAGCGAAGGCCTCCGCGACCTCGCCTGCGCCTACGCCGTCGTCGAGTCCGCCCTCGCCGGCCGCACCGTCACTATCATCGAAATCGAATCCGGCACCCTCCGCGACTACCAAAAACCCATCGACGAAAAATTCGCTCTTTCCTAACACCACTTTTCAGCGAGCGGAGCGCCCCTTGGAACTTTGAACCTGAATCTTTAAACTCTAAACTTTTTCCATGCACCGCATCGCCACCCTCGGACTTCATCACGACCACATCTGGAGCAATCTCGAACAACTCGTCGCGACGGGTCGGGCTGAGCTCGTTGCCGCGGCGGATACCGATCCAGAGCTGCTCGCCAAATACCGAGAACGCTTCCCCGGGAAGACCTACGAGTCCTACGAGGAACTGCTCGAAAACGAAGACCTCACCGGCGTCTACATCTTCGCGAGCAATCGTCTCAGCGAGGACCTCACCGTGATGGCGTGCGAGCGCGGCCTCCACTGTCTCGTCGAAAAGCCCATGGCCGCCACCCTCGACGGCGCCGAGGCGATGCTCTCGGCGGCGGCGGAGAACGGCGTGCGCCTCATGATCAATTGGCCCTTCGCCTGGTGGCCGCAGCTGCGTCACGGCATCGCGATGGCCCAGGCCGGTGAAATTGGCCAGCTCTGGCAGGTGAAATACCGCGCCGCGCATCAGGGCCCGGTCGAGCTGGGCTGTTCAAAGCAGTTCTGCGAATGGCTCTACGACGAGGAACGCAACGGAGCCGGCGCCCTCATGGACTACTGCTGTTATGGCGCGGTCCTTGCCGACGTCCTCCTCGGTCGTCCCGACGCCGTCACCGGCGTGCGCATCAGCACCGGACTGAAGCCCGCTCTCGAGCTCGAGGACAATGCCATTCTCATCCTGACATACCCCCATGCCCTCGCCACGAGCGAGGCGAGCTGGACCCAGATTGGGAAGATGACGAGCTACAGCACGACCCTCTACGGCAGCACAGGAACCCTGCTCATCGAGCCGGATCATCACGGCCGCATCTTTCTCGCCACGGCGGAGCATCCCGACGGCATCGAGCTGACCGTCCCGCCGCAACCTGATCACCTCGCCAATTCCGCGACCCATTTCCTCGCCGCGATCGAAGACCCGGGGCTCGAGATTCATCCGCTCTGCAGCGCCGAAAACGGTCGCGATGCCCAGTGGATCCTCGAGGCGGGAATTGAGGCGGCCGGTTGACACTGCCACCGCTCTTCTCGGGCGCCAAATCCGGCCCTCTTTGGTGCGACGTTTGGAACGCCTCAGGCGGCCTCTTTTTCGTCGCCGTCGACGGGCGATTTGTCTTCGAGCACTTCGGGATCGCGTTTGCCCTCGACGACCTCGCGATCGACGATGACACGCGTATAGCCGTCGTGACTGGGGGCGTCGAACATGACCTCGAGCATCAGCTTTTCAAAGATGGAGCGCAGGGCGCGTGCCCCGGTGCCGCGCCCCATCGCTTCTTCGGCGAGGGCTTCGAGGCCGTCTTCGGTGATCTCGAGGTTCACGCCGTCCATCGCGAGCAGTTTGCTATACTGCTTCAACATGGCGTTCTTTGGCTCAGTAAGGACTTCGATGAGCTCTTCACGCTTCAGCGGACGCAGGGTCGAGACGACAGGGAGACGTCCGACGAACTCGGGGATAAGACCGAAGCCGTGAAGGTCTTCGGGCGAGACATTGCGGAGCTGGCGCTCGATGTCGGTCTCGCTCGCGATCTTGGTGATCTCGTCCCCGAAGCCGAGAACTTTTTTGCCGAGACGGCGTCCCACGATCTCTTCGAGACCGACGAAAGCGCCGCCGCAGATGAAAAGAATGCGCTCGGTATTGACCTGGATGTATTCCTGCTGCGGGTGCTTCCGTCCGCCCTGCGGGGGCACGTTGCAGACGGTGCCCTCGAGCATTTTCAGCAGGGCCTGCTGCACTCCCTCGCCGGAGACGTCGCGGGTGATGGAGACGTTTTCCGTCTTGCGCCCGATCTTGTCGATCTCATCGATGTAGATGATGCCCATCTCGGCGCGCTTCACGTCATAGTCGGCGGACTGGAGGAGACGGAGAATGATGTTCTCGACGTCTTCGCCGACGTAGCCGGCCTCCGTCAGAGTAGTGGCATCCGCGATGCAGAAAGGCACGTTGAGCAGCTTGGCGAGCGTCTTCGCGAGGAGCGTTTTGCCCGAGCCGGTCGGACCGATGAGAAGGATATTGCTCTTCTCGATCTCAACGTCTTCGAACTTGGAAAACTGGTTGTGCGCCCGCACCTTGGCCGGGGCGGAGAACTGCTGGAGTCGCTTGTAGTGATTGTGTACCGCGACGGAGAGAACTTTTTTCGCGTGCTCCTGCCCGATCACATACTGATTGAGCTCGGCGAGGAGCTCTTTCGGCTTCGGCACGGAGAGCTCGGTGGAGACTTCCTCCTCTTCCTCGTGGAGCTCTTTTTCAAGGATGCCGCGACAGACGTTGATGCAGCCGTCACAGATGTAGACCCCGGGACCGGCGATGAGTTTTTTGACTTCAGCGTGGCTCTTTCCGCAGAAGGAACACATCGTGAGATTGGAAGCTCTTGCCATATACAAAAAAGGATGGGATGTCGCGGCCCGTTCTCATTCAACGGACTCGAAAAGTTACTCTATCCGAGGTCCATGTAAAAGCGAGTCAGAATTTAAATTCTCAGAATTACAAAATTCTTTTGAATAAATCGACGGTTTCCAGCACGGTATCGAGTGTGTAATCGGCGGGCACTCCGATGGACTTGTCTCCGCGGACCCGAATCGTCCCCAGGAGGCCGGCGGCATTGCCCATTTCGATGTCGCGATCGGCGTCGCCTATCATCCAGGAAAGACGTCGATCGATCTGATACCTTTCTGCCGCAGTGAGGATCATTTCAGGATCAGGCTTGGGACGGTGCGCGCAGTCAGGTCTGCCGGTATAGACAAAAATCGCGTCAAAAGCAGCTCCGCTTTTTGCCAGCTCGTCCTGCATGTGGCGGTGGATCGTGGCGAGATCCTCATCGCTCATGAGCCCCTTGCCGACGCCTTTCTGACTGGTGATGACAATGGCGAGGATGTCACGCTCGTTGAGATAGCGGACCGCTTCGGCGATGCCCTCGTTAAGAAAAAATTGGTCGACGCCGAGAACGTAACCGGGGCCGGGAGATCGGTTCACCACTCCGTCGCGGTCAAAGAAGACCGCCTGACGCTGCGGGGCGGGCGCTCTCATGATTTCCCCTCATAGGGCAATGAGTAGGACTTCACCATCGTCGCCTCGGCAGTGAAAGTGATGTGATTAAAAGGAATGGGGCCGCCGGAAAGGAAGTCACAGAAGTCGTCGTGGGGACTCGCGGTAAATTCGCAGGCGGGACTCGACACCCCTGACTGGAACACTCCGCCGCAATAGAGCTGAAGACCGCGATGGAGATGCCCCGAAAAGATTCCGCGAAGCTGAGTCCCTGCTTTGGCGGAGATCGCCTTGAGAAACTCACGACCGTTCGTGACGAGGAGATGCCCGTCGATCCAGGCCGAGCCGATCGGGCTGAGGGGATAATGAAGAAAAACGGCGACGGGCTTTTCCCCCGAGATCTCGGCGACGACAGCATCGATCCGGTCCGCGGAAAAAAAACCGTGCGGCCCTTCCTCCTGCGGAACTCGAGCGTCGACAACGAAGAACTCAATTTCTTCGTTTTTTCCTCCGCTGAGGCGGTAACAGAGGCTGGCATCCGACTCGGGAACGAGAAGACGGTGGGCGCCGAAGGCGAGGGCTTCACGCATCATCGCGACATCATCGTGATTGCCTGCGGCATAATAGAGCGGGACCTTAAGCCCGGAGAGCACTTCAGCGGCGAGACGATACGCCTCGGGATCGGGATCATTAACAACGTCTCCGGTGTGAACGATGAAATCGGGCGTAAAAGGCAGGGCATTGATCGCTGCGACGAGCGCGACGGAGTGGTCGTAGGTATTCGCCCCGCGGATCGTTTCGAAACGGTCCGGGCCGAAATGGGTATCGCTGATGTGGATGACTTCCAGCACGGTTGAACGCGGGTCAATTTTTGCGGGCCAGGGAGTGGGAGAGGAACCACTCGTAGAGTTCCGGATTCTGATACGTCTCAGTCCAGGAATCGTGCGCGGCCTCGGGATAGACGGTGAATTTCACCGTTTTACTTCCGTTTTTTTTCAGAGACTCGACGAGGCGGGCGGATTCGTCGGGAACGACGACAGTATCTTTCGCTCCGTGGAAGGCCCATACCGGAAGATGCGGGATCTCGCGCATACGATAGGGCACTCCGCCCCCGCAGACGGGAGCGATCGCGGCGAAGCGATGCGGAGCGAGCGTCGCGAAGTGCCAGGTGCCGTAGCCGCCCATGCTCAGGCCGCTGAGATAAATGCGGGAGGGATCAACACGAAAGTTGGCCTCAAGATGATCGATCAATTTCAGGACCGGCTGCTCGGTCCACCATTCCCCGTCAGGGCACTGGGGCGAGGCAATGACAAAGGGGAGCTCGGCTCCCTCGCGGATGCGCTTCGGCGGTCCGTGGACACCGACTTTTTGCAGGTCATCACCACGCTCACCGGCCCCGTGAAGGAAGACAATAAGAGGCCATTTTTTCTCCGTGTCCGCTTCGTAGTCTTTCGGGAGGGAGAGCAGGTATTCGAGTTTCTCCGGCGTCGTGATCTCTTTGACAAAGATCTCTTCGGTAAGCCCCGCGCCGGCCGCGGAGAGTGGGAGCAAAGAGAGAGCTGCGGGTAGCAATGCAGAGAGGAGTTCGCGCATCGCTGAGCGTAACATGACGACCCATCCCCGCCACTGAAAAAGCAACGCCCCACTTGTTATCGTCGAGAAATCCCGTTGCTTCCGCCACACTTTGACCCGACCCCTTTTCCATGAGCGAACATCTGGCTACCCTGACATGGAACCGCGGTGAGAGCGGCTTCGGCTACAAAGAATACCCCCGCACCCACCAGTGGCATTTCCCCCGCAGCGGGCAATCGGTAAGGGCCGCCGCCGCGCCCGCCTATCTCGGCGCGGCGGACTGCGTCGATCCGGAAGAGGCCTTCACCGCCGCCCTCTCGAGCTGCCACCTCCTCACCTTCCTCGCAATCGCCTCGATGAGCGGCTATGTCGTCGACAGCTACGGAGACACCCCCGTCGGATACCTCGAAAAAGGGGAAAATGGCAAACCCTGGCTCTCCCGCATCGTGCTGCATCCGGTGATCACCTTCTCGGGCGACAAGCGGCCCTCGCCCGAAGATCTCGACCAACTCCACCACAAGGCCCACCTCGAGTGCTTCCTCGCAAACTCGGTGAAAACAAAAGTAACCTGGGGGTGACTTCAGGACGGAGTGCCGTCTTACGGAAGAAAACACACTTTTTCGTCACGGGATCAGGCTCGGAATTTGATTGCACTGTCCCTCGCTCCCCCCTAGTCTGCGTGCTCTCCCGGCGGGATAATCCAGACCGGTAAAGAAAAACTCAATTGAACGAACTATTATGAGCAGCAATATCGTCCCCCTTATCAGCTCCGGCACTGCCGGCCCCCTCGGTGTCCTCCACCTTCCCCGTCTCTGGCTCAAAGCCTCCCTCGGCGCCGCCGGTAAACTCCACTCCGACTACCCCGCCATCGGCGCCGGTTACGACCAGATGGTCCTCGACGGCATCGGCATCGCGAAGGGTGACTTCGAGAGCTTCATCGCCGACGCCAAGCCCTCTTACATCGAACTCGAAAACTGGGTTCTTCAGCAAAAGGGCGGCTCGCTCGATCAGGATGCCGTTGACAAGCTCAACGCCGCCATCACCGGTTACATCCACGACGACGGCACCCGCGGGGAAATCCTCGGCGCCGCCGGTCGCGAAGATGACGGCACCGTCAAGGACGCCGTCAATCTGAACAACCTCGACGACTGGGCGATCTTCCACGCCGCAGAACTCAAGTAAGACTTGCTCCTACACGCTTTGAAAAGCCCGTCATCGATTCGTTCGGTGTCGGGCTTTTTCTTTTTCTGAAACGCGTGAAAACAGTCTAAAGCGGTTGTTTTCTCGCGCCGGCCCTGCTATCGCTCTTGAAACATACCGAAAGTTTCCCAACCAAGATGATAGTCACTCCGAAGATACGAGGTTTTATCTGCACCACCGCCCACCCTGAGGGCTGCGCCGCCAACGTCCAGTCGCAAATCGACTACGTGAAGTCCAAACCCGCCCTCTCCGCTCCGCCGAAAAAGGTTCTCGTGATCGGTGCTTCGACCGGCTACGGCCTAGCCTCGCGCATCGTCCCCGCTTTTGGCGGAGGTGCCGCCACCATCGGCGTCTTTTTTGAAAAGCCCGGCGTCGAGAATAAGACCGGCAGCGCCGGCTGGTACAACTCCGTCGCTTTCGAAGAATCCGCCGCCAAAGAGGGCCTCTACGCGAAGAGCTTCAACGGCGACGCCTTCTCCGGGGAGATAAAAGACGAAGTCATTGCCGCGATCAAAGCCGACCTCGGGCAGATCGACTGCATCGTCTACAGTCTCGCCTCGCCGCGACGCACCGACCCGACCGACGGGGAAACCTACAAGAGCGTCCTAAAACCCATCGGAGCGCCTTACACCCAGAAGAATATCAACACCGACACCGGCGAGGTGAACTGCATCAGCATCGAGCCCGCTTCGGATGACGAGATCGCCCACACCGTGAAGGTCATGGGAGGGGAAGACTGGGAGCTCTGGATCAAGGCCCTCGCCGACGCCGGAGTCCTCGCCGACAATTTCAAAACCGTAGCTTACTCCTACATCGGACCCGACCTCACCTACCAGATCTATACCAACGGCACGATAGGCCGGGCCAAAGAGCATCTCGAGGAGTCCGCCGCGCGGATGAACACGCAGTTCGGCGACGCCACCGCTTACGTCTCGGTCAACAAAGCCCTCGTCACCCAGGCCAGTTCCGCGATCCCCGTAGTCCCGCTCTACATCTCCCTTCTTTATAAGGTGATGAAAGAGCAAGATCTCCACGAAGGCACCATCGAGCAGATCGAACGACTCTTCACCGACCACCTCGCCTCGGGCGGCACCCCGACTGTCGACGAACGCGGGCGAATCCGCATCGACGACTGGGAAATGAGCGAACCCGTCCAGAAAGCCGTTGCCGAAGCCTGGGAAAAAGTCACGACAGAAAACCTTTCGGACCTTTCTGACTTTTCAGGTTACAAAAAGGAATTCCTCAGACTTTTCGGATTCGGATTAGAAGGCGTTGATTACGAAAAAGATACAAAAACGGAAAAACCGCTCCCTTCCCTCTCCTAGCGGGCCGCTGGAATTATAATTATAATAATTATTTGTCTTTGTTGTACTTTAAGCGATGGTGGAACTCGCAAATCGACCTCTACCAAGCCCAGGCAACAACAGACAGATTATGAAGAGACGAGTCCTCTCAAGTGCTCTTGCGCTCGCCCTTGCATTGGCGGCGGCGGTGTCCAGCTCCTGCTCGCCCTCGGGCGATCGCAATACATCGGCTACGGCGGTTCGCCAAGGTAGCGCCTTTCAGTGGGGCTTTTCCGCCAAGCCGAAGATCGAGCGCCACGAGAGCGGTGCCCGCGTCGATCCCATGATCCTCTCACAGAGCACCAAGGGAAACACCCGTCTCGTTATCGATGTTGCCACCCAAAAAGGGTATCTTCTCGTGAACGGCAAAGTCGCCGTCGAGACGCCTGTCTCCACCGCCCGTCCCGGCAAGTGGACTCCCCGCGGCAGCTTTACCGTGACCCAGCGGGTGAGCACCGGCAAAGTCTCCACCATCTACGGTGTCGAGATGCCCTGCTGGATGCGTCTCAGCGACAGCGTCTACGGCGTCCATGCCGGGCACCTCCCCGGCTACCCCGCCTCGGCCGGTTGTATTCGCCTTCCCTTGCATGCCGCACAGGTCATCTTCGACAACACCACCTACGGAACAAAAGTAAATGTCTACAGCGCCTGGGACGGCGCCTGATTCGCCCCCGCAGTTGAAAAAGCTTTTCCAAAAGTTGGAGGTCGCAGGATCTCCGGCTTTTTTTGTGGGGCGGGCCAAAATCCCCCAAGGAGGGTGGACATTCCTGTCCACCTCGAACGTCCCTGCGCCCCCCATGACCCATGTTTCGATTCGAGGGTTCATGACCCCTGCCCCATGACCCCCGGTCACTTCGAAGCAAACGCCTCAAACGCCCTGGCAATCCCCACCGTCTCGGGATCCCCCCTGTGAAAAATCGTGCGATAGCGGAAGGTCAGGGCTTCGCCGTTGGGAATGACATGCACGCCCGCTCCCTCCGCCGCCTCTTCCTCGTATTTCCCCTGACCGAAAGGATTCGCCGCGAGGAGCCCGTAGTCCCGCGCATGCCACCAGGTCGGATGACGCAGGTTCGTCGGATGATCGAGGATCGCGATGCCAACAGCATTCCCCCCCCGGTCGAGTCCGTAGTAATCGACCCAGGCCGCCCGCTTGCCCCAGACCTCGCCATTTTTGAGCCCCTCGCTGTTCACAATGTTTCCCGTCGCCACCTTCCCCTTGAGCCGAAGCGTCGGGATCATCCGAATCGCCCAGGCCGCTTCCTCTTCCTCCCCTATCGTCACATCACCGGCGTCGGCGATGAGCGTGAGGGTTAGATCGAGGACGAGAGCTCCATCCTCGCGATAAAAAAGCAGGATCTCACGCTCATCCGAGCAGATCCGCTTTTCCGCATCCGCCCCGTCGAGCCATTCCGACTTCGTCCGTATCGTGATCGTCGGGCCCTGAATCATCACCCCGTTCATCCCCTTGTGCCTTATCACCCCATAGCGCTTCTCGTCTCCGGCGTCCTCTTTGGCGTCCCTGTCCCCGCCCTCCGGCCTGCGCCAGAAATCATACCCGTTCACGTCGGCCAGCGCGAACCACATCCCCCGGTGAAACGGGTGATCGGTCTCTTCGTCTTTGAAAGTCGCGTTCATCGGCCAGTGCCGCGTCATGTTCTCCCCACTCGGACCCATGATGGGATAAAAGTAGGGTTTTCCCTCTTCACGGCCAGCATGATAGCGCGTCACGAGCCGGCCCCCATAAGCGATCTCGATGGGGTCGGTGCCGTGTATCGTCCAGCCCCGCGGGACATTCCCGAGGATCTGGGCCGAGCCGACTGCAGCGGACAGAGAAAACAGAAAAACAACAAAACAAAACATCCGGGCGTAATTCATAGGCGCAGGTGATCTCTCATTACGGACTATCTCAACTCTTGCCGAGTCCCGCAAGCACCGATACCATAGCCACATGCACGACTCCCCCGTCCCCAGCCGCCGCCGCTTTCTCAAAGGCTCGACCGCCGGTCTGGCTCTCGCCCCTTTCCTTTCCCCCCTGCTCAGCCGCGCCGCCGAAACTGCCACCGCCGGAAAAGGCGGGCTGCCCTACGAGTTCTGCACCTTTACCAAACCGCTCCAGCATCTAACCTATGCCGAAATGGCGGAGACCATCGCCGCGATGGGCTTCGACGGCATCGAGGGCGCCGTCCGTCCCGGCGGTCATGTCATACCCGAGACTGTCGCGGACGAGCTCCCAAAACTGGTCGAAGCGCTCGAGGCGAAATCGCTCAAGTTCACCGTCATGACGACCTCCATCAACGAAGTCAGCGACGAGCAGGCCACCGAGAAGATCCTCCGCACCGCCGCCGCGCACGGGGTGAAACGCTTCCGCATGGGCTACTATAAGTATGACCTCAAGAAGCCCGTCCGTGCCCAGCTCGATGAGTTCCGTCCCAAGCTGAAAGACCTCGTCGCCCTCTCCACCGAGCTCGGGATCAAACCCATTTATCAGAACCACTCCGGCAAAGACTTCTTCGGCGGTCCCATCTGGGACCTCGCCGAGGTGCTCGAGGAGTATTCTCCCGATCAGGTCGGGGTCGCCTTTGACATCGGCCACGCCACCGTCGAAGGCGCCAAGGCCTGGCCGCTCAATTTCGCCGCGATCCGTCCCCACCTCGACACCGTCTACGTGAAGGAGCCATCCTGGCAGGACAATAAACTCGGCTGGGGTCCCGTCGGCGAAGGCGCCGTCGATAAGGGATTCTTCAAACTCCTCCGCGAAAGCGATTTCACCGGACCCGTCAGCCTCCACGTCGAATACCTCGGCCACAACGATCCCGCGATCATCCCGACCGTTCTCGAAGCGATCAAAAAAGACTTCGCTACGCTCAAATCGCTCCTCCTCCCTGCCTGATGTTCGATACCCGGGAAAAACCAAGTAAAGTCGAGACCGCCTTTCTTATCGGGGCCTACTTCGACCGGGCCGACGAAGATGTCGCCCGCAGTCTTCTCAACGAACTCGCCGAACTCGTCTCCACCCTCGGGATCGCCGTCATCGCCAAAGAGTGCATTTTCATCCGCACCCGCAGCAAACGCTACTTCACCGGGTCCGGCAAAGCCGCCGAGATGATGGACGCCGCCCGCAAGCTCGGGGCCGACTGCATCGTCTTCGACAACGAGCTTGCCCCCGCCCAGCAGCGCGCCTGGGAAACCGAGGGCGACATCACCGTGATCGATCGCGAAGAGATCATTCTCGACATTTTCACGATGCGGGCCCGCACCAGCGAGGCGCGGCTCCAGGTCGAACTCGCCCGTATGCAATACTCGCTCCCGCGCCTCGCGCGGATGTGGTCCCACCTCGATCGCCAGGGCGGCGGGGGCAGTGGCGGAGGCGGCGGAGCCTCGCGCGGCGAAGGCGAACAGCAGATCGAGGTCGACCGACGTCTCGCCCGCAAGCGCATCGACCGCATCAAAAGCGACCTCGAGGACATCCGCCGCAACCGCCAGACCCAGCGCAAGCAACGCGCCGAAGACGGCATCTGTCAGGCCTCCATCGTTGGCTACACCAATGCCGGGAAGAGCTCCCTCCTCAATCTCCTTTCCGGGTCCGACGTCCTCGCCGAAGACAAACTCTTCGCCACCCTCGATCCCACGACGCGGCGCATCGAGCTGCCCGACGGACAGCCGCTCCTCCTCACCGACACCGTCGGCTTCGTGCGCAACCTCCCCCACCGCCTCGTCGAGGCCTTCAAAGCGACTCTCGAAGAAGCCGTTATTGCCGATTTTCTCATCCACGTTCTCGACGCCAGCGCACCCGAGATCTACGCCTTTTACGAGACGACCCGCTCCGTCCTCACCGAGCTCGGCGCGGTCGACAAACCGACCATCATCGTTCTCAATAAAGTCGACCTCATCGCCGGCGACGAGGACAGGCTCCACGAGTTGAAGACCAAATTCGACTCCAGCGCCGTCTTCATCTCCATCACCACAGGCGAAGGCATCGAGACCCTCATTCAGCGCCTCGCCGGCATGATGGTGGACCGCGTCTCACGTCTCCCTCTCCGCATTCCCCAGGCCAGGCAGGACCTCATCGCCCTCCTCCGCCGCGAGGGCAAAATCGTCAATCAGGACTACGAAGGCAACGACATCGTCCTCACCGCGATCATCCCGCATGCGCTACGGCATCATTTTGAAGCGTATAAAGCAGTCTAGAAGCTAGCTCTTTTGCTGTTTAGCTACAAGCTGGATGAGCTCTTCAGCCGCTTGGCTCCATGCCCCCCTTCATTGCACGATCTCAATTCACTGGTAACGTCCACATTCCCAAAAAAGGCTGCACCGCTAAATAGCCAACAGCTAAACCGCTTAACTAAATGGCTAAATCGCTAATTGCTAAAGAGCTGGAGCGCGAGCTCTCCAAACGCATCCTCGTCCTCGACGGCGCGATGGGCACGACCATTCGTGAATACAATCTCACTGAAGCCCAGGCCCGCGGCGGGCGTTTCGCCTCTGCCCCCAAAGACCTCCTCAACAACGGCGACATCCTTTCCCTCACGCGGCCCGATGTCATTGGCGACATCCACAAACGTTTCCTCGAGGCCGGATCAGACATCATCGAGACGAACACTTTCTCCGGCACGACCCTTGCCCAGAGCGAATTTTTCGTCGAAGACCCGCGCGAAAAGGGCATCGGCCGCAAGGACCCCGAGTTCTTCGCGCGCGAGGTCTGCGACAATCCTTTCCTCAAGGAGCTCGCCTGGGAGATCAACTACGAGTCCGCCAAACTCGCGCGCCAGTGGTGCGACCGCATCGCCAACGAGACGGGGCGGAAGCGCTACGTCGCCGGGGCGATCGGGCCCATGACCGTCTCCCTCACGAACTCGCCCGACGCCGAGGACGCCGGATTCCGTGTCGTCACCTTTGACCAGGTCCTCGTCTCCTACAAACACCAGATCCGCGCCCTCATCGCGGGCGGGTCCGACATCATGATGGTCGAGACCATCTTCGACTCGCTCAATGCCAAGGCCGCCCTCGTCGCCCTCCGCGAAGTCTTCGACGAAGACGGCGTCGAGCTTCCCATCATCGTCTCGGCCGCGGTCGGACGCGGCGGGGAAACGATGATCTCGGCGCAAAAAACCGAGGCGCTCTGGAATGCCGTCGCCCATGCCAAACCCCTCGCCGTCGGGCTGAACTGCTCGCTGGGTCCCGACCTCATGGAGCCGCACCTCGCCGAGCTCTCCCGCGTCGCCTCGACCCACGTCTCCGTCTACCCGAACGCCGGACTGCCCAATCCCCTCGCCCCGACCGGCTTCGACCTCCTCCCCGACGACATGGAGCGCGAGATCGCCCGTTTCGCCGAGGCCGGTCTCGTCAACTTCATCGGCGGCTGCTGCGGCAACACCCCCGCCCACGTCGCCGCGATCGCCCGCGTCGCCGAGCGCTACGCTCCCCGCGAGATCCCCGTGCCCAAGCCGCACCTGCGCCTCAGCGGATCCGAGACCTACAACCACACCGACGAAAAGGGCTTCCTCATGATAGGCGAGCGCACCAACGTGGCCGGCTCGCCCAAATTCGCGAAGCTCATCAAAGAGGACAAACTCGAGGAAGCCGTCGCCATCGCCCGCCAGCAGGTCGAGAACGGCGCGCCCGTCATCGACGTCTGCATGGACGAGGGCATGATCGACGGAGCCGAGATGATGACCCGTTACCTCAACCTCCTCGCCGGAGAACCCGACGTCGCCGCCGTGCCCATCATGGTCGACTCGTCGAAATGGTCCGTCATCGAGGCCGGGCTGAAATGCATTCAGGGCAAGGGCATCGTCAACTCCATCTCGCTCAAGGAAGGCGAAGAAGCCTTCAAGTCGAACGCCCGCACCGTCATGAAATACGGCGCCGCCGTCGTCGTCATGGCCTTCGACGAGCAGGGCCAGGCCGCCACCTTTGAGGAAAAAATCCGCATCTGCGAGCGCGCCTACCGCATCCTCGTTGACGAGGTCGGCTTCAATCCCGAGGACATCATCTTCGATCCCAACATCCTCACCGTCGCCACGGGGATGGACGAGCACAACAACTACGCCGTCGACTTCATCAACGCGACCCGCTGGATCAAAGAGAACCTCCCCGGTGCCAAGGTCAGCGGCGGCGTCTCCAATGTCTCCTTCAGCTTCCGCGGCAACAACGTCGTGCGCGAGGCGATGCACTCGGCCTTCCTCTACCACGCCGGCAAAGCGGGCATGGACATGGGCATCGTCAATGCGGGCATGCTCGAGATCTACGACGAGATCGAGCCGAAGCTCAAGGAACTCGTCGAGGACGTCCTCCTGAACCGGAATCCGGGAGCGACCGAGGCCCTCATCGACCACGCCGAGCAGCTCAAGGCCGCCGGGACCCAGTCGCGTGATAAAAACAGCGGACCCGACCTCAGCTGGCGCGAGGGCACCGTGCTCGAGCGCATGACCCATGCTCTCGTCCGCGGCATCACCGACTACATCGAAGAGGACACCGAGGAGGCCCGCGCCGCCCTCGGCAAGCCGCTCAGAGTCATTGAGGGCCCCCTCATGGACGGGATGAAAGTCGTCGGCGAGCTCTTCGGGGCCGGCAAGATGTTCCTCCCCCAGGTCGTCAAGAGCGCCCGCGTCATGAAGAAGGCCGTCGCCTACCTCGAGCCCTTCATGCTCGCCGAGAAGGTCGAGGGCGAGGAAGACAAGGCTCCCGTCTTTGTCATCGCCACCGTCAGAGGCGACGTCCACGACATCGGCAAAAACATCGTCGGTGTCGTGTTAGGCTGCAATGGCTACAAAGTCGTTGACCTCGGTGTCATGGTCGATTGCGACCGCATCCTCGCCGCCGCCGTCGAACACAAAGCCGACATCATCGGACTGAGCGGGCTCATCACGCCCTCTCTCGACGAGATGATTTTCAATGCGAAGGAGTTCGAAAAGCGCGGCGTCAAAACCCCTCTCCTCATCGGAGGCGCCACCACCTCGCGCGCCCACACCGCGATCAAGATCAGCCAGTATTTCTCGCAGCCCGTCGTTCACGTCATCGACGCCTCCCTCGTCGTCGGCGTCTGCAATTCGCTCCTCTCCGAAAACCTGCGCGAACCCTTCCTCGCCGAGCACGTCGTGCGCGAGCAGGCCGACCGCGACCTCCACGCCGGTAAGGGCTCCAGCGCCGTCTACATCCCCTACGAGGAGGCCAAAAAGCAGAAGCTCACCGTCGACTGGGCCACCGCCGACATCGCCACGCCTGAGTCCATCGGATCCCACCTCTGGGACCCCGTCCCCCTCGCCGAGATCGCCGAAGTCTTCGACTGGTCCCCCTTCTTCCATGCCTGGGAACTACGCGGCGTCTTCCCCAAAATCCTCAAGCACGAGACCCATGGCGAAGAAGCCTCCAAACTCTTCGACGACGCCCAGCGTGTCCTCGAGGATCTCATTCAAAACGACCGCGTCCACGCCCGCGCCGTCTGGGGCGTCTGGCCCGCCGCCTCCACCGGAGAGGACGTCGCCCTCTACACCGACGACACCCGGACCGAAGTGCTTCGGACCTTCCACTTCCTCCGCCAGCAAAAGGAGAAAGTGAAGCCCGGCACCCCCTTCCAGAGTCTCGCCGACTTCGTCACCCCCCTCGCGAGCGGACGCGCCGACTACCTCGGCGCCTTCGCCGTCACCGCCGGCAACGAAGTCGAGGAGTATGCCAAGACCTTCCGCGACAAAGGCGACGACTACACCGCCATCATCATCCAGGCCCTCGCCGATCGGTTTGCGGAGGGATTAGCCGAGCTCCTCCACCGCAAGGTGCGGCGATTCATGGGCTTCGGGATCACCGAGGATCTCACCGTCGAGGATTTGATTCAGGAGCGCTACCGCGGGATCCGGCCGGCCGCCGGGTATCCGGCCTGTCCGGATCATACAGAGAAGCAGGCATTGTGGGATTTGCTCGATGTCGAGGCGAAGGTGGGGATGCAGCTCACGAGCAGCTATGCGATGTTCCCGCCGAGTAGCGTGAGCGGCTTGTACTTTTTTAATGAGGCGGCGCGATACTTTAATGTCGGGAAAATTGGGCGGGATCAGCTGGAGGAGTATGCCGGAAGGAAGGGGATGAGTCTCGAGATGGCGGAGAAGTGGTTGGCGCCGAATTTGGAGGGATGAGCCGATCTGCACCGCGGAACGGTAGGGACGCACCGCCGGGGCGTCCGCCGTTTGGATTGCCCGCGCGTTTCACTTTACCGACTGCGCTACCCGTCGTATTCTGCTTCTCGTGCAGACAGTCTACATCGAGACGACGATTCCCAGCTACCTGGCAGCAAAGCCAAGCAGCCTTTCAGCCGTCGCGTCCGACCAGAGGGCGACTCACGAATGGTGGCAAAACGAGCGACAGCGATTCCGCCTCTACACGTCGATTTTTACGATCGATGAAGCCTCACGCGGCGACGCGGCGGCAGCTGCGAGACGATTGGATTGGCTCAAGAGCATCCCTCGCCTCCCGGTATCGCCCGAGGCCGAAGAACTCGCCAAGAACGTCGCGAAGCTCCTCCAACTTCCGCCGAAGGCGGCAATGGACGCCTCCCACGTCGCGCTCTCGATCCTCCATAAGATGGACTACCTGCTGACTTGGAACTGCACCCATCTTGCGAACCCGGTACTTCAAAAAGAGCTTGTGGACTTCTGCGGTTACCACGAACTTCATGTGCCGATCATCTGCACACCCGCCACCCTCACCGCCCCCCGCCATGAATAATCCTCTCATCCAGGAAGTGCGCGATTCACGCGAGGCTTTGGCCGCGAAGTTCGATTTCGACCTTCACCGGATTTTCGAAGACGCCATGAAGCGTCAGGCCGCCGAGAGCGCCGCAGGGCGGCGGAAGACCCCGAAGAAGCCCAAAGCGGCTGGAACCTCCCGGGCCCTGAGCACGAAGAAATAGCCGGAGGGCGGAGGCGACTGGTGACCCACCCAAGATGAACCAATCCCTCGACCTCCTTGAAGTGATTGCCCTGACCGAAGATCTACCCGAAGCCGGGCTCTTCGCAGGGCAGGTAGGAACCGTGGTGGAAAAACTCGCCGACGGAGTCTTCGAAATCGAATTCTGCGACGATCAGGGCCGGACCTATGCGGAACTGGCCGCTCCCGAAAAGACACTGATGCGTCTCCGCTACGCTC
>JANQVJ010000024.1 GCA_030730365.1 Verrucomicrobiales bacterium
CGCCATCCACAAGGAGTCGCGACGCGTCACGGAAGCGTTCGTCGAGCCAGGCGAGGTTCGTCGTCGTGATGAGCTTTTGCGAAGTCGCGGGCCAGTTCGCCATGAGGGCGTTGCGCCGGTCCGAATCGAGTTCGCCGAAGACATCGTCGATGAGCATGAGGGGGGCTTCGTTGCGCATTTCGCAAAAGAGATTCGTCTGCCCCAGCTTCAGGGCGAGGGCAAGGGTGCGCTGCTGGCCTTCACTAGCGAACTTCGCGGCGGCGGCTCCGTTTAACTCGAGCCGCAGGTCGTCGCGATGGGGGCCGGCCACGGTTTGGCGACGCCGGTATTCTTCCTCGCGACGCGACTGGAGCAGGGCGAGGAGATCGTCATCCTCCCCTGAACCGCTTTCGTAAGTGAGGGCAAGTGTCTCGGAGACCCCGCTGATGCAGGTTTGCGCGGTGGCGGCGCGGGGTTGCAACTGCTCGATGAGGACGCGTCGGCTGCTCGAGAGCACCTGCCCGTAGTCGTGGAGCAGGCGCGAGTAGGCGTCGATCTCGGGCCACTTCGGCGAGGTATCGCGTTTCAGCAGGAAGTTGCGGGATCGCAGTGCCTTCTCATAGGACTTCAGGGCCTGGCGATAGCCGGGATAAATCTGCGAGGCCATGAAGTCGAGAAATCTCCGTCGCCCTTCGCCGCTCCCGCGCACGAGACTGAGATCGTCGTTCGCCATCCACACGACGAGACCGCTCCGGCGCAGGTAGTCGGCGGGGCTTTTCTGATTTTCTCCATCGACGAGAAGCCGGCGGCCCGCCTCGCGGTATTGCACCCGCAATTCCATCGGATCGCGGCATTCCAGATTTCCCCCCACTGCGAAGGCGTCGCGGGAAAACTGGATGCACTCGGCCAAGGTTGAGGTCCGCGGACTTTGGAGCCGCAGCAGGACGCAGGCCGCCTCGAGGATGGAGGTTTTCCCCTGCGCGTTGTTGCCGTGAAAGAGCGTGATGCCGGGCGTCAGTTCGAGCCGGAGAGACTCGAAGCATCGGAATTGATTCACGTTCAGTGTCCGGAGATACATGGAAAGCACGCAATCAACAGGGTATCGGCCATGAATCAACAGGGTTGACCCGGAAAACTAAGAAAGTCCCCGGGGGACGCTCCCTCACTTCCACGAAGGCGGGAGATTTGGCACTGTCCCGGAAAGGATCGCGAGGAGATGGCCGCGCTCAGAGTCGGCGAGGTGGCCGTAGGCCGGCCAGGAAGCGGGGCGGGTGAGGATGGCGTGAAGCTTGTCGAGGATGCGTGTGTGCATTTCCCGAGGCAGCTTTTCAAAGGCCTCTGAGTAAATGAGGTGACTGCAGCGATACTTCATGAGTCGTCCGTAAAGGCGGAAATCTTTCAGGGAACGACCGTCGACGCTCTTTCGCGCGCTCGCCTGGAAGGCTTTTTGGAAGGCCTCCCCTCCTTCGATCCCGCCGGGCACCTCGATCTCGTCAACGTAGAGCATTTCATGCAGGACCTTGTCGGCCATGCGGTCGAGGATACGCTCGTTTGTCTCGGAGAGCGGACCGTCGACCGGCTCACCGAAGGCTCTTTTCATCTCGGTATGGCGGTAGAGTGTCGCCTGCGTCGTGAGGTTCGCCTCGACGAGGACATTGTGCATCCCGGTCTGGTGCTCCAGGACCATCAGGGCCACGACATCGCTCTGCCCTCCGTGGGGATAGGGATTCGCGTTGAACAAGGTATCAAGCCTATCGACGCGCCCGCTGGTAAGGGGCAGCAAGTCCACTCCGCCGATTTTGCGATTCACGAGGGAGGCGAGGGCATTACCGAGGTGGGCCTCGCTCTCGACCTCGCCGGTGACATACCAGCCGCCCCAGCGTTCGCTGATCGGGCTGCTCTGACGCGTGTGGAAGGTGCCCGCCTCGAAGAGCGGCTGTCCGGAGTCGGAGGGATATACGGAGCGAACCATCAGTCCGGGAAAGTCCTGATTCGAGGAGCCGGCGTGGCAGTTCAGGCACGAGCGCTCGCGCACCAGCTCGGGCGGGCGATGGTCTGCGCGGTCCGTCATTTTAATGAGGTGAAAGACCATCCCGAGGCGTTCGTCGAGACTCGCGACCTCGATCTCGCCGCCCTGCACCCAACCGATGTAGATGTCATCGGAAAAGTAAATGGCACGCGGCGTGTGCGGCGCGATGCGACTGTTCTGGGCGCTCGTCTTGGAGAAGACCAATACCTGCGACTCGATCGGAACCTCGAGGCGGTCGAGCAACTCAAGGAGAATTTCGCGGTCGGTCCCGCGGGAGAGAAATCCCTCTTTTTGCGCCTCCGCGACGAGGCGGGTCACCCGGTTATCGGGCTCGGTCTCGTGGTAGAGGATGGGGGCCCGTTCGTAGACGGGTTCAAAGGCGATGGCCGGGACCAGGGGCGGGATTCCCGCGGTCACGAGCAAGATCGCAGTAAGCTGTTCCTTCATGGTTAAAAGATACATATAAAATACACCTTTATGAATCGTAATCACGCCAGACCGAGAAGAATTTTTCCTGCGATTACAATGTGCGCAATCGTTTGTAGTCTAAAGGGAAGAGGCTTTCTGAGGCAGTGCGGCCGCCGCTTTCGCGCCGGGATTTCGTCACTTTTTACTCATTATTCTCATGGACGTCCTTCGCGAGTGTCTCCGAGGATGTCGCCGTACTTGGCGGACTCGTCCTCATGAGTGTGAACCCCATGCTCGCGGCGGTGGAGGGAAAAAAGGGACTCTCAGCCGAGATCTCGTGTAAACTCAGTCGATGTCACCGGTTTTCCGCTGCCCTACCTGCGCTGCCTCTCTCTCACCCAACGCCCGCTCCTGCGGACGTTGCGGGACGCGGCGCGAGGGTGGGGCCTGGCTCACGCCCGAGAGCGCCGATGGTCTCGGGATCGATGACGACACTTTCGACTACGATGATTTTCTGCGCCGCGAATTTGGGAGCGATTCGTCGGGCGCGAACTGGTTCAGCCGGATGACTCCGAAGGAACGCTTCTGGTGGGTCGTGGCGGTCATGACGCTGGCCGCGTTCGTGGCTTTGGCCTTCGGCCGATGACTTACCGGGCGATGAGCCTGCGACGGAGTCGCGAAGTTCAACTCAAAGCTCATCGCATCCCTGCGATGAGTGCTTCCATCTTCACGATATCGGCAGAGAAGGCGCGGATGCCTTCGGCGGTTTTCTCGGTGGCCATGGCGTCTTCGTTGAGGAGGAAGCGGAAGGTCTTTTCATCGAGGGTGAGACGCTCGATCGCGGCCTCGTCGGCAAGATCGGGTCTGAGCTTGCGCTCGACGGTGCCTTCGGTGTTCTGGAGTTCTTCGAGCAGGTTCGTCCCGATGGTGAGCAGGTCGCAGCCGGCGAGCTCGAGGATCTGGCTGGTGTTGCGGAAGCTCGCCCCCATCACTTCAGTCTCGTGGCCGAACTTGCGGTAGTAGGTGTAGATCTGCTTCACGGACTGCACTCCCGGATCAGCGGCGCCGGTGTATTCGGTCCCGGTGCTCTTTTTGAACCAGTCGTAGATGCGTCCAACAAAGGGTGAGATGAGCTTGATCCCGCCTGCGGCACAGGCGACGGCCTGGGCGAGGGAGAACATGAGGGTGAGGTTGCAGTTGATGCCCTCTTTTTGAAGCTCTGTCGCCGCGGCGATTCCTTCCCAGGTCGAAGCGATTTTGATGAGGACTCGTTCGCGCGGGATGCCTTCGGCTTCGTAGAGGGCGATCAGTTCGCGGGCCTTGTCGAGGGTAGCCTGCGTGTCAAAAGAGAGGCGGGCATCGACTTCGGTGGAGACGCGGCCGGGGACGATTTTGAGGATCTCTTTGCCGAAGGAAATGAGAACCCGGTCGATGATGGCTTCGACGGTTGCGGCAGAACCGGCGTCCTGCACCGCCTCCTTCACGAGGTGGGCGTATTGATCCTGCTGGGAGGCCTTGAGAATGAGAGAGGGATTGGTCGTGGCGTCCTGCGGCTGGTATTCCCGCATGGATTCAAAATCTCCGGTGTCCGCGACGACGACGGTGAACTGTTTCAGTTGTTCGAGTTGATTGGCCATTAAGAACGGTGCGGGCAATCGCGGGGGCTGTCCAGAGAATAGCCTGGTAAGCTGCCGGGGTGGCGTGGAATGAGGGAGCCGGACTCAATCCGGAGGCCGGCGAGGGCTTTAAAAAGGGGGGATTCCCTGATGACCCGTCCCGTTTTTCCTCTGCGGAGAGGGAGGGAAATCGCCGTGAGAGCAAAGGAGAACGGCAGTAAAGGTCGGTTTTGGGGCAGGAGTGGCGGGAAGTCAGGTTTTTGGTGGAAAAGAGCTCTCAAACCCCTTAGCCTCTTCGATCATGGCAGCAACGGTGTTCGAAATGGAGAATGTGAGCGTCACGCGCAGCGGACGGAAGATTCTTGAAGGGATTAATCTGTCGGTGGAGCGGGACCAGCACTGGGTCATCCTCGGTGGCAATGGGTCGGGCAAGACTTCGCTGCTGAATGTGCTGATGGGATACCTCACCCCGACGACGGGCGAGGTCCACATGCGCGGGCGGGAGGCCGCGGTGAACTCGGCCTCGCAGAGCTGGGACGACTGGCGCAAGCGCATCGGCTTTGTCAGCAGCAGTATTTCGCAAATGATCGATCCGCAGGAGACGGCGATCGACATCGTCCTTTCGGGTCGCCATGCGATGATCAACTACTGGCAGAAGTCCGACGACCCGGCCGAGGTCAAGGCCGCCGAGAAGACTCTGGAAAAGGTGAACTGCACCTACCTGCGCGACCAGATCTGGGCAACGATGTCGCAGGGGGAGCGCCAGCGGGTCCTCATCGGGCGGGCGCTCATGGCGCAGCGCATGGAGGTGCTCGTCCTCGACGAACCGTGCGCTGGCCTCGATCCGGTGGCGCGCGAGCACTTTTTGAATTTCGTGGAGGAGCTGACGCAAAAGGGGACCTTCCGCTCGCTCCTGCTCGTGACGCACCACGTCGAGGAGATCATCCCGGCGATCACGCACGCGCTTGTGTTAAAAGACGGCTCGGCGATCGCTCAGGGTGACAAACGGCGCTCGCTGAATTCGCTGAGTCTCTCGAATGCCTTCGGCGCGGACCTGAAGCTGCGCTCGCGGCTGGGTCGCTATCGTCTCTACTTCGATGATGAGTTCATCCCCGAGGGCGGGCAGGTCGTCTGATCGAGGGGGATCATTTTACCCAGTGTTTCGCGGCGGCGCGTTCGTATTTGCGGTGATCGCGGACGCGTTTTTCGAGCCGGGTTTTGAGCTGCGCTTTTGAGGAATCACCCGTCTTGCGGCGAGCTGTCCGTATTGCTGTCGCGGTGATGAGTTTCACGAGATTTTTGACGTCGTCGAGTGAGACGAACTCGGCCGCGATACCGCTTTCCGGCGGGCAGTTGTGGTAATTCCCGAGCAGCACGGAGATCCCCGCGGCGGGGATGCCCCACAGATTCATCGCGGTGGCCTCGCACGAACCTCCGTCGAGGAGAGCGCGCTGGTGGCCGATCTTTTCCCCCGCTGCGGCGTCGAGGAGCTCGGCGGTGACGCCGTCGTGGAAGACGCTCATGCGGTCGCCGACCCGGATGACGGGGCCTTTTCCCTGTTCGGCGCCGCCGCGCGGGGCGCTTGTCTCGAGGGAAACAAAACAGACGCCGTCAGGGAGGGGCCAGGTTTTCGCCAGTTCGATCGCGCCGATGAAACCGACCTCTTCGGCGCGGGTGAAAAGGCCGTAGACAGTCGCCTCGGCCTCTTTCTCCTCAAGCTCGCGGAACATCGCCACGATGGCGGCGCAGCCTACGAGGTCGTCGCAGACGCGGGAGTGGACGAGGCCGTCTTTGAGAGAAAAGGGCGTCAGTTCCCACATCCCGAATTCCCCGAACCACTCGACCGCGTGGGAGTCGAGCCGGTCCGCCGGGACGCCGCCGAGGAATTCCTCTTTGCCCGCATGGCGGACCCAGCCGGGGTGGTCCATGTGGGCGGCGAAGGCGAGAGAGGGCTTCTTTTTTCCACGTCGGTAGGTCGCGATGAGATTCCCGAAGGCGTCGGCGGTGACGGTGACGTGGGGGAGCGGGGCGAGCAGTTCGCGGATGACGGCGGCGACGGCATATTCGTGAAAGGGCGCGGTCGGGGTCGAAAGGATTTTGCGGAGGAGCGAGACGAAGGACCGGTGATTCATGGCGGGTGGCGGAATCTCCACTGATTCCCGAAAATGCGGCGGGCGGCAAGTTCCACCTTGCCCGTCCCGACGGTAGGGCGGACTATCTGCCAGATGTCTCTCTGGAAAAAAATCCGCTACAAGCTCGAGTGGCTCGCGCTGCAGTGGCTCTATTTTGTGATCCCGCTGCTGCCGCGGCGGGTGGCCCATCTCCTGAGCAAGGCCCTCGGGAGTCTCGCTTTTCTGGCGGACAAACGGGGGCGTAGCACGGCGATCGAGAATCTCACTCTCGTCTTCGGGGCGGAGCGTGATGAGAAGGCGATACGGCTGCTGGCGCGGGATTCTTACCGCAGCTTTGCGCAGACGGTCATCGACCAGTTCTGGAGCAGCCGCCTCAACCGGGAGAATTACGCGACCTTCTGCGAGCTCAGCGTCGACGATGCCGACCTCATCGAGCGGGTCCGCGAGACGGGGGCGATCTGGGTGACGCCGCACTACGGGAACTTCGAGTGGATCGCGCTGGTCATGGGCTTTCGGGATTACAAATTTACGATTGTGGCGCAGGACTTTCGCAACCCCAGTCTGACCGAGACTTACAAAAAGAATCGCGAGGTCTCGGGCCACGAGGTCATCCCGCAGCGGGGGGCGATCATGCGTTTGCTCAAGAACCTGAAGCGGGGCGGGCATGCCGCTTTTCTCACCGATCTCACGATCAAGCCCTCGAAGCCGGCCACGATCATCGAGTGCTTTGGCCGCAAGACCTGCGTGACCGCGATCCACGCCGAGCTGATGAAGCGTACCGGTTTGCCGGTGATCCCGGGGATCTGCATCCCCCGTCCCGACGGCACCTATCTGCTGCGGGGCTTCAAGGCCCTCGAGTTCGGTCCCGACGACACCGAGCACAGCATCGCTCAGGCCTGCTGGGATGTCTTCGAGCTTATCATTCGTGAGCATCCGGCGCCGTGGCTGTGGATGTACAAACACTGGCGATTTGTGCCCCCGTCCGGCGAATTGCCTTACCCGTCCTATGCGAGGCGGAGTGCGGCCTTCGACGAGGTCCTCGAACGGGTCGAGAGAGGGAAAGTGTGAGTTTGTCCCCGGGGTCACTTCGTGTATGCTGCGAACGAGCCCCGGATCTGATCCATGAAAATCATCATCGTAGGTGCCGGTGAAATCGGCACGCACATCGCCCTAAGTCTCGCTGCCGAGAGTCACGTCATCGTCGTGATTGAGGCTGATCCCGTCGTGGCGGATCTCCTCAACAGCCGCATCGATGCCCGCGTCCTCGTCGCCGACGGCACCTCGATCACGACGCTGATCGACGCGGGGGTGGCGGACTGCGATCTTTTTCTTACCCTCACGAGTGACAACAATATCAATCTCGTCTCGGCCTCGATCGCAAAGCGGCTCGGGGCAAACAAGACGATCTGCCGCGTTCATCCGGGGATTCAGCGCGAGAGCCTTTTTCTCGACTACGGCGAGCATTTCGGGATCGATTACCTCTTCAGCCCCGAGCGGCTCGCGGCGGTGGAGATCGCCAAGCACGTGCGCAATCCCACTTCTTCGATGGTCGAGGAGATCGCGCGTGGCTTTGTCGAGATCCAACAGGTCACTCTTGTCGAGGGCAGTCGCCTCTGCGGCATTCCGTTGAAAGAGATTCAATTCCCCCCGCGCGTTAGGGTCGGGGCGATCAATCGCGGTACCGAGGTGATCGTGCCGAAAGCTGACGACGTTCTTGAGGCCGGCGATCTTCTCACGCTCTTCGGCGAACCGACGCGGTTGCACGATTTTCTTCCGATGTTCCAGCATCATTCGGAGAAAGAGGAGGAGCTCAATATTGTCATTTTCGGCGGGAGCGAATACGGTTTTTCCCTCGCTCAGTCTCTCGAGAGTGTGAAATGCCGGGTGCGGATTTTTGAAGAAAGTACGGCCCGCTGCGAGGAACTCTGTGATCAGCTCACCAACGTGACGATCCTCAATGCCGATGCCACCTCCATCGCCGAGATGAAGGAGGAGCAGATCGGGAATGCCGACTTTTTCATCGCAGTGACGAATGTCGACGAGGACAACGTCATGACTTGCCTGCAGGCGCACAGCCTCGGGACGAAGTATTGCCTGCCGCTCATCCATCGCGCCGACTATGCCGATGCGATGACGAGCTATGGGGAAAAGATGGGCATCCTCGCCGCGGTGAGCCCCCGTGAGGCGACGCGGAAGGATCTCGCCCGCTTCATCACCTCGGACCGCTTCCATCTCCTGCAAAAGCTCGAAGGCGTCGAGCTGATCGAGTCGACTGTGAATCCCGATTCGTCCATCGTCGGGAAAAAGGTGCGCGAGGTGCCGTGGCCGGCGGACTGCGTTCTTGTAGCGCTCGTCAACTCCGCGCGCGGCCAGGTCCCGGCGGCGGATGATGAGATCAAGCTCGAGGACAGCCTCTACGCCCTCGTGAAGCCCCGCGCCAAACGCGAATTTCTCAAGCTCGTGGCTCCCTGATGAATCTGCGCATCGTCATCAAGATCCTGGGTATGCTCGCGATCCTCGTCGGTTTGACGATGGGTGTCTGCTGGTTCTATGCGTGGGTCGAGTGGCAGATGGATAAAGGGGATGCGGCTGCCCGGGCGACCGAGCGGGCTTTCGCCATCTCGACCGGCATCACTGTAGGTATCGGAATTTTGATGTTTTTGTCAGGCGTCGGAACACGCAATGAAGTGCTGCGCCGGGAAGCTATTGCGATCGTCGGGCTGAGCTGGGTTCAGGTCAGTCTGTTCGGAGCGTTGCCCTATTATCTCTGCGAGCCGGGTTTGGGTGCCTTCGCTTCCATCTTCGAGTCGGTCTCGGGGTTCACGACGACAGGTTCTTCGGTGATGACGGATATCGAGGCATTTCCGCGTCCTGTCCTGATGTGGCGGTCGCTCACGCAGTGGCTAGGCGGGATCGGGATTCTCGTCGTCTTCGTGGCGGTGCTTTCCTTCCTCGGGGTGGGAAGCCGCTCCCTCGTGGCGCAGGAGTCCAGCCTCAACATCTCGGACGCGGGCGCCTCACGCATCCGCGATGTCGCGATGAGTCTGCTCAAGGTCTACCTCACGCTCACGCTGATCTGCTTTCTCGGTCTGCTAGGGCTCGGGATGAATGTCTTCGAATCGGTTTGCCACTCCATGACGACGATTGCGACGGGCGGGTTCAGCCCGAAGAACGCGAGCATCGCCCACTACGCCAACGTCCGCATCGAGATGTGGCTGGCGTTTTTCATGTTCCTCTCGTCGATCGGGTTCATGCTCTACATCTTCGCGATCAAGGGTAAGTGGAGCCGGATCAAGGCGGAGGAAGAAGCACGGTTTTATTTCTTTCTCATCCTCGGGGCGACCCTCGCGATCGCCCTCGACCTTCTCCTCGCCACGGATGACTACACTTATCTCGTCGCAATCGAGAATGCCTTTTTCAATGTTGTCTCGATCGGTTCGACGACCGGTTTCGGGGCCTCGGATTTTGACCAGTGGCCTCTTTTTTCACGGGTCGTGTTGATGGTCATGATGCTCATCGGCGGCTGTGCCGGATCGACCGCCGGGGGGATCAAAATGAACCGCGTCATCCTCTTTGTGAAAATCGCGATGCGCGAGTTGATCCGTTCGTTCCGGCCGAATCAAGTCTTCCGAATCCGTCTAAACGGAGTCGCGCCGGATGAGAAAGTCTTCGTGACGACGTCGTTCCTCATTGCGCTCGGATTTTCGCTCTCGGGCATCGCGTTTATCATCGTCTCGGTTCTGGAGCCCTCACTCGACATGCTCTCGGTGATCGGTTGTGTGTATGCCACCCTCTTCAACGTCGGTCCAGGCTTCGAAGCGGTCGGCCCGACGGACAATTTCGGATTTCTAAAGCCAGCCACGCTCATGGTCCTTAGCTTTCTCATGATCCTCGGGCGTCTCGAATTTTTCGCGCTCCTCGTCCTCTTCGTGCCCTCGCTTTGGAGGAGATATTGAAGCGATGGGGACGACGGCGCCGGCCTGGAATCTAAAGACCCGTCTCGAGGACACGGGGATGGTCCGCTTCGACAAAAAATCGCGCGAGGGGTTTGCGAAGCTGGGTCTGAAAACGATAGGCGACGCCCTCACCCACTACCCGCGCCGGCACGAGGACAGGACACGCTTCGACCGCTTTCCCGAAGGCGCGATGGAGCATCCGGTTTGTCTTCACGTCGTCGTGACCGACTGCCGCGCCTCGTTTGGTAAAGGGAAAGGGCGACGTTGTTTTGAAGTCACGGTGGAGCCCTACGGGGGCGACATTCTCGGGAATCGCATCATCCTGCGCTGGTTTAATGTCGCCTACCTCGCGAAGGTCCTCACGGTGGGGCACGAACTCGTCCTCTTCGGCCTGCCGAAGGAAAGCGGACGCCGCGTCGTCATCGATCATCCCGACTTCGAGATCGTCGAGGGCGGGCAGTCGGCGAGTGACGCGCACATGGGACGCATCGTCCCGATCTATCCGCTCAGCAGCGGGGTGAATCAGAAAACGCTGCGCGGGCTCATTCACGATCTCCTTGATTCGCTCCCCGACGACATCCTTCCCGACTGGCTCCCGTCGGGAGACTACGGCGGTCTCACCCGATCGGCGGCGATGCGGTGCATTCATTATCCGCCGACGCTCGCCGAACTGGCGCCGGCGCGGCGCTACCTCGCGCTCGAAGAGTTCACCCGTCTGCAGCTCATCCTGCAACAGCGCCGTGCCGCCCATCACGCGAGGGGTGGAGTCTCCCATTGCGGACCGGGGGAAATCCTCACGGATTTTCTCGCCCGCCTCCCCTTTGCCCCGACGCGGGCGCAGGAGCGGACCATCGCGGAGATCCGCCGCGATCTCGCCGCACCCGTGCCGATGACGAGGCTGCTCCAGGGCGATGTCGGGGCGGGGAAGACGCTCGTGGCGGCGGCGGCCATTCTCCTGACGGTCGAGGCGGGTTACGACGCGGCGCTGATGGCTCCGACGCAGATCCTGGCGGAACAACATTTCCAGACTTTTCGCGACTGGCTAGCCCCGCTCGGGATTGATGTGCGGCTCATCACCGGAACGCGTGACGAGGCCGGTGCGCTGCCGCTTTTTGCTGCCGCCGCGGGACGCGGGAGAAAAACCGGCACCCTCACGATCGGAACTCACGCCCTCATCCACGGGCGGGCCGGATTTGAAAATGGGCTTGGTCTCGCCGTGATCGACGAGCAGCACAAATTCGGCGTCGCCCAGCGCGAGGCGCTCATCGGGCAGGGGGACTCGACCGACGTCCTCGTCATGACCGCAACCCCGATTCCGCGGACCCTGACACTCGCCTTTTACGGTGATCTCGACGTTTCCATCCTCGACGAGTTGCCGGCCGGGCGGGGGAAGATCATCACGGGGATACGGCTCACGACCCAGACCGAACACGCCGCGGCCTTTGTTCGCGATCAGCTCGCGACGGGACGGCAGGCCTACCTTGTCTATCCCCTCATCGACGAGTCGGACAAGCTCGACGTCGGTGCCGCCACGGTCGAGTTCGAGGCGTGGAAAAAGCGTCTCCCCGGCTGCGAGGTCGAGCTGCTCCACGGACGCATGTCTGCCGACGAAAAGGACGCCGTAATGGAGCGGTTCCGTCGTGGCACCGCGCGCGCCCTCGTCTCGACCACGGTCATCGAGGTCGGGGTCGATGTGCCGAATGCAAATGTCATGCTCATCTATCACGCCGAGCGTTTCGGTCTCGCCCAGCTCCACCAGTTGCGGGGGCGGATCGGGCGCGGCGAGCACAAGAGCTTCTGCGTGCTGATGATCCCGCCCGAACAGGCGGCGGCGCGCGAGCGGCTCAAGATCCTCGAAGAGACTCGCGACGGGTTCCGCATCGCCGATGAAGACCTGCGCCTGCGCGGTCCCGGCGAAGTCCTCGGGACGCAGCAGAGCGGACTGCCCGATCTGAAATTCGCCGACTTTCTCGGCGACGCGAGGCTCGTTGAAGAAGCGAGCGAACTCGCCGCCGCGATACTGGCGGTAGGCGGTCGGGCCTGATCCCGTTTGTGACCGGACTCTTCCCTCTTGCCAGATTTGCCCGCTTTCTTCACCATCCCCGCAACTCATGAGTGATTCCCTCGGTAACTCTTCCCGCGCCGCCCTTATCCGCCATATCGGATTCTGGACCGGGCCGCTCGCCTTTTTCCTCGTTCTCTTCCTCGTCGAGCTCAATCCCGCCAGTCATGCCGACGAGCGCATGGCGGCAGTGGCTGTGCTGATGGCGATCTGGTGGATCACCGACGCCATTCCCATGGCCTCAACCTCGCTGATCCCGCTCGTGCTTTTCCCCGTCCTTGGGGTGATGCCAGGAAAGGATGTCGCGCCGGTCTACATGAACCACGTCATTTTTCTCTTCCTCGGCGGTTTCCTTATTGCTCTCGCGATGGAGCGCTGGAATCTCCACCGCCGCATCGCCCTGACGATCATCCGCGCCCTGGGGTCGGATCCCCCGCGACTCGTCCTCGGGTTCATGCTCGCGACAGCCTTTCTCTCGATGTGGATCTCGAACACCGCCACCGCAATCATGATGCTCGCGATCGGCCTCGCTGTGATCCGCCAGACCGAGGCGACTTTTGGAAAGGAAAAAACGGCGGCGCTCTCCGTCTCCCTCCTCCTCGGGATCGCCTACAGCGCGAGTATCGGGGGGTTCGCGACTCTCGTGGGGACGCCGCCGAATCTCGCCCTCGTGCGGCTTTTCGAGCTGAGCTTCCCCGATGCCGCGGCAGCCGGCTACGGCATTTCCTTCGGCCAGTGGATGCTCTTTGCGGTGCCGCTAAGCCTCGCGCTCCTCGCGGCGGCCTGGTTCCTTCTCACGCAGGTCTGTTTCCGTGCCCCGCGCGAACTCGCCCTCGATCCTGACATGATCGCCGAAGAGCACCGCCGCCTCGGTCCGATGGGCTTCGAGGAAAAGGCGGTCCTCGGAGTTTTCATCGCGACGGCGGTGCTCTGGATCTTCCGCGAAGATCTCAATTTCGGGTCATGGCAGATCACGGGATGGGCCTCGTGGTTGCCTTTTGGCAACTACCTCGACGACGGCACCATCGCCGTGGCGATGGCCCTGATCCTTTTCATGATTCCCGCCCGCCGTCACGAGGGCGAGGTCCCCGAGCATCACACCCTCCTCGATGCGACGGTGCTGGCGAAGATACCGTGGCACATCATCCTGCTCTTTGGCGGCGGTTTTGCCCTCGCCAAGGGATTCCAGACCTCGGGTCTCTCGGACTGGGTCGGCGCTCAGTTTACGGGGCTCGAAAATGCTCCGCTGCCCGTGCTCGTGGCCGCGATCTGCACCGTGCTGACATTCCTGACCGAGTTTACTTCGAATACGGCGACGACCGAGATGATCCTGCCGCTCCTCGCCTCGGTCGCGACGGCGACGGGGATACATCCGCTCCTCCTCATGGTGCCGGCGGCGCTCTCGGCTTCGTGCGCGTTCATGCTCCCGGTCGCGACGCCGCCGAATGCGATCGTCTTTGCGAGCGGGCACATCAGCATCGGTCAGATGGTCAAGGCGGGCATCCTCCTGAACCTCGTCGGGATCGCTCTGATCACCGTGATCTTTTTGCTCTTGGGGCCGTCGGTGTTCGCGTTCGATCCGACGGCACCGCTGCCGGTCTGGGCAAAATAGGGGAGGCGGGCTCGCTACGGCAGGGCCCACTGCACGGGGATCTCGAGTGATTGATTGAATCGGTTGCGGTATTTCACGAGACCGTTCCGCGCCCCGTATTCGTGGACCATCTTAGTGACTTTGACGTCGAAGCAGCAGTATTCCGCGATGTCCATGATGCGCCCCTCCTGCCACCATTTGATCGCGTCGGTTCCCACGGCGGTCTTTGATTCACCAAGGGTTTCGCCGGCGACGGCGTCAAGTTTGGGCCGGTGCTGCAGGACCTTTTCGAGATCGATCATGAGATCGAGATTGTTCGTCTGCTCTTTGAGATCGAGGATGGTGTAACCCATCAACACCTCATAATCGAAGGAAATGTGGTTGAACCCGATGACGAGGTCGGCCGCGCAGAGTTCGTCGATGAGAGCCTGGACGTTGGCCTCGTCATAAATCATGTAGCGCTTCGCCGCGGTGCTGTAAGTCACGCCGACCGACATTTTCATGTCCGCCTTGCGGTCCCAGCCGCCCACGTCATTAGCCGAACGCTGCGTTTCCAGGTCGAAATAGACGTAATTTTCCGGCATGGGCGGCGGCGGGACGGATCAGGCGTAGGGCTCATACATGTTCCACGGAAGGTCCGGGAACACCGGATTCTCTTGCTCGATTTCGTCGAGGAGAGCGCCCGCTCCCTCATGGAGGGAGGCGGCCCAGACGCGGTCGAAATTCGCAAAATGGTCGCGGGTGCGCTTTTCCGCATATTCGCGGGAAGGTTCGTTCTTCATCAGGAATCCCCAATCGCTTGATTGGGCGAGGAGGAGTTCCTTTGTGAGTATCTGAATGCAGCGCTGCCGGTGCGAAATCATCTCTGCGGTGAGATCACTGCGGTTCTCCTCGAAGAACCTCACGAAGCGGGCGAGCTGCTCGGAGCGTCTCTGTATCTCGAAGTAAACCCAGTTGTTCTCGGCGCTGGTCCACGTCGCAAAATAGCCCCCTTCGCCCCAGGATGACGACACAGGCGTGGCGGGCGGGAAAGTGGACTCTTTGTGCGTGGCGAGATAGGTGCCGGGGGTCGTGAAGACAAGATCGTTGCGCGTCGCGGCCTTTCGAAAAATCCGCTCCAGAAACTCGGTCCCCTCGAACCACCAGTGGCCAAAGAGGTCCGCGTCGAAGGCGCAGACGACGACGGGATTCTCCACCCCGCGGGCTTCGATTGCGGCGAGCTGGGCACCGCGGCTGCTGATAAAGCGGACTGAATGCTCCTCGAGCGCCCGTGAGGCGAGCGCCGGATCATAGATCGCACTGCTATCGCCCTCGCGCGAGGCGCGGAAGTATTTCAGACCGGTAAACTGACGTTCGCCCGTTTCCCCCAGATACTCGCGAAGGCATTCGATCGGCGCCTCGAGCCCGATGTCGCGCATGAAGTCGCGGTAGCGCTCGTCACCGGGGAATCCTTCGTCGGCATTCCATACCTCGCTGCTGCTGGCCTGGTCGCGACCGAAGACCATGAGGTCATCGGTCGTCACCCCGGGAACAAAAGGAAAATCTTCACTCGCCTGCGGCGCGGTCGTAAGGGCGTGCTCCTCGACGATGGTCCAGTCGAGGCCCTCTTGTTTCAGAGCCTTGCTCAGGGCCGGGGCGTAGGCGCACTCTGGCAGCCAGAAGCCTTTTGGCATGCGGCCGAAGCACTGCACATACTGGCGAATCCCCGCCCGGACCTGTGCCTGCACGGCTTCGGGGACACGCATGAGGAGAGGCAGGAGCCCGTGAGTCGCCGCGCTCGCGGTGAGCTCGATGTGGCCGCTGTCGCGGAGGTCGGAATACGCCTTGATCAGCTCGCCCTGCCACTCGTCGACGAAGAGCGCGCGGAAGCGGTGAAGCCTGTCCTCATACATCTCGGCGAGTTCCCGGTGGCCGGTAATGTCGCCTCGTTCCACTTCGTCGCGGCAGAGTCGCAGGGTACGGTCGAGGTAAGCGAGGGTGCGGCGTTTGAGGAGCCGGTCCCGCAGCATCGCGAGGAGGGTGGGGGAAAGATTGAGGGTAAGTTTGAACGGCACCCCCTCTTCGCGGAGGCGGAAGAGCATCTCGAGCAAGGGGAGGTGCGTCTCCACCACGGCACTGTGCAGCCAGTCCTCCTCGAGGCAGTGGGATACCTCGGGATGACGAACCCAAGGCACATGAGCGTGCAAAACGATCGAGCAATATCGACTCATGAAAACTTAACGGATTGGAGGAGTAATAAGGCGAAAAAGGCACAAAATGCCAAACCTATCCTAAGCGCACCAAGGGGTGGGTTTTCAACCCTTATTTTCAGGTGTTGATCCCAGAGGCAATTACCAGTCGACTGAATACGAAAGAAACTAAAAATCATGCCAATGAGGATGAGGGGGAACTGGTAAAAGCCCACGCCCATGACGTAAACGTAAAATGACCGGCCCAGCGCCCTCTTCATCGGGACAGGCTCGCCGTCTTCGGTTTTTACCTTCACTCCGAAGATGGCTTTGCCCGGGGTCGTGCCGAAGAGGTGGATTAGCACTGCCTCAATGAAATGCCAGCCAATCAGGGCAAAGAAGAGTGTTCTGGCAAAAATGAGTGCCTCGGGTTTCTGCATTTCCGCCATGTAGCGGTTGAAAACCTCAGTCATTGAATCGCCCGGGAGCGCCTCGGGAACCATCACATCCGACAGTTGGAAAATCAGGACTGAGACCGCCGTGTAGTCGAACATCCGCGCCCAGAAGCGGATGAAAGGCCTCGCCCGGGCCGCGTCGACCGGGGGCACAGGGAGGAACACCGGCGCCACTTGCGTTGGCGGGAGGGGTGCATCCCCGATTTCTCCGGCGTGGGGATTGACCGGCTCGGGGGCCGGCAGCGGCGGAGGGATGGGAACGGACCGTGTTTCCACTTCTCCGGAGTTTCTCGCTTTGCTGCGCTCGCGCAGCATCTCCAGCGCTGGAATATCGCAGAGTGGTTTCCACGTGTCGAGATCGCGGTGCCAGGCCAGAGTGTCGGCCGTCACTTCTCCGCTTTCGAGAAGGTCACCGACTTTGAAAATGGAATAAGGGCCCTTTCTGGAGCCGTCGATGGAGAGGTAGAAATCCATAAGGGAGGAGGAGCGGTGGGGGCCGCCGACAAGAGCGGGGAAAGAAAAAGAGGGGTTATTCGCTGCGGAGCGCCTTGGCCGGCTGCATCGAGGCGGCAATGAGGGCGGGCACGAGAGAGGCGACGGTGCAGGCGAGAAAAGCGCCTACGGAAATGATGATCGAGTCGCGCATCGTCTGTTTGGCGGGGAGTCCGCCGTCGACCTTGTAGATTTCTTCCGAGAAGATATCGACACCGAAGGTGCTGCCGACCCAGCCGGCCATGTCATTGCGGAAATACAGCGTCAGTTGCGCGAGGAGCAGTCCCACGACGACCCCGACGATGCCGACCATGATTCCCTGGACGAGGAAGACCCACGCGACCTGCCCCTCGAGCGCGCCGAGCGCCTTCAGCAGGCCGATCTCGGACCGCTTTTGATAGGTCACCGTGATCATCGTGTTCATGATGCAGAAGCCGCCCACGATCATGATCATGAAGAGGATCAGATACATCGCCTGGCGCTCCGCCGCGACCGCATCGAAGATCAACTTGTGCATCTGCACCCAGGTCATGACGCGGTAGTGCTGGGGGAGAAAGGAGTGGAACTTCTCCTGATATTTGTTCGCCTGAAACCCGTCGTCCGTCCGCACCGCGATGCCGTGGCATTCCTCGAGGTCGAAGTTGTAGAGGACCTGGGCCGTCTCGAGATGGACAAAGATGATGTTACTGTCGAAATCCCAGTGCCCCGAGTCGAAGATGCCCGTCACCGTGACCTCCTGCGGCGCGGTCATCTCGCGGATCTCGTTGACCCCGGCCTTGCGACCCTCTTCATCCTCCGCCTGCTCCATGCGGTCGAGTGACTGCATGATGGAGTCGATGTCCCGCGGCGAGTAGAGCAGGATCTTGTCGCCCACCTTGATATTCTGCGCCTCGGCGATGCCGTCCCCGATCACGGCGGAGTAGAAGTCTTTCAGGTCAAAATCGCCCACCGGCACCGTCTTCGTCGGGTCGGTCGGATTCTTCGGGTCGAAGGTCTTCGCCAGTTTCGCCCGCATGCGCTCGAGTTCCTCGCCCTCGGGTGGAAGGATGCCGCGAATCATCGGCGCGCTCCGCAGCCCTTCGAAGTCCATCACGACCTGCCCGCGCACATAGGGCGTCACCGAGATGACCCCCTCGACCTCCGAGATTTTCTCATACACCTCGGGCCAGCCCCGCAGGATCCCGCCCGAATCGACCACGAGATGCGGCTCAAAGCCGAGGATGCTCTCCTTGATGCGCTCCCCGTAGCCGGTGAAGACGGCGATGACGACCGCGAGCAGCCATACCCCGAGGGCCACTCCGAGGATGGAGATCACCGTGATGATGGAGACAAAGGTGCGCTTCGGCTTGAGATAACGGCTGGCCAGGAAAGGACTGAAAAGCATGACGGAGAATGGACTTCCGCCTACCGTAGCCGCTAATCGGCATTTCGACAGTCGAATTCCGACTGGCCTTATTCGGTGCGGAGCGCCTTCGCCGGTTGCAGAGACGCGGCGATGAGCGCCGGGATCGTGGCCGCGACGGTGCAGGCGGCGAAGGCCCCCGTGGCGATGATGACCATGTCCCGCAGGGTCCGCTTTGCCGGGAGTCCGCCGTCGACCTTGAACGCCTCGTCGGTGAAAAACCCGACGCCGAAGTTCTGCCCGAGCCACGCGGCGAGGTCGTTCCGGAAAAAGAGGGTCAGTTCCGCGAGCCCCAGCCCGACCACGACCCCGAAGGCGCCGACCATCATGCCCTGAGCGAGGAAGATCCAGGCGACCTGGCTGTCGACCGCCCCGAGCGCCTTGATCAGACCGATCTCGGCCCGTTTTTGATGCGCCACCGTGATCATCGTGTTCATGATCGAAAAGCCGCTCACGATCACGATCATGAAGAGGATCAGGTACATCCCCTGCCTCTCCGCCGCGACGACATCGAAGATCACCTTGTGGATTTCGCCCCAGGTCATGACGCGGTAGGGCGGAGGGAGAAAGGCGCGGAACGTTTCCTGAAAGCGGTTCGCCGCGAAGCCGTCGTCGGTCCGCACCGCGATGCCGTGGCATTCGTCCTCAGCGACCTTGCAAAGGATTTGCGCCGTCTCGAGAGGGACGAAGAGGACGTGATTGTCGAAATCCCCGTTACCGGATTCGAAGATGCCTGTCACCGTGACCAGTTGCGGAGCAGTCATCCCGCGTATCCTCGCGACCTCCGCCTTTCGTGCCTCCTCGCTCGCTGCGCCCTCCATGCGGTCGAGCGCTTCCATCATCGCGCTGATGTCGCGCTGCGAGTAGAGCTCGATCGTGTCCCCGACCGCGGCATCCATGCCTTTGGCGATTCCGACCCCGAGCACGGCCGAGTCGGGGGTGGTGAGGTCGAAGTCACCTGCGGGCAGATCCTTCGCCATCTTCGCCCGCCTCAGCCTGAGTTCTTCGCCCTCGGGCGGCAGGATTCCGCGCACCGTGGGCGCGAGCCGTTTTTTATTGAAATCCATCACGACCTGACCCCGCACAAAAGGCGTCACCGAGACGACACCCCCGACTGCGGAGATTTTCTCCCGCACTTCCCGCCAGCCTTCGAGGCTCCTGCCAGAATCGATCACGAGATGCGGTTCAAAGCCAAAGATACTCTCCTTGATGCGTTCCCCGTAACCGGTAAAAACGGTGATGACGACAGCGAGCAGCCACACCCCGAGGGCCACCCCGATGATGGAGATCACCGTGATGATGGAGACAAAAGTGCGCTTCGGCTTCAGATACCGGCGCGCCAGAAATGGGCTGAATAGCATGACTGGGGAGTTGACTTCCGGCTACGGTAGCCCGTTATCCTCCATCGGGTAGTCTAAATCATCCTGACAAACACCATGATCGGCGAACGACCTGACAAGTACAAGGCCTTTATTTTCCTCGGCGCGCCCGGCTGCGGCAAGGGCACCCAGGGCGAAATCCTCGGGGCCATCCCCCGTTTTTATCATTTCTCGATGGGGGACGCCTTCCGCTCCATGGACACCCGCACGCCGATTGGGCAGGAGTTCATCTCATACTCCCGCAAGGGCGAACTCGTTCCCGACGAACTCACGATCCGCTATTTCAAAGTCCAGATCGACGCCCGCGCCGATCTCCACATGTTCAAGCCCGACATCGATATCCTCATCCTCGACGGCATCCCGCGCAGCGTCGAGCAGGCGCTCATCCTCGAGCAATACATCGACGTGCTCCAGCTCTTCCACCTCTCCTGCCCTAACCGCGACGAGCTCATCACCCGCATCCGCAAACGCGCCCTCAAAGAGGGGCGCATGGACGATGGCAGCGAGGAGGTGATCCAGCGCCGCATCCGCACCTACGAGGAATCAACCAAGGAACTGATCGAGCACTACGCCGACCGGCGTGCCAACATCAACGCCAATCAGGCACCGGTGAAGGTCACGCACGACATCCTCAGCGTCATCCTCAGTCACCCCGAGTGGCAGGCCCATCAGGGGGACGACTGAGGCTCGGGGACGGACTTATTCTTTCGGACCGGTTTCGCGGAAGGGCCACTCCGGCGTGCCTTGGGGATCGACCGCAGCGGGCGACTTGCCGAGGGCAAAGTCAGAAGGCATCAGATTGCGGCCGGGCCAGAAAGTCTCGTCCTTGATGAAACCGAAGAAGCTCGGGTAAAAGGGATCCACGTAGGCCACGTCGGCTTTTTCCGGAACTTCGATCCCGGTGAGAAAATATGAGGCATTGACGATGAGGCGACGCAGGTCCTCGCTCACGAGATCGACCGAGGCTCCCGCCGTGCAACAAAAGGCCTGACCCTTAGCGGTGCCGTTCGGGGCGGTGTATGCACGCACCCACGCGAGCGCCTGGAGCGGATTGTTCTTCTCCCCCTCGACCGCTTTCGAGGCAGGGTCGAGTGTCTCAGTGACCGCGCCGCGGAGCAGGACGGTCTCATCACCCTTGAGATTTTTCACCGTGTAGACGTCGGACGGGGCAAAGACATCCGCCACGCTGCGGAGGATGGGGTGATTGGCATTGGCCTCTTCGATGACACCGCGGGCCCCTTCGGTCTTGTGGCCGCCGTGGTGGGCGACCCAGGTCTCGCCGAGGATCTTCATGCCGAAGCCGCCTTTCTGCCAGTCACCGTAAGTCCAGCCGCCGTCCTCCATTTTTCCGGCAAAGGCGTGGGTCGAGGTGCGCAGGCCGATGACGGGCTTGCCGGCGTTGAGAAAGGCTGTGATCGGCGCGGTCTGGTCCGCCGGAAGATCGCGGAAACGCGTCGAGATGATGAGCAGATCCGCGTCCGCGAGGGCTTCCGTGCCGGGGATGTTTTTCTGATTGTTAGGATCAATGAATCCCTTTTCTGGATTCACCGAAAAGAGCACTGTGGTGTCGAAGCCGTGCTTTTGGCTGAGGATTTTCGCCAGCATCGGGAGCGCCTCCTCCGAGCGGTATTCCTCGTCCCCTGCGATAAAGACGATCTTTTTGCCTTTGCCCGGACCTTCCTTACCGGCAAAGTGTAGTCTCGGCCCGTCGGCAGCGGTGAGAGTGGACCCGCCAAAGGCGAGGGCGAAAGCGGCGGCGAGGAATCGGTATGGAGATTTCATGAGAGGTGCGGCGAGATATCAGACGCAAAGGTGATCTTAAGCCCCGCCCGAGGAAATTGCCATGGCGAGATCAGGGCGCGCCGCCGTCCCCGGGGCGAGGGGGGAACTCCGCCTGGAGAAGCCTTTTTGCCTCGTCAGGGGCGGCATCGATCCCGGCAAGCTTTTCGGCGAAGCCGGCATGAGGCGTGGACAATCGCGAGTTGCACCCCCAACCTTCTTTGGCCTGATGAGGCGGGTAAAAGGCTTGCCCGGCGGCGATTCTTTGGCGAGCATTCCCGCCATGTCATCTCCTGTCAAAATCCTCGTTGTCGGCTGCGGCCACATGGGCAAATCCCACGCCAAGGCCTATCATGCGATGCCCGGCTTTGAAATCGTAGGTGTCGTCGCCCGCGGCGAAGCCTCGCGCCGTGATCTTCTCGATGCCCTCGGGGCCGAGTATCCCCAGTTCTCGAACTACGAAGAGGCTCTCGAAACGGCAAAGCCCGACGCCGTCTCGATCAATACCTATCCAGACACTCACGCTGATTACACGAGAAAGGCCTTCGCGGCGGGTTGCCATGTCTTTCTCGAAAAACCCATCGCCGTGACCGTGGTCGAGGCCGAGGAAATCGTCGCTGCGGCACTGGCGGCGGACCGCAAGCTCGTTGTTGGATACATCCTCCGCGTTCATCCCACCTGGGAGCGCTTCATCGAAGTGGCGCAGACCCTTGGCAAACCGCTCGTGATGCGCATGAATCTCAATCAGCAGTCCTCCGGCGACATGTGGCACACCCACCGCATGCTGATGAACTCGATGTCGCCCATCGTCGACTGCGGCGTCCATTACGTCGATGTGATGTGCCAGATGACGCGCTCAAAGCCGCTCCGCGTCAGCGCGATCGGGGCCCGTCTCAGCGAGGAGCTCGTCCCCGGAATGTACAATTACGGCCAGCTCCAGGTTACCTTTGAAGACGGTTCGGTCGGCTGGTATGAGGCCGGGTGGGGCCCGATGATGAGTGAGGTCGCCTTTTTTGTAAAAGACGTCGTCGGTCCAAAGGGCTGCGTCAGCATCGCCGGGGTGAACGAGGGCGAGACCGCGAGCGACGATATCGATTCACATTCCAAGGCCGCCACGCTGAAACTCCACCATGCTGAACTCGGACCCGACGGAAAATTTTCCCGCCCCGACGAGATCATCGACTGCGCCGACGAGCCCGATCACGACGGCCTCTGCGCCCGCGAGCAGGAAGTCTTTCTCGATGCCATCGTCAACGACGTCGATCTTACCGATCACATGGACGACGCGATTAACAGTCTCCGCATCGTTCTCGCAGCGGATGAGGCCTTCCGCAGTGGAAAAATGGTCGAGCTCTGAGTGGGGAAATGGGAAAGAGCGGACAAGTCCTTGTCGTGTTGAGCGACTCGGAAGAAGTTCCCGGGACGACTTTTGTGAATGCCTCGGTCTGTAACGAACGCTACTGTCCTGACAATGCCCCGCGGCACGGGGTCCTTTCCCGATAATTCTTTTGATGAAACGATACCTCCTCGCCGCCTCGATTTTTCTTGTTTCAATCGCCGCTTCTTGCCCTGCCTTCGCTGATGACAAAGTCCGGCTCGAGAGTGGCGCGCTCGTCTTTCACGACACCTTTGATCGAGATGAAGACGGCAATCTCGCCAAGGCGATCGGAAAGGGTTGGAACAGTGCCACCGCCGATCGTGTCCCGGCGGTCAGGCAGGTCGATCTCGACGAGGGCATCATGAAGATCGCCAGCGCCACGAAAGAGGCCGGGCACGCCGCTCATATCCATCACGAAGCCGGCTTTAGCGATGGCGGTGTCGTAATCCGTTTTCGCTTTCCCGGATTAAGCAAAGATGAGGGGCTCCAGCTCGGCTTCGTCGATCGCGAAGTGAAGGGCGTCCATGCCGGGCATCTTTGTTACGCCGTTCTCGCGCCTGACAAAGTCACCCTGATCGATCATAAAACCGGGATCATGAACCTCGCCAATCGCCAGCGTCGCGACGATGCGCTCGCGGCGAAAGAGAGAATCCCGAAAGACCTCGAAACGCTCCTCGCCACGAAACAGCACAGCGAAAAGTGGAAAGCCGACGAAGAGTGGCACGAGCTCGTCCTCGTCACCGAAGGCGACGAAATGCGCCTCAGCATTGACGGTAAGTTACTCGCCACTCACCGCTCCGAAGGCTTCGCCCATCCCATGAAACGATGGTTCAGTTTCCTTGTGTCCTCGACTGTCTGGGTCGATGAGGTGAAGATCTGGAAAATCAACTAAGCGCCCCTCAATGCGACGCCCTGCTCCCTGTGATCCCCATGAAAAATTCGACACTCTTCGCACTACTTCTCTCGCTTCTCTTCCCCGCCATTGCAGCCGAGTCCGTGGCGCTTTTTGACGGGAAAACGTTTGCCGGCTGGGAAGGCAATGTCGACAGCGTCTGGCGCATTGAGGAGGGAGCCCTCGTCGCGGGTTCACTCACGAAGAAGCAGGAGAAAAACGACTTCCTCGCGACAGTGAAAGAATACGGCGACTTCGATCTTTCCCTGAAATGGAAACTCGAAGGCACCGAAGGATTTGTGAACGGTGGCGTCCAGTTCCGCTCGCAGCGCATCCCTGATCATCACGAGGTCATTGGCTACCAGGCTGATCTCGGAGCCGGCTACGACGGGGCCCTCTACGATGAGAGCCGCCGCAAAAAGATGCTTGCTCAGCCCGACAAAGAGACTCTCGCCAAAGCGCAGAAACCGCTTGGCGAGTGGAACGACTATCGCATCCGCGCCGAAGGTCCCCGAATCCGGATATGGCTCAACGGCGTCGGGACGGTCGACTACACCGAGACCGAATCCGGCATCGATATGTCCGGCATCATCGCCGTCCAGATCCATGGTGATGCTACCAGTGTGGTGCAGTATAAAGATCTCGTGATTGAAGAGCTGTAGTGTCCCGTGAGGATGTCGCTCGTCCGGCGATGTCGTCGACAATTTGTCGTCGACAAAAGAAGCTATTTCCCCACAAAGGTCAGGTAGCGCCAGAGACCTCCGTAGCCTTGGCCGATCTGCCTGACGATCGTTTCGAAGCCGGCATCGAGTTGGGCGAGGATCTGGCCTTCCATGCGGACGTGATTGACGCCCATCCATTGACGGAACCAGGTCCAGCGGGTCTCGTGAAAGTCGACCACGGCGATGAAGCCGCCTTCGCGAAGATCCCCGCGGCAGAGCCGGATGACTTCGTCGAATCCTGGATTGATCATGGAAAGGGCGTAGCTGATGACGATGAGTTCGAACTTCTCGTCCTCGTGGGCGACCGGTCCGTCATAGGGGCGATGGAGCAGTTCGATGCGATCCGCGAAAGGGGCGATCTTGACGCGGGCACAGTCGAGCATGTCCGAGGACAGGTCGAGACCCGTGATTTTTGCCTCGGGAAAAGCACCGGCGAGGGCGACGAGATTTTTCCCCGTGCCGCAACCGACTTCGAGGATGCGCGCAGGTGCCGCGAGCTGGCTCGCCACCGCCTCGATGAGTCCGCGGCGGCCAAAGAGAAACGCCCAGCGGGTGACATCGTAGAACTTCGCGTGCCAGCGGTAGTAGCCGCGGAGGGAGGAGTCGTTGCGAGCCGAATCGCTCATGCCGTGACGCGGGCGAAGAGGGTGCAGCCGTAGGTGCCGACGCGGTCGAGCTGATGGAGTGCCCCGGTCCGGGCTTCATCGACGAGGTCGAGCCGCTCGCGGGCGAAGTCGGGAATGAAATCGATCACCGGACTCGCCGAGCGCATCAGGATCGCGGTGCCGGGGCGGCTGTTCTCGAGGACGAGTTGCCACTCCTCGGCGAGGGCTTCGGGACGGTGCGCCGCCATCCAGTCCTGGTGGTCAAGGAGCACGTAGTGCGAATAGGCCGCGGGATGCTCGCGGAGAAAGTTCGCGATGGTGGTGCTGTGTGTCTTGATGCGGTCGACCCGCTCGCGGAGGACGGGTTGGTGCTCCTCGCGCAGGTAGTTCGGGCAGCACTCGCGGGTGTGGCTGCCGCGCATGTAGACCTGCCAGAAGTAGTTTTCCCAAAAGGGGATTTCGGTGAAGAGCTGGTCGAGCTTCGCCTGAAGAAAGCCGGGAATGCCACCGTCAAAATTTTTCTCAATGAGCCGGATCTGTGCCCGCGGCACGCCGAGCATGGCCATGGAGACGGGTTGGCGGAGGAGCCAGGTGACGAGCTTGGTCCAGAGGATGGGACGCACCTCGGCGTAGATGGTGCGCTGCTCCTCGAGGGTCTTAGCTTCGAGGATTGCCGCGGTGCAGTCACGCATTTTCCCGCGTCCGCCTGTGAAGGTCTTGAGCGCGATCCATGCCATCTGGCCAGCGGTGCCGCGATAGTAGAACGACGGATTCAGCGGCGAGCTTTTAAAGTAGTAGTGCTTCTCTTTCCAATAACGGCTCGCATAGGGCGGCAGGAGGTCGCCGAGCTCTTTGCGGAGGGCTTTGAAATCCGCGTGGGCCCCCTCGCCGAAGAGCGCGAAGAGATCTTCGAATCGGTCGCGCAGGATCATCGCCACTTTGAGCTGGAGGAGCGCATTCTGGCGCGGGTTCATGTCCACCGCATGGATTTCCGCGGGATCATCGAGGAGGTAATCGAGCGCGTTGCAGCCCGCGCTCGTGATCATGACAACGCGGCTTTCGCGGTCAAGAGTCATGAGCTCGCGGTCGATCCGGGGATCCTCCCAGCAGGCGTTATAAACGAGATTGCCCCCGTGGACCCGCTGAAAGGTCGCGTCCTGAGCGCGGTGATGGATCTTAGTGGGAGCGACGGTTTCCGGCATATCCGAAGGAGACTCCGGAAAGGTGGGATTTCGCGTTCCGTGTGGTGACGAAAGTGTCAGTTTGGGGGTGGGTCTGCCGAAAGATAGAGACCTTGAAAATAAGCATAAAAATGCGAATATATATCTATGCGAACCTCTCTCGATATTCCTGATCCTCTTTTCAGAGAACTGAAAGTGGCGGCGGCCTCGCACGGGGAAACCCTGAGATCTTTTCTACTGCGCGCGGCGAGAAAAGAACTGGCTGGTCCTTCTGAAGCTCCAAAACACAGAGTGAGTTTCCCGCTCGTTCAGTCCCGCGAAGCAGCCTACGATCTCTCACCCGTTCGCCTGAACGAAATACTCGAAGCCGAAGATCGTGAACTGGCTGCCGGACATTAATATCTGGCTGGGACTTACGTTTTCCGGGCACCCTCACCACCGCGCGGCGCTCGCCTGGTTTGAGGGCGTGGAGGCCGATTCCTGCGCTTTCTGCCGTATGACTCAGCAGGGCTTCCTGCGCCTCGTGAGCAATCCAGCGGTTTTTAAGGGCGACACGCTCAGCATGACGGCTGCCTGGGAGGCATACGAGACCATGTGCAGAGACGAGCGTGTGGGATTTGCCGCCGAGCCATCAGGGATCGAAACCGACTGGAGATCATGGACCTCATCGGGGGCGTTTTCGCCAAAGCTCTGGAACGATGCCTATCTCGCCGCGATGGCAAAAGGCTCGGGTCTGCGCCTCGTCAGTTTTGACCGCGGATTCGTTCAGTTTCCGGGATTGGACTGGTTGCACTTGGAGTGAGTGGCCGGGACGGGAACGTTCCGGCCCCAGAGGTAAGAATGCGGGCTAGCTGCTGAACGGATAAGGCGGATTTCCCGGCAGCGAAGTATCGAAGCCGTAATGTTAAGAGACTTCCGGTCCCCCCCGAGGCGATTCCGACTCGGGAGTCGAAATCTACCCGACGTAGAGGATCGTGATCCCTATCACCATTTCCAGAATGACGGAAAAAGTCGATAGGCCCCCGGGTTTTCGCATGAAAAAAGAGAAGGGGATACCGGGATGAAAATCGAGTTTCCATCCGTGCTCCCCGTCACGCCACCACATCCATGATCGGCGAGCCGCTCGAGATCATGAGTGGCCGACCCTGCGAGTCGTGGATCTCACTCGTCGGGTCGATCCCGAGCAGATAATAAATCGTCGCGGACAAATCCTCGAGTTTGACCGGCTTCTCGATCGGATTGCTCCCCGTCTCGTCGCTGGCCCCGTGGATGTAGCCCGCCTTCACGCCGCCGCCGGCGAGGAGGACGCTATAGCAGTTCGGCCAGTGGTCACGGCTCGCATTTTTGTTGATCTTGGGGGTGCGTCCGAATTCGCCCATCCAGACGACGAGGGTTTCATCGAGGAGGCCGCGGTTTTCGAGATCGTGGATCAAAGTCGGCAGGGTCGTCTCGGTGATGGGGTAATGATACTGCTCAACGATGGGATACATCCGCGTGTCGTTGAACCCGTGGGTGTCCCATCCTCCGTCGGTGATGCTCTGGCCTCCGATCGCGCTCGAGAAATAACAGGTAACGAACTTCACACCGTTCTCGACGAGACGACGGGCGAGGAGGCAGCCCTGGCCGTAGGTGGTGCGTCCATAGGAGTCGCGCACTTTCACCGGTTCACTGGCGAGGTCGAAGGCCTGACGGATGCGCTCGCTGTTGAGCATGGAGATGGCGTTTTTGTAATACTCGTCGAGCCCCCGCGCCTCGGCCGAGTAGTCGAGGAGCCGGGATTGGCGGTCGACGATTTCCTGGAGGCCGCGCCGTGCCTGGAGACGGTCCATGCTGAGATTGCCGGGGAGACTGAGCTCGGGCAGGGTAAAATTCGGATCGTTGGGGTCGCGGGGGACGAAGAGGGGATCGTGCTGTTTTCCAAGAAAGCTGCCCCGTTGCCCGGGAGTGCGTGATCCGTCGGCGACGACGTGGGGGTAGCTGACAAAGGTGGGCAGTCCGCTTCCGAGATTCGGGGCGAGATGATCGACGATGGAGCCATAGGCCGGGCGCAGGTCGATCGAGTCGCGGAGCCGCTGGTCGTCAGTCGGCGGGGCGCTCCCGGAGAGCGCGTAGTAGCCCGCCGAGTTGTGGTTCTTCATCGTGTGATGGACCGAGCGGATCACGGTGAAGCGATCCATGATCTTCGCGACGCGGGGCAGATGCTCGTTCGTGATGAGATCAGGATTGGAGGTCCGGATCGCCTTGTGCGGGGTGCGATACTCGGACGGGGCGTTCATTTTCAGGTCGAACATGTCGACGTGGGAGGGGCCTCCCCACTGGAAGAGGAAAATGACCGACTTGGCCCGTGCTTTGGGACGTCCCCCCGGATATTCGCTGCCGCCGAGGAGCTTCGGGAGAGTCAGCCCGAGCGTTCCCATGCCGCCGACTTTGAGGAGCTGGCGACGGGAAAGGCGGAGGGCGTCAAAGCCGGAGCAGGCGGGAGATTTCATGGGAGAAAGGTGAGGACCGCTGATGGACGCTGATTTTCGCTAATTTTCCTGACTGGTTCTGTCCTCATCGCCGCAGGAGGAACTCTTTCGCATTGAGCAGCGACCAGGTGATGTCCTCGAGCGCTTCGCGGCGATTTTCCGATTTGCCGAGATAGTCGGCCGTGGCAGTGCGTTCGTAGTCGCCGGGCGGGCGCGTCAGGATAGTCCAGTAAAGGGTCTCGACGAGTTCGGTGTCGCTTTTTGGAGTTTTGAGAAGAGTGCCGAGTGAATTTTCCGGCTTGGTGAGCAGTTCATTGAGGGTGCGTCCGCTCGTGAGTTCGAAGACCTGGGCAAGGGAAGTGTCGTAGGTGCGCTCGGTGTCGGAATTGGTGAGGCGCGGCGGTTTGCCGAAAAGATGGACAAAGGTGTCGCCCGTGGTCGGCTTTTTCGGCCGATAGAGAGCCTGGACCCCGGGGATCTGGGCGGCGCGCATCGGCTTTTCGTAGCCTTCGAAGGTCGCGGTGGCGCCCACCGCGAGATGGACCGAGTCGAGGAGTTGCTCGGCCCCGAGGCGACGCGGAAGGTTGCGGGCAAAATTGATCTCGTCGTCGGCGTTGGTTTCGTTCGGCAGGGAGTCGAGCTGGTAGGCGCGCGAGGCGCAAATCGTGCGGATGGCATGGCGGAGATCGAATCCGCTTTTCACGAAATCGGCGGTGAGGGCGTCGAGCAGGGCGGGATTGACCGGCGGATTCGTCGTGCGGAAGTCATCAATGGGATCAACGATGCCGCGCCCCATGAGATGGAACCAGATCCGGTTTGCCTGGACCCGGGCAAAGAGCGGGTGCTCCGCCGAGGTGAGCCATTGCCCGAGAGCGGCGAGGCGTTTCTCGTCGATCGGGAGAGTCGCGGTCTCTCCGAGGAGCTTCGGCGACGGCTCCTTGCCGGTGCGGGGGTTCTTGAGATCACGTTTCTCGACAAACTTCACGACCTGCTCGCCGACGAAGTTGTTTTTGTCATTCGAGTCAAAACGCTTGTTCTCTTTGATGTCGTAGTCCATCCCGTCGAAGACGGCGGCGAACTCGTAATACTGGTCCATCGTCCACTTCTCGAAGGGGTGGTTGTGGCACTTCGCGCAGTTCATGCGGACGCCGAGGAAGATCTGGGCGACGGCCTCGGCGCGGTCTTCGGGCGCGCGCAGGGCCCGGTAGTAGTTCGCGGGGGCAACTTCGTAGGTGCTGCCGAGGGAGCTGAGGATCTCACGGACAAACTGATCGACGGGCTTGTTTCCGGCGATGGACTGGCGGATCCAGCCGTGGAATTTCGCGACTCCTTTGCTGTCGAGGACTTTCTCTTCGACGCGAAGCAGGTCGGCCCACTTCATCGCCCAGAAATCGGCGAACTCGGGACGGGCGAGGAGGGCATCGACGAGCTTGGCCCTTTTTTGCGGATCGGGATCGGAGACGAATTTTTTCGCCTCGGCTTCGGTCGGGATCAGGCCGATGAGATCTAGGCTGGCGCGCCGGACAAAAGCGGCGTCGTCGCAGACTTCGGACGGATTGATCCTCAGGGTCTGCCATTTTGCATGAAGGGACTCGTCGATAAAGTTGAAGGTCGGGGGATTGCTCCAGACAAAGCCAGGACGCTCGGGCACAAAGGCGAGCTTCACCGGTGCCTGCATGCCGAGGTAGCGAATGTTCACCGTGGTCTCGCCCGGACGCAGGCTTTTGACGCGGCCCTCGTCATCGACTTCGAGATTCAGGGTCGAGGGTTCGTAGATGGCCCAGCGGTTCACGTCGCGGGTTGTCCCGTCGGAAAAATGGGCGGTCACCTCGATCTCAAGATTCTCCTCGGGGGCGAAAATGACCCGTTCGTCCGGCGTCGCGGTCAGCTTGACGAGTTGCGGTTCGCCGGGCAGATCGAGAGGCGCGCCTTCGGCGATCCACTGCCGGACGAGGCGGTAGGTTTCGGAGTCGTTTTCGAAGCGCTTCCCGCCCTCGTGCTTCACATCAAGCGTGGCCTTGCGCAGGAGATAGCTCTTCTCCGGCTCGGTCAGGTTCACGAAACTCTTCACCATGGCCGCGTGGTCCTTCACCGGATCCTCCCCGCGGAGCGAGAGGAGGAGTTCGCCTTTGCCCGTTTGGGCGCCATGGCACGCACCGAGGTTGCAACCGGCCCGCGTGATCGCGGGAACGATGTCGTTGCGGTAGGAGATGGCGGCGGGGGCGGCGTCCCGGGGCGATGAGTCACGAGTCACGGGGGCTGCTTCCTGCGCGGTGAGCGGGCACAAGGCGATGAACGCTCCCGAGAGGAGTGGTAGCAGGAGCGCTGGTCGGCAAAATCGCATGGGCAAAAGGAGAGTAGGTTCGAAAAGGGACTTCTCAATGAGCGGGATTGCGTGAACTATAGCACTTTGCACCGATCACCCGGGATGAAAACGCTTTTTGCCCTGCTGCTGCTCCTCACTTTTCCCCTCGTTTCAGCCGGGGACAGAACGATACGCGGCACGGAGGAGTTGCGGGCTGCTCTTCGTGAGCTGAAGCCGGGAACGACTTTGCGCCTCGCACCGGGTGACTACAGCGGCAGGCATCATGTCCGCGGCATTGCGTGACCATCACCGCCCTCGATCCAGAAGATCCACCGCATTTCAAGGGCGGCGCCAATGCCTGGCATTTTTCCTGCTGCGAGGGTCTGACGCTCAGGCATCTGCGCATCAGCGGACAGAGATAGTTCCGCCTCGTGGGCGAAGCGAATCAGTCGGCGCAGCACCGCGATCTGGCGGTTGGCGGTGGTGAGCTGGTCCCGTTTTTGGTTCGCCGGGACTAGACTCCCTTAGTGAGCCGAGCCGGGGCACTCACCGAGGCCGCCTCAAGGGCCGGGGTGAGAATCAGGCGGAAGGGCAGGCTGAAGAACAGATCGAGGAGCAAGGCGAAGGTCAACGACTGGCGAGCGAGCGGGATTCGTTTCATGGCGCAAGGATTGAGGATTGACCGGAGACAAGACAGGCGAAGACAATGGCATTGTGGTAGTATTCCCGATGCCCGCGCTCACCGACCTCATCCGCTCCGCCAACGACTGGCTCTCTCTGGACACGATCGCAGACTACCCCGGCGCTCTCAATGGACTCCAACTAGAGAACTCGGGTCAGGTCACGAAAATCGCCGCCGCCGTTGACGCCGGCCTCCCGGTGATCGAAGAGGCCTGCGCTGCCGGCGTGAATCTCCTCGTCGTCCACCACGGGCTCTTCTGGCAGGGAGCGCAGCGGATCGAGGGGGCGCTTTACCGGAAGTTGAAACTGGCGATGGACCACGACCTCGCGATCTACTCGGCTCACCTACCTCTCGACATGCATCCGGAACTGGGCAACAACGCCCTGCTCGTCGCGGCACTGGGTTTCACGGGAGAAGGCCGGCCCTTTGCCCCATGGAAAGGTCGCGACCTCGGGCTGCGGGTCACGTGCGATCTCGATCGCGACGAACTGCTCGCCCGGGTCGCGGCGGCGGTGGGCGATGCGCCGAAGCTGGCTCCGGGAGGTCCGACGCGCGTCCGCGAACTCGGCGTCATCACCGGCGGAGCCGGCTCACAGATTCACGAACTCGCCGCCACGGGGATCGACACCTTTCTCACCGGCGAAGGCCCGCACTGGAGCTACACCGCGGCGGAGGAACTCGGGATCAATCTGATCTACGCCGGCCACTACGCGACCGAAACCTTCGGAGTGAAAGCGCTCGCGGCGCGCTGGGCGGCGGAGTTCCCCGGGCTCACGGCAAGTTTCATCGATCACCCGACGGGGCTTTAAAAACCGCTTATTCGGTCCAGGGGATCACCGAAGCGAGGCTGCGTGCGTTGACCGCATCGAGCCCGTAGACGTCCCGGCCCGGGGCGAGGAGGATGCGCCCGCCGGGCGTCGGCCGCGGGAAGGTCGTGAAGTAAGTGATGTAAACGTTGATCCCTCCTTTGACGGCGACACCCTTGTTCACATCGTTACTCATTTTCGATCGCACCTCCTCGAGCGTCCAGCCGTTTGGAGCAAAGACCCACTCGGCCAGCTCATCGGGTTTCGAAACGCGGATGCAGCCATGGCTGTGGTCACGGTTTGCGCGGGCGAAGAATTCCTTGGAGGGAGTGTCGTGCATGTAGATGTTGAAGGTATTCGGGAAGAGAAACTTCACGTAGCCAAGCGCGTTGCTGCTCCCCGGCTTCTGGCGGATGAGCAGTTTCCCCTGGGCTACTCCCGCGAGAGTGTCGGGAGAGAGTCGGTTGCCGGTGCTGCCGCCGAACGAAGTCACGATCTCGTAGTTGTTGCGGCTGAGGTAACCCCAGTCCTCTTGCATCTTGGGAAGGAGCTCTTTCACCGCGATGCTCGGAGGGACATTCCAGTAAGGGCCGAAGACCACCTCCTGCATGCGGTCGCGAAAGATCTTCGTCTGGTGCGTGTCTTTGTCCGCGCGCCCGTGGACGATTCGCATCGTCTTCACATGGAAATCATTCGCATCGAAGAGGTAGAGCTCGGCGCAGGGCAGATTTGCGATGAGGTAGCGTTCTCCCGGTTTCGCCGGCATCAGCCTCGCCCGGTGCAGGTTGATCGTGATGGAGCGATAACGATCCGCCGCGTTGGTGTTGAGGTAACCCCACGAGCCCTGCCCGAAGATCCCGTCCGGATCGAGTCCGTAGTCGGTCTGGAAGGCGACGAGGGCTCCCGTCAGTTCCGGAGTCATGCTGTTAATGAGCGAGGCGTTGTCGGGTGACATATTCAAATAGCCGCGATCAATCAGATGCGCGGCGATCGCCGGAGCGCCCGGATAGAGTTCGCCGGGCTTGCCGGGGCCGATCTGTTCCGGACTCGGGATCTGGGGAAGACCGGAATACTTCAGCACCGCCTCCCGCGCCTCGGGATAGGCCTTCAACAACTCGCGGTAGATCCAGCTCTTCGGCGCGAACTGGTCCATACCGGTGGTCATCTCAAAGGGCTGCATCGAGGTGGCTACCACGAGATCGCCTAGAATGGTGGCGAGGGTGCGATCTTCGGAGCCGGGAGTATCGCCGTGATCCCAGTCCGGCCAGATTGCCGTCGCCGGAACCGCGCCCAGTCGAATGAGCAGCGCCGCATCACAAAAGGCGATCGTGTGCGCAAGATCTCGTTTGTCCACCGTCGCATCGGTGATCCGAGCAACGAGCGCCTCGGGGTCGAGAGCCATCAGCTCGGGCAGAGCGTGACGCTTTAGTTCTTCAGCGAGGGAACGGTGGAACCCCGCCTGCAGATCCGTCGCGCTCCATAAAGGGCGAAAGCCGCGCTGCTCGTAGGCGGCGCCGATTAAGGCTGCGGCGAAGGGGGCGTAGTGTCGATCAGAGGGAATGAGGCGGTCGACTTCGGCCTGAACGGCGAGCGAATCGGCACTCACCGGGGTAGCCCGCGTCGAAGCAGGAGCTTCGTCCCCTACACTCGAACCCGCCCCCCCCGCATCCGCCGAGCTGCGGCCCGGCTCATCAAGCTGCGCGAAGGAAAGTGATGTCGAAGCCAACAGTGTCATCAGCGTCAAAAGGACCGGTCGACTCACGGGGAGGGTGTCTTTCATAGGAGGAGACCAATCTAACAGAGTTAGATGAGGCTTACAATACGGACAGCGATGTCCCGGCAAACACAACCGCTGGAGCAAAAGACGGGACTCGGATTACAGCTGATCCAGGGGCGCGGAGACAGGAAGACCCCCGAGCCGTGCATCAACGATGCGTAGCCAAAGGCATGACCGGACAACAGCGGGATCTTTTTTGGTCTTTTTGAAAAAACTTTAGCAAAAGCGTTTGACCTTCTGAAAGCGCCGGTTATATTCACCGCCCGCCCAAAAGAGGGTGGTTCCTGAAAGCTGGCAACAGTTCAAGGTAAATTAGATCTTTAAAAAATCAGGCCAAGAAATGTAAAGCAGAAAGCTTGCCAGGGCAGTAGCCCAAGTGCAGCTAAAGCAGCAATATTGGTGAAAAAGGAAAAGGCTAAATTGTGTGCTGCGCGTTAAAATTAGTAACGTGCCGAATGAAGTCTTTTTAGGAAGGCTTTGTTCTTGTCAATTTTCCGTTGAAGAACAATTGCAGCTCCGCAAGGAGCAGCCAAGCGTTTCGAAAGCGGGATCAATTTTCTATTCGAAGAGTTTGATTCTGGCTCAGAACGAACGCTGGCGGCGTGGATAAGACATGCAAGT
>JANQVJ010000025.1:0-60633 GCA_030730365.1 Verrucomicrobiales bacterium
TCGCCGGCGAAGGCTTCGCCAAAGGCCAGGTCGGCTCGTCCGCGATGCCGCACAAGATGAACAGCCGCAGCTGCGAACGGGTCAACGGATTCAAAACCATCCTCAGCGGCTATCTCACGATGGCCTCGGGCCTCGCCGGGGACCAGTGGAACGAAGGCGACGTCTCCTGCTCCGTCGTGCGACGCGTCATGCTGCCCGACGCCTTCTTCGCCGCCGACGGTCTCCTCGAGACCTTCATCACCATCCTCGACCAGATGGACGCCAACCCCGCCGTGATCGAGCGGGAAAATCGCCATTATCTCCCCTTCCTCCTCAGCACGACCATCATGATGACCGCCGTGAAGCGCGGGATCGGCCGCGAGACCGCACACGAAGTCATCAAAGAGCACGCCGTCGCCGCCGCCCGCGCCTACCGTGCCGGCGAGAGCGCCAGCAACGACCTCATCGACCGCCTCGCCGCCGACGGCCGTCTCGGCATGAGCGCCGAGGAGCTCCAGTCCTGCCTCACCGAAGGCAAGGCCAACGCCGGCGCCGTGGAGTTGCAGATCAATCATTTCATCAGCGAAACCAAAAAACTAGTCGCCAGCATCGAAGGTGCCGAAGCGTATACTCCCGGTAGCATTCTCTGATTCCTTCCCTGAATGCCTCAATCCCTCAACGCCTGAATTCCTTCCCCACATGACTCCCCAACTCACCGAATTTTTCGAGTTCCTCCGTTTCCCGAGTATCTCCACCGATAGCCGTCATCGGGAAGACGTGAGAAAATGCGCCGGATACCTTGTCGAAAAATTCAACCGCATGGGGCTGAAGCCGGAACTGCACGAGACGCCCGGGCATCCCATCATCGTCGCCCGCAGCGAGGTCAAACCGGGGCGTCCCACCGTCCTCATCTACGGTCACTACGACGTCCAGCCCGTCGATCCGGTCTCGGAGTGGAGCACCCCGCCTTTTGAACCGACCCTCGTCGGGGACAAGATCTACTGCCGCGGCGCGACGGACAATAAGGGCCAGCATTTCTCCCACATTCTCGGCGTCGAAGAGACTCTCAAGGCCCACGGCGAACTCCCCGTGAACGTTATCTTCCTCCTCGAAGGCGAAGAAGAAATCGGCTCGCCCAACCTCGCCCCCTTCCTCGAAATGCACAAAGACTCGCTCAAGTGCGACGTCTGCGCCGTCTCCGACACCGGCATGATCGGTCCCGGCATCCCGACGATGACCTACGGCCTCCGCGGCATCGCCTGTCTCGAATTCAAAATCCACGGACCCACCCTCGATCTCCATTCGGGCGTCTACGGCGGTGCCGTGCCGAATCCGGCAACGATGGTCGCGCGTCTCGTCTCGACCCTGCACAACGAATTCGGCAAAGTGCAGATCCCCGGCTTCTACGACTCCGTCGTCGATCTCGAACCCTGGGAGCGCGCCATGTGGGCCGCCCTCCCCGACGGGAACGCCGCCACCATCGCCGAGACCGGAGTCCACGGGCTCTGGGGCGAAGCCGGCTACACCGCCCTCGAGCAGCGCTGGGGACGCCCCACTGCCGAGGTCAACGGCATCGGAGGCGGCTACCAGGGCGAAGGATCCAAGACCGTGATCCCCCGCGAGGCCATGGCCAAGCTCAGCTTCCGCCTCGTCCCCGACCAGAACCCGCAGGAGATCCTTGCCCTCGCCGCCGCCCATTTGAAAGCGCATTGCCCCGACTCGTGCCGAATCGAGGTCGAACTCGGACACTACGGCCCTGCCTACGTCATGGACCCGCATTCGGCCCATGGGAAAGCGGCCCAGCGCGCCCTGCAGCGGGCGTTTTCAGGCGAACCAAGATTGATCCGCGAAGGCGGCAGTATTCCGATTATTCAGGCGATCAAGAACATCCTCGGTGTTGATTCGTTGCTGCTCGGTCTGGCCCTGCCCGATTGCCAGATCCATGCCCCGAACGAGAGTTTTACGGTCTCGAACTTCGAAGGCGGGATACGGTTGAACCGGGCGCTGCTGGAGGAATTGGCGGGGTGATTGGGGAGATATGCATGGAGCGGGGCTTGCCTAAGCCCCGGTGCCTCGCTGCTATGATGGGGGCTTGGCAAGCCCCCTTCCTTGTTCTTTCCATGCTCTCAAGGAGCGGGGCTTGCCTAAGCCCCGATGCCTCGTTGCTGCGTCCGCGCCGACACCGTCCCCTGCCACGAGCCAAGCGCGCCCATCATTCGCCATTGCACAAGCGGCCTTCCGCTGGCTTATTCCCCGCCTGTTGAGTAGAGAAAAATTCCCCCATGGCGGTGCAGTATCGTGACTATTATGAAACCCTCGGAGTCGACAAAACGGCTTCGCAGGATGAGATCAAGAAAGCCTTCAAAAAGCTGGCGCGGAAGTATCATCCGGACGTGGCGAAAGATCTCCCCGACGCGGAAGAGCGTTTCAAGGGCGTAAACGAGGCCTACGAAGTCCTCGGAGATCAGGAAAAACGGAAAAAATACGACACTCTCGGGGCCAACTGGCAGCACGGGGCGGGCTACCCGTCAGGCGGTAGCTATTCGGGCTACCCCGGCGGCGGGCAGTATGATTACAACTTTGGCGGCAGCACGGGATTCAGCGATTTCTTTGAGAGCTTCTTCGGCGGCCGGGCTGGGGCCGGAGCGGATCCCTTCGGCGGCTACGGAGGCGCCCGACGGGGTCGCTCCACACGTCCGGCCGAAGGCGAGGACATCGAGGCAGATCTACTGGTGCGTATCGAGGAAATCATGCACGGCTCGACCCGCGAGGTCAGGCTCGCCCGCCCCTCGGCGGACGGTCGTCCCGGGAAGGAGACGACGATACGAGTAAAGATTCCAAAAGGAATCGGCGAGGGGCAGAAGATCCGCTGTGCCGGCCTCGGATACCCAGGGAGCAACGGAGGACCGGATGGCGACCTCTACATGCGGGTGCGGATCGAGCGGCATCCGCTTTACAAACCCGACGGCCGCGATCTCGATAGTGAACTCGTCCTGGCGCCTTGGGAATTTGCCCTCGGAGCGAGTGTCACCATTCCCACTCCCCACGGCGACGTGAAGATGACGGTAAAGCCGGGAACCCAGCCCGGCACGAAGATGCGGCTCCGCGGCAAAGGCCTGCCGAAGGGCAAAGAAGAGTTCGCCGATCTCTACGTGACCCTCACCGTCGAATTCCCCGAGACGGTCAGCGAAGAGGAGAAAGAGCTGTGGAAGTCGCTCGCGGGGAAGAGCCAGTTTCGACCGCGGGCCTAGGGCTGTAGGATAAGGCTGGAGTGCGGCCTTCCGGCCTTTTCCGAAGCACCTGAACCTTCCAATTCTCCCCTCAGAATCCCAGACCGGGAGGCAATCCAAGACCGGCGGTAAGTTTGCCCATTTCCGTCTGGCTCATTGCCTTGCCCTGCTCGATGGCCTGCTTCACCGCGCTGAGAACGAGGTCTTCGAGCAACTCGACATCTTCGGGATCGACGACAGCCGGATCAATCTTGATCGAGAGCACGTCACCGGCCCCACTCGCCACCACCGTGACCTTACCACCCGCGACGCTGGCCTGAACTTCCTTGGCCGCCAGCTCCTCTTGCATTTCGCCCATTTTCTTTTGCATCTGCTGGGCCTGCTTCATCATTTTAGCGATGTTCATAAGTCTTTTCGATATCGTTTAGTAGTTCTCGCGGGGTTCAGGATTTGATGACCCGTGCCTCGAAGGTCTGGAGCGCCTCCTTGATAAGCGGATCGTTTTTAAAGTCCTCGACGGGGGCGGTGAGCAGTTCGGGCCCGCTCAGTTCGGGATACTCGATCACCGGCACAACGACACCCTCGACTGAAGGCTCGGGCTCTTCGTCCTCAATCTCAACTAGGGCGACAGGTTCGACCTCGTCGCTGATCTCAATGACGAGCCGGACGGGAGCCGGAGCAAAAGCGGAGATCTGTTCCTCGATATCCTTTTCGTAACGGCTCAGCGACTCGCGGAAGAAACGCTGCGCGGGCGAGAAACCGATCACAAAACGACCGTCCCCGTGACTGACGAAAGCCGCCGCCGAGAGCCACGTCTCGAAGAGCGGTCGCACCTCGATGAGAGCGGCGCGGGCTGCCTCCCAGAGAGCAGGCCCCTCGAGATTTCCGGCGGAACGCGGCGTCGGAGCGACCTCGACAGGCTCGACCGCGGGAATGGCAGCAGGCGCCATCTCCTCCGGAGCCGCAGCACGCTTGGCTTCGAAATTTTTGAACGAATCCATCAGCGATCCGCCGAGATGGGTCTCGCTGTCATCGCTATCGGCGGAAGGTAGCTCTGCTGCTTCCACATCCGCTTTCACCGCGACCTCTTCGCGGGCAGCGACCGGGGCGGCAGTGGCCCGCGCCGACGCGACCGACGCGACCTCGGCCCGACTCACCACGACATCGCCGCCGGGGAGTTGCTCTGCCGATGTCGCGGCAGCAGAGACGAGAGCGATGACGTCATCGAGATTCGGCTCGGAGACGGCCTGGATCGCTTTGATAACGCCGATCTCGAAATGCAGCTTCTTGTTCGCGGCCCACTTCATGCGCGCGTCGGTCTCGGCGAGCAGGTCGATGAGCTTAAGGATACGCTGGGTATCGATGAGAGTGGCCTGCTCGCGGATGCTCTCGCGCACCTCGGCCGGCACGTCCCCGCCGCCGGCCTTTGGATCGACCTTCATCACGAGAACGTTGCGGAAATGACCGATGAGATCGGCAAAAAGGCGAGAGAGATCCTTGCCCGATTCCGCGTGTCCGTGGACGCAGTCGAGCGCGGCCGAGTTGTCGCGGCGCAGGATCATGCCCCCGAGATCAGCGATGGCCTCATCCGAATTGAAACCGAAAATATTGAGGACGTCGGACTCCTCGATCTTTCCTCCGCAAAAGGCGACGAGCTGATCGAGCATGGACTGGGCATCGCGCATGCCGCCCTCGGAGCCTTTCGCAATGGAGTAGGCGGCGGCCTCGCTGAGTTCCAGCCCCTCTACTTTCGCGATGTGGAGGAGGTGCTCGGCGATGATATTGGTAGGGATGCGGCGCAGATCAAAGCGCTGACAACGGCTGATGATTGTCGGGAGGATTTTCTGCGGCTCGGTTGTCGCGAAGATGAATTTTACATGAGGGGGAGGCTCCTCGAGAGTCTTGAGGAGGGCGTTGAAGGCCGCCGTTGAAAGCATGTGGACCTCATCGATATAATAAATGCGGTATTTCCCCGAACTCGGAGCGAACTGCACCGTCTCACGCAGATCGCGGACGTGGTCGACACCGTTGTTTGACGCTCCGTCGATTTCGAGGACGTCGAGGCTGTTCCCTTCGCCGATCTCTTTGCAGATCGGATCGTCGGGATCAAAATCGGCGCTCGGTCCACCGGGACTGTTGAGCGCTTTGGCGAGGATGCGGGCGGTCGAGGTCTTGCCCGTCCCGCGCGGACCAACGAAGAGGTAGGCCTGCGCGATGCGGTCCTGAGTAATGGCATTGCGTAGCGTCTGCACGACGTGGTCCTGCCCCAGCACATCGTTGAAGGTGCGGGGACGGTATTTTCTGGCAAAGACCTGATAGGTGGCGCTCACATCGATACTTTAGAGAAGAATCGGGGAAGGAAAACGAAGAATCGCAGAAATTTCACCTAACCTCCGCCCCCGCCCCGCGGTGTCGTTTAAACCTGGCGAGCGTCTCCTCGCGCTCGGTTTTGTGATCGACGAGGGGGGCGAAATAATCCGCGCAGAGCTTGGCCCCGCCCTCGGGCGCTTTCTGGAAGCGCTTCGGATCGACCTTCGCCAGCTCGGGAAGCCAGCGCTTGATATAAACTCCGTCGGGATCGTAGCTCGCTGTCTGGGTCCAGGGATTCTGAATACGGAAGTAGGGGGCCGCATCCGCTCCGGTCCCGGCGGACCACTGCCATCCGCCGTTGTTGTTCGCAATCTCCCCGTCGAGAAGATGCCGCATGAAGTGGGCCTCGCCGTGACGCCAGTGGATGTGGAGATCTTTTGTCAGAAACATCGCCGTGATCATGCGGACGCGGTTGTGCATGTAGCCGGTCTCGAGGAGCTGGCGCATCCCCGCATCGACAATAGGAAAGCCGGTGCGGCCCGTCTTCCAGCGCTCGAACTTGTCGCCCTCTTCCGGGTCATCCCACTCGAGCCCGCGCCAGTCGGGATTAAAATCGGTCTCCAAGACTTCGGGAAAGTGATGCAAAATCGCCATGAAAAACTCGCGCCACGCGAGCTGTTTCTGAAAGGCTTGAATCGAGGTCCGTTGCGCCGCCGAGGGAGCCTGCGTGAGAGCCTCCTGCGAACGGTGATAGACCTCACGCACCGAGATCGTGCCATAGCGCAGGTCGGCCCCGAGGTGCGAGGTTGCATCGGCGGCGGGATCATTGCGAGTCTCCGCGTAGGCACCGATGGAAGTGGCGATCGCCGACTTCAGCCTCGCCCGTGCCGCCTTTTCTCCGGGCTCGAGGGCGAGAGGGCGCTCAAGCGTCAGCCCCCAGTCGCCGGGCACGGGCACTTTCCCCGGCTCCAGCCCTGCCGGAGTCCGCACCGATCGCACCGTCGGGGCGGGCTCATGCTTTCCGAGGGCAAACCAGTTCCGCGAGTAGGGCGTGTAGACCTTGTAGGGATTGCCCGCCCCGGTCAGGACCTCGTGGGGCTCGTGCAGCACGGCATCCTGAAAATCGTGGAAGGCGATGCCCATTTTGTGGCAAAGTTCACGCACCGATTTTTCCATCTCCCGACCGTAGGGATCGGGGTCACGATTCAGATAAATAGCCTCGGCACCGGACTCGCGGATCAGCTTTTCCAGCTCCACCTTCGCCGCACCACGGCGGAAAAAAAGACGCCCTCCCGCATGGGCGAGGTTGCCTGCGAGCGATTCGAGACACCCGCAAAGAAAGGCCTGACGACCCGGGCCGGTCCAGTGGTGCTGCCCTCTCCAGCTACTCTGAATGTAGACCGGCACGACCTCTTCCGCCTCGGCGACTGCCTGCGAGAGCGCGACATTGTCCGAAAGACGTAAATCGCGACGGAACCAGTGGATGACAGTCTTGTAACGGGCCATGGGGTTTGTTTTGCTTACGTCTGCGGGGACGAAGCGGACGAAAAGGTCGTTCCAGCGAAATGGATTCAGGACTTCGAGAACAGACGGAGCGTTGCCCCACCATCGATCGCAGCGAACCCAGTGAGGGTGGACATTCCTGCCCACCTCTTGCTGCTCTTCCGGAACCTTCGGCCTCCTCCCTGCCGCTTGCAAACGCCTCGTTTCTTGACAGACCCTCGCAATGGCTTTATCTCCAAAGAGGCCAAGGCCTCCGTTCCATGAAGTCCCGTCTCCTCCAGATTTCCACTGCCGCGCCTCTTCCTATGGCGTCTGCCTGTGGTCTCTTCTGAAGTCGGTCACTCTTTGTCTCCCTCTTCGTCGCAGACCCGCCGGACTCCTCCCGCGCGGGTTTTTTGTTTCCTGCCCCGACGTATTTCCCCTTTTTCTTGCCTTTTTCTCATGAATTCCCTCAGCCTCCGCGCGCTCCTTACTGAAGGCCGCGGAACCCTCCTCCTCGCCTTTCCCCTGATCTTTGGCCAGGTCAGTCAAATGCTCGTGGGACTCTCCGATACGCTCATGATCGGACGTCTCGGCGTCGTTCCGCTTGCCGCCTCGACCTTTGCGAATACGATTCTCTACCTCCCTCTCATGCTCGGGATCGGCATGAGCATGGCCGTGTCCGTCCGTGTCTCTCAGGCGCGCGGGGCCGGCGACATGCAGATGGCACGCGAGGCGTTACGCAACGGGTTGCTCATCGCCATCATCGTCGGACTTTTCACCGTCGCCGCCGCTTTTGCGGTGATTCCCTTCTTCGGCTCCTTCGGTCAGGAGCCCGATGTCTCGGATGCAGCCGGGAACTACTTTCTTATCGTGGCGGTCTCGATGATCCCCGCGATCGGCTGCATGACGGTAAAAAATCACGCCGATGCGATGAATCATCCGTGGCCGGCCTTTTGGATCATGCTCGGCGGAGTCGCGCTCAATGTGCTGCTCAACTGGATCCTGATCTGGGGAAAATTCGGGGCGCCCGCCCTTGGGCTCGAGGGCGCCGGAGTTGCTACCCTCGTCGCCCGGATTGCGACCCTCGTGTTTCTCATCCACTGGTGCCGCCGCTCCCGCACGATGCACGACTGGGTGCCGCGCCACTGGTTTAAAAGACCGCACGGCCCCTCGATCCGCTCTCTGGTGAAAGTGGGCCTACCCGCCTCGGTGCAGCTCCTCGCCGAAGTCAGTGCCTTCGTGATGGCCACGATGATCATCGGAACAATTGGGAAGATCGCCCTCGCTTCGCATCAGGTCGCGATCACCTGTGCGGCGACGGTTTTTATGGTCCCGTTAGGTCTCTCCATGGCCATGACTGTTCGCATCGGTGAGGCCTGGGGTGCGCAGACCGCCGAACGGCTCCGCCCCCTCGTCGTGAGCGGCTGGATCATGGGGGCCTGCTTCACCTTCTGCAGTGCGCTCACCGTCTTGTTTTTCCCCAATGTCATTGCCGGGTGGTTCGTGACCGAGCCCGAGGCCCGCGCCCTCGCCGCGACGCTCCTCGTCGTCTCGGCAGCCTTCCAGTTTTCCGATGCGCTGCAGATCATCTCGATGGGCGCTCTCCGCGGTCTCGACGACGTCCACGGCCCCGCCTGGATCGCTGTCTTCGCCTACTGGGTCGTCTCCATTCCGGTCGGCTGGTGGTTCGCCTTCCGCCTCGACTGGGGAGCCGCCGGCATGTGGTGGGGCATCACGATCGGCCTGACCCTTACTGCGGTGCTGTTGGGGAGAAGGCTGTGGTTGCGGACGCGGGTGGCGTGAGACCTTGCAAAATTCAGCACCCGCGTCGGTCGGAGCTACCTCCGTATCACCCCCTGTTCGCGCTCTGGCACATTTTTGAAAATAATGCGATTCTATCCGCTGATTCGAATGCCTTTGCGTCCTTTCCAGCTCCTTTTCGCTACTCTCTTTCTTCCCATCGTCCTCACCTCGGCCGAACCGGGGCGCGAAGTCCTCTTCTCCCGCGACGTCCTCCCCATCCTCTCCGACACGTGCTTCCAGTGCCACGGGCCGGATGCCAACAAGGGCCGCAAGGGCGACCTGAGGCTCGACGACGAGGCCGACGCGAAGCGCGAGCGGGACGGGCATCGGGTCATCGCGGCGGGCAATGCCGACGCGAGTGAGTTGGTGCGGCGGCTCCTCAGCGACGATCCCGAAGAGCAGATGCCGCCGCCCGATCTCGGGCGACCTCTCACCTCCACGCAGATCGCGACGCTGCGACAGTGGATCGCCGAAGGCGCGAAATGGGGCAAACACTGGGCCTTTGAGCGCATCGAGCGTCCCGCCGTGCCGGAAACGGCGCATCCCATCGATGCCCTCGTCCAGCGCGGCCTCGATGAAACGGGGATGCGGGCAAATCCGCTCGCTCCGCCCGAGACCCTGATCCGGCGTCTCTCTCTCGACCTCACCGGGATCCCTCCGACGCCAGGCGAGGCTGCGGCTTTCCAATCCGAATCAATCCGCAATCCCCAATCCGCAATCCAGAATGCCGTGGATCGTCTCCTCGCCTCGCCCGCCTACGGCGAACGTTTGGCCTGGGACTGGCTCGAGGCGGCGCGCTACGCGGATTCGAACGGCTACCAGGGCGACAACGAGCGCACCATGTGGCCCTGGCGCGACTGGGTCGTCGAGGCCTACAATAAAAATCTGCCCTACGATCAGTTCACCATGCAGCAGCTCGCCGGCGACCTTCTGCCCTCGGCAACGAAGGAGCATATCCTCGCGACCGGATTCAATCGCAATCACATGATTAACGGCGAGGGCGGCCGCATCGCCGAGGAAAACCGCGTCGATTACGTCATGGACATGACCGAGACGATGGGCACGGTCTGGCTCGGCCTGACCCTGAACTGCTGCCGCTGCCACGACCACAAATTCGATCCCCTCACCCAAGCCGACTACTACCGCTTCACCGCGTTTTTTAATCAGACCCCCGTAACCGGTGCCGGAGGCAGCCCGCAGACGGCGCCCGTCCTCGAGATCGCCCCGCCCGAGGCGATCGCCCCGCGCGACGCCGCGAGAAAAGTCGTCGCTGAACAAAAGGCGCTCCTCGCCAAGGCGGCCGAAGGCGAAAAAGCCGCCCTCGAAAAGGCCGTCGCCGACGCCGAGGCGAAGTTGAAGTCCCTCGAGACAGCCGTCCCGAAAGTCATGGTGATGGCCGATCAAAAGGAAAAACGCCCCACCTTCATCCTCGACCACGGGCTCTACGACGCGCCCGGCGAGGAGGTAAACGTCGGCGTCCCCGCCGCGATCCTGCCACTCCTCGGTGACGGCGAGCTGGACCGGCTCAGTCTCGCGCAGTGGCTCGTCTCGCGCGAGCATCCCCTCACCGCCCGCGTCGCCGTGAACCGCCTCTGGCAGATGCTCTTCGGCATCGGACTGGTGAAAACGGCCGAGGACTTCGGCGTCCAGGCCGAGTATCCGCTGCAGCGCGAACTCCTCGACTGGCTCGCGGCAGAATACATCGAATCTGGCTGGGACACCAAAGCTCTCCTCAAGACCATCGTCACAAGCGAGACCTACCGCCGCAGTTCTGCGATCGAGTCGCCATCGGACTTCGAAAATGATCCCGAAAATCGCCGTCTCGCCCGCGGACCGCGCTTCCGCATGCCCTCGTGGATGATTCGCGACCAGGCCCTCGCCGCCGCCGGACTGCTGCAGCGCGGGATCGGCGGAAACCCCGTCTTTCCCTATCAGCCGGCCGGGATCTGGGACGAGGCAACCTTCGGGAAAAAGACCTATCAACAGAGCAGCGGGAGCGATCTCTATCGCCGCAGCCTTTACAGCTTCTGGAGGCGCATCGTCGGCCCGACCGAGTTTTTTGACACCGCCAAGCGCCAGGTCTGCGAAGTCAATCCGCTGCGGACGAACACGCCCATGCATGCCCTCACCACGCTGAACAGCACGACCTACGTCGAGGCCGCGAGAGTTCTCGCGGGGGAAGTGATCAAAAGCAGCGGCGACGAGAACGCGCGTTTCACCCTGACAGGACAGCGGCTCATCGGTCGTGCGCCCGCCGCGGAAGAGGCGGCGATCTGGAAACGCAGTCTGGCGAGGGCGAAAGAGGCCTTTGCGAAAGAGACCGGTGCCGCGGCGAAGTTTCTTGCCGAAGGAGAGTCAAAAACTCCCGCCGGACTCGACCCCGCCGAACACGCCGCCTGGGCCGCCCTCTGCCTGAATCTGATGAATCTTGATGAGACGCTGACGAAAGAATGAAGAAGCTGATGTCCAATTCCCCGGTAGGGACGTTTTGCCAAAACGTCCGCACCCCTACCCTTGTCCGCCCTCTGCGGACGCCTCGGCGAGGCGTCCCTACCCAATGACGACACACGCTGCATGAACGCCTCCCACTTCCTCCGACCCGATTCCCCCGCCCCGCTGCGGGAACATCAACTGGGGATCAATCGTCGCCATTTTTTCGGCCGCGCCGCGACGGGCATCGGCACGGCGGCGCTGGCCTCGCTCCTCGGACGCGATGGACTGCTCGGCGCGGACGGGGGCACCCTGCCCGCTCCTAACATTGCCCCCAAGGCAAAACGCATCATCTATCTTTTTCAGAACGGCGGACCGACTCATGTCGACCTTTTCGATTACAAACCCCGTCTTCACCAGCTCCACGGAAAGGCGGTGCCGGCGGAGTATCTCGGCGGGAAACGCTTCAGCACGATGACGGGTGACCCGAGCGGCAAGCTGATGCTTGAGCCGGTCGAACCCTTCAAACAACACGGTCAGTCGGGGGCCTGGGTCAGTGCCTTCATGCCCCACACCGCATCCATCGCGGACGACCTCTGCTTCCTCAAGAGCCTTCACACCGACGCGATCAATCACGCCCCCGCGATTTCCTTTCTCCTCAGCGGCGCGCAGATTCCGGGACGTCCCACGATGGGGGCCTGGCTCAACTACGGGCTCGGCACCGGCTCGCAGGATCTCCCCGGCTTTGTCGTCATGACCTCGGTCAGCAAGGGCACCTCGTGCGGCCAGATCTTTTACGACTTTTACTGGGGCTCGGGCTTTCTCCCGACCCGCTTTCAGGGAGCGAAGTTCCGCGGAAGCCGCGATCCGGTGCTTTACCTGAACAATCCCGATGGTCTTTCCCCCACTTTGCGACGGGGTCTCCTCGACGACCTCGCCGAGCTCAACGGGATGAAGTTGAATCAGACCGGCGATCCCGAGATCGAGACCCGTATCGCCCAGTATGAGATGGCCTACCGCATGCAGACGAGCGTACCCGAGCTGACCGATTTCTCCGACGAACCCGAACACATCCTCGCGATGTATGGCCCGCAGGTGCGCGAGCCGGGGACCTTCGCCTACAATTGTCTCATGGCCCGCCGTCTCGCCGAGCGCGGGGTTGGCTTCATCCAGTGCATGCACGCCGGGTGGGACCAGCACAACAGCCTCACGACCGAGCTCTACAACCAGTGCCGCGACACCGATCAGCCGAGCGCGGCCCTCGTGCAGGATCTGAAAATGCGCGGTCTTCTCGACGACACTCTCGTGATCTGGGGCGGTGAATTCGGACGCACCCCTTTCATTCAGGGAGACCTCGCCAATCGCGAGCGATGGGGACGCGATCACCATCCCTACGCCTTCACGAGCTGGCTCGCCGGCGGCGGCGTGAAGCCCGGGATCACCTACGGGGCCTCCGACGATCTCGGCTTTAACGCGGTGGAGAATCCCGTCCACGTCCACGACCTGCAGGCGACGATTCTGCACCTATCAGGGATAGACCACGAACGTCTCACCTACCGTTTCCAGGGACGCTACTTCCGCCTCACCGACGTGCATGGCCGGGTCGTGAGAGACATCCTCGCATGACTCCTCCTCAGATCACTCCGGGCAGTTTTGCCGAGTGATCGAAGTTGATCTCATCGGGCGAGATCGCTCCGCCCGAGACGATGAAGGTCATCGCCTCGTCGAGCGTCCAGTTCGTCGAGATCAGGTTCGCCACCGGCACAATCTCAAGGTAGCCCGAAGTCGGGTTCGGTGTCGTCGGCACGTAGACGGCGGCAAGTTCGCGGCCGGTGTCTTTATCCCTGAACGTCCGCGTCACCAGCCCGACCGTTTTCATCTCGGGCGTGGGAAAGTTAATGAGAACGACCCGCTGGACATCCCCTTTGGGCTTGTCGCCTAGCACGGAAATGAGCTTTTTCACCGACCCGTAGATCGTCTTTACAAAAGGAATGCGGTGAAAGACCCCTTCAAAAAACTGGAAGAGGCGACGCCCGATAATATTCGTCGTGAACCAGCCGAGGAGAAAAAGACAGCCCACCACCAGCACCACCCCGACGATGGAGAGCGTCATCTCGGACTCGAGCAGTTCTGCCACCTGGGGAAACCGGGGAGACGCCTGCTTCCCGAGCCATTTCACGACCGGAGAACCTATCCCCGAGAGCATGTTGAAGAGAAATGAGAGCACAAGCCAGGTGATCCAGAGCGGGATGATCGAGATCAAACCGGTGATGAAATAGCGCTTCAATGTGCCGTGTTGGCGGTGTTCGTCGTGCGGAAGGGAATTTTTCATTGCGAGACACGTCACTGTCCCACAGCCCTCCCTTCCCGACAAGGACTCTCCCGTTACGACGGCGCAGGAAAACGACGAAAATTCCGGGACATTTCGCCTTGAAAGACATCACTTCCCGCCGGTGTATCTTTGTAAGTCCCGACGGACGCCACATGAGCGATGCTCCCCCTCCAGCTCCCCAAGGCAATCTCCCCGACGGTATCCCGGCGCCGCCTCCGCCGCGCCCCGATCTCAAAGACATCAGGCACGAAGGCCCCACCTACGGGTCGGAAAAATCGAAAAAGAAGAAGAAGAAAGAGCGCACTCACCCCACTGATCCCTACGAACCATTGAGAAAGAAAGGCTGCGGTTGTTGTGGCTGTCTTGGCGGAAGCCTTGTCGCAGTCGTTATCCTACTGATCGCCCTCGTCGGTGCGGTCATTTACTTAGGGCCCGGTCGCTTTGTCTCCGAAGGCTACACCGTCGTGAATCTCGAGGGAGCTGAAGTGACGGTCTCCACAGCCCCTGAAGTTCCGACGCTCTACATCGGGCAGACAGTCACCTACAGCGCAACGGTCACAAGCGTAGCGGTCGCCATTGTGGCAAAAGAAGTGACTCTTAGCGGGGATTTCCTTAAAGAAGTCAGCATCACCGGAGCGAAAGTCACCGGCCTCGCCACCGCCCGCTTTGCCGAAAATCTCGAGATCTATGCAGGTGAATTCTTTGACCAAGGCATCACCCTGAAGGGGGAACTGACCGGTCGAGTCATGAAAAGTCTCCAGTAAAAAACTCATTATGATTGAAATCAACGCCACTTACGAAGGTCAATTGCGCACCTCGGCAAAGCACGGTCCCTCGGGCTCCCTCGTCGAGACCGATGCCCCCGCCGACAATCACGGCCGCGGAGAACGCTTTTCCCCGACCGACCTGCTCGCTACCTCACTCGGCACCTGCATGATGACAATCATGGGAATCTTTGCCGAGCGAAACGAGATCGATCTCACCGGCACCAGGGTGAAGGTCCTCAAGGAGATGACTCCCGAACCGCCCCGCCGCGTCGCGAAGTTGACCGTGGAAATGACAATCCCCCTCCCCGGCGACCATCCCAAGGCCGGCGCGATCGAAAAAGCCGCCATGACCTGTCCCGTCTTTCTCAGCCTCCATCCCGACATCGAAAAGCCGGTGACCTTTCACTGGGTCGGGTAAAAAGCAAAAAAGCTAGCGGCTAAACAGCTTTCAAGCCATCACCTCCCGAATCGGATCTGCTCCTTCGACTCCGACGAGTTTGTGGTCGAGGCCTCCGAAGAAAAAGCTGAGTTCATTCGGATCGAGGCCCATCAGGCTGAGAATCGTCGCGTGGAGATTTTTTACGTGAAAACGATTGTCGACCGCCATGGAGCCTAGTTCGTCTGTCTGTCCGACTGAGACGCCGCCTTTCACCCCGCCGCCCGCCATCCACATGGTGAAGCCGTAGCTGTTGTGGTCGCGTCCGGTTCCCTTCTCGTATTCGGCGGTAGGCTGGCGGCCGAATTCTCCGCCCCAGACGACGAGGGTATCTTCGAGCATGCCGCGGCGCTTGAGGTCTTTGAGCAGTCCCGCGATAGGTTTGTCAGTCGCACCCGCGTGGAGATTGTGATTGTTCTCGAGATCTCCGTGCGCATCCCAGTTGTGATCATTGTGGGCCCCGCCCGAGTAGATCTGGATAAACCGCGTCCCCCTTTCGACGAGACGGCGGGCGAGGAGACATTTGCGGCCGAAGTCTTCGGTCTCCTTACGATCCATGCCGTAGAGGGCCTTCGTCTCTTCGCTCTCCTCCTCCACCGCGATGGCCTCGGGCGCGGTCGCCTGCATGCGGTAGGCAAGTTCGTAGCTGGAGATGCGCGCGGAGAGATTGGTGTTGTCAAAACGCGGCGAGAGATGACCGGCATTGAGATGATTGAGCGAATCGATGAGCATACGCTGCTCCCCTGCGGCCATGCCGTCGACATGCTGGAGATTGAGAATGGGATTTCCCTGTGAGCGGAAGACGGTGCCCTGGTAGCTCGCCGGCATGAACCCCGAAGTCCAGTTCTTCGCCCCCGAAATCGGACCGCCGTTTTGATCTAACATTACTACATATCCAGGCAAGTTTTCATTCACCGATCCCAGTCCGTAGTTCACCCAAGATCCGAGCGAGGGATTCCCGCTGATGAGCGAGCCGCTGTTCATCATGAGGAGAGCCGATCCGTGGATGGGCGAATCGGCTGTCATTGAATGGAGGAAGGCGATGTCATCGACGCAGCTTCCGACATAAGGAAAGAGGTCCGAGACATACTTCCCGCATTCTCCATACTGCTCGAACTTCCACTTCGGCTCGACAATGCGCCCTTCGTTCTTCTTCCCGCCGCGGCCGAAGGTCTTCACCTCGATCGTCTTCCCGTCCATGCCGTACATGTTCGGTTTGTAATCAAAAGTATCGATGTGGCTCGGTCCGCCATACATGAAGAGGAAGATGACACTCTTCGCCTTCCCCTGGATCATGGGCGGACGACTCGCGAGCGGATTCGCCGACGAGGTCGTCGCCCCCTTCATCTCCTTGAAAAACCCCTCGCTCCCGAGCAGCCCGGTGAGGGCGAGAGCAGGAAACCCTCCGCCGACAGTGTGGAGAAACTCGCGACGGTTCACATTGCCGCAGAAATCCGGTTTGGTGCGTCTTTTCATCGTTTTAGTCTAGGTAGATAAATTCGTTCAGATTCAGAGTCAGCAAAGCGATCCGGTCGAGAGCTTGTTCGGGGGTAAGTCCCGCCTCGCGCTGAAGCGTCTCGTAAAAAGAGAGGAGATGATCGAGTTCGTCGGGCTTCGCAGGGCGCTGCAGTGCGACCCTGAGACCGCCGCCGATCTGCGCTCGCAGATCACCGCCCGCCTCGCGCATGCGGTCGGCAAAGATAGCGGCCTGCTCGTTGACGAAGGCAGAGTTCAGCATCGTGAGCGCCTGCGTCGGCACCGTCGTGGTGAAACGCACCGCACAGCTCGTGTCCGTATCAGCCTGGTCAAAGTCCGCGAGCATCTGATGGCGGAGACTGCGCTTCACATGGACATAGAGCGAGCGGCGGAAATGGTCCTCCGTGTTTTTCGAGACCGGCCAACCCGCGCCCGGACGCGAAGCGGTCGCGAGGACTTCGGGCGGCAGCGGCGGGTAGACCCATTCCCCGTGAGTCTTCAGATTCAGGTTGCCTGACACCGCCATAATCGTATCGCGCAGTTCTTCGGCGGTGAGCCGGCGCATATCCATGCGCCAGAAGTTGAGGTTGCGCGGATCTTTTGCCAAATTGCCCGACTCTGGTTCGGACGACATCCGGTAGGTGCGGCTGAGGAGGATGAGTCGATGCATCGCCTTCATGTCCCAGCCGCCGTCGCGGAACTGCGTCGCGAGCCAGTCGAGCAACTCGGGATGGGTCGGCTTTTCCCCAAGATGGCCAAAATCCGAAGTACTCGGCGCGATCCCGCGCCCGAAATGATGCTGCCAGAGCCGGTTCACCATGACGCGAGCGGTGAGCGGATTCTCCGGATCGACGATCCACTTCGCGAGCTCAAGGCGGCGGCCCGAAGTGGCACGCCCCTCATGCTGAACCGGATTCGCCGTAACAAAACGGGGATCCGATCCCTCACTAGCAAGCACCGCGGGCAATCCGGGATCGACCATTTCACCCTGGGCATGGGCGCTGCCGCGCTGGTGAATATGCATCGGAGCCGGGACCGCGCCCGCCTCGGTCACCGCATTGATCGGCAGCCCCGGCGCGGCCTTGCGGGCCTTCGCGAGTTCTTCATCGAGTTTTCGCAAGCTACCGACGAGATCACGCCCCGCCGCCTCTTTCACCTGATCGGTGAATCGCTTCGAACCCGGCCCGGTGAGGAGACTCTCGATAGACCCGGCGGTATTGACGCCGGTGCGCAGAGAGAGGTCGATATACTGTCCCCCACCGGTCTGACGGCAGTAGACCGCTACGGCATTGCGCCCCGTCTGGAGCACGTCGAGGGCGGCCTTGGGCAGCACGATCGTCTTGTATCCCGTCGTGTATCCCCTGGCCTCGAATATGCGCGTCCCGTTGAGGTAGACTTCGACGTCCTCGTCGTGATGAATGTCGAGGACGAGGGACTCGGGCAGGGACTTCAGGCCGAAGTTCGTGCGCATCCAGATCTCGGGCGTCTTCCATTCGGTCTTAATGATCGATCCCGGCGGATTGGCCGCGCCGAACCCTGACATGCCCTTAAACCACGACTTGTTAATATAACCGACATCGCGCCAGTCGTCGGTCGGTTTCGTCGTCGTGTAGAACCATTCCGCCCCGGCACCCCGGGCGTCGTCGATGAGGGTGACGGCATCGGAACCGGAGGTCTTGCCAACCAGTCCCGCCTTTTCCATGATCTCTCTGATCTCACCGACGAGAGCGGTCCGATCTCCCTCGAGCGAGGCGACTTTTTCCTTTCGGTCTTTCTCGAAGTTCGCCTTTTCTTCCGGCGAGGCCCAGTTCACGATCGTGCCCTCGGTCCTGTAATGAGTCACCCCCCGGAAAAAGGCCATGAAGGCGTAGTAGTCTTTGTGCGAGAGCGGATCAGCCTTGTGATCGTGGCAGCGGGCACAGCCGAGGCTCGTCGCGAGAAAGGTCTCACTCGTGATCTGGACATTGTCGGCGAGGACGTCGTAGACATGCTGCTCACGGTCGGCGGGCTCGTCATCCCATTGCATGAGCCGGTGATAGCCGGTCGCGATGAGCGAATCTTTCGTCGGCTCGGCAATCTCATCTCCCGCGAGTTGCTCGATGACAAACTGATCGTAGGGTTTGTTTGCGTTAAAGGCATCGACGACGTAGTCGCGGTAGCGCCAGATGTGCGGCTTGGTGTTGTCCCGCTCGAAGCCGTTCGACTCCGCATAGCGCACGAGGTCGAGCCAGTGGCGCGCCCATTTTTCGCCATACTGCGGCCGCGTCAACAAGTCATCTACGGCGGCACGGTAGGCCGCTTCGGGATCACTTGCCGAGGCGGCCACAAAGGCAGCGACCGCTTCGGGCGTCGGTGGCAGACCGATGACATCGTAATAGAGTCGGCGGACGAGGACCTCGGGTGAAGCCGGAGGATTAGGCGTGAGACCCTCGCGATCAAGCTGCGACCTGACAAATGCATCAACGCCATTCGCACGCCACGCCGCATCCGCAACCTCGGGTGGAGCGGCGTCGGAAATGGGGCGGTAGGCCCACCACGCGCGGTCCTCTTCCGTGACCGTAAAGCCGCGCCGCTCGGTGGTCGTGCCCTTGATCTCGAGAGCCGGATCATAGGGCGCACCCATCTCGACCCAGTTCGCGAGGATAGTGCGGTGTTCGTCGGAGAGCTTCCCCTTCGGTGGCATCTGGTGATCGGCATCCTTGTAGCTGATCATTTCGAGGAGAATGCTCGCCGCCGGATCATCGGCGTTGTAAGCGGAGCCATAGTGCCCGCCATAGAGCAACCCCTCTCGGCTCGTGAGACGAAAGTCACCCTTGAGTTCGTTTTCGCCTCCGTGGCATTTGAAGCAATTTTCCCTGAGGAGCGGGTAGACAGTTTCTCTGAAATAAGTGCGTCCGACGGCGTCATCTTCCGCCTCCGCGAAGACCGTGAGACTGACCGCCAGAAGAGCGGCGAAGGAGAAGAAGTTGGGGCGATTCATCGGGTAAAGAGGATAGAACGTTGACCTTAACCGTTATCAATCTACCACACACGTGTTCAGCGGTATTGTCTCAACGGGATCCATTTTTGTAAAAATACGACATTCCACAGATCCCCTCGATAACGCGATCACGTGGAAAGGTGAAATCTACCTGAAGTCGAGTGCCTTACTCTTTCTCTCAAACCTTGGACAATAAATGTCGCGGCCGCGACATTTATTGTCCAAGGTTTTCCCGCAGTCTCTGCATCACGAGCACGGTTCGGTAGGCTGTTTTGCGATCTTCCAGGACATCAGTCCACGATGGAGATGGTAGATCGAGGTGAAGCCCGCCGCCCGCAGCGACGGGAGCGAGCGTCGGCTGCGATAGCCACCGTCACAGTAGACGAGGATGGGGCGGCCGCGGTCGAGGCCGTCGAGCGGGCTCACATCAAGCCGCGACCCGACGAAAGGTGCGTTGATCGCCCCCGGGAGATGAGCCGCGAGGTAGTCGGGCACCGGGCGAACGTCGACAGGGAGCAAGTCGCTCTCGCGGAGAAGAGACGCCGCCTTTCCCGCACGCACATTCACGACGAAGTCTGTATCGTGCCGATGGCCGAAGAGCCGACGATCCCAGCGATGTTCGTAAAGATACCATGCCCCACTGAGGAGAGCGAGAGCGAGGACTATGCTGTAGAGGAGAAGCATTCTCCTCTATTCTCATGGAAAGAAAAAGACGGAGCAAGAGAATATACCCCCCTGCACCGCCTCGATTGAATGGGGCGGCCGCACGTGGCGGTCCCGATCAATTGCTTACTTCGTTGATGGCGTCCTTGGTTTCTTCGCTTTCGCGCAGGTCGAAGCCGTCTTTGACGCTTTCCACCAGATCGGGTTTTTTCCGCAGGGATCGAAAATCATGCGATTTGCCCGAACCCGGGACAAGTATGTGCATCCTCCATGGAAGGACAGTGCCCCGTCACCGGCTCACTCTTAATGGAAATCATGCGAGGCCCCGCTCGGTAACTCCCCTGCCTCAAGCGCTTCGATGTGCTCGGCCATGACGTGGGTGGTGCCCTCGGCATGCTGGATCGTGCCGGTGATAACGAGAAAGGCCTCGGTCGTGATCGTGAGCCGATATTCCTCAAAAGTATTCGCGTAGACGATCGCATTCGACAGCCCGGTCTCGTCCTCAAGCGTAATGAAGACCACCCCCTTGGCCGTACCGGGGCGCTGGCGGCAGATCACCGCTCCGGCAGTGGAGACACGGGCGCCGTGCGGCACCCCTTGCAGGCTCGTCGCGGGGATGATGTGGTCGGACAGGGTCGCTCTCGCGAGTGCCATGGGATGTTTCCCCGTCGTTAATCCCATTCCGGAAAAATCGGCCTGGACGCGCTCGGTGTAGGACATCTCGGGGAGCGGGCACTCGGCCACTTTTAGACTGCCATACTCCCGTCGCTCCGCGAAAAGATCCCCCTGCTCCAGCACCGTAGCCTCGACCTGCCAGAGCGCGCGGCGCCTCGACTCGGCGAGTTTCGTGAGAGCGCCGACCGAGGCGAGGTGCCGCATCTGAGTGCGGTCGAAGCGCGTCCGCTGGCGGAAGTCCTCGAGCGAACGGAAGGGCTCGCGTTCCCGCTCGCGCAGCATCGCCTCGACGGCTGCCTCTCTGAGACCGAGCACATTGATGAGCCCGAGCCGTATCGTCGTGTCGGCGATCACCTCGCAGCGCCAGCCCGACTCAACCACGCAGGGCGCGAGAAAGCGGAGCCCGCGGCGTTTCGCCTCCTGAATGAGCGTGGCCGGGGAATAGAAACCCATGGGCTGGTTGTTGAGCAGACCGGTGTAGAACTCGGCGGCGCGATGCACCTTCAGGTAACTGCTCGCGTAAGCAAGGAGCCCGAAACTGATCGCGTGCGACTCGGGGAATCCGTAAAGGGCGAAGGACCCGATCACTTTCACAATACTCTCGACCGCCGCCTCACTCACGCCGCGTTCCTCGAGAGCCCGGCGCAGTTTCACCTCGACCTTGCGCATGCGCTCGTGGGAGCGGTGAAAGCTGAGGGCGCGGCGCAGTTCCTCGGCCTCGCTCCCCGTGAAGTCGGCCATGACCATCGCCATTTTCAGGACCTGCTCCTGGAACATGGGCACGCCGAGGGTGCGCTCAAGGGTCGGCTTCAGCTTCTCATCGATGTAGTCGATTGGCTGCAATCCGGCACGGCGCTCGAGATAGGGGTGCGCGAGCCCACCCGCGATGGGACCCGGCCGCACGATCGCGACCTCGATGACAACGTCGTAAAAGCAGCGCGGCTGCATGCGGCGGAGAGTATTCATCTGCGCCCGGCTCTCGATCTGGAAAACACCGATGGTGTCGGCCGAGCACATCAGGTCGTAGGTCGCGATGTCGTCCTTGGGGATCTGCGCGAGATCGACGGGATGTCCGCGCGACGCGGAGAGAATAAGGGTTTCCTGGATCACCGCCATCATACCTAACCCTAACAGATCCACTTTAATAATCCCCATGTCCTCGCAATCATTCTTATCCCACTGCGCGACGGTGCGGCCTGGCATGCTCGCGTTTTCCAGAGGCATGACCGCATCGAGGGCCCCCTGGCAGATGATCATGCCGCCCGAGTGCTGACCGAGATGACGCGGCAGACCGTAGATTTGCTCGTAGAGGGAGGCCAGTGCCGCCGCACGCGGATGATCGGCGGTGATGCCCGACTGGGCGACCTGATCGGAGAATGCGAGAGTGTGCCGGTAGTCGCCGCTCGCGTAGAGGTCGGAAAAACGGGCGAGCATTTCCTCGGGGAACTCAAGGACCTTGCCGATTTCGCGCACCGCACTGCGGCCGCGGTAGGTGATGACATTCGCGGTCATGGCGGCTCCGTGACGCCCGTAACGGCGATAGACCTCCTGGATGACCTGCTCGCGCTGGTCCCCGCTCGGGAGATCGAGATCGATGTCGGGCCACGACTTGCGACCTTCGCTGAGAAAGCGCTCGAAGAGCAGCTTCGCCCCGACCGGGTCGACCGGGGTGATCCCGAGACAAAAGCAGACTGCACTGTTCGCCGCACTCCCCCGCCCCTGCACCATGATTCCGCTTTCCCGGCAATAACTGACGAGGCTCCAGACGATCAGAAAATAGCCACTGAAGCCGAGTCGGTGGATGAGATCGAGTTCTTTCGTGATCTGCGCCTTCACCGCGGCGGAAGGTTTGCGGTAGCGTTCTTTCATTCCGCGCCACGTCATCTCGGCGAGGTAGGTGTCCATCGAGTGACCCGGCGGGACCTCGTAGGTGGGAAATTCGTAGCCGAGATTCTCGAGGGAAAAGTCTATCTCTTCGGCGAGGCGGCGGGTGTTGAGGATAGCTTCGGGGCGATCGTGAAACAGCATCGTCATCTCCGCCGCCGTTTTGAGGTGACGTTCGCCGTTGATCGCGAGACGCCGCCCCGCCGCGTCGAGGGTGGTGTGGTGGCGCAGGCAGGTGAAGACATCCTGGACCTGACGATTTTTTGCAAAGGCATAGGTGACGCCGTTCGTCGCGAGGAGGGGGAGCCGGTAGGCGGCGGCGAGATCGACTTTGGCGCGGAGAAGAGACTCCTCGCCACGGATCGCGTGGCGCTGGATTTCGACGCGGAGATTGCGGTCGGGCACGTGACGCAGGAGCGTCTGCAGGGCCGCCTCCATGCCGCGGCGACCGCCTTCGCGCCAGCCGAGTTCGAGCGGTCCCTCGTCGTCGCCGGTGAGCACCGCGAGGTCATCACCGACCTCGGCGAGCTCGGACCACTCGAGGAAGCATTCGCCTTTCGCGGAGCGCAACTGCGCGCGGGTGAGGAGACGGGAGACGGCTCGGTAGGCGGGACGGTTTTTGATGAGTACGGGCACGACGGAACCATCGGCCATCGTCAGCTCGGTCCCGACGAGTGCACGGAATCCGTTTTCCTTCGCCCGCTGGTGAAACCTGACCGAGCCATAAAATCCGTCCCGATCGGACAGGGCGACACCGGGGAGGGCGAGCGATCCCGCCCGGTCCGCGAGAGCTTCCGGCGCCGAGGCCCCGCGAAGGAAGCTGAAGGCGCTGCGGGCGTGCAGTTCGTGGTAGTCGGAGGAAAGAGCGGTCATTTTAATGACGGTTGGGCTGCGACCTCCGAAGTTCTCACGAACTTCGCTACGGGACTCGGGGTAGCGAAACTCGTGAGAGTTTCGTCGCTAGCACAGGCTACGGCCTCCGAAGTTCTCACGAACTTCGCTACGGGAGTTCGCTCAATCATAATACCCCTCCAGCAGCCATTCCCTTCCGGTCTCGACGAGGCGGAAGACGCCGTGATTGAGCAGTTCGACGTCCCACTCGCTTCTCTCCCACTGCTGCCCCTCATGCCACCAGTCACCGCCGCTTTTCCAGGGTCCGGCCGAGGCGATGACGATACCCGAGACACGGGATGACTCGACCCGCAGAGGAACGCCGTCGCGCAGCTGCACGCTGGTGCGGAAGCCCAACGGATAGCGGCGGAGAGTAGATCCTGTAACGGGGGGCCCTGACTCATCACTATCGCCATCGCTTAGCTCGGCCGGAAGGGGCACTTTTTCAAAGAGACCGGGGCGGTGACTGTCGATGGGACGCGGCGAACCGATGCGGTCACTGCCGACGATTTTACGGAGACGCTTCAGGGTTTCTTCGTAATGATGCCGGTTTTTCAGCCCGGCGCCAAAGAGGGTCTTTTGCGAGGCGACGGGATCCGACGGTTCGAAGCGGAGCCGCAGGGCGACGACCGCAGCCTTCATTTCAAAGGCCTCGAGGTGTCCGCTGACGAGGCGGAAAAGCAGCCCGGGATCGAGGGTCGGCTCGGGCAGCGGAAGACGCTTCGCATGACAGGCGCCGTCGGCAAAGGTGAGAAGAAAGTGCACTGCCGTCGCGGCGCGTCCCGTTTGCGCGACACGTCCGGCGAGTTGTTCGAGAAAACGCTGCACGACAAAAAGGAGCGGTTCACGCTCGCTGACCTCGTAGTCGAAATCGTGATGGGCCTCGAAGAGCTGCTCCAGTTTTGCCAATCGCAGTGGACGACGGATCCGTCCGGTGAGACGCAGCCAGAGCTCCACGCCCTCGTCCCCAAGCCGGGCGGCTACTTCCTCGCGGCGAAGGCGGGAGAAGGCTCCGAGCGTTTGCAGCCCCCAGAGACGGAGCTTTTCATTCAGGCCGGCTCCGGTCTCGGCGACGATGAGGGGGAGCTGATCCAGTTTTTCGAGTCGCTCCTCGCGCCGCAAATGCCAGACATCGACCTCGCCATGGAGCGCGGCCTGGGCAGCGAGGCGGGCGAGGGCGGGCGTCTCGCCGAGTCCGACGACGACCTCGAGTCCGAGCGCGGCGAGGCGATCGTGCAGATGCGAGGCGCTCTCTTGCCACTGCGCGGGTGCTTGCGTGGCGAGATCGAGGGTGAGAATGCCGGGCCCGGTTTCTTCAATCCCCGGCACCCAGCCGAGCGCGGTCTCGAGGAGCATACGTCCCGCCACCAGTTCGGCGGCCGGCGAGGGGCGGTCCACTTGCAACTGCGGGCACCGGGCGAGGGCCTGCACCGTCGGGATACCCGGCCCGACCCCGCTGCGGGCGGCGAGGGTATTGCAACAGAGCACGATGGACTGCCGCTGCGTGTCATCGACGAGAGCCGCGGGCACGCCGCGTCCGCTGCGCCGCTTCACCGCCTGGAGGCGGAAATCGCGGCACCAGACAACGGCATAACCTGAAAGGGTATGCCCTCCCACCTGACCCTTTTTAGTCCGCATATTTATCCGACGCGAAGTTGCTCTTCCCGATCTTCCGTGACCCGCTGCACCGGCTGGAACCGCGCGCGACTCAGGATCGTTTCCCTTTCCTGATGGAGATCATCAAGGGCAAGACGCGAGACCAGTTCGAGGCGGTGTTTCGTCGCGCTGGTCACCTCGCTGCGGGCGAAGAGCACCGCGACGGCCTCGCGCTGGCGCAACTGGTTGAGGATGCGATACCACTGCTGCGTGCGGACCGACTTCCAGTCCGAAGGCTCGCAGTCCCGTCCGTCGAGAAGAAAAAGCGGAAAATTTTCATCCCGCGTCGCGACATCGAGGGCCTCGACGGCCTGCGTCGCGGAGTCACAACCGACCCAGAGGAGCGACTCAAGATCCCGTTCGGGAAAACTCCCGATCGAAAAGCCCGCCCCGATATCGAGGAGCATGACGTAGCGTCCTTCGCTCCGCGCGCGGGCGAGGAGCGCCGCCATGATGACTCCCCCGCCCCGCGAAGGACCGCGCCCGATGATCTCGGTGAGTTGCCCCGACGGCAGACCGCCCCCGAGCGCGGCGTTGAGTCCGTCGAGCCCGGTGACAAGGCGGATCGTCTTTTGCTCGCGCTCCTGCAAGAATTCGCTCCCCGATTTGATCTGTCGGCCCAGTTGCTTGCGCAGGGACTCGAGGGCGTCGCTTTTACTGTTTCCGGTGAGGGGCATGATACATTAATATGTTTCGATGAACAGTATTCTTAAAAACACTACCGCGCAAGAAGATCCTCCATTCGGGCCGAACGTCCCTACCCGCGCTGCCGCGCGAATGGTATGGTAGCCCTGATCGGCCCGATCAGGGCTCGGCATCTTCAGATTTCGATCCCACGGGTAAGCCCGTAATGATGCTCCATATCTTCTTGACTCGCCGCACCACCCGTCTCCATACTTTTCACATCCATCCTCTGCCCATGAAATCCCTGTCCCTTCCTCTAGCGCTTCTCGCTTTTCTCTTCAGCCTCAGCACGCTGCAAGCCGGGACGACGCAGCCTAATGTGGTCATCTTTCTCGCCGACGACGCAGGCTGGGGAGACTATTCCTTTTCAGGCAACACCCAGGTCTCGACGCCGCACATTGACACGATCGCCCGCGAAGGGGTCTCGATGGATCGCTTTTACGTGTGTCCGGTGTGCTCTCCGACGCGAGCCGAGTTTCTCACCGGTCGCTACCATCCCCGCACCGGGGTTCGCGGCGTCTCGACGGGGCAGGAGCGCCTCGACCTCGACGAAAAGACTCTCGCTGATGCCTTCAAAGCGGCGGGCTATGCCACGGGCGCCTTCGGCAAATGGCACAACGGCTCGCAGTGGCCCTACCACCCCATGGCGCGGGGCTTCGACACCTACTTCGGCCACAGCGCCGGGCACTGGGGTGAGTATTTCGACGCTCCGCTCGAAGAAGACGGCCGCATGGTGAAGACCGAGGGCTACATCGTCGATGTCTGCACCGAAAAGGCGCTCGGTTTCATCGACAAGCACAAGGACAAGCCCTTTTTCTGCTACGTCCCCTTCACGACGCCGCACTCCCCCTGGGCGGCACCGGAGAAGAACTGGGCCCGCTTCAAGGACTTGCCCATTTCACAGCGCGCCACCGATTCGGAAAAAGAGATCGACGACGAAACCCGCTGCGCTCTCGCGATGGTGGAAAATCAGGACATGAACGTGGGCCGTATCCTGACAAAACTACATGAACTCGGACTCAAGGAGAACACGATCGTCCTTTATTTTTCCGACAACGGACCTAACTCGATGCGCTGGACAGGCGGGATGAAGGGGAAAAAAGGCCAGACCGACGAAGGCGGGGTACGCTCGGTCTGCTACCTGCGCTGGCCCGCGAAGCTACCGGCCGGACATGTCGTGAGAGAGATAAGCGGCGCGATCGACCTGCTGCCTACGCTAACCTCTCTCACCGGAGTGACCCAAGTCGGTGACAAGCCGCTCGACGGGCTCGACCTCTCCCCCCTGCTCCTCAAAGAGTCTGCCACCTGGCCCGATCGCATGATCTTCTCGACCTGGGCCTCGAACATCAGCGTGCGAACGCAGACACATCGACTCGACAATACGGGACAACTCTACGACATGATCGCCGACCCGGGCCAGACCATGCCGGTCAATGCAAAGGAACCGGACCTCGCGAACTCTTTGAATGAGGCAGTAACGGCATGGCGGAAGGAAATGTACGGTTCGGGCGCCGCCGCGCCGGGCACCGGCAAAGGCAAGGGCGGCAAAGGCAAAGGCCCGGGGAACGCGGTCGACCCGCGTCCCATCCCGGCGGGCTACCGCGAGTTCCCCGTCACGATCCTGCCCGCCCGCGACGGCGACCCGCGCGGAACGGTGCAGCGCAGCAGCAACGCACCGAACTGCTCGTATTTCGTCAACTGGACCAGCACCAGCGACAGCCTCGTCTGGAACCTCGATCTCGTCACGACAGGGCTCTACGAAGTCACGATAGACTACACCTGTCCCCTCCCCGACGCAGGATCGACGGTGGAACTCAGCTTTGGCGAAGCCCGCCTCACCGGCAAGGTCGAGCCCGGGTGGGATCCGCCTCTCCACACCGATCAGGACACCCTTCCCCGACCTCCGGCCGAGAGCACGATGAAGGATTTTAAAACCCTCACCCTCGGCGAAGTCGAACTTACCGCAGGCAAGGGACCACTCGTTCTACGTGCGCTCGAGATTCCCGGAAAGTCGGTCATGGACCTGCGGAGATTGACCCTGACATTGAAATGACGGAAAACGGCTCCGCGACAATTCAAATTCGAAGAAAGCACCGATGCCTCATCGTATCGGCGATTCATTACCCCGCCTCCAGCCCCGTTAGCGTCGTGCGACCACTCCCAAAGGAATCTGTCTCGACGTTCATTCGCTGCAGCATCGACACAAAGAGATTACACAAAGGCACGTTCCTAATACCATCATAGGCAAGATGCTGCCCGTGCCGGAATCCTCCGCCCGCGAGCAGAACGGGAAGATTGTCGGTGTTGTGCACATTCGCATCGCCGAGGTTGCTGCCATAGAGCACCATGGTGCGGTCGAGGAGACGACTCCCCTCTTCGCTTCGGTTGGAAAGGCGCTCAAGATGGGTGCGCAAGACCTCCATCTGCCGGCGATCGACACGCTCGAGCTGCGCGATCTTTTCCTTTGATTGACCGTGATGGCTGAGGTTGTGATAGTCGTTGAGCGACTTCTCCTCTGCGCTTATTTGAAAAGCGGGCGTGGCAAAGCCGTCGACCATGAGAGTGACGATGCGGGTCGAGTCACTCTCGAAGGCGAGGCGCGCCATCTCGAGCATGAGGGAAAATTTGTCGAAGAAACGGGCCGGATCGGTGATGTCCTCGGGCTCGGTCTCGGTCGTGGATGGCTTCGGCTTTTGCTCCCACTCACCGGCGGTGTGAAGACGGTCTTCGAGCTCCCTGACAGACGTCAAATACTGATCGAGCCGCGAGCGGTCGCCGGAACCGAGCTGCTTTTGAAATCCCTTCATGTCCGAGGCGATCGTGTCGAGGACACTCCCACGCTCGCGCAGCCGGCGCAGTTGCCCCTCGACCTCGGCGGGGGTTCCCTGCACGAACATGCGCCGAAAGAGCGCCGACGGTTTGTCCTCGGCGGGCAGGAGGACACCGTCACGTGTCCACGAGAGACTGCGGTTCGCCTTGTCGATATTGACCCCGAGATTCAGCGAAGGAAAACGCGTCTGCTGCCCGAGACGCTCCACCGCAAACTGATCGAGCGAGATCGTGTTGCGAAACCCGCTCCCCGTCGGATCCATCGCCGCGGTGAGGAAGCAGTTCTCCGTCGAGTGCCCGCCCGTCACGTTCGGATGTGAAAGACCGCTGAAGACAGAGAAGTCTTTCCGGAAAGGCGCGAGCAGTTCGAGGTAGGGCGAGGCCACGTAGTCCGGACCGGCACCCTTCGGGAAAAAATGCCACGGCAGGACCCCGAGGTTGTTCGAAATCAGGAGCATGCGCTGCGGCGGCTCTGTCGTCTCTTTTGCGATGAGTGCCCGCATCCCCTCGAGCCAGGGCAGAGCGAGAGTGACGCCCGCTCCGCGCAGGAAGCGACGGCGATCAAGGGCTGTGGAAGCAATGTGGGGAGACTTCATGGGATCTATGGTTCGGTTGGAAGGCCGGTGAAAAGTTCGCTGACGACAAGTTCCTCGATGAGATCACGGACACGGTAGCCTTGATCCGCCGTCCGGTCGAGGATCGCTTCGACTTCCGGACGATCCGCAAACCGCACCGGAGTGCCGGTGGCGTAGAGCGCAAGATGATGGACGAGATTGCGGGCGAGGAGACGGGGTTCGTTTCTCAGGATCGCCTTCAGCTCCCTGACATTACCAAACTTGGAGCCATCGAGGAGTTCCCCCGAAGGATCGACGGGCTGTGAAATGTAGTAGGTGTAGGGGTGCCCCGCCCGGTCGATTCCGGTGACCTTTTCGCCCTTCTCCATCCCGCGGTAATCATCGCGCCACGCCCCCATGATATCGAAATTCTCGAGGGCGAAACCGACCGGATCAAAATGGGCATGGCAGGCGGCACAGGACTTCACCTCGGTGTGTTTCGCGAGCAACTCCCGCACCGTCGTGGCGCCGCGGATGTCGGGCTCGATTGCCGGAATCGATTTCGGAGGCGGCGGCGGCGGACTGCCGAGGATCTTCTCCATCGTCCAGACGCCCCGCACCACCGGAGAAGTTGTCGTCCCGTTCGAAGTGATCTTGAGCACCGAGGCCTGGGTCATGATGCCACCATAGGGGCTCGCTTCGGGCAGCGCGACCCGGCGCATCGTCGAGCCCTCCACCGGAGGCAGCCCGTAGTGCCGCGCCAGCCTGTCATTGACGTAAGTGAAATCCGAATCAACGAGAGTGGTGACAGGCAGATTCTCCTTCACCATCGCGGTGAAAAAGGCCCGCGTTTCCTTTTCCATCGAACCGACGAGATAGTCGTCCCTGCGATATTCGGGATAGAGTCTGTCGTCGGACTGATCCCGCCGCAGGCGGCGCAGATTGAGCCACTGGTCGGTGAAGTCGACGACAAACCGGTCGAAACGATCATCCCCGATCAGTCGCGAGACCTCGGCCCGCAGGACATCGGGTTCCGACGCTCGCCCCTCGTTGGCAAGTCGGCGCAGCGTCTCATCGGGGGCGGTGCCGGTGAGAAAATGGGAAAGCCTCGCGGCAATGGCATGGGCGTCCCTCTTTGGTTCTGTCAGGAAAACAAAATGGCCCGAAGAAAGGAAGGCCCCATAGCCGTGTCGCATCGCTTCGGCGAAGGTAGCGCCGGCGGCAAGTTGCTCGTGGATGCGCGCCTCGTAGCCGGCGATTACCTCCTCAGGGACCGGAGCCACGGCGGCGCGTTCGACAAAGCGCCGCAGCAGTCGCGGCACATCGACGGCGGGATTTCCGGACGTCACCCCGCCCTTCGTAAGCGGGAGGTCATCGTAGAGGACGCGGTGCGAAGCGGGAGGCCACTCGCCCTCGACGACCGGACCCGCCACCTCGAGCCACTGAATCGCGATTCCAGGATGCCCGTCGGGCGGCATGGGCGGGAAGGAGTAGAAAAATCCGCCGTCCGTTCGAATAAAGGGCACCGGCAAACCGAGCGGGCTGTATTCAAAGGTCTCACCCTTTTTTAATCGTATCGTTGTCTCGAACACTTTCGGCTCAGCTCCGAGATCCAGCCAGCCGCCCGTCTCGCGCACATCCCCCGAGACATCCGGGCCCGAAGGCTGTCGCGAACGAAAACTCATCGCGACCGACTCGGTGGCCGGGACGAGGCGGAATTCATTGAGCTGCCGTACTGCCCGTCCTGAAAAGCGGACGTGATAGGCCCCGTCGTGCGGAGCACGGAAGCCGCGCGGGTAACCATAGTAGGGCCAGGTCGCGGAACGAAAAAGCGCCATCTCCAGCTCCGGGTCGCGACGCTCTTCGGGCGTCATTTCCTTGAACCGATTTCCGTCGATGGGCACCATCCGGTCCTCTTTCGCGAAGAACATTGCCTGCCGCTCGCCAAAGGTGTCGAGCCCGGGGAAAAGATCCGTTCCCGTGAAGCGCCACGAAGTCGGGGGGACCGGCGCGTCGCTCACGGCCGTCGCCGCCAGCAGCGCCGCCTCGGCGGCATTGAGCCAGGCCTCGAGCTGCACCCGGGAAAGATCGAGCAGACGCGAGACCTTCGTGAAGCCGTGCGAATCGCGGTCCTCGGGCAGCTTGTCACGAATGTCGAGATGCGGCATCGCGAGAAGATCGCGGAGACGGTTTTCATACTCCACCCGGGTGAGCCTCCGCAGGGGCCCCCGCCCCTTCACCTCGATCTCGGTACGATCGGCGACATGGAGTTCACCGCCTAACAGATGCACTAGTTTTGCACGATCCTCTTTTGTGAGCCCATCCGCCTTCTCCGGCGGCGGCATCTCGCCCGAGGAAATGCGGTCGTGAACCCGCACCCATCGTGCGCGATTGGCCGCGTCATCGGGAGCGAAGGCGAGATCGAGGAGATTGAGATCGCCCTCGCTCGTCTGCTCGTCGTGGCATTCCATGCAATGACGATCGAGAAAGGCGACGATGGCCTGCTCTTCCGCCATGGAAAATGTGGCCCCGAAGAAGAGAGCAATGGCGCAGACCTCTCTCATCGCATGAACTCCCCGCGCAAGGCTGAAGAGGCAAGACGCCCCGCTTCTTTCACGACCGGAGCAAGTTCCGCGAGACGCTCCTCCGGAAGACGCTGACTCGGACCCGAGATCCAGAGACTCGCAATTGCATTCCCCTCCGCGCCCATGATCGGAGCGCCAAGGCAATGATGCCCCTCGAGATGCTCGCCGACATCCACGGCAAAACCCCGCGCACGAACCGCATCGAGGCACTCGAGAAAGTCTTCGCGATTCGAGATCGTCCATGGGTGGAAGCGCTCGAAGCTCATTCCCGCGACCACTGCGTCCCGCTCCGCTTCCGGCATGAAAGCCAACATCACCTTGCCGGGACCGCTCGTATGGATGGGAAAGCGGGTCCCCCGCTCCACATAAAACTTAATCGGAGCGGTCCCGATGACCCGTTCGAGGACGAGGCCCTCGTTTCCGACGAGGATCCCGAGATGCGAGGCCTCCCCGGTTTGCTCACTGAGCCATCGCATCGCTGGCAAAGCCGCCTCGGCGAGAGGGACATCGTCGAGGACGGGCTGGCTGAGTTGCAGCAGTTTCCCGCTGAGCCGCAGCCGCTTTTCCTGATCGCGAATCAGATAGCCATGGGCGGTCAGCGCCTGGGTCGTGCGAAAAACAAAATTCGCCGTCAGACCCAGTTCGGCGGCAACCTCCGTCTGGGTCAATCCGTCGGACCGCTTCGCGAGGCACTCCAGCACCGCGAGGGCGCGGTCCAGACCGGGGGTGCTGTAGCCCGAATCAATGATCTCTGCGTCGATACTCATTTCTATAACCGTAATGATTCGCGTATATAGAAAGCCGATAAGGATTCGTATGCAAAGCGAAAATTTGCCGCAATCGCGTTCGGAGAGCCGCCCCAGAGATTGCCTGTCCCTTTCCTCAGGGTGGGGGCTTGGCAAGCCCCCTTCCTTGTTCTCCAGACACTCAAGGAGCGGGGCTTGCCTAAGCCCCGTCTTTTCAGGTTCCGCAAATTCCCGATGGCCCCTTGCCGTTGTGTGATATTATTGCTAACACCCCGACGCCCCCACCGTTTCCATGTCTTCTCTCACCCCTCACACCCCGAGCCCGCAGCCGCGCTCTGCTGGCAAACATATCGTCGTGCGCGGATTACTTGCTGGACTACTCAAGGGCGAATGGGTCGGCGGGGCCCGTCTCACCGAAGCGGAAGCAGTGGAAAAATTCGGCGTCAGCCGCACCCCCGTCCGTGAGGCACTCCTCGAATTGCAGGGGCTGGGGCTCATCGAACTGCGGCGGAACTGCGGCGCGGTCTTCCTCCCCTTCGGCTCCGATCAATTGCGCGAGATCTACGACGTGCGCTCCCTCCTCGAGGTCGAAGCCGCGCGACTTGCGGCAGGCCGCGTCGACGCGGCAACGCTGCGATCTCTCTTCGACTCCTTCACCGCGATCCGCGAGTCGGGCGGGATCGACCCCGACTGGAAACACGACCGCACCCTTCATCGCACCATCGCCGCCGCCTCGGGCAATCACCGGCTCAGTTCGGAAATCTCGCGATACGGCGAAGTGATTCAGTCCGTCCGCGAAATCGTCGGCGAGCAGAGCTACGGCATCCACGAAAAGACGGCCGATGAGCATCTCGCCATTCTTGAAGCGATCCGGCAGGGAGACGCTGACGCCGCCGCCGCCGCGATGAAGGCCCACCTCGCACAGGCTTCGGGCTCCGCCGCGAAAGCTGCGGGACTGATGCGCCTGCTGGAGCGCGAGTGAACGAGGCCCGAGGCCTGAACTCACTTCAGCTTCAGCAGGACCTCGTTCCGCCGCATCGGCCCCGGAGTCCAGGGTGGGTCGTAACCGGCGTAGACGGGATCACCGACTGACTCGAGTCCTTCTTTGGCGATTCGTTCGCGCAATTCGACAAGCTTGGCGGCGCGATCCTCCGCTCCGCTGCGTCCGCTGTAGCGGATCACAGCATATTTGCCGCCGCTCATTGTCGAGAGTTTCACCGAAGAATCCGCAGGGGCCGGCGCACCCGCTTTGGCGACATCAGCCGGGACGACGAACTGCATCTCTCCCGGAGTTCCCTCGCCCGATGCCGGCATAAAGACAGGCGTCGTCATCGCTATCTTTTGCTCCGATGCGTTCTCTCCCGAGATGTATTTAAAGAGCCGACCAAAGCTGCCGTTCTGCTCCCCTCCCTTCATCGGAGTAGAAACAACAAGGTGCGGTTCGTAGTCACGAATCTCGAAAGGACCGTCCTTTTTCACCAGCTCAAAACTCGCCGTTTCATACCCGGCGCGGGAGGTCGAGACGAAGACCGTGCCGACGAGAACAAGGATCACAACAGCGCTGATCCAGAGGGAGAGACGGAGCTTTTTCATGCAAAAAATACGTGTATTGACCCGATCGGGACTCGGCTCAGACGTGTTCGCGAGCTCGCGTGATCAACACACTGACGCTTTCGCAATCGGGCAGGATGAACTTCACGACCTCCAGCGTCACCGCACAGACACCGTCGAAGGAGATCACCGCCGCAGCGAGGTCCTCGGCGAGCGTCTCGATCAGCTTGCGTTCTCCCGTCGCGGCGACTTCGCGGAGACGCAGGGAGACCTGATAATAATCGATCGTGTGCTCGATGCAGTCGTCGAAGCCTTTGAAGGACTTCGAAAGGGTGATCGTGACATTGACCGCGACGCTTTGCGGCACGGCACGCTCCTCATCGGGCACTCCCACCCAGGTGACTAGACGCAGGCCTTTGATGTGAATGTGATCGCTCATGGTAGTTCTAAAACAAGGAGGGGCGACATTCCTGTCGCCCGACTGACGGTTGACGATGAAACGAGAGGGACAGGAATGTCTCTCCTCCTTGGGGAGCTATCGGAGTCGTGGAGCATTGGTTTACCCCAACCGGAAGCGGATGTCGCGAATGTTATCGGCGCCGAAGCGCTCCTGCATACGGCGGAGGAGCTGGCCTTTCATGCGCTCGAGCTCGTAGTGCACAGTCGAGTGGAGGACCTGGATGCTGAGGACCTTCTTCTCGAGCACGACAGGACGCGCGTTGCTGCCGATGAAGTTGTCAACCATCTCGTTCCACGCCTCGAAGACCTGCTCTTCGTTGAAGCGGTCCTTCAGCCCGAGGCCTTTCATGGCCTTGCCGACGACGGATTCGATCTCTTGCTCGTATTTCGAGACATCCTGCGGTTCCCAGTAGCCACGCCATTCGGCGAGGACGCGGTCTTTAAGCGGACGTCGTGGGCGGTAGCGCATACGGATGACAGGCTAGTGCCGGACGAACCAAAACTCCATAAAAAAACGGCACCACCCCGGGGGAAGCACCGTTTCCAGTCCCGCGAGGGGAAAAAATCAAACGTCTTTGCCGTTATTTCCGATCGCTTCGACGGGACAGCCTTCCATGGCCTCTTCGCAGAGGGCTCGCTCTTCGGGCGTGGTGGGCTGTTTGTAGACATAGGAATAACCGCCGTCTTCGTTCCGGGTGAAGTTGTCCGTCGCGGTTTCGCGGCAAAGGTCGCAGTCGATGCACTGGTCATCGACGTAGAACTCCCCTGCCACGTTGTCGTCGTATCTATTTTCGAGATCTGCCATACTGTTTTTCTACGTGAGTGACCCTTTCGAGGCGCGCAAAACTAGGATTTTTTTTGATTGGACGCAAACGATTTCGTTGGCTTGTTGAAGAGCTTGTCATCCCCCGAGCAAATGGCACCATAAGTTCCTTTTTTATGAATCCCCACGCCTCAGCACCGAACCCTGCCGACACCGACCGCGTCATCCCCCGCGAGGGCTGGCACGTCATCCATCTTTTCTACCACATCGAGCAGGCCCAGTGGTCCCTCTACAGCGACGAGGAAAAACTCGAGGCCAAAACGCACCTCGCCGAGCTCGTGCAGGAGATCCGCTCGACCGAGTCGGCTCAGCTGCTCACCTTCTCCATGGTCACACCCAAGGCCGACCTCGGGTTCATGATCCTGACCGACGACCTCCACAAGGCGAACGACTTCGAAAAACGCCTCGGCCGCGCCCTCGGTCCCGACATCCTTACGCCCGTCTACAGCTACCTCAGCATGACGGAGCTCAGCGAATACACGACAACCGAGGAGCAGTATGCCCTTAGCGTCACCGAAGAGGACGGCATCGCCGCCGGCACGCCCGAGATGGAAGCGAAGCTGGAGGACTTCCGCAAACGGATGGCCAAGTACAACAGCGACCGGCTCTACCCAAACATGCCCGACTGGCCGGTCTTCTGCTTTTACCCAATGTCGAAAAAGCGCGGCGAGACGCACAACTGGTACTACCTCGACTACGAGACCCGCCGCAAGCTCATGGCCGGCCACGCCAAAGTGGGCCGCACCTACGCGGGCCGCGTCCGCCAGCTCATCACCGGCTCGACCGGCCTCGACGAGTCCGAGTGGGGTGTCACCCTCTTTTCCCACAACACCCAGGACATCAAGGAAATCGTCTACGAAATGCGCTTCGACGAAGTGAGTTCCCTCTACGGCGAGTTCGGTGATTTCTACATCGGGTTGCAGCTGCCGCTCGATGAGTTGTTCCGGCGCGTGGGGATCTGAAAAGGAGTCTCAGGTTTCAGCTTAGACTTAGGCAAGCCCCGTTCCTTGGGCGGCGGTAGAGAACAAGGAGAGGGGCTTGCCAAGCCCCTGCAGTGGTGTCATGGAGACGCAGAGCTCCCCCGATACGAAAACCATCCTAACGCCCGGCTTTTCCCCCGCCTCAAAGACTCTTCAAATACGCCGTGATGTCCGCGATGGACTGGGCGGTGAGGCCGAGGTTCGCGGGGTCGTACATCAATGACCGGCCGAGCGGCTCGACGGACTTGATGCGGTCTTTCGGGATCGTTTGCACCACGCCGCCCATGGACTTCATGATAAGCGGATCCCCGCTCGCGAGGACCATGCCGGTGACGACGATGCCGTCGTTCATCGTGACTTTGGATCCCTCAAACCCGTGCGAGATATCAGCCGAGGGATTGGCGAGAGCGTCGACAATGACCTCGGTCGGCTGCTGGCGTCCGTAAGTGGTGAGGTCAGGGCCAAAGTCGATCCCCGCCTCGCCCACTTTGTGGCAAGTGTAGCACACCGCGATGGCCGCCTGGCCCCGCGCGACATCGCCACTGAGTTTAACGATCTCGGCAGTGGCCGGGAGCGGCGCGGCGCCCTCGACCGGAGCAGGCATCTCGATGGCGGTGATCTTGACGGTGGCAGGATCGTAGAGACCGAGCGCCTTCATTCCGCCTTCGACGTCGTAGGCTTTCCAGTCGTTCCCCTTGCGATTGAGAAGCCACCAATTGGCAAGGTCTTTCATCGGAAAAGCCTCGGTGTGGGCGAGGGCTATCATGTGACCGGCGGCCTCACGGCTTTTCACAAAGGCGAGAGCGGTGAGCATGAGCTTGCGCTGGTCTTCGGAGAGATCGGGGAGGAGCGCGCGGGCCTTGAAATCGGCGGCGGCCTCGTCCGGGTGAAGACGCCAGGCGATCCAGGCAAAGGTGTCACTCCAAGAGGCAGCCGGGCCACCCATCGTTTTGGCGAGAGCGGAGTAGACTTCTTTTTCCTTACCCATGCTGCCGAGACCGAAGGCCTCGAGGTAGCTGCGATCTTTCCCGTCGAACTTCGCCGCGACTTTCGCGAGGATAGGCACACTCTGCTCAGCGGGGACATCGCGCAGAGTCAGGGCGACTTCGGCACGCACGGCGGCGGACTCGTCATCGGCCATGCGGTCGGCCATTGCGAGGACATCATGCTCAGCAAAGCGCAGGGCCCGGTAGGCCACGAGCCGGGTTGCGGCGTCTTCGGAATCCAACAGGGTTGAGACCTTGACCTGCCCCTCTTTCCCCAGTTGGGCGAGCAGCCAGATGGCGCGGACGGCGAGGTAGGCGTTTTTCTCTTCGAGCAAAGCGGTGAGCACGGGAATGGCGGCGGCGCCCTGTGCTTTCAGCCGATTGAAGCCGGCGTGACGGACGTTGACGGTGGGGCTCTTCAATGCCTCGATCTGACCCTCGGTCGTGGCGAGATCGATCTTCGGCACGACGGATTTAAAGCCTTTCGGGGCAATGCGGTAAATGGTGCCGCTCATGCCTTCGTCAAGAGTTCCGTGTCCGCCGACACGACCGTCGAACCAGTCGGCGACATAAATCGCGCCGTCGGGTCCTACCGTGACATCACTGGGGCGGAACATCGTCTTGAGTTCTCCGCTCGGTTTGCCGCCGAGGAAGTCGGAGCCGGCCCATTCCTTCGCCTCGTTTGAAGTCATGAAATCGAAACGCTCCAGCTTGAAGCCCGCTCCATCGGGAGCTGGGAGATAACCGAAGACGACGTTTTTCCCGGCCTCGCAGGCGAGGAGGAGACCCTCCCATTTTTCCCCGAGAGCGCCGTTCTCGTAGTAGGCAACGCCGGTGGGCGAACCGCCGCCGTAGATGTCGCCGGCCGGCATGGTGCCGGGATCTTCCTGACGCCACTCGGCAGTGGGAGTGTCCTGTCCGGGTCGTTTGTCCGCCCCCCACGAGCGCAGGCCGTCGGCGGAGGAGAAACCGGCATTGCCGCCCTCGAGCAGGTGCGAGACGCGGCAGGCGGGTGGGTCGTCGTTGTCACTCTGGAAGACATCACCGAAGGAGGTCACGGCCTGCTCGTAGCTGTTGCGGAAATTGTGCCCGATGATGGTGACATTGGTGCCGTCGGGATTCATGCGGGCGGCAAAACCTCCAACCCAGATGTGGCCGTCATCGCTCTTTTTGCCGGCGGCTTCCTGGGTCATGTAGGAACTGCCCATGAAGAACTGTTTCCCCGACTTGTCGGTGAAGACGGCCCCGCAATTACCCTGATTCCAATACCACTGACCGTTCGGCCCGGCCGTGACGCTGTGGAGACTGTGATCGTGCTGGCGGCCGGTGAATCCACTGAGGAGCACCTCGCGGCTATCGACGGCGGGATCGAATTTGCCGTCCCCGTCTTTGTCGATGTAGACGAGCATCTCGGGCGGCTGCGAGACGATGAGGCGGTCGTCGAGCACGGCGACGCCGAGGGGAGAGGCGAGGGCCGTTTCCTGCACAAAGACGGAAGTCTTGTCGGCGCTGCCCGATCCGTCGGTGTCTTCGAGGATGACGATGCGATCGCCTTCAGGACGACGCCCGCCTTTGCCCCGGTAGTTGACGCCCTCGGCGACGTAGAGACGCCCCTGCGCGTCGAAGTCGATGTTGGTCGGGTTCGCGAGCATCGGCGAGGTCGCCCAGATCGTGACCTCGAGACCCTCGGGCACGGTAAAAAGGTCGGTCGGGACCACCTTGGGCGCGTCGGGATCAAACGCACCGGTCGCGGAGACGGGCGGCTTCTGCGTGTAGATGCGAAAGCGCAGACTCGCCGAACTCGGCTTGCCGTCGCGCTCCATCCCGCCATCGTCGATCGCGAGACTTGCCTGGAAGCGGTCCACGCCCTCGGGAAGGGCATACTCGAGCAGGGCAGGAGCGTGAGTACCGATTCCCTTTTCGTAGGTTTTGCCTGCAGCGGTGAGGGCTCCGCCCATGACGTTTTTGTTCTTCTGGGTTTTGCCGTAACCGGCCTTTGCTTCCTTCCACTCGAGCTCGGTGAAGTCCCGGACGCTGCCGTCTTTCATGACCAGCTTCGGCTCAAGCCAGTTGGCCCAGTCGCAGGCCAGACCTCCCTCGTCGGAGACGACGAGGTGCAGTTCCTTCGCCCCATTGAGTGGCACATCGACGGAGACGAGGCGCTCTCTGCTCTTCGGTGTAAGGACCTCTGTTTCAAAGACGGGTTTTACCGGCGTCTGCGCCGACAGAGGAAGCGCGGCGGCGAGGGTGCTGATGAGGACGAGTGAGAGTAGTCTGGTGCGCATGAGAAAGAGCGGGAGCAGACTGAGAGTAGTCAAACGCAAGCCGGAGAGCAAATGCGAGTACGCGTGATACACGATGCCTGAAGTGGATCTGTTCCCCCCGCGTAGAGTGGCCCCTTACCCTCCCGCCGCCGCCGACTCGCCCGCGATGTGGCCGGTGGTCCAGGCGGATTGGAAATTGAAGCCTCCGGTGACGCCGTCGATGTCGATGACTTCGCCGGCAAAGTAGAGTCCGGGGGTGCGGCGGCTCTGCATCGTCTTAAAATCGATCTCTTTCAGGGCGACGCCGCCGGAGGTGACGAACTCGTCTTTGTTGAGGCTCTGCCCCTGCACGCGAAAGCGTCCGGCGGTCAGCTCGGCGACGAGGCGCTGGCGGGCGTCACGGGTGAGATTTGACCACGTCAGCTCGGCGGGGATTCCGGAATCCTCGGCGAGGCGGTGCCAGAGGCGCGACGGCATCGTCAGGCCGGGAAGCCCGTTACGGACCCGGCGCTTCGGGGCGCTCTCCCGCGCCTCGAGAAGGATCGCGTCGAGCTTTTCCCCCGACATCGGGCCGCACCAGTTGATGACGATTTCGAACTGGTAATCCTTATCCGCCAGCTCGCGGGCGCCTCGAGCAGAGAGCTTGAGAATAGCGGGACCGCTCAGGCCCCAGTGGGTGATGAGACAGGGTCCATCACTACGGAGCTTCGTCCCGGGAATGCTCACGGCGGCCTCCTCGACGGCGATGCCCGAGAGCCCCTCGAGACGCCGGTCGGGAATTTTAAAGGTAAAAAGCGACGGGGCCGCCGGGACGATCTCGTGTCCAAGGGTGCCGGCGAGGCGGACTCCGGCATTGTTGCGGGTCCCGCCAGTGGCGATGAGAACGGCCCGGCTGGAGACGGTCGAACCGTCTTTCAAATCGATGAGCCAACGCTCGCCCGATCGGCAAAGGCGATCGACTTCGCTGTGATAACGCACCTCGATCCCGAGTTCGCGCGTAGCGGACATCAGGCAATCAATGACAGTCTGCGAGTCATCCGTCACGGGGAAAACGCGGCCGTCGCTCTCGGTTTTGAGGGAAACGCCACGTTTCTGAAACCAGTCGACGGTATCCTGCGCTCCGAATCGGTGAAAGGGCCCGATAAGATTGCGTTCGCCGCGCGGGTAGTGAGTGGTGAGCCGCTTCGCGTCAAAGCAGGCGTGGGTCACGTTGCAACGTCCGCCCCCGGAGATCTTCACCTTGCCCAGCACGGTCGAGGTTTTCTCGAGAATGCAGACACGGGAGCCCGGTGCCTTTTCCGCAAAGGCGATCGCGCCGAAGAAGCCGGCGGCACCTCCGCCGACGGCGACAAAATCATATTCGGGATGGGACATCAGTGGAGGAAGGGGGGCGAAGAAATCCGACCCGCAGCAAAGCCTCCCCTCCCCCGCTTGTAAAGAGCTCCTTCTGCGGCGCGGGAAATCCGAAAATTTCCTTTTTCACGGGACCGGGATTGCTTAGTTTATAGAAGATGCTTCGCGACTACTACAGCAGCGTGATCCGCTGGCTCTTCGGCGTCGGCCTCCTCGGGCTCGCCTATCACTATGCCACGACGGGATACGAGGACGGGCAGTTCGGCCGCATCCTCGGCGGAGCCGGGCTCTTTGTCCTGGGAATCCTCTTCCTCTGGAAAACGATCTTCCATCTCGCGACGAGGCCTCTCACCCGGCTCGTCGACTCGCTCTTTTTCCCCGGCGGCAAGCTCGGCAAGCCGCTCCTGAATCTGAAGCTGCCCGCCTACTACATTAACGAAGGCCGCTACGACGAGGCCCTCGTGGAATACCGGAAGACCCTGAAACATTATCCCGACGAGATCGAGGCCTATGAAAAAACGATCTGGCTGCTTCACGATGTTTTTCAGGACAAGAGCGCGGCAGAGAAATTAATCAGAAAGGCGAAAAGGCGGAATCTCCCCCTCGACGAACGCGTCGTCCGCAGTGTCCAGTCGGAACCCCTGAACCCCTGAACCCCTGAAAGCCTCCCCCCAAAAACAAAAAACGCCGCAGTCGTGAAACTGCGGCGCTTTTGTTAGTGCGGAACGCCTGTCGTTATAAGATCAGGGAGTCGGGACGGTCGCGATCGTCTTGGAGACGCGCGAGACGATCTGATACGGATCGGCCTGTGAGTTCGGGCGGCGATCTTCGAGGTATCCCTTGTAACCGTTGTTCACGAAGGAGTGGGGAACGCGGATAGAAGCACCGCGGTCGGCCACGCCGTAGCTGAACTTGTCGATCGACTGGGTCTCGTGGAGACCGGTGAGGCGAAGGTGGTTGTCGGGGCCGTAGGCGGCGATGTGCTCTTCGCAAAGACCGGCAAATGCGGCCATGAGGGACTCGAAGTATTCTTTGCCCCCGGTCTCGCGCATGTAATCGGTCGAGAAGTTACAGTGCATGCCGGAACCGTTCCAGTCGCCCTGGAAGGGTTTGCAATGCAGCTCAACGTCGACTCCGTATTTTTCACAAATACGGGCGAGGAAGTAACGGGCCACCCAGATCTCGTCGGCGGCCTTTTGAGCGCCCTTGCCGAAGATCTGGAATTCCCACTGGCCTTTGGCCACCTCGGCATTGATGCCTTCGTGGTTAATGCCGGCGTCGAGACAGACGTCGAGGTGCTCTTCGACGATGGCGCGGGCGAGGTCACCCACGGCCGAAGCACCGACCCCACAGTAGTATTCACCCTGCGGATCGGGGTAGCCGGAGTCGGGCCAGCCGAGCGGGCGGCCGTCCTGGAAGAGGAAATATTCCTGCTCGAGACCAATCCAGAGACCGGGATCTTCCGTGATGGTGGCACGACCGTTCGACGGGTGGGGGGTAACCCCGTCGGGCATCATGACTTCGCACATCACAACAAAACCGTTGCTCCGAGTCGAGTCGGGATAAAGTCCCACGGGCTTGAGCATGCAATCTGAGCTCTTGCCTTCGGCTTGGCGGGTCGAACTCCCGTCGAATCCCCACATCGGGCAATCAGCGAGGGTGAACGCGTCAGGGTCCCCGTCCGCAATTTTCGTTTTGCCGCGGAGGTTCGGCACGGGCTCATAACCGTCGAGCCAGATGTATTCCAATTTCAGTTTAGCCATTTTAACTTGTTGTCGTTTTGTATTTTACATTCGAAGCCCTGCAACTGCCTGAGCATCCTGCGCCTACGGCACGAACTTCGGGTTGGGAAACCACGAGCAAGGGAAGCAAGCTCCGTGCCATTTGTCAACGAAGGCCCGAAAATATTATTCAAAATCGGAGCCGCTCTTAGAGAATGAGGAACTTACTGACGGCACCCTTCGAGGAGGACACTGAGGAAAGTCGTAATGCCCATGAGGGCGGCCTTGTGCTCGCTCTCCTCGAGTAGGGCGAGGCATTCACGCCCTTTTTCCACGAATTCCTGACCGGTATCGATGGAGGCCTCGATCGAGCCGACATAGTCCGCGATGTTGGCGAGGGCCGAGATGTCGATGGGCTCTTTCTGGATGAGGAGCCGGTTCAGCGTCTCCCTCTGGCGTTCACTGGCCCCGGCGAGGAGATTGAGGATGGGCAGGGTGAGCTTGCCTTTGTTCAGGTCGGTCCGCAGGGTCTTGCCGTATTCCTTTTCCTCTCCGATTAAGTCGATGCAGTCGTCGTAAATCTGATAGGCAGTACCAATGTGGAGGCCGAAATCGTGGAGGGACTCACAGACGTGCTCGCTCTGGCCGTTGAGCCGCGCGCCCAGCTCCATCGCGGCGGCGAAAAGAGCGGCGGTCTTTTTGCGAATGATATCGAAGTAGTCCTCTCGCGTCAGTTGCAGATCGAAACGGCGTTGCGTCTGGATGATCTCCCCACTGCACACTTCGTTTGCCGAGATCGCCACTTTCCGCCCGATGATGGAATCTTCGAACTCGGTCGAGAGCATGAGCGCGTGCGAGAAGAGACAGTCGCCCAGCAGCACACTGAGGGCATTGCCCCACTTCGCGTTTGCGGTGGGTGCCTGTCGCCGGATCTCGGCTCCGTCGATGATGTCATCGTGCACAAGCGTGGCGACATGGATAAGTTCGAGGATGACGGCGAGCTTGTGGTGATCATCCCCGATCCCACCCGTCGCGCCCCCGGCGAGAAAGGCAAGAGCGGGGCGGATTCGCTTTCCCGAAGTGTTGAGAATGTAGGCCACGTAGGGCTCCACCGCCGGATCAAAAGCCTCAGCCTGCGCCCGGATGCGGGACTCGACCCGATCCAATTCCGGACGAAGGAAGGCGAAAGGCGAGAGTTCGCTCTCGCTCACAGGATCCAGAAAGGGTGGGTTCGAAGTCATGTCAGTGAGTTACGATCAAAACGGAGGGCAGTTCGCACAGCCTCGCCCATGGGTTATTACGACCGCAGCAGCGCGACAGCATCATTTTTGACCTCATTATCGCGGGATTCCAGTCATTTTCCGACTCGCCGGGAACAAGCTTGCGCCTCTGAGAAGAAGAAAGGAATTTCGCCCTAGTGATTCTATGCCACAACGGCAAATTATGATCATTTCTATAGATACCAAAGCGGCCCCCGCCCCGCGGAGAAGAAACCGGCAAAATCGCCGATCTCTGCCTTACTGACCGCAGCGAAATATTCCGACCGCAAGGTCTCCGCGGAAAAAGAACGGGGAATCTTTACGAGGCTATTTTCAACCTCGAGCAATACCTCGCCCCTGCCGCCGATCCGCGGGCCTCAGAGTGGAGCAAATTGGTCGGCCTTTATCCTTCGGCCGGCCCCGAGAAAGAGACTCTCCGCACGCAGATGCCGGGCATAGGAAGTCGTTGCGCCCCTGCCCCCCCCGATTCCGTGATAGCGTGATCGCGCCACACAATCAAGTTGGGAAATACTCATTGCACGGGTCATCTCTCACGCATAGCTTTGGGCTGTGAACACTTACTATTTAGCTTTCGGTTTGGGAATGCAGGAGATGGTCGTCATCTTTCTGATCGTCCTCCTCCTCTTCGGTGCGAAAAAAATCCCCGAGCTGGCACGAGGCGTGGGTAAAGGCATGGGCGAATTCAAAAAAGCCAAGCACGAGTTCGAGCGTGAGATCAAAATGGGTGAAGAAGAGGGCAAGCGTGAGTGGGACAAGCCCGCCAACGACGACACCCACTCGAAGGATTGATCGTTTCCGGAAGAATCGTTCCCCGATGATACCAAGGAAGACCGCTTTGCTCTGCACAGTGGTCTTTTTTTGTGCCCCGAGCTCTTTTCGCCCCCCTCTGGGAGCGCAGGAAGCGACGACCGATCCGGTTACCGTCGTCTTTTACAATCTCAGGAATTACCTCTCCATGGAGCGCCGCGTCGAGGGGAGGGTCATCGAAGATGCCCCGAAACCCGAGAGCGAAATCGCGGCGGTGATCGAGGGAATCGCCGCCATTCAGCCCGACGTTCTCGGACTCTGCGAGATCGGCGGCGCCACTTACATCACTGATCTGCAAACACGCCTGAAAGCCGTCGGAATCGATCTGCCTCACATGGAAATGGTGAAGGACTCGGCGGGATGGGATCGCAACCTCGCACTTCTTTCCCGTTTTCCCCTCGTCGGTCGCTACTCGCGCGACGATTATGGCTACGAACTCGCCGGGACAAAACATGCCTTTCAGCGAGGGGTCCTCGACGTGAAAATCGCGTTCAATCCGCAGTATCATCTCCGCTACATTGGCCTCCACCTGAAGTCGAAACGCGAGGTCCCGGAAGGCGACGAGGCGCTCATGCGCCTCAACGAGGCCCGCATCGCCCGCGAGCACATCGACCGCATCCTCAAGGAAGAGCCGGGGACCAATCTCCTCGTGATGGGCGACCTCAATGACATCCGCATCGAGCCTCCCATCAAGACCTTGCAGGGCGGCTTCGGAGGGGGCCGCTACCTCAAGGCGCTCGGACTCTCTGACGAGGAGGGCTTCACCTGGACCCATTACTGGTCTTTTGCAGATGTCTATTCGCGCTTCGATTACGCCCTCTACAATGAAGGGCTCGCGGGTGAGTTGAACCCCGCGCTCTGCCGCATCCATCACTGGAAGGACTGGGAAAAGGCGAGCGATCACCGGCCTCTCGTGATCTCCATCTTACCCATCGACAAGCCGGTCAAACGGTGAAGGGCGACGCTCAGCGGGAGTAGCGCCCCGCGAGATAGTCCATGAGTTTTTTCAGCCCGTCGGTCGAGGGGACGCGCTCGAAAAGAATTTTCTCTGATGGTGCATCGTAAGAGTCGCCAAAACCGCACCTGCCCATCGGGATGGTCGCCGAGGCCGGATCAGGCTTATCCTATCCTCTGCCGAAGCTAAGATAAAAAACAAGACCGAGAAGAAGGGCCACAGCGGTAAGTCCTGCGGCAAGCCATCTCCAGTTCCCCTCCGGAAAATTGGCCTCTGATTTTTTTTCCGCCCGCCCGCTCGGGGACGGACGGCAGTATACGGGACCCGTTCCGGCCATGTGGGAATGACGGCCGCTTCTTATCGACGGCAAGTCCGGCCCCGGGCCCGACGCGCTACTCACCGGGCCGGTCGCGCGAGGCCCGACGGGGATCGGGCCGCTGGCTGTTCTGATCACCCTGGTCACCGGGCCGGTCGCACGAGGCCCGAGGGGCCCCGTCGCGGGCGGCCCCACCGGCGCCATCGAAGCGACAGGAATATCCTCGTCAAAGTCATCCTCCTTTACCGGATAAACAAAAGGGATTCCTTGCAGCGCCTGATGAAATTCTTTGAGCGCCTCCCTCGCATTATCCGGACGATCCGACGGCCCTCTTGAGATCAGTCGCATGAGCCAGTCGGCTACAAGCGGCGGAAGGTCGGTTCGGATCTCGCCAATGGGCTTGCAACGGTGCCGGAGGTGGTTCATCGACGTCTCGGCAGGGTTGCCGCCGGCAAAAGGCGACTCCTGCGTCAGCATGTAGTAAAAAACACAGCCCAGCGAATACAGATCCGTACGTTGATCGAGCGGTCTCAGTTCGAGCTGCTCGGGGGCGATGTAATCGATCGAACCGAGGAAAGAGCCGCGCTGGTCCAGCGTCTGGACAGAGGGTTGCTGGCTGAACTTGGCTAGACCAAAATCGAGGAGCTTCACCAGAAAACGGCCCGAAGGCGTCACCGTGAGCATGATGTTCCCCGGCTTGATGTCCCGGTGAAGCAGGTTGAGATCGCAGGCAGCGACGAGCGCCTCAAGGCACTGCCCGGCCACAAAGCTGAAGTCTTCCCACGAGAGGGCTCCGGATTTCATGATAGAGTGCAGGTCCTCACCCTCCACCAGTTCCATCACCACAAAGGGCCCCTCGGCATCCTCTTCGATCGCGAAAACCGTTACCACATTTGGATGCTGGAAACAGGCCAGCGCCGTCGCTTCACGGGCGAGTGATTCGCTCGAGGCCTCGTTTAGGTTCGTTTCCTCGACAGGGAGCAGTCTTTTCAGAGCAACCTCACGGCCCATGACGGTGTCGTAGGCGCGATAGACGGCGCTCATGCCGCCTCTGCCCACTCTCCCGCGAACCTGATATCGTTCTGACATGTTTGATGCGGACTTACTTGCAAATCAGGCCTCCGGGGCCCTTCTTATCTGCATTCTTGACTGCCTTGAATGTCCAACATTTCCTGAGCATATCCACGTAAAACCGGCAGTCGCCCAAGACAATTTACGCCCCCCCTCTTTTCCCACGCCACATCTCCTCCCTTCCCGCCCATGACATCCACTCCTCCACTCCTCGCCGGCATCGAAGCAGGCGGCACCAAGTATGTCTGCTCGGTCGCCTATGACCCGCGCGAGCCGCTTCTCGAGAGCCGTTTCCCCACCGGCTCCCCGGCTGAGACACTGGCACAGGCAATCGAATTTTTCCGTGACGCCGTCGCCACTCACGGACCTATCGCGGCGATGGGTATCGCCACCTTCGGCCCCGCCGGGCTCAGCCCCGACACGACCGACTATGGCACCATCCTCACGACTCCGAAACAGGGCTGGACCGGCTACGGAGTCGTTGCCGCGATACGCGAGGGCATGGGAGAAGATCTCCCCATCGCCTTCGAGACCGACGTTAACGCCGCGGTTCTTTCCGAAGCGGCCTATGGCGCCGCCCGCGGGAAACGCCATGTCGCCTACATCACTATCGGGACAGGCATAGGCGGCGGATTTCTTACCGATGGCAGACTCCTCCACGGCCGCATGCATCCCGAGATCGGTCACCTCATCGTGCCCGACCTCGACGGGACTTTCGGAAAAGCGGGTAGTGTCTGCCCTTTCCACGAATCATGCCTCGAAGGACGCGCGAGCGGCCCCGCCATCGAGGCCCGCTGGGGCACACCGGGGCACAAACTCCCCGACCATCACCCCGCCTGGGAACTCGAGGCGAAATATCTCGCCTTCGGCTGCGTCAATCTCACCGCCGCCTGGTCTCCCGATCTAATAATCCTCGGCGGAGGTGTTTCGCAAAAGCCGGGCCTGATTGAGCGCGTCCGACGCGAGTTCACGATCCTCGCCGGAGACTACTGGTCCCTGCCTGATCCCGGAGACTACCTGCGCCTACCCGAACTCGACCAGCAAGCCGGGATCGTGGGAGCGCTCCTGCTCGCTCAGCAGCAGATCACGCCAGCTGACTGAGGCGGCCGGTCGAGTCACCAAAGCGCTCCTCCTTCACCCCGGTGCGGTCAATCATGCTGAGGAGCACATTGCTCATCGGCGTGGGCTCGGCGAGGACGGTGTGGAGACCGGTCTTAATCGTGCCCCCCCCCTGGCCGGCGACGATCATGGGCAAATTGGTGTGGCTGTGACGATTCGGATCGGCGAGACCGCAGCCCCAGACAATCATGGAATTGTGCAGGAGCGATTTACCATCGACGTCTTTCTTCGACTTCAGTTGCTCGAGGAAGTAGGCAAACTGCTGCGAGTAGAAAAGGTCGATCTTCGCGAGCTTTTCGAGAGCCTCGGGGGCATCCTGATGGTGCGAGATGGAGTGGTGGCCATCGGGAACACCGACCTCTTTGAAGCTACGATTGCTGCCGTCGTGGGCGAGGAGGAATGTCGCGACGCGGGTCGAGTCCGTCTCGAAGGCGAGCACGAGCATGTCCATCATCAGGCGCACATGGGCCTCGTAGCTCGAAGGCACGCCGTTCGGCACCTCGATGCCCGGGTCTTCGGGGAGACCGAATTTCTCCGCCTTCTCGATGCGGCGCTCGATTTCACGGACGCCGGTCATGTATTCGTCGAGCTTCAACTGGTCATTGCGACCGAGCTGCTTGTTGAGCATCTTCGCGTCCTCCATCACGAAGTCGAGGATGGAGCGCTGGCGCAGGTTGCGAAGCTCGAAACTGCGCTTGCGATCCTCTTTCGAGCCCGAACCGAAAAGACGCTCGAAGACGTGGCGGGGATTCGACTCGGGCGTCATCGGAGTCGTGTCCGACCGCCATGAGAGATTGAACTGGTAGGCGCAGGAGTATCCCGAATCACACACGCCCGCCTTGCGGACACCGTCACAGGAGAGTTCGAGCGAGGAAAAACGGGTCTTGTCGCCAACATGATTCGCGATCACCTGGTCGGCGGAAATGCCGAGCTTGATGTCCGCCCCGGCCGTCTTGCGCGGACGCGCGCCGGTGAGGAAAGTGGCGTTGGCGCGGGCGTGGTCGCCGCCACCGTCCCCGCCGGCCGTGCCGTTCTTGTGCTCGAGATTGCCGATGATGTGGAGGTCGTCGCGGAACTTCGCGTAGGGCTCGTGAGTGGACCCTAAGGTGAACTCTTTCCCCGTCCCTGTGACCGCCCACTGGCCCATGTTCATCCCGTTGGGCTTGTAGAGGAACGCGGTCCGCAGCGGAGCGCCCGAAGCAGTCGTGGCAGCAGCGCCCTCGCCGGCAGCAAGTTGGCGGGGCGAGAAAGTCTCGAGGGCAGGGAGCGCGACTCCGGCTCCGAGGCCCTTGAGAAACAAACGTCGATTGACTTTGGGGTTCATGAGAAAGGCGATAGAAAAGAGATTCTATACTTTTTGTAAGGTTACGTCAGTCAATCGTTCAAACAATTAACGTATTCAAGGAAGTCCAAAGGGGACATTCGGGCCATTCCGCGGCTTCGACGGAGTCGTGAGCGACACGCCTTTTCGATTCAAAGCCCCGCATTCGTTCCCCGGGGGGAATCGGTGAACCACTCCGGCTCCGGCCAGGCGAAAGGCCGGAAAAGTTCCGCCGTTCCCGTCGGTTCGTCATAGAAAAGCGCCCGGTTCAGCCCGAGATCGGCCGCCTTTCCCGTATCGATAAGGCTCGCCGAGTCGGACGCGCTCATCTGGAAGAGGACCTTTTTCTCGAACTCCCCTGCCGCCTTCCGTCCGAGACAACGCGCCACGTTGTTGTAGGAATCGAGCGAAACAACGAAGTGATACCCCCAACCCGGCCCCTCGCAGATCAGTTCGTGGAGCGAGTCCGACGGTTTCGCCGCGGCTTCGGCATCGAGGCCAAAGCGGTAGTCCTCCTCGTAACGCAACTTCTTGTAGCGATGCAGATTCGGGATGAAAATCAGGGTGCGGCGACCGGGGTCGGGAGCCTCACCCTCCGCGATCGCTTTCATTTCAACCGCGAGATCGTTCAGGAGCGCCCCCATCTCGTGCACCGTCGGGCACTCGACTCCCCCCACTGCCGCAATGGCCCGGCGATAAGGGCTCGTCGCATCATCATCGCCGCAGCGACTGTCGATCAAGACGAGACGCACCCCATCGCCGAACTGCGCCCGCAGCAGCCGCAGGCCGATCGCAACGATGGCATCGACGATATCCTCGCGCTGCCCCACGACGAGCAGATTGCTTCCACTCTGACGGGAAAAACTCACCTCGGTCGGTCCCTTGATCGCATTAGGCGCACCGAGGAAGAGACGCGGCGATTCACCGGGAGCGGCGACAGAACCCTTTGCGAGGAGCCGATTGATACAGGCATCGTCCGCCACGCCGGCCGGAGCATTCCCCTCAAAAACGACCCTACCGCGATCCGTCATTGTGCGGTGGTCGGCCAGCGACGCGACATCAGCGAGCAGTTCATCACGCTCCCCTTCATTCATCCAGACGACCTGGAAAGGCGAGTTCGCCTCCGCCGCACCGGCCCGGTCGTTGTAGATCCCCTCACCCGGACGCGTCAGCAGGCGCGGCGCTGGATTTGAATCATCCATGATGAGATAGGCATCGGCCTCGTTGCATGCCAGGGCGATTCGCACCGTCATCTGCCCCAGTGTAGCCCTTGCAAGAGTGAAGGCGCCGCCGAGCGTCTGCGATCCTAACACGGCATGAATCCCGAAGGCGCGTCCCTGTCGCACGATGCGGTCGAGTAAAACCGCCGCCTGCTGTGAGATCTGATCGTCTTCGGTGAAAAACTCCTGAAACTCGTCGATCAACAGCAGCGTACGCGGCATCGCCGGAGCCCCCGGACGGGCACGGTAGCCCGCGACATCCTGGACACCCGCCGCGCGGAAAAGTTCGCCGCGATGTTTCAGCTCCTCGTCGAGACGCTGCAGGACACTGAGACCGAACTCCCGGTCGCTCTCGATCGCGATGACGCGCGCATGCGGCAAATGATGATCCGCGTAGCACTTGAACTCGACCCCCTTTTTAAAATCGATCAGGTAAAACTCCACTTCCTCCGGATCACACCAGAGCGCGAGATTCGTGATGATGATGTGAAAGAGCGTCGATTTTCCCGAGCCCGTCTTTCCCGCGATGAGCGCGTGCTGGCAGGTTCCCTTGCCGAGAGAGAGGTATTGCAGCTTCGTCGCCCCGCTGCGCCCGATGGGAACGCGAAGTTCCTGCGAGGTATCGACACTCCAGCGATCACCCTCTTTCGGAGCGATAAACGAAAAAGGAACCTCGATGCGGTTGGAATCGCGATTGGCCTCCCCGAGCCGATGGACCCAGCGCACAAAGACCTCCGTCGGCGGCGGGGCGAGCAGAGCAAGGGCGGTGCCTTTGACCGGATTCTCCCGTATCGTAAAACCCTCATCAACCGCGCGGAGACAGAAGCAGGCGTGACGGAGATCCTCCATCGAGAAACCCTGCGGCACCTCGGCGCGTTCGTCCCGATGGATGAGGAGAAAAACCCCGCACCGCGCCCCTGACGCCGCGATGCTCATAAGCCGTCGCGCCGCCAGTTCGGTGAAACCCTTCGGAAAATCCGCCACGACGAGAAAGTGGTATCGCTCCGCGATCGTCCCCGCCGCCTCGTTGTATTGCGTGATCGTCTCGAAATCACTCCGCAGATACATCTGGATCACCTTTTCCATGTGATCGCAGAGCTCTCCGAGGCGCCGCTCGATCTGCTCGGGCTGGGTGCGAATGCGAGTGTTGATGAGGATCTCCTCGTAATCGGCGAGGTGCATCAGTCCGGCGAAACTCTCTCCCAGGCCAACCGGATCAATGAGCGAAAACGAGAGCCGCCCCGCCGGTGATCCCGCCAGCCACGCGAGGACGAGATAGTTCAGATGCGCGATCGCCTCCTCGCGTCCTTTCTGTTTCGTCTCAATCAGGAGAGAAGCCGCCCCCGGGATTTTCAACCGCAATGGCAAATGAAAATCAATTTCGCCCGGCAAAGCCAAGCGCTCCGACTTCGGGCGGACCGTCGCCTCCTCGCCCCCTCGCCACAGGAGGGAACCAAAACACCGGGTCGCGGCCATCGTCACTGGGGGAGACCAATGCCCGGGCGCTTCCTCCGCGAATCCGCTCTCGGCAGGCTTCATCAACGATTCCTCGCGGAGACGCTCTGCTGCAGGGATAATCTCCTCCGCCCATTGCCGCACGATCATTTCGAATTGCTCGCCCAGATCACTCTGCACCACGCCTGCCTCGCCACCCGCCGCCGCTGTCGCGAGTTTCTCATCGCGCCCCTCCTCGAGCAGGGCGATGCTGTCGGCGAGGCGTTGGTTGCACTGATCGACCCGCGCCTCTCGCAAGGCCACGAGCCGCTGCTTCAATTCCTCGGCCCGTTTCTCAACATCGTCGGGTCCCTCGTAGCGATGGTGGCCACGCGCTCCGCGCGGTGTGGCCTTCAGGCCGTGTTCAAACTCCGACTTGCCCCGTGCGTATTCCTCTTCGATCTCGTCGACCGCGACGCGGTAGGCAATCTCGACTTCCTCGCGATGACGCATCCGCATGCCCTTCGCCTCGACGAGGGATTCGAGATATTCCTCCAAATAACGCACCGCCGTCTTCCTCGCGACCGACCAGAGCAAGACTAACAAAATTACCATCGCCCCCCCCGCCGCAAGACCCGTTACCCACGTGACCTGCATCCCGAACGAGGGCAACACAAGCGGAGCCGCCCCCGCCGCGCCCAGCACAAGAAAAAGCTGCAGGATGAGCGGAAAACCGCTGAACCAGGCCACCAGCGGCGAGCGAGCGAACTGTCTCGTGGCCTGCGAGAGCGTCTCGTGCCGCGTGTTGAGGTCCGCTTCGGAAACACCCGCACTGACCGGAGCCTCCACCTCTTTCAGCGAAACAAGGAGCCGCCCTTGCAGGCTCCCGAAACCGCGCAGGGCCGAGGCCACCGCTTTTTCCAGCTTCACAAAACGCGCCTGAATCCTTTTCGAAAGCGCCTGCCCTTCCTCATAGGCCGCCGTCACTTCCGCGAGGCGACTTTCCCGCTTGCGCCCCGCGTTCATGTAGGACCGCTGCAAGGCGGCCCGATGCTGCCCCTCGGTCGCCTGGATTCCCGCGATGACCGCGTTCCGAACGCTGATCTGCGCCTTCTCGATCCGAGCCTTCCGAGTGCGGGAGACATTTGTGATGGCCTCGCACGAAGCGACCGCTTCCTCACGAAGACGGGCCACCGCCCTACCGTGCTCTCGTTCGATTTCCGCCCCCTGCTCCTCGCACGTCTGGCGCAGACTCGAATCCCGCAGCTGGCGAGCGCGGTCGAGGCCTTTTTCACGATCCGCAAACGAGCGCACTCCGCCCGAGAGTTGCTCGAGCAGCTTCAGTGTTTCCGGTGCGGAGAGTTTTTCAGATTTCACAGTCGTCTTTCAGTTTCTTCAACACCTTGTCAAGATCCTCGATCGCCGTGGTCGCATGATCCACCGCATCGAACATGGGCTGCATGTAGGCGCTGTCAAATTCCCGCCCCTTCTGATCGCGCCACGATTCCTGCGTCTCCTGCCAGATCCGGAGAAGATCGCGCGACAAGCCGGTGAGTCGTCCCTTGCTGTGATTCAGGCTCATGATTGATCAGACATCCTCCGAATACGCCCGCAACTGCTTCACCGACTCGGTCAGAGAGGTCACCGCTCTCGCCATCTCGATGTCAATCTGCTGGCGCAGCTTTTCCGCCTTGCGGGCCTCGGTCTCGACGACGGAGTCGAAGTTCCGCAGCCAGCCCTTCACCGCCCGGATTTTTCCCTCGAGCTCCAGGATCTCGCGGCGCTTTTTGTTGATCTGCATCTGCATGCCCGTCTTTTTCTGGGCCAGATCGGAAAGCCGTGCCGTGAACATCTCCTGCTCCAATTGCTCGAGCTCGCGCTGGCGGCGTTTCATCTCGTGCCCCAGCTTCATGGACTGCTCTGTCTGCAGCCAGATCCGGGTGCGCTTTACCTCCTCGCTGACTTCGTCGAGGACAAAACCGGCCCGCTCGAGAAAGAGAACGAGGCTCGAACGAAAACGCTCCAGCGCCTCGATATTGGTGACATTTGCTTCGGACACAGGGAAATCAGCGCTGGTTCAGATAGTCCTCGATCCGCTGGGCCTTGCGCAGGAGAAAGGGTGACTGCTGGCTCGAGCTCTCCATGAAGCGCCGCAGCACCTTCATCGTTTCCTGAAACTCCTGCGCGAACTTCGCGTGCTCGGCGTCCTGCCAGGTATCGCTCAAGCCTGCAAAGCGCGCCTGCAGCGAGGATAGCGAATTCTGGAGATCGCCATTGAACCGCTTCAACTCCTCGGCAAACCGCCGCAACTCATTCGGATCCACTATCGCCTTTGACATGGGAGAACGCTATCAGGCGCGGCTGGCGATCACAAGGCCAATGTGCGGGATGGGGGGTGGCTTCGTGATCACGAAGACAAAATCCGCGCAGCCTTTCTCATCGGAAAACCCGCTGCCCATCCGTTATTAGAGTCATGAACCCCCAAGAATCTCCCGCCACCCGACTCATCCACTCGCTCAACCGCCGCGTCGACGAACTTATCGTGCAGCTCAGCCTCGGAAAATCCGAGGCCGCTGATCAGGTCGAAGTGACCAAAAAAAGCCTCCACGAGAAGCTCGGCAAGGTGCGTGCATCCCTCATTCCCGGCGGCAGCAAACTTCCTTGCATGTAATCGACGCCACTTCGATGTCCTTCCACCTCCATCGCCAGGCCTTGACATCCGACGCATCGCGGCTTTGGGATGCTGTGCCTGCGGCGATGGACTTTACCGGCTGCAACCCCATGGAAATGCGCGGCGCCAGCCTGCCGTCGCATTGTCCCGTTTGCCGCCACGGCAAAAGCACGATCGAAAAGGGAGGGGCATTCCCTGCCGGAGATCTATTCTCATTTTAACCCACTTAACTCTTTTATTTCTCTGGATAAAAATCACAGGCCGGGAAGTCCCGACCCGGGATTCCTATTCCCGGATACCCGGAGCATTACTGGTGCCTGCCAGGAATGGCACGGGGTTAAGGGCATGGTTCGGAGTGGATCGGGTGACGTCCAACCTGACGCGAAGTGTGGTAGGGACGGTTCGATGAACCGTCCGCCGTTGGATACTCAAGGCGGACGCCCCGGCGGTGCGTCCCTACCGCGGAACCTGGAACATTCCCCCAGAGACTCCGATAAAACGCTTCATCCCGTGCCATTCGTGCCTGCCACCACTTATCCCCTTCCTATTGATCGTGTTGTAAGAGTAGCCTCTCACCTTCTGACGGTGACGGTGCGAGTCCCGTCGATCAGTTCCCTTTATCTTGCTCCGTGGCCAAATAGCGGGTGCCTGTTTAAAAATCCCGGACCGAAAGACTGCGAGTCATTTTGCTTTTCAAAAAACTCACCGCATTTCAACGAAATTCCGGCAGAGCGGTCACAACTCTAATTCTTTCAAAAACGTTTCTTTTATGGGACGGAGAAAAGCGACACACTCACTCCTCGATGAGCATCCTGAATCAGAACATCGTTCTCGTCCTCAACCGGAACTGGCAGGCGATCAACATCAAGACGCCCGCGGATATCTTTTGCCAGATGGCCACCGACGTCGCCACGGCCCTCGACATCAAGGGGAGCGACTGGATGGTTCCCACAAAATGGGATGACTGGATGAGACTGCCCGTGCGCGAAGAAGACCTCAGCATCGGAACGGCGCACGGTCTCATCCGCGTTCCTACGGTTGTCGTCCTCTCGCGTTTTTCCCGCGTGCCGATGAAGCGGCCGAAGTTCAATGCGCGCAACCTCTGGGCCCGCGACGGCGGACGCTGCCAGTACACGGGACGTGAACTGCGCCCCGGCGAAGGCAACATCGACCACGTCATCCCTCGTTCCCGCGGCGGCACGACGAGCTGGGAAAACTGCGTCCTCTCGGCCCGTGAGGTGAACAACCGCAAGGCCAACCGCACGCCTGAAGAGGCCGGTCTCGTGCTCAAAAAGATCCCGACCGCTCCGCCCGAGCTGCCCGTGACGATGTTGCTCAAAAACGTGCATGCCATCCCGGACTGGGAGCCGTTCCTGAAGTGATTTTTTTCATTTCGGAGCGTTGTTATACCGCGGGAATCGCGTCACGCCTCTTGCCAGTTTCACCTGGAACTGCTTAGACTCCCGCATGCCCCGATTCTTTTCCGTTCTTTGTCTTCTTTCCCTACTCGTGAGCACGCCGATGCTGCGGGCCGAGTTGCACCTGCATCGCAGTTGGGAACTCTGCGCCTGCAAGAGCCACCTCGGCAAACGATTCCCCTTCGATCCCGATGCCGCCCATACCGGGAACGGTCGCCAGTATGCGCCCGATCGTGTCATCGATGTGAAGCACGTCCTCCTCGATCTCACGCCCGACTTTGTGAAACGCGACCTCGCCGGTGCGGCGACGCTGACCTTTTCCCCCATCGCGAAGCCGCTGCGTCAACTGCGTCTCGATGCGATCGATCTCCAGGTCAGCAAGGTCGAGTCGTCCGCCCCGATCGAGGCCTGGGACGCGGGCAAAAAGGCGATCACGATCACCTTTGCCGATCCTGTTCCCGTCGATGCCGAGACGACCGTGACGGTAACCTACTCCGCCCATCCGGAGGGCGGCTGGTATTACCGCACCGCCGCGATGGGCTACCCGCAGGGCGACGATCATTTTTGGACCCAGGGCGAACCACAGACCCATCGTCACTGGTTCCCGGGCTATGATTATCCCAACGAACGTTTCACCAGCGAAGTGATCTGCCGGGTCCCCAAAGGCATGACCGTGCTCTCGAACGGACGCCTTATCAAAGAGGGGCAGGAGGGCGACCTGACCCTCTTTCATTGGATCCAGGAAGAGGAGCATGTGAACTACCTTATCTCCGTCGTCGGCGGTTATTTCGAAAAGCTCGAGTCCAAACACGGCGAACTTCCCCTCGCCTTTCTCACCCCTCCCTCAGAGTTCGCCGTGGCGGAAAACTCCTTCCGCGACACCGCCGCGATCCTCGCCTTTTTTGAAAAGGAAACCGGAGTCAAGTTCCCCTGGGCGAAGTATTACAGTGTCTGCGTGACCGACTTTGTCGCCGGCGGCATGGAGAACACGAGCATGACGACGCTGACGACCAACACGCTCTTCTCCGCCGATTCGGAAAACCTCCGCAGCTCGCACCAACTCGACGCCCATGAGGTCGCGCACCAGTGGTTCGGCAATCTCCTCACCTGCAAAGACTGGTCCCATCTCTGGCTCAACGAAGGCTTCGCGACCTACTACACGCATCTCTACGACGCGGAAAAATCCGGCACCGACGAGATGCTCTATCAGCTCCACACCGACGGTCGTCAGGTCATCGACAACCCTGATGAAAAGCCCATCGTCTGGCGCGGCTACGTCGATCCCTTCGAGCAATTCGACTACCGCGCTTATCCCAAAGGCGGCTGGGTCCTCCACATGTTGCGCAGCCAGACCGGCCCCGAACTTTTCCGCAAGACAATCACGACCTACCTCGAACGCCATCGCAACAGCAGCGTCGTAACGCAGGATCTCCTCGCCGTCTTCGAAGAGACGACGGGCCGGTCATGGGACGAGTTCTTTGACCAGTGGGTTTTCCACGGCGGCGAACCGCTCCTCAAGGTCGCCTACGCCTGGGATCAGGAGCGCGGGCAGGCGAAGCTCACGATCCAGCAGACGCAGAAGACGAGTGACAAGGTCCTCCTTTTTGACTTCCCCCTGCCCGTGCGATTCGTCGATGAAAAGGGCACCGTCTCCGACTTCAGCGTCCGCATCCACGAGACGAGCGAGGACTTCTATTTTACCCTGCCCGCGAAGCCTGCCATCGTGCGCCTCGATCCCGACCTCACCGTGCTGACCTCGATCGACCTCGCCCTCCCCAATGCGATGCTCTATGCGCAGCTCGAGCGCGGCGACGACATGATGGGACGTCTCCTCGCCGCGAAAGCCCTCGGCGGGAAGAACGACAGCGAAAGTCTCAAGCGTTTGCAAAAGACCCTGACCGGCGATCCATTTTACGGCGTCCGCATTGAGGCGGCGCGGTCCCTCGCGAAGACGCGCACTCCCGAGTCACTCGCCGTTCTTCTCGCTTCGACGACACAGGATGACGCCCGCGCCCGTCAGGAACTGGTCGCAGCGATCGGGAAATTCTATACCCCTGAAGCCTTCACCGCCCTGAGCGGCGTCGTCGCTTCCGAGAAGAATCCCGACATCGTCGTCACCGCGCTCGGCGCCCTCTCCGCCTATTTACAGGGGGAAGCCGGCCCCGTCCTCCTTGGCGCGCTCGAGCGCGAGAGCTACCGGCACCGCATTGCCGCCGCCGCCATCTCCGGGCTGCGCAGCCGCGGCGAGGAGAGCGTCGCCGATCCGTTAATGGAGCACATGCGGAAAAACGAGGCCCGCTTCACCACCGGTGACTTCGGGCGCGCCCTCGACAGTCTCGCCTATCTCTCCCGCACCCGGGACGACAATGGCCGTGCGGGCACGCAGCAGTTCATCGCCGGCTACCTCGATCATCCCAAAGAAAATCTGCGCCGCGCCGCCATCGGCGCCCTCGGCACCCTCGACGACCGACGCTCCCTCGGCGCGCTGCAGACCTTCGTCGACGCCGGCGATCCCGACTCCCCCGAGTCCAAGTCAGCCACCGAAGCGATCCGGAAAATTACCGCCGCACGGGGCCAGGCCGACGAAGTAAAAGAACTCCGCCGCGAACTTCTCGAACTCCAGAAAGAACTCAAAACCGTCCGCGACGGCCTCGAGACGGTGAAAAAGCAGACCACTCCTGCCCCGACCGAGGAGAAGGCGAAGGAGTGATCTCGGCTCCGGCGGGTGCGTCCAAGAGGGCCATTCTTAATCCGCTTTCAGTTTGCGGAAAAGGAAGACTCAGCTATGTAGGAAGGCCCAGCCATGCTCACTATCCGGAATCTCAAAAAATCCTACGGCGGAAGCTCTCTTTTCGAAGAAGCCGACCTGCAGATCAATTACGACACCCGTGCCGCTCTCGTGGGGCCCAACGGAGCCGGTAAATCGACCATTTTCCGCATCATCCTCGGCCAGGAGGAAGCGGACCAGGGCACCGTCGACCTCGACGAGTGGTCCCTCGTCGGATATCTGCCGCAGGAGAGCGAAGATGTCGGTGATTTCAGTGTTCTCGATATCGCCACCGGCCGGGCCGGAACGATCGAGGAGTTGGAGAAAGAGTTGAAGGCGATGGAGGAAGCGGGCACCGTCGATTCGCGCGCCTACTACGAAGCCCAGACGAAATTCGACGCCCTCAACGACCCCACGGTCGAGGCGAAGGCAAAGAAGATGCTGCGCGGACTCGGCTACCCGGCAGAGAACTTCGATCGCCCCGCGAAGGAAATGAGCGGTGGCTGGATCATGCGGGCGCACCTTGCCCGTCTTTTGGTGATCGAGCCCAGCCTCCTCATGCTTGATGAGCCGACGAACCACCTTGACCTGATGTCTCTGCTCTGGTTTCAGGATTACCTGAAGACCTACAACGGCGCTATCCTCATGATCTCGCACGACCGCGAGTTCATGAATGCTATTGTCAACGAAGTCCACGAGATCTCCGAGCGGCGCCTTCTTCATTACTCCGGCAACTACTCTGATTTCGAAAAGCAGCGTTACGACAACTACGAGCGCCAGAACAACGCCTACAAAAATCAGCAAAAGCAGATCGGAGAACTCCAGGCCTTCGCCAACAAATTCCGCTCCGTTTCCTCAAAAGCTTCGCAAGCCCAGTCCAAGCTCAAGGAAATCGAGCGCATCGAGAAGATCGAAAAACCCCAGGCGCCGAAGAAGCCCTTCCGCTTCCAGATCCCCGATCCTCCTCGGGGAGGACAAAAGGCCGTCACTCTTGAGGCCATTCATTTTGCCTACGGCACGCACAAAGTCTACGAGGGGATCGATCTCACGATCGAACGCGGCGAGCGAACCGTGCTCGTCGGACCCAATGGATCGGGCAAATCGACCCTGCTCAAGCTCCTCGGCGGCGAACTGACGCCACAGCAGGGCAAGGTCATCCAAGGCCACAACGCCAAGATCGGTTATTTCTCGCAGCACCGCTCCGCGACTTTAAACCCGAACAATTCCGTCCTCACCGAAGTCCTCGAAGCCGCACCCACCCTGCGCGAAGATGAGGCCCGCGGTATCCTCGGGTCTTTCATGTTCCGCAAAGAGGAAGTCTACAAAATGACCCGCGTCCTCAGCGGAGGGGAAAAGAGCCGCCTCAACCTTATCAAATTCCTCGTCGATCCGCCTAACATTCTCCTCATGGATGAGCCCACGACGCACCTTGATATCCTCACGGTCGAGTCGCTCATCCTCGCACTCGAAAACTACGCCGGCACCCTCGTCTTCATCTCGCACGACGTGCACTTCATCAAGAAGCTCGCCAAAGACGTCATTCACGTCGCCAACGGCAGCGCGAAGCGCTTCAACGGCGACTGGGATTATTTCATCGAGAAGTCCGGTTCAGGGAATGAACGCGCCGCGCTGACGGCGGAGTGAGGAGTTGACGGGTCATGAGTCATGAGCCCAAAGGGGCAACAAGGAAGGGGGCTTGCCAAGCCCCCAAGCGAAGCAAAG
>JANQVJ010000025.1:60733-88558 GCA_030730365.1 Verrucomicrobiales bacterium
ACAAGGAAGGGGGCTTGCCAAGCCCCCAAGCGAAGCAAAGGACCACGGGGCTTAGGCAAGCCCCGCTCCTTGATTACCTGCCAAGCCCCCCAAGCGGAGCCCATCTCCCCAACCATAAACCGCGTCTGCGTCCTTGTTCATTCCTCTCTCCCGCTTCTACTCTCTCCCATGAAGCACCTCCTCGCTCTCGTTCTCCTTCCCTTTTCTCTAGCACTCGCGGCCGAGCCTCCATCGGCCGTGGTCCAGTTTCCCGAACTCGCTGCGATGGTGGATCGCACGGAAGAGTTCCGCCAACAGATCCTCGATAACAGTGGCACCCTTCTCCTCGAGGCGGGAGTGCATCGCATCACGGGCACCCTGGAATTTGCCCTCGCCGGAAAAGGCACCGCCGTCGTTCGCCCCGCGGGCGGCCCGGTCACTCTCATCATGGACGGCGCCGGTGCGGCCATCCGCATCGTCGGATCCCACGAGGGCACCGCCTCTCCCACCTCATTTCAACCTGCCACCTGGAACGAGCGTATGCCCATCGTCGAGGGGATCGAGATCGTCGGCAATCACCCCGAAGCCGACGGAATCGAACTTGTCCGCACCTTTGAAGCCGTCCTTTCCAAAGTCGCGGTGCGCTGGTGCCGCACCGGGATCAGGCTCTTCGAGCGCAATCGCAACGTCACGATTTCGGATGTCAATCTCTACGAAAACCGCGGCATCGGGCTCTTTCTCGACGACGTCAACCTCCACCAGATCAACATCGGCAACTCGCACATCAGCTACAATCGGGGCGGCGGCATCGTTGTTCGTGACGGCAATGTGCGCAATCTTCACGTTACCGGCTGCGACATCGAGTCGAACATGCCCGGCGACGACACCCCCACGACGACGGCGAACATTCTCCTCGACCTCTCCGGTTCGACCGACGACAAGACCCGCTCCATCGCCGAAGTCGCCATCACCGGCTGCACGATCCAGCACAGCTCGAATTACTCGGGCAAGGACTTCGACGTCCTCGCGCCGGGCGGAGCGAACATCCGCCTTCTTGGAAAGGCACTCCAACCGATCGACTCGGTCACGATCACCGGCAACGTCCTCAGTGACACCGAACTCAACATCGACCTGCACACCTGCACCGACATCACCGTAACGGGAAACAACTTCTTCGCCCCCAATCCCGACAACCTCCACATCACCAATTGCCAGCGCATCATCGTGAACGGCAACACCTTCAACCCCCGTGAATTCGAGCGTCCAGGACGGGTCGTTTTCGACGGATGTCAGGATTGCATCCTCTCGAACAACACCTTCCGCGCCCTCCTCGCCGAAGATGGTGCCGTCGTCGTGAAAAGCTCCACCCGCATGAGCCTGACGGACAATATCCTCACCGAATCAACGAGCGGTCTCCGCATCGAGGAATCAAGCCACGTCATTGTGAAGAACTGGATCGTCTCCCTGACGACGCCCCCCGCCGACGGCGTCTGGATCAAAAGCGACGAAGCTTCCAAAGGAATTGTCGAATCCGGGAATCTGATGGCCGAGTGACCGGTAGGGACGCACCGCTGGGGCGTCCGCTTCGATCTACAACCCTCAATCCGCGGACGGTTCGGCGATCCGTCCCTACCAGCCTCTCAATTCAATCCCTGCGCGGGGCCCTCGGTCGCGGGACCGGGGTTCCCGCCGCGCGGAAGAAAGGCGAGGTTCAGACGCCAGTCGGCCTTGGTCGTGGTGTCAATGATGAGCTGACAGAGCGAGTGCAGAATCTGCTCGTTGAGCACCATCTCGATCCCCTGCCCCTTCTCCGGATGCATGCAGAGCATCGCGGTCCCATCGGGCGCGGGCTTGATCCCGACACTGAAGAGCAACGCGGGCGTATCCCCGAGAGGGAGGTAAGTGCTCTCCTGATACTGTGTTTTAAAATCGGCCTGGGCGACGAACTCCTGATGTTTGAATTCCTTTTTCGCCGCCTCCACGAGCGGGTCGACGAGGGCGGGTACCGGCACCTCGGGAACGGCCGCCGCCGCTGCAGGTTCCTCTTTCGCGAGAAGCTGATTGAGCGAATGCCAGAGGATCATGACATAGCGCCGTGTCATCCAGAAGCGGAACTCCTGCCTCGCCTTCGTGTTCAGGCGGAACAACAGTCTATCCTCCGTCGAAACGTAGGAGAGCTGCATCTGGTGCATTTGACTCATGTCGCCAAATTCGTCTTTCCTATGCGCCCGTCAAGCCTGCTCGTAGAGCTTGAAAAGCCCCGAGTGGTCGAGATCTCCGTGCCCGAGTTCGTGCACGAAATGCTCCCAGAGGGCCCGAGAATTTTCGAGCGTCGAAGACTGCAGACCAACACGTGCAGCCAGTTCGCTCATCAGTCGCACGTCTTTGAGCTGCAGCTCACTGCGTCCGCCAGGCGCGAAGTCGCGCCGCACCATGCGATCCCCGTGCAGTTCGAGGATGCGGCTCTCCGCGAAGCCGCCCCGCAGCGCCTCGCGCACAAGCCCCGCATCCACTCCGGCGAGCTCGGCCATGCGCAGCGCCTGTGCCACGGCATCGATGGTCTGGGCAACGATGAGCTGATTGGCCAGCTTCGTCACCTGCCCGGCGCCCTGCCTACCCATGTGGGTAACCTTGCCGCCGACGATCTTTAGCACCGGCAGCACTTTTTGAAAGATCGCCTCATCCCCACCGGCCATGATCGTGAGATTCCCGGCCTTTGCCCCGACCTCGCCGCCCGAGACCGGCGCATCGATCCAACTCGCCCCGTGCGCGGCGACGAGAGCCGCAAAAGCAAGCGTCTCTTCGTAGCCGGTCGTCCCGAAGTCGATCACCGTCGCTCCCGGCGCGAGTCCCGGGACGAGGCGATCAACGAGATCCGCAACGACCGCCGTGTGCGTGAGATTCAGACAAATGATCCCGTCTCCGGCAGCCTCCGCTACCGCCGCAGGATCCGCCGCGACCGCCATTCCCCGTTCTGCCGCCCGCCGCGTCGGTGCCTCGCTGCGATTCCACACCGTCAGGTCCGCGCCCGCGTCGTGCAGGTGCCCCGCCATGGGCCAGCCCATGTTGCCGAGTCCGATGAATCCGATCTTGTAAGCTCCAGGAGTTTCGCTCATGTTCGCACGCTAACCCTTTTCAAATTAGTAACAAGAACACGAATGAAAGTTGTCATCACCGGCGGGGGCGGATTCCTCGGCAGCCAACTCGCCCTCAAACTAATCGAGCGCGGCACTCTCATCGGCCCATCGGGCGAGCCCGAGCCCATCGAGGCAATCACGCTCTTTGACGCCCATTTCCCCCCCCAGATCGAAGCGATGGCGTCCACAGAGGGAGCCGCCGTCAAGCTGCCCCTCCTCACCGGAGACATGGGTGACCGCGACGCTGTCTTCAGCGCGATCGATAGTGACGATATCGCCGTTTTCCACCTCGCCTCCATGGTCAGCGGGGAGTGCGAGCAACGGTTCGACGACGCGATGCGTGCCAATCTCGACGGCGGACGTTACCTCCTCGAGGCACTGCGTCAGCGCGAGGGACGTCCCCGACTCGTCTTCGCGAGCAGCGTCGCGGCTTTTGGCGGAGAAGTCATGCCCGAATGCGTCAGCGACGCGACGAAGCACACCCCGCAGACGACTTACGGCATGACGAAAGTCATCAGCGAACTCATGATCAATGACTACTCGCGCAAAGGCTTTCTCGACGGACGCTCGGCGCGCCTCCCCACGATCATCATCCGGCCCGGCAAACCTAACGCCGCCGCCTCGAGCTGGGCGAGCGGCATGTTCCGCGAACCGCTCAACGGCGAGACCTGTTACCTGCCCGTGCATCGCGACCAGTGCCATCCCGTGCTCGGCTACCGCGATGTCATCGACTCTTTCATCGCCCTGCATGAGGCCGACCCCGCCTTGATCGGCGATGACCGGGCCTTCGGCCTGCCCAGTCACCGCGTCACCGTCGCCGAAGCGCTCACCGTGATGGAGCAAGTCGCGGCCGAGTTTGATATTCTTCCGGGGATGGTCCTCGACGAGCCCAACCCCGTCGTCCAGGCCATCGTCGACACCTGGCCCACCGCCACCGACGGCACTCGCGCGATCAAACTCGGCGTGCCCGTCCCGAAATCACTCAAAGACGTGGTGCGGGATTTTGTGCGGGATTTTGTGGTGAAGTGAGGATGCTCTCGAAACTTTATTGGTATTTCCCGTAGCGTCCCTCTTGGATATAGATCCGGCTTTGCTTCGGACTCTACATGGATCCCTCAAGTAGATCGTGTCTTGCCCCGACGGTTGTCCCGCACCCCGCGTTCTTACGTGCCGCGAACGCGTGATTGTCCCTCCGCTCGAAAGACCTATAGTGAAAAACAGTCGATAATCCGGCGCTTTCTCCGCTTTCGCCGGAAACACCTCCGAGCCCCCTCCTTTTCCCATGCGAACTGCCACTCGTCTCATTTCCCTGCTATCGCTTGCCTTCATCGTCGTCCCCCTCTCTGCCGACGCAGCCGAGCCGAAAGGCGACGCGATGCCCGAAAAAGTGAGTTACTATGAGCACATTCGCCCGATCTTTCAGGCAAAGTGCCAGGGATGTCACCAGCCAGCCAAGGCGAAATCCGACTACATCATGACCGAAGTCGCCGGGCTCATCGCCGGTGGCGAGAACGGCTCCGCGATTGTCCCGGGGAAGCCCGATGAAAGTTACCTGCTCGAACTCGTCGTGACCCAGGCGGGCGAGAAACGTCCCGAGATGCCGCCGAAGGAGGAGCCATTCACCGACTACGAGGTCTCTCTCGTGAAAAAGTGGGTCGAGCAGGGTGCCACCGACGATACCCCTGAGAATGCCAGGCAACGTTACACCCAGGCGACCCCCCCGCGCTACTCCGTTCTCCCGAATCTCACCTCGCTCGATTACTCGCCCGACGGCACGCTCATCGCGATAGCGGGCTTTCACGAGGTCCTCATCCACAAGGCCGATGGCTCCGGACTGGTGCAGCGGCTCGTCGGCCTCTCCGAGCGCATCGAGTCGGCCCGCTTTTCCCCCGACGGCAAAAAGCTCGCCATCGCCGGCGGGCTCCCTGGACGCATGGGGGAGATTCAGGTTTGGGATCTGGTGAAGAACGAACTCATCCTTTCCAAAATCGTCGGCTTCGACACCGCCTACGGCGCGAGCTGGTCGCCCGATGGCACCCGCATCGCCTTCGGCTTGCCCGATAATACCGTGCGCGCGATCAAAGCAGACAACGGCGAGCAGGTCCTCTTCATGGGCAGCCACAACGACTGGGTCCTCGACACCGACTGGTCCAACACCGGCGATTACCTCGTCTCGGTCGGACGCGACATGACCGCGAAACTAACGGAGACAAAATCCGAGCGTTTCATCGACAACATCACCTCCATTACCCCCGGTGCCCTCGCCGGCGGACTCAGTGCGATTGACCGCCACCCCACACAGGATCACATCCTCGTCGGCGGCTCCGATGGCATCCCCCAGGTCTACCGCATGAAGCGCGAAACGGCCCGCAAGATCGGCGATAATGCGAACCTCATCCGGAAATACCCAGCGATGAAAGGACGCATCTGGGACGTCGCCTTTGCTCCCGACGGGAAGACCTTCGCAGCCGTCTCCAGCCTAAATGGCGAGGGCCAGGTGCACCTCTTCCGTTCTGAATACGATGCCACGATCACACCCGAGTTGAAAGCCCTCTTCGAAACCGCCCGCAGCAGTCCAGAAGGCGCCGGAGCGACTGATCCGAAAATCGAGGAGTTCCAGACCCGTGGAGCCGAACTCATCAAGGGCATCGACCTGAAGGCAGCGATGTACTCAGTGGCTTTCTCGCCGGATGGAAAGACTCTCGTGACCGGCGGAGCCGATGGTCTCGTCAGACTGCTCGACGCGACCACTCTCGCGGAGAGAAAGAACTTTGCTCCCGTCCCGCTCGACGCCGCCCTCACCGAGGTGAAGCCCGATCCCGCTCTTATTGACCGGAAAAAGGCCAAGCAACAAGAGGGCGCCGCCCAGCTTCCCGAGGGCCGCACCGTCACCGCTCTGGTCATTTCGCCCGCCGATGTCACCCTCGACTCGCCCGAGCTCTACCGCCAGATGCTCGTCACCGGCACCCTCGACGACGGCACCAGCGCCGACCTCACCGGTCTTGTAAAATGGAGCTTCAGCGCCCCGGTTGCCACTGTCAGCGAGCGCGGGGTCCTTCGTCCGGCGACTGCGGGTGAAGCCATCCTCACTGCGACGATGGGCGATAAGACCGCGACCGCCCCAGTGAAGTTCGCCCCCAGCGGGGCCGAGGTAAAACTCGACTTCGTGCAGGATGTCAACCCCGTCATCACCCGTCTCGGCTGCAACATGGGCACCTGCCACGGTGCCAAAGACGGGAAGGGCGGTTTCAAGCTCAGCCTGCGCGGCTACGATCCCATCTACGATGTGCGCGGATTCAGCGACGACCACAGTGCGCGACGTCTCAACTCGGCCTCGCCCGATGACTCGCTCATGCTCCTCAAGGCCACCGGCGCAGTCCCGCACGAGGCCGGCATGCTGACCGATCACAACTCCCGCTACTACCACATCATTCGCCAGTGGATCGCCGGCGGAGCCAAGCTCGACCTCACAAAGCCCCGCGTCGCCTCCATCGAACTTTTCCCGAGAAATCCCGTCGTGCAGAATGTCGGCGGACGCCAGCAGTTCCGCGTCATGGCCCGCTACGCCGATGGGAAAACACGCGATGTCACCCTCGAGTCCTTCATCGAATCGGGCAACGCCGATGTCGCCGGGCACGATGACTTCGGTCTTATCAGCACCGCCCGCCGCGGCGAAGCTCCCATCCTCGCGCGCTTCGAAGGAGCCTACGCCGCGACAACCCTCACCGTCATGGGTGATCGCGAGGGTTTCACCTGGAAAGAACCCGAAGCCTGGGGCGAGATCGACAAGCTCGTCGCCGCGAAATGGAATCGCATGAAGATCGCACCGAGCGAACTCTGCACCGACGAAGAATTCGTTCGCCGCATCTACCTCGACCTCGCCGGGCTCCCGCCCTCGGCCGAAAGAGTGAAGGCGTTTGTTGCCGACAAACGACCCACCCGCGAGAAGCGCGATGCCCTCGTCGACGAGCTCCTCAAGTCGCCCGAATACACCGACCACTCGACGAACAAATGGAGCGACATGCTCCAGGTGAACTCCAAGTTCCTCGGGCCCGAAGGCTCGCGTCTCTTCCGTGACTGGATCCACGGCGAGATCGCGGCGAACACTCCCTATGACCAGTTCGCCTACAAGATCCTCACCGCGATCGGCTCGAACAAAGAGAACCCCGCCGCCTCGTATTACAAGATCCTCCGCGATCCCGCCGAGATCATGGAGAACACGACGCACCTTTTCCTCGCGACGCGGTTCAACTGCAACAAGTGCCACGACCATCCCTTTGAAAAGTGGACGCAGGATCAGTATTACGAGACCGCTGCCTTCTTCTCCCAGACAGCGCTCGCCCGCGATGGGAAAAACGCGCCGACGCAGAACATTGGGGGTTCCGCCGTTGAGGGTGCGAAGCCACTTTACGAACTCGTCTCTGACAAGACTGAAGGCGAGATGAAACACGACCGCACCGGCGCGCTTCAGCCGCCCGCCTTTCCCTACGAGACCCCGCTCGCGAAGGTCGCTTTCACCGATCCGAAAAAGCCGACCCGTCGCGAACAACTCGGAGCCTGGATCACCAGTCCCGAAAATCCCTACTTCGCCGCCAGTTACGCGAACCGCGTCTGGGGATATCTCTTAGGCACCGGCATCATCGAGCCGCTCGACGACATCCGCGCCGGCAATCCCCCGAGCAACCCGCAGTTGCTCGATCACCTCGCCGCCAGCTTTGTTAAATCCGGCTTCGACATCCGCGTCCTCACCGCCGAAATCTGCAAGTCGCGCACCTACCAGCTCTCTATCAAGACGAACGAGTGGAACGAGACCGACGACATCAATTTCTCCCACGCCGAGGCACGCCGTCTCCCCGCAGAGGTGCTCTACGACGCCGTTTACTTCGTGACCGGAGCCATCCCTGACATCCCGGGCGCCGGCAAAGGCGTGCGGGCGAGCCAGCTCTCTGATTCCAAAATTGACCTGAAAAGCGGCTTTCTCGCCAACCTCGGCCGCCCCGTGCGCGAGAGCGCCTGCGAGTGCGAGCGATCCGATGAGTTACAGATGAGCGCCGTCATGGCCTTTCTCTCCGGGCCAGCCATCGCCGACGCCCTCAGCGCTCCCGAGAGCGGACTGACCACCCTCGTTGCCTCCCAACCCGACGACCGCAAGCTCGTCGAGGACATCTATTACCGGGTCCTCGCCCGCGCCCCAACCCCGGCCGAGATCGATGCCGCCCTCTCTGTCATGGCCGACATCGAGTCCGACCACCAGTCCCTCACCGCCAAACTCGCCAAAGCCGAGGCCGACTGGATCCCCGTGCGCAGCACCCGCGAGATCGAGCGCTACAAGCGCGTTCGCCAGGCCGAAGTCGATCTGAAAAAATACCAGCCCGAAGCCGCCGCCAAAAAGGTGAAGGCCGAGGCCGATCAGAAAGCCCGCCTCGCCGTCGCGGCGAAAGCCCTCACCGATCACGACGCGTCCGTGCCCGCGAAACTCGCCGAATGGGAAAAAAGCCTGACACTCTCCCATTTCTGGCATCCCTGGAATCTCCTTCTACCTGCCACCGTTGCCGCCGATGCGAAGAGCGGCATCACCCTCGCCACGGAACCCGACGGCAGCGTCCTCGCGAGCGGAGCTCCGAAGGCGGCAGTCTACACTGTGACTGTTCCCGTGGCATCGACCGAGCAACTCGCCGGGCTTATGATCGAGGCCCTCCCCGACGAGCGACTCCCCGGTTATGGCCCCGGACTGAACGCCAATGGCAACTTTGTTGTGAGCGAGTTCGATGCCTCCTTCGTCCCCACCGGCGGCGATGCGAAAAAGCCGCTCATCCTCAATTTCAACGACGCCAAAACCGACTTCATCCAGCAGGGCTTCGATGTGAAAAAATCCTTCGACGGCAAAACCGATCGGTCCGTCCAGGGATGGGCCGTCGCGGGCAACGAGCGCCAGCCGAACTGGGCCCGCTTCCAGCTGGATAAGCCGCTCGTGATTGACGAAAAAGGCGGCACCCTCACCCTCACGATACACTTCCAGTATGGCGGCGGCGAATACCCCCTAGGCAAGTTCCGGCTTTGGGCGACGAACTCCCCCACCCCGCTCGAACTCGGCCTGCCTGAGGACGTCTCCACCGCACTGCAAGTCGCCCCCGCCTCCCGCAGCAAAGAGCAGCAGGCGCTCCTTGCCGCCTTTTACCAGAGCCGCGACAAGGAAAGGCACACTCTCGTCTTCAAGCACTTCAACGAGAAAAAGCCTCTCCCTGCCGATGCACAACTCATCGCTTTTGAAGCGGCGCTCAAGACGGCACAGGACGCCATCCTCGAAGACCCTAAACTTCTCGAGCTGCGCGAGAACATGGATTACTCCACCCGCCAGTCCGCCGACCGCCGCCTCACCGCCGCCCAGGACCTGACCTGGGCGCTTATTAACAGTCCTTCGTTTCTATTTAATAGGTAAGCTTCTAGCCTTTTAGCTATTAAGCTTTTTTCGAATTTGCATTAGATCGCCAAATCCCTCGTTCTCAGTATCAACCAAGCTACACAGCTAAAAAGCTAATAGTTAAACAGCTCCCCACCATGATCAGACTACCCGGAGAAATCGCCAAAGACCTCTGTGATTCCCACCTCAAGCCCGGACGACGCGACTTTTTGCGCGTCGGCGGGGCCGGGATGCTCGGGATGACCTTGAACAACATCCTCGCCGTGCAGAACGCCAGCGCCGCCTCGAGTTCACTCGGCCGTCCCGGCTGGGGCAAAGCCAAGTCTGTCATCATGGTCTACCTCCAGGGCGGGCCGAGCCACATCGACCTCTTTGATCCCAAGCCCGATGCGCCCGACAACGTGCGCTCCATCTTCAAGCCCATTAACACGAAGACCGACGGGCTCCAGTACACCGAGCTCATTCCGCGGCTCGCGAAGGTGACCGATAAATTCACCACGGTGCGCTCGATGAGCTACACCCCGAACGGCCTCTTCAACCACACCGCCGCGATCTACCAGATCATGACCGGTTACACCACCGACAAGGTCAGTCCCTCGGGTCAGCTCGAGCCGCCTTCGCCGAAGGATTTCCCGAACTTCGGTTCCAACATCATTCGTCTAAAGCCCTCCGACGAGCCCATGCTCCCCTTCGTCGTGATGCCCCGCCCCATTCAGGAGTCCAACGTGATCAACAAAGGGGGCACCGCCGGCTTCCTCGGCAAGGCCTACGATCCCTACTACCTCTTCCCCGACGGGGACGACATGGACATGAACAAAATGACGAAGATCCGGGTCGACGACCTGCAACTCCGTCCCGACGTCTTTTCCCTGCGCCTCCAGCGCCGAGCTAAACTGCGCGACGCTCTCACCAATCAAATGCCGGTCATCGAGAAGGCGGTCGAGGGCTACAACCTCGACGAGTACTACAGCAAGGCCCTCAATCTCATCGTCTCGGGCCGCGCCCGCGACGCCTTCAACCTCGACTCCGAAGATCCCAAGCTGCGCGACGCCTACGGTCGCAACACCTTCGGCCAGAGCTGTCTCCTCGCCCGCCGTCTCGTCGAGGCGGGGACCAAGGTCGTCGAAGTGATCTGGCCCAAAGTCGCGAACTCTGATAACCACAGTTGGGATCACCACACCGGATTGCCGAAGCGCATGAAAGACCAGTCCGCCCCCATGCTCGACGCCGGTCTCTCGACCCTCTTTGAAGACCTCGATCAACGCGGACTCCTTGAGGAAACCCTCGTCGTCGCGATCGGTGAGTTCGGACGCAGCCCCGAAATGGGCGTCTCCACCAGCGGCAACAACAACAGCGCCGACGGACGCGACCACTGGCCTTACTGCTACACCAGCATCATCGGCGGAGCGGGAATCAAACGCGGTTACGTCCACGGCAAATCCGACAAGACCGGATCCGCCCCGCTCGAAGATCCCGTCCACCCCATGGAGATCCTCGCTACGATCTACCACGCCATGGCAATCGATCCGCAATCCATCGTCTACAACCACCTCAACCAGCCAAGGGAACTCGTGAAGGCCGAGATGGTGGAGCGACTGTTTTCGTGAAAGCGGGCCGCATCAGCGGCTCCCCACAGGGCCAGGCATTCCCGCCGAGCCGGTTCGATCTCCAACGGCCGTTACCCCAACGGCTCACGAGGACGCTTCGCCCTGCCTCGGGGTCAAGACCCGGCAAAGGGACTCTCCCGAGTTCCTCCCTCGTTGCGCGTATTGGGCGAAAACACTGGCATGTTCCGCTTCCGGCCATGCGCCCTTTGCAGTGGTGATCACCAGGTCACCACCGCGAAAGGCCGGACCTCACCTTATGGCCAGCCGATACGACGACCCTGCTTCATCGAGCAGACTTCGAGCTGGAAAAGTCTTTTTTAGGGCTGGGAATTTGCCCGCTTCGCTCGGATCTCGAACCAAGATCGGCCAAAATTACCCGTGTCGGCGTTGTGACACTGGCGCCGGTCAGATCGGTCACGCAGCCTGATGCGCTTTTCCCGTCGCTGTCGTTCCGCCCTCTGGGGATACCTTTCAGGCAGACTTTTCGCCAGCTCCATTCTCCTTCACGCCTTGCCTCGGAAAATTTTGACTCGATCTATCCGGCAACTCTTTTTGGCATAGGGTCTAATTCACGAATCGGCAGGAGAGTAACTTGAGGAGACGTGGAAAATCCATACACTTGAGGAGTGAATTCACCCCCCCAGATGACTCAGGCTTCGTCCGCTCCCTATCAGGTGCTGCTCTACTACCGCTATGTCCCCATCGCCGACGCGGCGGCCTACCATACCGGGCACCGGGAGCTCTGCGAGTCACTGGAGCTGCGCGGCCGCATCATCATCGGCAGCGAGGGAATCAACGGCACGGTCTCCGGGTCAGTGGAGAACACGAACCGCTACATGGAGGCGATGCTGGCCGATCCGCTCACGGCGGGGATGGAGTTCAAGATCGATCCGGCGGAAGGCCACGTCTTTGCCAAGCTCTCAATCAAGGTGCGCAAAGAGATCGTCACCCTCGGCCTCCCCGGCGAAGCGGACATCGACCCGAACTCGCTCACGGGCGAGCGCCTTTCTCCCCGCGAGTTTTACGAGGCGATGCAGGAGGAGGACGTCGTCGTGATCGACGGTCGCAATGACTATGAAGCGGAACTGGGTCGGTTCAAGAATGCAATCTGTCCACCGATCCGGAGTTTTCGGGATTTCCCTGAGTGGCTCAGGGAGAATGCGCCGAACTTGCGCGGTCGCAAAATCCTGACCTACTGCACGGGCGGAATCCGCTGCGAGAAACTCTCGGGTTACATCCGTCAGGAGGGCTTTGATCAGGTCTACCAGCTCGACGGAGGCATCGTGAAGTATGGGAAGGATCCCGAGGTGCGGGGGCGCGATTTCGAAGGTCTCTGCTACGTCTTCGACGAGAGGGTCGGGGTGGAGGTGAATCTCACCGAGACCCGCAAGATCATCACTCACTGCCGCTCCTGTGGAGCGGAAGAATCCCGCTACGGAAATTGCCGCTGGCCCGACTGCAACGAGCAGATCTTTGTCTGTTCCGATTGCCGCGGGACGCACGGCCTCTTCTGCGGCGAGGCGTGTCGCGAGGCGGCGGCAGGGGCGGGTATCCCTGTCGTGCCTCCACCGGAAATCCCTGTCTGAAATAATGACCTCATGAAAAGACGCCGCCTCCTCCCTCCCCTTCTCGCGGTGACTTGTTGTTTTCACCCCCTCTTCGCCGCGCTGCCTCCCCTGACTCCGGAAGAGAGAGAGGCGCGGGCTACCCTCATCATCACGGGAGAGGTGGTCGGCTCGCGTCTCATGACTCTTCGCAAGCCTGCCTCAACGGTGACTTTTGTGCGGCTCGCCGCAACGGTCGAGTCGGTCGAAAAAGGGGAAGATTCGGTGCCGAAAAATCGAATCCTCGACATCCGCTGCCGCCGGATCGGACTCGAGGATGCGGACGAACCGCAGGGTCATCGCGACATCCCCGCGGAGGGCTCACGCTTTAAAATGTGGCTGCGGAAAAATCCGGATTCACCCGACGATCCGCAGTGGGAACCGCTCGAGCCCAACGGGATCGAGCTTCTCAACGGAGCACCGGCGATGGCATTTCCAGAAGCCGCCGCGCCCCGCTCGATGCATTACTACACGATCGGCGGTCTCGTCGGTCTCGCGACCTTCATCGCCCTCGCGATCTTCCTCTGGCGGCGACGGGCGATTCACTGAGGAGCGCAACTCAGTGCTCCACGTTACTGAGGACCTCTTCGATCGTGGTCTCGCCCGAGGCAACCTTGCTCCAGCCGTAGTCACGGAGGGTCCGCATGCCGTTGGAGAGGGCCTGCTTTTTGAGCTGGGCATAGGAGGCGTGGGTCGTGATGAGCTCGGACATGGCCGGATCGATGAGACAGATCTCGAGGATGGACATCCGTCCGCGGTAGCCCGTATCACGACAGGCTCGGCAGCCAACGGCCTCGTGGATACCAGCGCGCCACTCGGGCGGAAAGCCGATCTCGGCGAGATAGACATCTTCGAGAAGGGAAGGCTTCTTGCACTGCTCGCAGAGTCGCCGCACGAGTCGCTGGGCGAGGAAACCTCGCACCGACGACGCGATGAGAAAGGGCTCGACGCCCATATCAAGGAGACGCGTGATGCCCGAGACGGCGTCATTGGTGTGCAGGGTGCTGAAGACAAGGTGGCCGGTGAGAGCGCCACGGATGGCGATCTCAGTTGTCTCGAGATCGCGCATTTCCCCGACCATGATGATGTTCGGGTCGCCCCGCAGGATGCTGCGGAGGCCGCTTGCGAAGGTGAGGCCGATCTCCGGCTTGATCGCAATCTGAATGACGCCGTCGAGTCGATTTTCCACCGGATCCTCAACCGTGACGATGCGAGTCTGCTTCGTGTTGAGGCGTTTGAGGAAGGTATAGAGCGTCGTCGATTTGCCCGAGCCGGTAGGTCCGGTCACGAGGATGATGCCATTGGGCTGGCGCAGCAGTCCCTCAATAATCGAGACAGTTTTTTCATCGAGCCCCAGCATGGACATGTCGAAATTCTGCCGGGTGAGGAGACGCAGACTGACGCTCTCGCCGTTGACCGAGGGGATCGTGGCGACACGCACGTCGACGGGCGAGCCGTCGAGTTCGAGATTGATGCGGCCATCCTGCGGGAGACGGCGCTCGGCGATATCGAGCTGGGCCATGATCTTGAGCCGCGAAATGAGGGAGGCCTGGAGCGCGCGGATATCGGGCGGAACCGCGACCTCCTGCAGGGCGCCGTCGATGCGGTAGCGAATGCGCAGATTTTTCTCGAGGGGCTCAATGTGGATGTCGGTCGCTCTCTCGCGCAGCGCTTCGCGGAAGATCTGGTTCACGAAGTTCATGACCGAGGCTTCTTCCTCCTCTTCGTCGAGATGAGTGACCTCCTGCTCAAAGTCGTCGCCTCCGGCCGGGTCGCGGCCTTCGAGGAGTTCGTCGAACTGCTCGGCTCCGACGCCATAGCCCTGGCGCAGGCCTTCGAGGATGCGGTAGCGGGTGCTCACGACCCAGGAGACCGGCTTGGCCATTTCCCTGCCGACCGCCTGCCTCGCCTCGAGGTCGAAAGGGTCGTAAGTCATCAGGGTAATCCCCTCTTCGTCGATCGCGGCGGGAAGGAGCCGGTAGCGCAGGGCGAGCTTCGCCGGGAAACGACGGTGCAGCGCGCTCGTGAGATCGAGGGAGGATTCGGCGACAAACTCGAGCCCGGCCTCGTCGGCGAGTTGGCGGGCAAAGGACTCCTCCTCGACCAGTCCGGCATCGAAAAGAGCATCCACGAGCGGAGACCGCTTCGCCGCGGCCTCTGCCAGAACAGCTTCGCAGCGCATCGCATCGGCGCATCCGCTACTAAGGGAAACGCGGGTAAGGAGAGGTATTAGGGACATGGGGAAGATGGGGCACGGGTCACGAAAGCACTCGTAAACTTAATCTCAATCCTAACCTTACTCGGTCATGAGGGGGTGTAAATCTTGTTCTGTAAAAGTGCCTTGCCCATCACTCCGTCACTCCGCCCACTCCGCCCACTCCGCCCTTGCGCCCTGCTCCCCTCTCCCGCATACTCGCGGGGTGATTCTCGACCTCGACAAGTTTATCGCGAAAGAACGTTTTTACTGGGACGAGCTGGCGGCTTTGCTGGAACGGCAGGACGCCCAACCTGACCGACGCCAGTCACTCGAGGAGGCGAAGCGATTCTACTACCTTTACCAGCGCACCTCGTCGGATCTCGTGAAGTTAAAGACCTTCGCAGGCGAGGCGGAGACGACCCGATACCTCGAGCGTCTTGTGGCCAGATCCTACAGCCGTCTCCACGAAGACGGAGGCGAAAAGGTTCCCTTTCGCCCCTGGCAGTGGCTCACGCGGACATTCCCGGCGACCTTCCGGCGGCACGGGATCGCCTTTGCCCTGTCCATCGGGACCTTCTGCATCGGCGCGGGCTTCGGAGCGACTGCGTTGAAGTTGAACTACGACGCAAAGACCGACTTCATCCCTCCGCAATTCAGCCACCTCAACGAAAAGCCTTCGAAGCGCGTCGATCGGGAAGAGAAAAAAGACTTCGACGCCTTTCAGGGACGCCACGAGTTCTCCGCCCAGCTCATGACGCACAACACCAAAGTCACAATCATGACGATGGTGACGGGCTTTCTCTGGGGAGTCTTCACGCTCATCCTGCTTTTTTACAACGGCACGATCATCGGCGTGGTGATCTACGACTACATCGCCGACGGGCAGGGCGTCTTCCTCTCGGCATGGCTGCTGCCGCACGGCTCGTTCGAGCTGCCGGCGATCTTCATGGGCGGCCAGGCGGGACTGGTGATTGCCCGGACGATGTTTGGCTGGGGCACGAACCTGCGGCTGCGCCAGCGCTTTGCCCGGATCCGCGGCGACCTCCTCACCCTCATCGGCGGCGCGGGCCTCCTTCTGATCTGGGCCGGGATCGTGGAGTCGTTTCTTTCCCAGTATCACGACCCTCAGTTTTACCCCTGGAAGATCGCCTTCGGGGCAGTGCAATTGATCGGACTGATTCTTTACCTCTCTCTCTGCGGTCGTCGTGCGGCGCGGGAAAAAACACCTCCTCACTGATGCTCGGAACCACGACCACGCTCAAAGTGCAGACGCCCGAGGGAGTGACTTTCGAGATTCCGCTCGCGAGTCCGTTCAGCCGCTGTCTCGCTCTCGCCGTCGACGTCGCGGTCATTTTTGCCGTGACGATCCTGCTCAGTCAGGTGATCGGGATCCTCTCGATCGCCAGCTCGGGTATTCCGGTGCTGGGTGAAGTCTTCGGCGATTTCGGATCGGGTGCAGCGATCGTGCTGCAGTTCGTCGTCGCCACAGGCTACGGCATGGCGACGGAGTGGCTCTGGTCGGGCCGGACCGTGGGAAAACGCATCATGAAGCTCCGCGTCATCGACGAGCGGGGCCTCTCCCTGGGCCTAAAGCAGGTCATCATCCGGAACCTCTTCCGGCTCCTCGACATGATGCCCTCGACCTTTTATCTGATCGGCGGCGTCTCCTGCCTCGTCACGACACGTTGTCAGCGGCTCGGCGACATCGCGGCGGGAACGCTCGTAATCCGCGAGACGGAGATCCCCACCCCGGCGCTGGCGGCGGTCACTGGGCCGGACCGCAACTCCTTCGCGACCGCGCCGCATCTTGAGGCCCGACTGCGCCAACGCACCACGCCGGAAGAGGCTCGCATCGTCCTCGACGCGGTGACGCGGCGGAATGAACTCGACCCCGAGTCGCGCCTCGAGCTTTTCGCCCGTCTCGCCGAATACTTCCGCGGCATCGCGGAGTTCCCCGAAGAGAACACGATAGGGCTCTCGGACGAACAATATGTGCGTAACGTCGTCGAGACGCTCTTTCGCCGCGCCTCAGTGTAAAATCGGGCAAACCTATGAGCCGATCCGACCGGTCAGCGGCTGAGGTCTTCCTGCCGCAGCACTCTAAACCCGGCTTTGGCGAGAACGGACTGCCCGAAGTGATTGTCCTCAACACAGAGCGCGAGGGCGGCATGGCCCTCGGGCTGGGAAAGAAGCGGGTAGATGAAATGGATATTCGTCTCTGCTTTGAGGAGCGTGCGAAGGCAGTCGGGCATCTGCTCGGCACCGTCGCGCAGCGCCACGACGAGGATGTCACTCGAGTTGAACGGGATCCCCTTCTCAATAAAAAGCGTCTCGACGGTGTCGGGATCACTCACGATGAGGCGCACGACGGTGTTGTCGATTGAGTCCTGCACCGACAAGCCTAACACGACCACATGACTGGCGCGCAGGAGGTCAAGAATGGAAACAAAGGCGCCGGGGCGGTTCGGCAAAAATACCGCCATCTGGCGAACCGGAGTGCCTTTGATCGTGCTGGTTTGGGAACTGATGTCGTCGTCGTCCATGATGGGTAGGGAAATTATCTACTCGAATTGAGTATCTGTTAGGTGAAAGTCGGGAGCATTACTCCACCGTGACGCTCTTGGCGAGGTTGCGCGGCTTATCGACGTCGCAGCCCCGTGCCACGGCGAAATGGTAGCTGAGAAGCTGCAGCGGGATCACGGCGAGGATGGGACTGAGGCACTCTGTCACTTCGGGGATGTAAATGACATCGTCGGCGATGCGCTCGAGGTCGGTGCTCCCTTCGGTCGTGATGGCGATGACGGGACCCTTGCGTGCTTTCACCTCCTCGAGCGTGCTGACGTTCTTATCGTAGACGGAGTCCCGCGGCATGATGAAGACGCTGGGGACGGACTCGCTCACGAGGGCGATGACCCCGTGCTTCAACTCGGCGGCGGCGTGACCGCTCGCAAAAATGTAGGAGATCTCCTTCATTTTGAGCGCGCCTTCGAGCGCGGTGGGGTAGTTGAACTGACGTCCGAGAAAGAGCATGCCTGGCGCGTCGATATACTTCAGCGCGATCTCGCGAATGTAGTCGGTCTGCTCGAGGATTTTTTCCACTTTGGCCGGCAGCTCGCGGATCTCTTTGAGGAGACGCTGCCCGTAGTCGACGGAGAGGTGACGCATGCGTCCGAGGAGGAGCGCAAGGAGCGCAAGCACGGTGACCTGCGAGGTGAAAGACTTCGTCGCGGCCACTCCGATCTCCGGTCCGGAATGGAGGTAGCTCCCGCCGTCGGACTCGCGTGCGATCGTCGAGGCGACCGAATTAACAATGCCGAGGACGCGGTGCCCCTTGCGTTGGCCTTCGCGCATCGCCGCGAGAGTGTCGATCGTCTCGCCGCTCTGGCTGATGACAAAGGCGAGCGTGTTTTTATCGAGGGGCGGATTCCGGTAGCGGAACTCGCTTGCGATCTCGACCTCGGTGGGGATACGAGCGAGGTGCTCGATCATGTATTCACCCACCATGGCAGCGTGGGAAGCAGTCCCGCAGCCGCAGAGGACGATGCGCTCGATATCGCGCAGTTCCCGGGGAGTGAGCCCCAGCCCCCCGAGAATGGCCGAGGCCTGATCGTCGATGAGACGTCCGCGGAAGGCATTCTGAATCGAAGTGGGCTGCTCGAAGATCTCTTTGAGCATGTAATGCGGGTAGTCCCCTTTTTCAGCGGCTTCGGCAGTGAACTCGACCTGGCTCACTTCGTAGGCCGACTCGTCGCCATCGAAATTTTCCACCGTGAAGTCGTCCTCAGTGATATAGACGAGATCGCGATCCTGAAGATAGATCGCATTGGTGGTGTGCGAGACGATCGCGCTGACATCCGAAGCGAGGAAGTTCTCCCCTTTTCCCAGGCCGACGACGAGCGGACTGCCGAGGCGGGCTCCGACAAGAAAGCCGGGAACGTCGGCGTGCATCACGGCGACTCCGTAGGTCCCCGTGACCTGCTTGAGCGACTCGCGCACGGCTTTGACGAGTCGCTTTTGCGGATCGGTCTCGGTGCTCGCGTCGTAGCTACGCCCCATGAGGTGGGCGAGGACTTCCGTATCTGTCTGCGACTGAAAAACATGGCCCTGCTTGAGAAGGCGTCCCTTGATGATCTGATAGTTCTCGATGACGCCGTTGTGGACGAGAGCGAGGCGTCCGCTCTGGTCGAGATGAGGGTGGGCATTGGCATCGCTGGGCTCGCCGTGAGTCGCCCACCGGGTATGGCTTATCCCGCAATTGCCGACCGCCGGTTCTGTCGAGAGGAGGGTCTTCAGGTTCACGAGGCGACCACTTTTTTTGCGGGTCTCGATGGAGGAGGATCCATTCGACACCGCAATCCCGGAGGAGTCGTAGCCGCGGTATTCAAGACGCCGCAAACCCTCTACCAATATCGGCGCAGCCGACGCTTTACCGACATAACCTATTATACCACACATAAATTTTAGAACTTCTGAAAATCTGTCGAGGATAAGGGCGAACGCTTTCCTAATCAAAAAATTTGTCACGAAATCTGTGCCCTTTTGAGCCGTTTCGTCTTAAAGTAAAACCCCATGGCCAAACCTCTCCCCCTTAAATCGATGAACAATGTTCTCGCCATCATTATGGGCGGCGGACAGGGTTCCCGCCTCTTCCCCCTTACCCACAAGCGCTCGAAGCCTGCCGTTCCGCTCGCCGGGAAGTACCGGATTGTCGACATCCCGATTAGTAATTGTATCAACTCGGGCATTCGTCAGATGTATGTGCTGACGCAGTTCAACAGCGAGTCCCTCAACCGTCACGTCACGAGCGGTTACAAGTTCGACCATTTCGGGGAAAATTTCGTCCACGTCCTCGCCGCCCAGCAGACGCCCGGCGATGACAACTGGTATCAGGGTACGGCCGATGCGGTGAGGCAGAATCTCAGTTACTTCCTCGAACGTCCCTACCAGTATTTTCTCATCCTCAGCGGTGACCAGCTCTACCGCATGGATTTCCGCAAGATGATGAGCGAGCATCAGAAGACCGGCGCCGATGTCACGATCGCCACGACGCCAGTTCCTCGCGAACCGGCACGCGCTTTCGGCCTGATGGACACCGACGCCGATAGTCGCATCACCCGCTTTGTCGAAAAGCCCGGCGATGATGATGATGCCCTCGACAAACTGGTGATGCCGGAGGAGTTGCTCAAGTCAGTCGACCTGCCTCTCGACGAAGAGCGCTTCCAGGCATCGATGGGTATTTATCTCTTCAACCGCAAAGTTCTCGAAGATGCCCTGAAGAACGATTCGCAGGACTTCGGCAAACACATCATCCCCGGGATCATCAAGGAGAAAAACGTCTACAGCCACATCTTCACCGGCTACTGGGAGGATATCGGGACGATCGCCTCCTATTACGAGGCGAATCTCGAGTGCACCAAGATCGTGCCGAAGTTTAACTTCTTCGACTCGCACAACCCTATTTATACGAGATCGCGACTACTGCCCGCGAGCAAGATCAACAATGCCACGATCGAAGAGGCTCTTCTTTCCGACGGCTGTATCATCACCGATGCCAAGATCCGACGTTCTATCATCGGCGTCCGCTCGGTGATTGAAAAAGGCTGCGAAATCTCGGACACGATCATCATCGGGTCGGACTTTTACAACAAGATCGAGATGCTTGAGGACAACAAGATCGAGGAACGCCCCATCAAGATCGGGGAGAATACCCGCATCCATCGCGCGATCGTCGACAAAAATGCCTCGATCGGTCGCGATGTCGTGATCCATCCCGGGGACCGCGTGAATGAGGACACCGAGTATTGCCACATCCGCGACGGCATCATCGTGATTCCTAAAGGGACAGTAATCCCGGACGGGACGATCGTCTAATCGACCCTGCCTCTGCATCAGGGGTTAACGACTCCGTCGCGGGCGACGGTGACGACCTCATCGGTGGCAAGGTCTTTAATGACCACTCCGGTGGGTCGAATATCGAGGACCTGATACTCAATGGCGCCCCAGCCAGGTTGTGTCGTACGAAAGACATCACCCGCCTTCACGACATAGCGATACTGGCTGCCCGGTACAGTGAGGATTGCGTAAGTATCGGAGGTTTGTCCGCGCACGTCTTTGACGAGGATGTGAGTCGAGCCCTTTTTGGTGTCTTCGATTTTGACGCGCGAGACATCGACCATACGGCCTTTGCCTTCCTTCGAGCTGACGAAGCGGGTCGTCACTTCCTGCACCCGGTAGTCGGTTCCGGGAATGATAGCCCCCTGCTCGACCAACACCGGATCACCGCCCGGCGCGTCGAGGCGGCGCACCGAAGCGCTCGTACCGTCAACGTGATCAACAATGAGGGGCAGTGACTCCTCATGGTAAGCGGCGAGGACCATGGTCTTCACCGGAGCCTGCTCGGGGGTGCGGGAGTGGATCGTCGAACCGTTCAGGGCAACGATGGGCTTGGGCTTGGACTCTTCGCGAAGTTGGCGGGCGGCCTGCACCGCCGGGCGGGTTGCAGGACCAAAAGACCCGTTATTCGCCCCAGCAGACATGGCCGTTGCAGCGGACGTGGCCGGTGCGGCGCCCCGCACAGGGACAGCGACGCGAGCAGTCGTCGTGGTCGCGCCGATGCCGGAGCTCTTTTTCGCCGAAAGCGCTTCACTAGTCTGCAATGAGTCGGAGGGGGTGACGGATGGGAGCGCCGGCGCCGCCGCAGCCGTCGTTACTGCAGGATCTGCCACGGGAGCGGTCGATCCCTCGGTGCCCACTTCGGAGGCTCTGGCGGGATCACTCTCCGTGAGAGTCTCCTCGATTCCGCCTCCACCGAGGGCCTCCTGTGCTTTCGCCATCTCGATGGCGACTTCCTGTCCCTCTCTCGAGCTGCCCCAGACGTCGGGACTGGTAATGAGTTTCGTCACTTCTTCAAAGCCGGCAACCTCAGCGAGATTCGCTGCAGTTTTGTTATCGAGGTCAACAGCGAAGGGATTCGCCTGGTTTTGCAGGAGGACGCGGACCGCATCCATTTTACCGACACCGGCCGCGATCATCAGAGGCGTCTTACTCTCAGGGCTGCGGGCATTAATATTCGCCCCCTGACCCAGGAGGGTATTGATGACCTTCGTATCACCGCTGAAGCTGGAAACGAGAAGCGCATCGTCGAGCTCCGCCGGGGTGGCATTCGTCGAGAGCAGGGAGACGACTCCGGCATGACCGTTGTAGGCAGCGATTGACAGGGCGCCCCAGCCTTCGGTGTCTTTGATTGTGGAATCAGCACCGCGATTAAGGAGCATGCGGGCGACGTCTTCATAACCTTTGGCCGAAGCGGAAATAAGCGCATCGCGACCTACGGAGTTGACCTGCCGCGGATCCGCTCCGAGTCCGAGGATTTTCTCCACGGCATGGAGATGCCCGGACGAGGCGGCTTTGATGAGGGCGGTATTGCCGCTGCCATCGACACCATCGATTTCGACTCCTGCGGCATTAAAGAGGTCGATACTCCCCACATCCCCGGCCGAAGCAGCCGTGAGAAGATCCTTGAGCGTCATCTCATACCCCTTTGTCTCGAGGCTCTTGCGGGCCTGTTTTTGAGGATCACTACAACCAACCAGCCAAAGCGATGCAGTCAAAGTAAATGCGATAATTCCGATTGATTCAGAAGTCTTCATAATGCTCTAAATAATAGAAATTCTAACCCGTATGATTCTGAGACAATTTCACTCAGATGACAATTGTTTATTTTATAAAAATTAACATATCTCATATCTTGAATAACAATTTTCTCGCATTTCCACCTTTTCTGCTCACTCTGCTCTCCTTCTCCCTACCTTTTCGAAAACATTTTGAAAATTGACACCCTCATCGTGGGCCAGGGTCTGGCTGGATCCGTCCTCGCCTGGCACCTCTCCGGAAGAGGCCAGCGTCTCCTCGTGGTCGATCGGGATGAAGCGAACACCTCATCCAAGGTGGCGGCCGGTCTGGTCACCCCGCTCGCGGGAGCCCGCTTTAATCTGCCCGACGGGCTCGAAACGCGACTCGACTGCGCCCGCGCCTTTTACTGGAAGCACGAAGAATCGAGCGGAGGGACCTTCTTCCACCACCGCCGCATCGCCCGGCTTTTCCAGTCAGAAGCGGAGCGCTCCGCGTGGAAGGCACGTCTCAAAAGCGACGGGGAACGCTACGCCCGCTTTCACGAGCCCCTCGCCATTGATGCAGAGCGCTTCCACGCGCCTCACGGCGGTTTTGAGATGAAGGAGGGCGGCTGGCTCGACGTCCCCGCCTTTCTCGAATACACCCGTCAGGCGCTCCTCGAACGGGCCGCCTACGCGATCGGTCAGGTGAAATCGGCGGACATCATCCTCGAGGACGACGGGATCCGCTGGAAGAACGTCTCGGCGTCGCGGGTGGTGTTCTGTGAGGGCTGGCGGGGAACGCAGAATCGATTCTTCGACTGGATCCCGATGAATGCCGCGCTCGGCGATATCCTCGATCTCGAAATTCCTGAACTGGAAGAAGAAGGGCGCATCATCAGCCGGGGCGGATGGCTCATCCCGCAGGGCGGCGGCCGCTTCCGCGCCGGATCGAACTACCGGCATCAGTTCACGAGCGAAGCGCCGGGCGAGTCGGGAAAAGCCGATGTCCTCGAAAAGCTCGGGCGCATCACTCCGCTCACGCCCCGCGTCGTCGGTCACCGCGCGGCGGTGCGTCCGGTGATTCGGCGCAGCCAGGTTTTTCTGGGCGTGCATCCCGCCCATCGCCGCGTCGCTTTCTTCAACGGGCTCGGGTCAAAGGGCGTCCTCAATGCCCCGTGGTATGCCGCTCAACTCGCCGCTCATCTCCTCGACGGCACCCCCCTGCCCGCCGACGCTGACCTCGCCAACAATCATTTTTGACCCGAAGTTCCTTCGTCTCTTCCCATGGCCTTCCCCCGCGCGACCGAGATCGCCCAGCTCCTCGTGAAAGCCCGCGTGCAGCCGGGCGACCGCGTTGTCGATGCCACGATCGGGAACGGATACGATACGCTATTTCTCGCCAACTGTGTCGGAACGACGGGACGCGTTGACGGCTTCGATATCCAGGAAAGCGCCATCGCGAGCACGAGGTCGCGACTCGGCAATGACGCGCCTGTCTTTCTCCATCTCCGCGGGCACGAGGAAATGGCGGCCATCGTCGCCCCGGGAATCAGCGCCGTGATGTTTAATCTCGGCTACTACCCCTCGGGTGACAAAACGATCATCACCCGCCCTGACACAACATTAACCGCTCTCGACGCGGCCCTGAATCTGCTCTCGACGAGCGGTCTCCTCACCATCGTCATTTACCCCGGGCATGCGGGAGGTGCCGAAGAAGCCGACCGGGTCGAGGCATGGCTGACCGACCTCCCTCCCGACCGCTACCGCACGGTCCGCTACGGACCGCAGGGTGAGACGGGCAACTCGCCGCCGCCCTACCTCCTTGCGATCGAACGTCGGGGGTGAAGGAGCGAATCGGAGCGTAGAACAGCTAGACGGCACAAAGTGAAGACATCAGGACGGGATTTTCGGAGGAGGGTTGGAAGAAGGGAAGAGGGATGGCCCCACGCTAAACAAAGTGGCCCTCCGCCCCGCCGGTCCTATTTAAAGAGGCCTTCAAGCTGTCACCCGAGCGGGAGAAGAGGTGATTCTTTTCCCGCTCTTCCGATAAGTTCTTCCGCCCCTAATCCCGCGAGCCAGGAGTCAGTTTCATGGTCAGTTCCTCTTCCCCGCGCTGCACCGTGATCGTGGTTTCTATACCTACTTTAAGGTCGGCCATGGCATCGGTGTAGTCGTAAATGTTGAGAATCTTCTTGTCGCCGAGGCCGGTGATGATGTCCCCGCCTTTCACCCCCGCGAGACCGGCAGGGCCCTTCTCGGAGACGCCGCTAAGCTTCACCCCTTTTACGTCTCCCTGGCTGTAGTCCGGGATCGTCCCCAGGTAGACGCGAAACCCGCCCCGCGATCCCTGATTTTTCGGAGGATCGACTTTCAGATACTTGGGGGCATTCGAATCGATCGCGAGTCCGCGCGTGATCAATCCGAATAATTTCGCGATCTTCGTGGCCCCCTCGTAGTTGATCTTGTCGGGGGTATCGCGAGGAGTGTGATAATCCTCGTGCGCTCCGGTGAAGGCGCTCAGGATGGGAATCTGTCTCAGGTAAAAAGGCGTCGCATCCGTCGGCAGATAAGTGTCCGTCTGTATCGTGATGGGCAGACCGATAGGGGCATTGCGGCTCTCGATCGCGCCTCGCCAGTAATCGCTCGAGCCGATTCCCTGAAGCACAAGAGTGTCCTTGAGACGCCCTATCATGTCCATATTCAGGTAGGACGAGAGCAGCAGTCCGAGCGGCGCATTCTCATCCCCGAGCGTGTCACGCGCGAGCGTCCGGACAAAGTGCGAAGACCCGAGCAGGCCGATCTCCTCACCCGACCAGGCCGCGAAGACAACGTCCCGCTTCATGTCGAGCTTGTTCTGGGCGCGCTGATCGGCGAGGTATTCGGCGATTTCGAGCATGCCCGCCACGCCCGAGGCGTTGTCGTCAGCACCGTAATGAACCTTGCCTTTTTCGTCCGCTTTCGCGAGCGACCCGGGACCGGACTCGTTGCCGAGGTGATCGATGTGCGCGCCGACGACCACCGCCGGATTCGGGTGTGGCCCCTGCTGTCCCGCCGAGAGGATACCGATGACATTGCGTCCCTGTTTCTTTTCCTGGGCGACATCGACCGTCGCACTGAGACGTGCCCCGGGGATTTCAAAGCCCTCCACCATCTCGCCCTTGTCGAGTGCCGTGTGGAGTTCCGTGAGATCCTTGCCCGCCGCCGCGATGAGCTTCGCCGCCATCTCCGTCGTCATGCTGATCGCGGGGATACCTGAGTCGGCGAGAGAAGCATCGAACTGCATCGGAATGAGATCTTCGTTCACCGTCGCCTTCGGACCAGTCACGAAGATGATCCCCGCGGCAAACTTACGGCGTGCCAGCGTCGCCTTGTGCCGCAGACGCGCGTAGCGCTGCATCGCCTCGCGCTGCTCTTTCGGGATGTCCTCGGGGATGTAGCGCAGCACCATGACCCACTTCCCTTTCACATCGAGGTGGAAATAGTTTGTGTAGGACTCGCCGCCCTTACCATCCGGCACCTCGAGGCCGTAACCGGCGAAGACGATCGCGGAATCCTCAAGTGTCCCGTTCTTCGAGAAGGACACCGGTCGCCAGTCCTTCTCTACCGCCGGCGTCAGGGTCTCGTCGCCCATTTTGAGGGACATCCTGTTATCAGGCCCCACGGCAACCCCGGCGGTGAAATCAAATGACTGAAAATAGGTATCATTGTCTCCCCCCGGAAGCAGTCCCCATTTTTTGAAAAAGGTCGCGACATGCTCCGTCGCAGCCACCTCGCCCGGCGTGCCGGTGAGACGACCCTGCAACTCCTCTGACGCGAGGTACTCGAGATGCTTGCGCATGTCAGCCTCCTCGATTGCCGACACCGTCGCAAAGTCCGCCGGGGCCGGGACGGCGGAGTCTCCTGCCGCGGGCGCCTTCGTAAGGCCCTGCGCCGGCATCACCGCTCCGTCCCTCAACATCGAGAGGGCCAACTCGTGATTCCAGTTTGCGAGGAAAATCTGCGACTGCCCGCCGGGCGTGCGGTTCGTCGTCCACGACATCGTCTTTCCGTCAGGGGAGAAAGTCGGGAGCCCGTCGAAGCCGTTCGTGTGTGTCACCCTTACCGGTTCCTTCTCCCCCATCGCGTCGACGAGATAGAGTTCGAAGTTTTCAAAGCCGTGCTTGTTTGTCGCGAAGATCAGATACTCGCCGCTCGGATGGAAGAACGGTGCCCACGACATCGCCCCCAGCCGCGTCACCTGACGCTCCTCTGTTCCGTCAGTATTCATCGTGAAGATCTCCGCCGTGAGCCCTTTGCGGTCAAAGCGACGCCAGCAGATCTTTTTGCCGTCGGCGCTGAAAAAGGGACCGCCGTCGTAGCCGTCGGTGTTCGTGAGTCGCTTCACATTCGACCCGTCCGCGTCGGCGAGATAGATCTCCATGGGGAATTTCTTATCCAGCTTGAAGGCCTTCTGATCCTCTTCACTCAGCGAGCCATCGTAGGCCTGGCGGTTCGACGCAAAGACGAGCTTAGTCCCGTCAGGTGAATAAGCGCCCTCGGCATCGTAACCTTCGGTGTTGGTCAGGTTTTTGTATTCGCCATTGGCGGGATCATACTCATAGATCTCGAACTCGGCGTCGTAGTCCCACGAATACTTGCGTGCCTTGCCCGACTCGCGCTCGGTATACTCCGCTTTTTGCTGCTCTGCCGAGGCCACATTCTCATGTGTCGAAGCGAACATGATGCGCTTGCCGTCGGGATGAAACCACGCACAAGTCGTCTTGCCCTGGCCGGGAGAGACCCGCTCCGTATCGCCTGTCTCGAGATCGAGCTGGTAGATTTGGTAAAAAGGATTCCCCTCCTCACGCTCGCTCTGGAAGACCATCTTCTTCCCGTCTGCCGAGAAGTAGCCCTCGCCTGCACGCAGGCCTTCGAAGGTGAGCTGGCGTATCCCCGTGAGCAGCTTCGCCTCGGCCTCAGCCGCCGCAACGGGGTCGACCGGCTTGGCGTCCTCCTTCGTGTCCTGCGCCAGCACGATTATTCCGGCGAGCAGCAAAGAGGGTATGATGACTGACATGCCCCTCTTCACTGAGGAGAAAGAGCGGGGAGCGACGGGTTTGATCATGGGAAGCATGGGGGTGAATTTGAACCGCGCCACGAATCCGGTCAAACGGCTTGCTGCGCGTATGCACGGTAGACGCAATCGGCGGAGCGGCGTTCAAAATCTACGTGCCGGAAGGGTGGATGGGGTGAAGTTCCGTTCGCGGCCATTCGCGGCCATTCGCGGC
>JANQVJ010000025.1:88658-99428 GCA_030730365.1 Verrucomicrobiales bacterium
CCCTGCGGCTAAAGCCGCAGCTACTTTTTAAAAGTGGATTCGGCTTTAGCCGAATGTTGGACACGCAACGACCAGCCCCCACCCTCCCCAAAAATTCGTTCCCTTCGTTCCATTCATGGGCAAAACTCAAGAGGTGGACAGGAATGTCCACCCTCCTTGGGTCCACCACCGCCCGCGCCTACCGCCCTCCATGCCCGCCCCTGCCATCGTCACCCGCTTTGCCCCGAGTCCGACCGGATCGCTCCACAAGGGCCACGCCTATTCGGCTTTGCTTACCGATTCCTTTGCGAGGGAGCGCGGCGGGCGCTTTCTCCTGCGTATCGAAGACATCGACCCGACCCGCTGCACGGTGGAGAACACCGCCGGCATTTTCCAAGACCTCGCCTGGCTCGGGCTCGAGTGGGAGACGCCCGTGCGGCACCAGAGCAACCATCGTGACGACTTCACCGCCGCCACCGCCGGTCTCGCCACTCGCGGGCTCCTTTACCCCTGTTTCTGCACCCGCAACGACATCCTCCGCGAGATCGAGCGCGCCGGCTACGCCCCCCACGGCAGCGAAGGCCCGCTCTACCCCGGGATCTGCCGCCGCCTTTCGAGCGACGAACGAGACTCCCGACTCGCCGCCGGCCATCCCCATGCCCTGCGCCTCGATCTCGGAAAAGCCCTGCAGGAAACTGGCTCCGACCTCATCTGGCACGACGCCTTCCACGGACCACAGCCCGCCCGGCCCGAACTCCTCGGCGACGCCGTCCTCGTCCGTAAAGACATCGGGACCAGCTACCACCTCGCCGTCGTTCACGACGATGCCTTTCAGGGCATCTCCGACATCATCCGCGGCGTTGATCTCTTTGAGGCCACCCACCTCCACCGCGTCCTCCAGGCGCTCCTCGGCTACCCTGTCCCCACCTACGACCATCACCCCCTCCTCACCGACGCCCAGGGCAACCGCCTCGCCAAACGCGACCGCGCCATCACTCTGAAGTCCCTCCGCGAGTCAGGCACCACCCCAAAAGACCTGCGCAAAGAACTGGGATTCCCCTGAATCCCTGAATCCCTGAATCCCTTCTTCCCCCATGCCCTTTCAACCCATCGCTCATTCCAAAGACCTCGAGGAAGGCAAAGGCCGTCCCTATCAGCTCGATGGTCACCGCATCGCCCTCGTCCGGCACGAGGGCGTCGTCTACGCCCTCGATGATCTCTGTCCCCACGCCGACGCCTCGATCGCCTTCGGTCCCGTCGAGAACGGCTGCATCGCCTGCCCCTGGCATTACGCCGAATTCGACCTCCGCACCGGAGCCGTCCTCAGCGGCCCCAGCCCGAGCGGGATACGGACTTATGAGGTCAGGGAAGCGAATGGTGAAGTGGAGATTTGTCTGGGGTAAGGTAAAGACGATGACCCGACGTAATATCTGCGGCTAAAGCCGCGGCCACTTTTCAATGGCACCCTGACTCTTCAAAGGGGATTCGTCTTTGCCCGAAGGTTCGACCCGGGCATCAACGCGCGGACCGGATTTCCCGCCGGGCGGTTCCCGCCGAACCGCATGAGACCATACTGTCCAAGGGAAATTCGGGCCGGAACGAAGCGGGGTCGGGCCACCGCAGCCGGAGCGAATCGGAGCGTAGCGCAGATAGACGGAACAAAGTGAAGTCAAGCGGAGACAGCCTGCTCGCAGAGCAGCCCGCAGGGCGCCGAAGGCGGCAACTCGCAGCAGAAGCGGTATGAGAAAGGCGGGTTAAGGGAGAAACTGCCAGCGAGGTTCCCCTGGCCGGCTTGCGGACGCGCTCGCTTCTTCGAGGCGCTGGCCGCGGGCGATTTCCAGACGTCGGCCCTCTTCCTCGCGTTCGATTTCGGCAAGGCGGAAAGCAAGGTCGCGCATCAATGCCGTATCCCGGTCGGCGGCGCAAGCGCGGGACGATGAAGGATAAAAAGTGATAGACACCCAGCCGCGACTTGTTTACTGGTATGACCTCCTACCTCAGGCCCATTCCGACTTTTTCAAACCCATGAAACTCATCCTCTTTGGCTTTCCTGATCACGAGAAGCCTGGTCTTATTCCTGACCATGGCCGCTGTATCGACGTTTTAGCTTTCGCGGCCGAGTATGATGAACCCTTCCCGGGGGGCGTTGCCATGTCGATTCAATGATCTCACCTGTGAAATCTTCTCTCGAACATCAACTGAAAGCCCTGCTCCCCCGCGGGCGCGTCCTGATTTCGGCGGCTCAGCTGGCGGGTTATGGCGCGGACGGGTTGGGCTACAAGAATCATTTGCCGGATGCAGTGGTGATTCCGGCGGATGCGGAGGAACTCGCGGGTTTCATGTGCGGGGCGAAGGCGCTGGGGGTGCCGGTGGTGATGCGCGGGGCGGGCACGTCGCTTTCGGGCGGACCGGTGGCAGCGCAAGGTGGCGTGGTTGTTCACACATCGGCATTGAAGAAGATTCTGGAGATCAACACGGAAGGGTTCTGGTGTGAGGTCGAATGCGGCGTGGGGCTCAATGACCTTGATGCTGCGCTGAAGCCATATGGCGTGTTCTATCCGCCTGATCCATCGAGTGGTCCGGTCTGCACGCTCGGGGGCAATGTGGCTTCGAATGCCGGTGGCGCGCACTGCTTTCGCTACGGGGTGACAAGCAACTACGTGCTCGGAGTCGAGGCAGTGATGCTGGATGGCAGTGTGCATTGTTTTGGTGGTCCTGCGGGTGGTCGCGGGTCCTGGCGCGAGGATTGGAAACGATTCATGATCGGCTCTGAAGGCACGCTGGCGGCTTTCACGCGCTTCTGGCTGCGACTTCTGCCACTGCCGGAGAAAGTGTGGACCTTCCGCGCGACCTATCCCGATTTGAAAACGACCGAGGCGGCGATCCATGCCCTCGTGGCGCACTCATCGTATCCGGCGGCGATCGAGATGCTTGATCCGCGTGGCGTGGCGATGGTGGAGAGCAGTCAGATGGCTTGCGGATTGCCGGGGGGCTCGTTCATGCTCCTGGTGGAGATTGATGGCCCGGAGGCGCTCGTGAATGCGCGGGTGGAGGCCGTGGCTGAGATTTTGCGTCACGCTGGTTCGCAGGACGTGATGTTCAGCGACCAAGATGAGATCCGGAAGAAACTCTGGAAAGCCCGCAAAGCCTCCGGTGGTTTGCTCGGTCAATTGAGCCCGAGCTACGTCGTGCAGGACGCGGTGATCCCCAAGCGTGCCCTGGCCGAAGTGCTTCAGCTCGTCTACGACGAGGCCGATGCGGCGGGCATCCGCGCGGTGAATGTCTTCCATGCCGGCGACGGCAATCTGCATCCGAACTTCCTCTTTGATTCGCGTGTGCCGGGCGAGCTGGAGAAGGTGGAACTCATCAGCAAACGCCTCATGCAGCGCGTCATCGAGGTCGGCGGCACGCTCAGCGGGGAGCATGGCATCGGCAATGACAAGTCCGCCTACATGCCACTCGTGTTTGGTCCCGATTCGATGCGTTTGCAGCTCGCCGTGCCAGCCGCCTTTAATCCCGCGCATCAGATGAATCCGCTCAAGGTCTTCGACAATCGCCACTTCATCGCATGAACGTCTTCCCTCCCATGGAGAACGAACGGCTCTTTGTTCCCTTCCTCGATGAGGTGGATGGCACGCTCTGCCTGCCCGCGAGCGCGACAGCGGCTGACATTCATTCGCAAGTTCGCGCGCATCGCCTGCGCTTCCCGCTTCTTTTGGATGAAGCGAAGCCGTTGCGCGAACAAATCGCCGCCGCCACTCATGCGCCGGCATCATGTCGCTTCGGGCCGTATTGTGATAACATCCTCGGCATGAACTGGCGTCTGCCGAGTGGACGAATCGCGCGCATCGGTGAGCGTGTCGTAAAAACGACCACCGGCTACGATTGGCTGCGCTTTTTGTTGCACAGCGGGTCCAGGTTCGGCGAGCCGGTGGACTATGTCCTCCGTCTCCGTCCCGATTGCGGTTTCACCGCCATCGCGGTTTTTGATGGAAGCCCCAACGCCCTGCAGGCCTGTGTCTCCAAACTACTGCACAGCGGCTGGATGCACTGGTGGGACGCCGTGGACTTCATCACCGAAGGCGGCATTTCATCGGTGCGTGTGACCATTCATTGTGTGCCTGAGGAAGCGCCGATCTTCGCGCAGCAACTCGATCATGTTGCCACTGCCACCAGCACGCAACTCACCCTGCAAAACCACGCGCCAACCGCTCCCGATGGCCTTCCCGATCTCGTCCTCAAGACCACCCCGGATCGCGTCATGAGTCTTGCCATCGAACTCGCGCCCGAAGTCGTCCGCAGCATCGGTCTCTATTACAACGGCGTCCTTCATCTCCACCTAAGCCCGGGCGAAGATCGCGCCGAACGCATTCACGCCCTCGCCCAAAAAGTCGCCCCCGAACTCCACGCCCTCGGCGGCGACTGGCACTCGCACTGGCTTCCCTCCATCCCGCCGAACCTCACGGAGTCCGCCTGGATCCAGACCTTGGAGGAAGCCATCCACTCCACCATTGCTTTCGCTTCGCTCCAGCTACCCGCTGCGCGTGTTCCATGACTCCATCACTCCATCACTCCATTCGTCCGTGACTCCCTCACTCCATTCCCCCACCTCCCCGCCCGACTACTTCTCCAACTGCACGCACTGCGGTTTTTGCCTCGCGGTGTGTCCGACTTACCAGCTTACGGGTGATGAAAACAACTCGCCGCGCGGTCGGCTGCGTTTGTGGAGTGAGGAGGCCGCGGGACGGCTGCCGCAAGACGAGTGGACGGACTTTTACACCGCTGAGTGTGTCGGTTGTCTGGCCTGCGAAACGGCCTGCCCGGCCGCCGTGCCTTATGGCGAAATTTTCGAGCACATTCGCCACGAGCACGTCGCGACGCATCGATTCTCGCCTAAGTTGCCATTGCGTCTCGCGGCCGCCGCGGTGGCCTATCCCGCTTTGTTCAATCTCGCCATGCTGCCCGCACGACTCCTGCGCAGCGCGGGGCTCGGCGTGCATCGGTTTCTCTTCCCGGGCCGTCCGGCGATTCTCAAAAGCACCGCCGCATATGCCGGAGAACTCATGCATCGGCATCGACCCACCGGGCCTCGCGTGGCCTTCCTCACCGGTTGCCTCATGGAAGCCGCGTTCCGCGAGATCAACTTCGCGACCGTGCGTGTGCTCATCGAGAACAACGTCCAGGTCATCATCCCGGGAGGACAGGGCTGCTGCGGCGCGTTCCAGGAGCACACCGGTCTCGATGGCGTGGAAACCCTACGCGAGCGAAATCGCCGCGCCTTTGGGCCGCTCGAGGTCGATGCCATCGTCAGCAACTCCTCCGGCTGCGGTTACGCGCTCGGCAAAACCTTGCCGCCGGACAAACCCGTACGCGATGTGCTTGCCTTCCTCGGCGAACTCAACCCCGTGCGCCGCCACCGGGCCAAGGATGACGCCACGCGGGTCTATGTCGATCTGCCCTGCCATCTCGTGCATGGACAAAAGGCGCCCGGCATTCCCGCGAACGTGCTCGACGCCACCGGCTACCGCTGGGAACTCGCTCCGAACGCCAAAGACTGCTGCGGCTCCGGCGGAGTCTATAACATTCAAAAGCCCGAAAACGCCCGGGCCATTCTCGCCGGTAAATCCGCTTTCCTCAACGAGGCCGAAGGCTCACCCGTCATCCTCGCCACCTCCAACCACGTCTGCATGATGCAATGGCACAGCGCCGGAGCCACCGGCCTCGTCACCCGGCCCTACGAAGTGAAACACCTCATCCAGCTCCTCGATCCGGGCGAGGATTTCAGCATTCCTCCAGCTTCACCCCAGTCATGAAACCCAACAACGACCTCGCCCTGAGTCACGACAAAAAGATGGGTGACAAAAAAATGAAGAACAGAAACCCATTTTTCTGTCTCCAATATTTTTGTCATCTCATCCTGTTCGCATCGCTCCACGCCGCCGAGCCGGTTGACCCGAACCGCTTCGAAAAGGAAATCCTCGTGCCGGCGGCGCGTGATGCGATTCAGATGGAAGTGCTGCCCGGTGGCGATGTCATCTTTGCCGAGTTTTGGGGCACGCTCAAACGGTGGGACGCGAAGTCCGGCGGTGTGAGTGTTCTCGGTTCCGTGCCGACGCTTGCGAAGGGCGAAATCGGACTGCTCGGCATGGCGGTGGCGCGGGATTTTGAGGAGAGCGGACATGTCTATGCCTTGTTTGCTCCGACAGCGAATCCGGGCACGATGCGGGTGAGCCGCTTCACGGTAAAGGACGGCACGATGGCGCCGGAATCCGAGAGCGAACTGCTTTCCTGGCCATATGACACCGAGCACGTCTTCCACATGGGCGGCGCGATGTGGATGGATGGAAAAGGCGATCTCTACATCGGCAATGGCGACAACTGTCACTATGATCCGGGCTTACCTCAGGACACGCGGCCGGATCGCAAGAACTGGGACGCCTTCCGCTCCGCCGCGAACTCGCGCGACCTGCGCGGCAAGGTGCTGCGCATTCATCCGAAGCCCGAGGGCGGCTACTCGATTCCCGAGGGCAATCTCTTTGCCGATGGCAAAGACGGCAGACCGGAGGTCTTCGCCATGGGCGTGCGCAATCCGTTTCGCCTCTCGGTAGATGACAAAACAGGCACGCTCTACTTCGCCGATGTCGGGCCGAACATCATGCCCACGCTCGGGGTGAAGCCGGATGGTTACGAGGAACTCAACGCCACGCAGACCGCGGGGAACTTCGGCTGGCCGCTCTTTGTCGGGCCGAATGAAGCGCTGCCGCTCTATGATTTTGCCGCGAACAGGGAGGGCAAACGTTACGACCCGCAGACCCCGGAGAATCTCTCACCACGCAACACCGGCATCCAAAAACTGCCGCCCGCCCGGCCGGCTCTCATCTGGTATTCGAGCCTGCCTTCGAAGGATTTCCCCACCCTCGGCAGCGGCGGGCGCACGATCATGGCCGGACCCGTGTATCACTTCGATGCGGCGAATCCTTCTCCCATCAAGCTCCCCGAAGCGCTTGATGGCCGCCTTTTTATCTACGAGTGGATGCGCAACTGGATTCAGACCGTGAAACTCGGCACCGCCGGGCCGGAGATCGAGCCCTTCGTTCCGGACTGGAATCTTCGCCGCCCCATCGATATGAAGATTGGTCCCGATGGTGCGCTTTACATGATCGAGTATGGCGACCAGTGGTGGGAGAACAACGACAGCCGCATCGTGCGTGTCGTCTATCGTCGCGGCAATCGTGCGCCGGTCGTAAAACTCACCGCCAAGGAAACCGCAGGCAAAGAACCGCTCGCGCTCACCTTTGATGCCGCCGACTCACGCGATCCCGATGGCGATGTCTTGAAGTTTGTCTGGAGCATCGCGGGCAAAGAACAGACCGGTGATGAAGCGACGTTTGCGCACACTTTTGATCAACCCGGCAGCTATGAAGTCAGCGTGACCGCGCTCGACCGCAGCGGCGCGAAGAGCACGGCGAAGGAGATGATTCACGTCGGCAATGGACGGCCCGTCGTGCGCTTCGAGTCGCCCGCGCATGGATCGTTCTTTGATTGGGGCGCGCCGATTCCTTATCAAGTCGCCGTCACCGAAACCGATGGCGACGAGGTGCAGACGAATCTCGCCACCGTGCAGGGCGAGTTCCGCGGACGCCGTTTTGCCGGTGAGGGCGACGAGGAAGTGATCGATCCCGGACTCGCCCTGATGCGGGCCAGTACCTGCTTTGCCTGCCACATGGCCGACACCCCTTCCGCCGGCCCGCCTTACAAGACCGTCGCCCTGAAATACAAAGACGACCCCGCCGCTGCCGAGCATCTCGCGCAGAAGGTCCTTAGCGGCGGCTCCGGCGCGTGGGGGCAGCTTCCCATGCCGCCGCATCCGCAGCACAGCATCGATCAGATCCGCCACATGGTCGCCTGGGTGCTCTCGCTCAAGGACGATCCCGCCAGCCTGCCGCAGTCCGGTGCCGGCGGCATCTTCACCGCGCCGACGAAGCCCGCAGCAGGCACCCGCGTGGACGAGGGCGTGCTCATCCTCACCGCCGCCTACACCGATGACGGCAAGGAGGCCACGATGCCGCGCCTGCGTGGCGAAGGCAGCGTCGTGCTGCATTCCCGCCGCAAAAAAGCCGCTCTCTTCGACGAGAATCACGGCATGGCCTACGTCGAGCACGCCTACGGGGAAAAGGCCATCGTCGGCCATTTCAAAGACGGCGCCCACATCCTCTGGCGCGACCTGAACCTCACCGGCATCTCGCGCCTCACCGTCCGCGCCGGTTGCTTCGATACCAAAGGCGGCACCCTCGAACTCCGCCGCGGCTCACCCAGCGGTCCGCTCCTTGCCAGCGTCGAAGTGAAGCCCTCCGGCCAGGCCGATGAAGGCGAGTTCCTCTCCCTCCCCGCCACGCTCACGAACGCCAACGGCCTCACCGACCTCTGCGTCGTGGCCCGCTGCGCCGACAAGAACACCGAACTCGGCCTGAACTGGATCGAGTTTCAACCGTGAGGTTTCTCGACAAAAAGATCACTGACAAAAACATGAACATCCATTCCCAATCCTGGCTCATCGACCACCGCTATGCGCTCAAGGCGCTCAGCAGCCTCGTTTCCCTGCTCATGCTGACTGATGGGGCTACGCGTGGCGCCGTGCCAACGCCGAAGGAGATGCGCGGGCCCTTTCCGATCATGTCCACACCCTATTTCGAGGACGGATCTGTCGATTACGATGGTCTCAAGCGCGAATTAAGATGGGTGGACGAGTCGGGCTGTCCGGGCGTCATCTGGTGTCAGTCGAACGACGCCATCGACCTGTTGACGATCCAGGAGAAGTTTCGGGGGTTTGAGGCGTGTGCCGAGGCGGCAGAAGGGCGCAAGGTCGTCCTCACGCTCGGGGCCAACGGCACCAATACCGCGCAGATGCTTGAGATCGCTGCGGAAATCGAACGCGTCGCCGAGCGGCACCCTGGCGTCAAGATAGCGATCATCTCGCGTCCGCCGGACGATGTCCGCACCGAGGCTGACATCGAACAAGCGTGGAACGAACTTGCGAAGGTCGCGAAGCGTCCGGTCATCTTCCAGACCTACGGCACGCCCGCCACGCCGACACCCTCTGTTGCGCTACTCGTGCGGTTGGCAGAGAAACATCCGGCGATTTACGGCTACGTGAAGGAAGAGGCCGAAGGTTATGCGGCGGTGGAGCGGATGTCGGAGCTTTCGGCAGCCAAGCCCGTCATCAAGACCGCTATGGCGGGGTGGGGCGGCTGGCAGTGGCTCATCCAGCTCCGGCATTGCGGGTGCGAGGGGCTCGTCACCGAGCGCAGCGCCTTTGCGCCGGTGCTCGCCAAACTCTGGCGCATTCACGAAAGCGGAGAGCGCGGTCTTCCCCTCACCGAGGCTTACGCCATGTTCCGTCTCCTGTGCGATCAGCGAAACTTCCCTTCCGGCTTGCGCGGCTACCCGCTATATTTCCTCGAGAAAGAGGGCGTTTTCAGGAATCGAGTTTCGCGTCAATACACCAACTCACGCGTCACTGATGGAGGAAGCTTCGGCGTCGGCAAAGCCTGGAAGCTGGAGAAGGTAGAACTGACACCGTTGCAATGCCGGGAGCTCGACGCGCTCTACCGGGACATGCTCGAGTTTGTGGCCAAGTAACCGAATGCATCTTGCCTGGCCAGCCCCTCACCCCAGTTACTGCCACATGAAACACATCCTCGCCCTCCTCACCGCCCTGCTGCTCGCGCCGCTGGCCGCGCTCCACGCGGCACCTTCGGCAGACTCCCACATCATCATCGCCAGCGAGGCTGGTGCGAAGCTCGACAGTGATGTGAGCAAAGGCGGCGGCACCGATGACACGGCGCTCATCCAAGGTATTCTCGACCGTGCTCCGAAGCTTGGTTCGCTGAGGCTCGTTGTGGATGGTCCGATCCTCGTCACCGGGCTCACGGTCCACTCCAACACGGCCATCGAGTGCCTGAATCGAGCCTGCGGGTTCTATCTCGCGGACAACTCGAATCGCCCTCTCATCGCCAATGCGACGCCGCAACCGGAAAGCCGGGCTGATCACAATCTCTCCTTTCTCGGCGGTACTTACAATGGCAACGCGGCGCATCAAGAGCACACGACAAAGGAACACGGCTGGACCACAGCCTTCGCGCTGCATGGCGTGGAGCAGGTGCTGTTTCGCGATGTCTCGATCACCAATTCGCGCACCTTTGCCGTGTATCTTACGAACTGGCGGCGCGTCGTCTTTGAAAACATTTACATCAACCTCGACCACATCCCAACGAAGTCGAACCAGGACGGCATCCACATCCAGGGACCGGGCGAGTTTCTGAGCATTCGCAACATTCAGGGTCGCGCCTGGGATGACATGATTGCGTTGAACATCGACGACCTGCTTGGTGATTGGAACAGCGAGGGCGAGTTCGTCCGAGGTAGCAATGGCAGGCTGTTCGGTCCGCACGCCGGTTTCGGCGCGGTCAGCGATGTGGACATCGACGGCGTGCAGGTCGAGGACTGCGCCCAGGTCATCCGCATTCTTTCCCGTGCCTCGCGGCTCGACCGCGTCTCCATTCGCAACGTGAAGGGCACTTACCGCGACTTTGGCGTCTGGATCACGCCCTATCTGCGCGAGGGCGGTAACATCGGGCGACTGGAGTTTGAGAACATCGACCTGCGTCCCGCCGGTCAACGGGCCTATGACTACGTGCCGGCCTTCCTCTTCTGGATCGCGGGCAGGATGGAGCATTTGACGCTCAAGAACATCAGCAGCCACGCGCCCATCGACGACCGCCCGCTCGTGTG
>JANQVJ010000026.1 GCA_030730365.1 Verrucomicrobiales bacterium
TTCCTGTCGCCCTATCGTGCGCGTCCATCCCCTCACAATGAAACAAGAGGGACAGGAATGTCCCTCCTCCTTGGACTCTCAACGGCACCCCCAAGGAGGGGCGACATTCCTGTCGCCCTATCGTGCGCGTCCATCCCCTCACAATGAAACAAGAGGGACAGAAATGTCCCTCCTCCTTGGGATCACACCAGCACGATCAGTTCACCCGCCCAAACTCTGCACGAGCTGCTGCAATTGCGGATTCCCCGGCTCGATTTTCAGGGCCTCCCTCGCATACTTCAGGGCTAGATCCATCTTCCCGGCGTCGCGACAGACGGTGGCGAGGCCGGTGAGATACTCAAGATGGCCGGGTGCGAGCTGATGCGCTTTCTCCAGATACGGCAGCGCCTCGGGGAACCGTCCCAGCGAATTCAGGGCGATGCCGTAGAAAAATTGCGTCTGCGCGTTTTGCGGCATTAGATCCGTTGCCATCTTGAGCTCGGCGACGCCTTCGTCGTAGCGTTTTTCCCGGATGAGAAAACGCGCGAGCGAGTCCCGTGAAAGACCACGATCATTATCCGTCATTGCCGCCCCGATCGCCGAGCGATACTCGCTCTCCGCCTCGGCCGGGCGATTTAGCTCATCGAGCATCTGCGCGAAGTTTAAGCGCACCGGAACAAACTCGGGCTCGACCTTTTGCCCCAGCCGATAGGCCGCCTCGGCTTTGGCGACATCCCCGAGATCTGTGTAGAAAGCGGCGAGCATCATGTGGCCTGCCGCACGCTCGGAGATGGCATTTAGCTTTCTCACAAACTCTTCCGCGGCTTTCGCAAAGGCCGTTTTTTGCTCATCCTTGAGCCCGCCATAAGCCGCCGCGAGGATCCGTGCCGCCTCGGCGCGGACGGCTCTGGATTCGTCAACCAGCATATCTCCCGCGAGGGCGAGCCGCTGATCCGCCGGATAGGGCAGCAGCGCGATGAGCGCCTCGACCCGCACGGACGGGTCGGGATCAGCGAGACGACCGGCGATGGCGCGCGTCGTCTCGGGCGAGGGCGCCTTTTCCCCCAGCGTCTCGACCGCCGCGGCGCGCACGAGCCCGGGACGCTCAAGGTCATTGGCGAGAGCGATCAACTTGTCGAGCGATCCGGGTTGGTTGCGACGGGCCGCCGCGAGGATTTCCCCGTAGTGGGCATTGCGCGGTCCTCCGCCCCACCACTGCTTGAAAAAGTCAGCCGCCCATTCCTGCGTCTGATCCGTATGGCACTTGGTGCACGCGTCAGGCCCTCCAATCTCGAGGGCGAGATCCGGACGCGGGCTGCGGATGCTGTGATCACGACGCTCATCGACACCCATGTAGGTCTCGGTCGGCATGTGGCACTCGACACAGCTCGCCCCGGTGCTGCCGACCGGATGGAAATGATGCGCCGGCGTGTCATACGGATCCGCCTGGTGACAGCGCACACAGAGGGCGTTGCCGGGGGCGACGAGCTTCATCGAATGCGGGTTGTGGCAGTCACTGCATCGCACCCCCGCGTGATGCATCTTGCTCTGCACGAAGGACCCGTAGACGTAGACCTCTTCCTTGATCTGCCCGTCATGATGATAAAGACGCTCGCTTAAGACAGAGGGCACGTGAGTGTCGTGGTAGGGCTGTCCCTGCTCCAGCTTCTGGTCGAGAAGAGTGCGATGCGAGTGGCAGGGCGCGCAGGTCTCGAGTTGCACATTCGACTGCAGCGGCACGGTGCGCTTCGGCTGGTTCGTGACCGGATCGATCGTCCAGGGGAACTCCGTCGCCGACTCGCCCGGCTCTTTCAGCGTAAGGATGAGACCTTTGGAATTCACATACTCCTTCAGATCCGCAAAGTCAGCTGCCGCCGCCGCGTCGCCCGGATTGGCCTCGGTTTTCGCCTTGGCGTGGGCCCACTTCACGTGTTCGGACCCCGGTCCGTGACAGGCCTCGCAACTCACGTTCATCTCGGACCAGGTCGTGTGGTAGGTGAGAGTCCCCGGATCGAAGCTCCGGTCGAGATTCGTCGAGTGGCAGTCGGCGCACATGTAGTTCCAGTTAAAATAACGTCGCGTCCAGTGGAGGATATCATCCGGTGGAACCGGCTCGTCGGGGTAGAGATGATACCAGCGCTGCCCGCCCTCCTCCGCCGGACGCGTGTCCCAGCAGACTTGCAGCGCCTGATAACGACCATCGGGAAAAGGAATCAGATACTGCTGGAGCGGTTCGTGCCCGAAGGTGTATTCCACCTTCATGTCCTTCCGCACCCCATTCTCATCGGGCGCATTGACCCAGTACTCCGCCCCTTTGCGGAAAAAGCGGAAGACCTGACCGAAGTGATCGAACTCTGCGTTGTCGAAGTCACCGAGGACAAACTCCTCCGTCGCCGGATTCATCGCCTTGTGGTGATCGCTCTGGAGCCACTCTCCGTATTGATCCTGATGGCAGGACTTGCAGCTCTCGAGCCCCGCAAATGTCGCCTGCGGATTCGGGTGATAGGGAGAATAAGAGGTCGTCGCGCTTGTGTCGTCGTTCTTCTCCGGCCCGCAGGAGGTCAGGGTGACAAGAAAGCAAAGGATCGAAAACAATAGAGAAATACGAGGCATGGTTGACGGTAACGGAGAGAGAATAAGCCGAAATCAGCAATCTGGCGATCACTGAACCCTGTTGAATACAGGTTTGAACCCTGTTTACTGGAAAACCTATGCCGGATTTACGCTCAATTCTCCAGCAACGTTTCGAAATTTCCGGCGGCGAGATGTCGTTTGAGAACTTCATGGCGATGGCGCTCTACGATCCGGAAATCGGCTACTACACCACCGGCATCACCGACGTGGGCGGCCGCGCCGGCGACTTTGCGACCTCAGCGACCTTGTCGGAAGCTCTGGGGAGGGCGATCGCGGGCTGGATCAGGGGGCAAATCAAAGAACTGGAATGGCATGGCCCCGTCCACCTCATCGAAGTCGGTGGCGGCAACGCCGCGCTCGCTGCCGCCGTCCTGAAATCGCTCGGCTGGTGGCAGCGGCGGCGCCTTCGCTATCACCTCGTCGAGATCTCCCCGAAGTTGCAGAAAAAGCAGCAGGAGCGTCTCGCCCGCCATGGAGTGACCTGGCACAGAGAGATCACCTCCGCCCTCCGTGAAGCGAAGGGGCATGCACTCATTTTTTCCAACGAACTCGTCGATGCCTTCCCGGCAAAGTGGCTGCGCTGGAACGCGGACGCGGGAGTCTGGCAGGAGATCCACGTGCGCTACGAGACCGCGACGGGATTGAGAGAAACCTTTCGCGAATGCCCGACCGATCTCGATCCCGAAATCTATTCCGCGCTTTCCCTGCCGAACCGCCCCGACGGTCAGCGCATCGAACTACTCCCCGCCTTTCGCCGCTGGATGAGTGACCTGTCCGTCGATTGGAAAAGCGGCACGATGCTCACGATCGACTACGGCAGTGAGAATGCGGCGAGCGTCTATCACCGTCGCCCCGGAGGAACGATGCGCGCCTACCACCGCCACGAGCGTTTCGAGGGCGGCGGCGTCTATGCCCGCATCGGTCGGCAGGACCTGACCAGCGATGTGAACTTCGCCGACCTCGTGAGATGGGGCGAGGCGCTGGGAATCGAAACGACCAGACTTTCCAAGCAATGTGATTTTCTCACCCGTTTCGGCCTGGCTGCAGATGCGGTGTCCCGGGATGGTGCCGGGGTGGCATTTCTAGCACTGGAGCAACGGCCTTCATGACCCATGAAGGCCGCGACAATGGTAGTGGACACCCTGCCTAATGCCCCCTAATTTGAAAGCCGGACGGATGAATCTCACGACACACAGCACCCGACTACTTCTCCTCGCACCCGCTTTCGGGTGGGTGCTCCCGGGCTGATCCTGCCCGGTCTTGTCTCTCCTCCCGGCCCGGTCCCCTCTCGCAGGGACTCGTTGCGCCCCTTCCTTTTCTCCTCTTTAGTCGAACCAGAAATCCCATGAAACCTGAATCCATCGAAAAGTACCGGCCGTTTCCCGCGGTCGCGTTACCGGATCGGCAATGGCCGGACCGGACCATCACGCACGCCCCGATCTGGTGCAGCGTTGACCTTCGCGACGGAAATCAGGCGCTCCCGGTGCCCATGAGCGTGGAGGAAAAAATCGAGTTCTTTCAGGTCCTCTGTAACGTCGGGTTCAAGCAGATCGAGGTCGGCTTTCCCTCGGCAGCGGATACGGAGTTCAACTTCCTGCGCCGCCTCATCGACGAAGACCGCATTCCTGAAGACGTCACCATCCAGGTGCTGGTGCAGACGCGCGAACACCTCATCCGCCGCACCTTCGAGGCCATCGCCGGGGCAAAACGCGCCATCGTCCACATTTACAACTCCACCTCACCGCTGCAGCGCCGCGTCACCTTCGGCGATGCCTCCCGCGAGCAAATCCGCGACATCGCGATCGAAGGCGCGACGCTGGTGAGGGAACTCGTCCCGACCATTCCACAGACTGAAATCGTGCTGCAGTATTCGCCCGAGTCTTTCTCGGACACCGAGCTCGATTTCGCGCTGGAGTGCTGCAACGCCGTCATCGACATCTGGGAGCCGACGCCGGAGAATCCGATGATCATCAACCTGCCCGACACCGTCCAGTGGACCACTCCGAACGTCCACGCCGACATGATCGAGTGGATGTGCCGCCATTTGAAAAATCGCGAGTCCTTGCTCGTCTCGCTGCACACCCACAACGACCGCGGCACCGGAACCGCCGCGACCGAGTTGGGCCTGATGGCCGGAGCCGACCGCGTCGAGGGCACTCTCTTCGGCAACGGCGAGCGCACCGGCAATCTCGATATCGTCAATGTCGCGCTGAACATGAACAGCCACGGCATCGAGACAGGACTGGACTTTTCGGACCTCACGACCCTGCGTCATGTCTACGAACGTGTCACCCGCATGACCGTGGGCGAACGTCATCCCTATGTCGGCGAACTCGTCTTCACCGCGTTCTCCGGCTCGCATCAGGATGCCATTAAAAAAGGCCTCGACCGTCGCGCCCGCGAAACCAAAGAAGACCCCGCGATCCCCTGGGGTGTCCCCTATCTCACGATCGATCCGCAGGATGTGGGGCGGTCCTACGAGGCCATCATCCGGATCAATTCCCAGTCCGGCAAAGGTGGCATTGCCTACGTCCTCGATCAGGAGCACGGCTACGACCTGCCCAAGACGATGCATCCGCAGGTGGGCAAGTACATCTACGACCACGCTGACGCCCTTGGCCGCGAACTCTCCGCCGACGAGATTCGCGACCTCTTTTTCGGGAAATTCGTCAACCTCGAGTCACCCATGAACCTCGTCGAATTCGAACTCGACAACACCGCGGTGAAGGGAGAGGTGATCTGCCATGTCACCCTTGAAGTGAACGGCGGGACGATACGTGGCAGCGGCAACGGCAATGGTCCGATCAATGCCTTCGTCAACTTCCTCGAAGGGGCCGGGCACAAGGATTTCAAAGTCACCGACTACCGCAGCCATGCTCTCAGGGGCGGCTCGGACGCCGATTCCGCCGCCTACGTGCAGCTTCAGAACATCAGCGACGGCACCCTCATCTGGGGCTGCGGCGTCGATCCCTCCATCGAAATGGCCGGCCTCCGCGCCCTCATCTCGGCATGGAATCTGCAACACGCTGAATAACAAAAAGGGGGACCGCTAAGAGATAGGGACCACTGATTGACGCTGATTTTCGCTGATGGCAAATGCCGGAGGTTAAAATAGCCGAACTGAAACCCCTTCCCAATGCACCCCTCATAAATCCTCACAAAAATCAGCGCCAATAAGCGTCAATCAGCGGTCCCCCAATCCCACCTCAGCGGTCCTGCCCCTTTTTATGAATCCTCCCTCCGTTAAAAAAGCCGTTATTTTCGATCTTGACGGCACCCTCCTCGACACTCTCCAGGATCTTGCCGACTCGGGTAACGCGGTCCTCGCGGCGCGCGGCTTCCCCATTCATCCGATCGACGACTACCGCACCTTCATTGGGAACGGGATGCTCAATCTCGTGCGCGACATCTTCCCCGCCGGTTACCGCCCCGCCGAAGGCGACGAGACCGAAGAGATGCTGCTCGAGTACCGCGCCGCCTACGCCCGCAACTGGCAAAATACGACCGTCCCCTTTCCCGGGATCGCTGAGCTGCTCGACGAACTCACCGCCGCCGGGGTTCCCATCGGCGTGCTCTCGAACAAGGCCCACGACTTCACTGTAAAATGTGTCGAGGCCTTTCTCCCCGGCTGGAAGTGGGATGTCGTCCTCGGCGCCCGCGACGGGATCGAGCGCAAGCCCGACCCGACCGGCGCCTTTGAGGCAGCGGAGATCCTCGGGATAGCTCCGGCCGATTGTTACTTCATCGGCGACTCCGATGTCGACATCATGACCGCACTGAATGCGGGGATGGTTCCCGTCGGCGTGAGTTGGGGCTTCCGTCCCGTCACCGAGCTCCTCGAAGCTGGTGCCGAGACCATTCTCGGGATACCGGCCGACCTTCTTGATCTGCTAATGCTTTCGGCTAAATCTCCGATGACTTAACCGGTGGCGGAAAACATTCTTGACAGTAGTTCGTTCTGCGGATAGCAAACGTTTCTTTGCAAAGGCAGAAGTGGTCAACATCACCATGAAATCGATCCTATTCCAATCATTTCGTTTCGTTGCCCTGGCTAGCTCTCTCGCGCTTGGCACTCAGATCGCAGACGCGGGGACACTGATCGCCTACCCCACTGTGGACGAGCCAATCTTCACCATCATCGTGCCGGACGACTGGGAGCTCGAAGCCGCAGAGGAAGAACAGGACTTTTTCCTCGTGGCAAGTCCATCCGGCTCGATCGAGATGTATTTCCGCGCGATGGAGATCGCCTCCGAGGACGATGCCGTTGCCGCCTACGACGAAGCGATCGAGGGAGGCGTGGAATGGCTCGACGAGCACTACGATGACGTCGAATTCGGTGAAGTGACCGAGGGCGAGCACGAGGGCATGCCTTACGTTTCCATCCCCGGCACCGGCGTCTTCACCGAGTCCGGCGAAGAAGTGGTCTTCACGATCGCCTTCATTTTCCTGGAAAACGGGACCCTTGCCGAGTTCTGGGGCATCATCCCCGCCGGTGATCAGGACGCGCTCGCGACGGCTCAGGCAGTCCTCGACACTTTCGAAGGCAAA
>JANQVJ010000027.1:0-14621 GCA_030730365.1 Verrucomicrobiales bacterium
TAGCGGTTAGCGGTTAGCGGTTAGCGGTTAGCGGTTAGCGGTTAGCGGTTAGCGGAAAATGGCCTCTTCCGGCTAAATGGCTAAAAAGTTAATAGCTAAACAGCTTCTTCAAAAAGCTACTTCAAACAGATTGCTGTAGTCATCCGTCCACAGGATCTCCTTCGGCACTTCGCGGTCCCATTCGGAGAGAAAATCGGAGGACTCCAGGGCGCGGATCATTCCTTCGTCTTTCGTGATAAGAACCCAGTCCGAGTAGTAGGTGTGGTAGTCCACGGCGTCGGGGCTGTGATCGACGCGGAAGGCCTGATAGCCGAATTCGGTCGCGAGATTGCGCACGGGATCGGCGAGATCGAGGTGGAGATTGGTGATGTGGACGGCGAGGACTCCTCCCGGTTTGAGGTGCTCGAAGTAAAGGGCGAACGCCTCGCGGGTGAGAAGGTGGATAGGGATGGAATCGCCGCTGAAGGCATCGACGAAGAGCGCGTCGAAGGCCTGCTTTTGCCCCTCGGCCAACTCGCGTTCGAGAGAGATGCGGGCGTCGCCGAGGATGACCGATTCCTCGCCCGCGCAGTCGGCGAGGTAGGTGAAATGACTGCGGGCGAGATCCTCGACCTGCGGATTGATCTCGTAGAGGCGAAAGCGATCGCCCGGCTCGGCGTAGGTCGCGATCGTGCCGACGCCGAGGCCGACGACACCGACGTGAAGGGGCGCGGGCGGTGTTTCCGTTCGAGCCGGGAGCAGCTCGAAGACCGCCCCGACGCCGCTGTCGAGGCTGTAGTAGGTCGTGGCGAGGCGGCGGTAATCCTCATTCTGATACTGCCGCCCGTGACTGATGCGCCCGTGGTAGAGGGAACGGTATTCATCCTCGGTGCCGGCGAGTTCGGAGGATACCTGGAGCACGCCGTAAAAGCCGCGTTTCACCGCGAGAGCGGTGTTTTGGCTCTCCTTCATGTGATGTCGCAGGGCGAGGCCCATGGCGGTGAGGCCGCAGATCCAGATCGAGATCCCGACGATTGCGATGACGATTCTCCTCCATGCGGCGGCTTTGAGGGGACCCCGCTGCCACTTGAGCGGGCGGAGAGATCGCCAGAGTTGGATGCTTGTCAGGATGGCGAGCAGCCCGAAGGCGACGTGCAGCTCCCAGTAACCGGTGAAAAGGCGCGGGGCGAAGAGGCTCACAAAGAGTCCGCCGATCGCACCTCCCAGAGAGATGGAGAGGTAAAATCCGGTGAGGTGGCGCGAGTGGGGCTTCATCCGCACGACCTCACCGTGACAGATGAGACAACCGAAGAAAATCGCCGAGCAATAGATGACAATCTGCCAGAGGAGCGGCCACTCCGTGTTGGCGTATTGGCGGTTCATGAGCCAGATCGTCATGCCCATAGCGCCCGCCGCGAGCGGGATCGCAAGAGTGCGCAAGTAGCGGCGCTCGTGGTCAAAAGCGATCACGAAGGTAAGCAGATAGAGAGAGAGCGGGATGACCCAGAGGAAGGGCACCACCGCGACATCCTGACACATCTGGCTCGTGAGCGAGAGCAGGAGCATCGAACCGCAGGCGCTGAAGGCGATCCAGAGGATTACATCGAATCCCGACCTCGCGACCTCGATCTCTTTTCCGGCCGAGACCGTTGCGGCAGGCTTTTTCCCTTTCAGGAAAACGAGAGCCGCAACGATTGCGAGGATCCCGTAGACTCCGAAGGCCGCCGACCAGAGCGTCGTTTGCTGCGGGACGTTGAGAAGAGGCTCGAAAAGGAAAGGATAAGTCAGCAGACCGAGGAGACTGCCGAGATTCGAGACCGCGTAGAGCCGGTAGGGAGAGCGTCCCGGAAAGACCTCGCTGAACCAGTGCTGCAGGAGCGGGCCCGAGGCGGAGAGGAGAAGGTAGGGAAAGCCCACTGTGACCGCGAGCAATTGCACGATTCCTCCGATCGGGCTGGTCCCTGAGGCGTCAGGCTTCAACTCGTCGGAAGGGGTGATCGGGAGCAGCGCAAAGGCGACCCCGAGCAGGGTGAGATGGATGCCGACCTGCCAGCGCCTTTTTTCCCGCAGGAAAGTCACGAGCGCGTGCGCGTAGGCATAGCCGCCGAGCAGTCCGACCTGGAAGAAGAGCAGACAGGTCGTCCACACCCCGGGGCTGCCGCCATACCAGGGCAGGATGTAGCGGGCGATGACGGGCTGGACCTGGAAGAGCAGAAAGGCGCTCAGGAAAACGACGGCGATAAAGATCGGCATGACGGGTAAACCGAGGGCGGGCGCTCTGGTTGCACGCGGGGAGAGCGATTCTCAGCGGCGGCGATCGCGCGTGAGCATGAACTCGTTGCCCTCGGTGTCCACGCACATCGCGAGGTGGGGCGGTTCGCCGTCCTCGGGCTGGGGATCGTTCGGGCACTCGCCTCCGTGCTGGCGCACCGCCGCGGCCCCGACGACGACATCGGGAACTTGCAGGGTGATGCCCGTCCAGGTGCGGGCGCCCTCGCCTCCGCTGTGGATTGAGACAATTCCACCCGCGATCTCGAGTTCGGTGATGTGGGGGTTCTGCTTTACAACGACGGCTCCGAAAAGGGCGGTATAAAACTCGGTCGCTCTCGTCGAATCCGCGGCCCAGATCGTGTATTTGATTTTTTCAACGGGGATCATGCCGCGACGATACGGCGGGCAGGGAAAAGGGTAAACAGGAATCGGCGTAGGGAATCAGGGATGGAGGGATGGCATCCTTCTTGGTTCCACGGCACCACGCCCAAGGAGGCACGACATTCCTGTCGTGCTGTGCGGACACGAGCGGAAATGGTATTTCATCTCTATAAAGTTTCTCTTTTTGACCCCACCCTCTCACCCCGCGCCTCTTTTGCCGCCGGCACGCATCAATGCTATGCTGCCGCTTGAATCTTTCCTTTCCAGAAGACCTCCCCGTTTCGCAGCGGCGCGATGACATCCGTGCGGCCCTGAGCTCGCATCAGGTCGTCATCGTGTGCGGGGACACGGGGTCAGGGAAAACAACACAGTTGCCCAAAATCGCGATCGAGATGGGGCGGGGGACAGAAGGGCGGCGCATCGGCTGCACGCAGCCGCGCCGCATCGCCGCGACCTCGGTGGCTCGCCGCGTCGCCGAGGAGCTGCAGGTCGAGCTCGGACGCGAGGTCGGGTATCAGATCCGCTTTGAGGACCGCACTGACCGCGAGACGACCCGGGTGAAGTTCATGACCGACGGGGTCCTCCTCGCGGAAACAAGGAACGATCCGCAACTGCGGCAGTATGACACCCTCATCATCGACGAGGCCCACGAGCGTTCCCTCAACATCGATTTCATCCTCGGCTACATTCACCGCACCCTCGCGAGACGTCCCGACCTCAAGATCGTGATCTCCTCGGCGACCCTCGATGCGGGCGCTTTCTCCGCCTTTTTCAACGGCGCGCCGGTCATCGAGGTCGAGGGCCGCACGTATCCCGTGACCGATCTCTATCAGCCCCCGCTCGATGACCGCGAGCCCCTCGCCGAGCAGATCTGCCGCGCTTTCGAGGACCTTGGCGAGATCGATCGCCTCGGCGATACCCTCGTTTTTCTCCCCGGCGAACGGGAGATCCGCGATGCGACGGAGCTGCTCGAGGGGCGAAAATACCGGGACACGCTTGTCCTCCCGCTCTTTGCCCGCCAGGCCGGAGCCGAACAGTCGGCGGTGTTTCACCCGGTGCGATCAAAGCGGCGCGTCATCCTCGCGACGAACGTGGCCGAGACCTCGCTGACGATTCCCGGGATACGTTTTGTGATCGACTCGGGTCTCGCGAGGGTAAGCCGGCACGATCCCGGCTCGGGCATCCAGCGGCTCCAGATCGAACCGGTCTCCCAGGCGAGTGCGCGGCAGCGGCGGGGGCGCTGCGGACGGATCAGCCAAGGGGTCTGTGTCAGGCTCTATTCCGAAGAGGACTTCGAAGAGCGTCCCGAATTCACCGACCCCGAGATCATGAGGTCGAATCTCTCGGGTGTCGTTCTGCAGATGGCGCACCTCGGTCTGGGCGATCCGCTCGAGTTTCCCTTTGTCGATCCGCCCCAGCCGAAGCGTGTCGCCCAGGCCTATCGTGTCCTCGACGAGATCGGTGCCCTCACCAAACACGGTAAGGTGGTCGAGCTGACAGGGCTGGGGCACACTCTTGCGCGGCTGCCGCTCGATCCCCGGATCGGCCGTATTCTCATCGCGGCAGACGAAGAGGGCTGTCTCGCCGAAGGACTCATCATCGCCAGCGCCCTGACGGTGCAGGATCCCCGCGAGCGCCCGCAGGACAAACAACAGGCCGCTGACGAGGCTCACGCGAAGTTCCGCGACAAACGCTCGGACTTTACCGGCTGGCTCAAGCTCTGGTTCGCGATCGACGAGGTGCGGAGCAAATCGGGCAATCAACTGAGGAAATTCTGTCAGAAAAATTTTCTTAACTATCGCCGCACCCAGGAGTGGCTCAACCTGCACCGCGAACTGCGCGACAGCCTGCGTCAGATGAAGTGGAAGCTGCCGCCCGCGACGCAGTCCATCACTGATCCTGAAGACACTTACTCCGAGCCGCTCCACCGGGCCATCCTTGCCGCGATCCCGAGCCAGATCGGAATGAACCAGGGCCGCAAGCTCGGCTACAAAGGCGCGCACGACTCGACCTTTCACCTCTTCCCCGGCTCGGGCGTCTTCGGGAGCGCTCCTGCGTGGGTCATGGGCTTTGAGATCGTCGAGACAGCGAAGCTCTACGCCCGCAATCTCGCGATGTTCGACCCGGGCTGGTTTGAGAAAGTGGCTCCCCATCTCTGTCGCTATCGTTACAACAATCCGCACTGGGTGAAGGAGCAGGGAGCGGTCTACGGCGAGGAGCGTGTCGTCGCCTTCGGCTTACCCGTGGTCGAGAAGCGCCGCATCCACTACGGACGCATCGACCGCGCGCTCTCCCGCAGCATTTTCATCCTCGAAGCCCTCGTCAACGGCAACACCCGTGCCCCTCTCGTCGCTCTCCAGCGCAATCGGGAAACGGTCGAGGCGGCAGCGCGGCTCGAGCACAAGATGCGCCGCCTCGGCGGACTCGTCCATCCCGAGAATGTCGTCGCCTTTTACGAGGAGAAAATCCCGCCGACGATCTGCACGCAAAAGGATTTCGAAAAATGGGCCTCCGCCCAGCCCGAAGGCACGCTCGATTTTGCGATCGAGGACTGCATCATCCCGCAGAGCACGCCGATCGCGGTGGAGGACTTTCCCGACAGGCTGCTCTCGCCCGACGGGGAATCACTCTTTCCCCTAACCTATCTCCACAATCCCTCCGACCCCGGCGATGGTCTCACCGTGACGATCCCGCTCGTCGAGTTACCGCATCTCCCGACCTGGTTCGGCGAGTGGCTCGTGCCCGGCTGGCTCGATGAAAAGGTCTCCGCGATCCTGCGCTGTCTGCGCAAAGAGCTGCGCACGATGCTGCCATCGAATCGCGAAGTCGTCGATGACTTCATCGCCGCGTGGGACGGCTACGAACCGCAGTGCGGTCTCCTCGACGGGCTCATCGATTATCTCCACGAGGCCTACGGGCTCGAGGTCTCGCCGGGGGCCTTTGATCTCGAGCGTCTCCCGCATTACCTGCACTTGCGCTTCGAGATCGCCGACGATCGCGGCCGTGTTGTTGGCACGGGGACCGATCTCGTCGATCTCCAGACGCGCCTCGCCGACCGGGTGCGGGATCGCTTCGGCGAGGTCTCGAAAGGACGTTTTGAGAAATCCCGGATCAGCTCGTGGTCCTTCGGCGACCTTCCGAAAATGGTGAATCTCGACCGGCATACCACAGGCTTTCCCGGTCTCCATGACACCGGCGAGGACAGACCCGGAATGAGGCTCTGGGCCTCTCAGGAATGCGCCCTCGCCCAGCATCGCCTCGGCGTCGCGGCGCTTTATCGCTTCACGCGGCGGGAGCCCTTGACGAGGCTCCTCGAAGTCATGTTCAGCGGTCGCGCCCTCGCTCCGGCGACACCTCCCGCGCGGGCCGCGGCCAAGTCATCGCCGAGCGCAGCGGGGAATTTCGGCTCTCTTGCTGCCGCCTTCGGCGGATCGGTCAAGCCCGCCAGACCGGCTCCTGAGCCTGTCCCAGAAAAGAAGGCGCTCGTCAAGGCCCCCGCCGCGGGACGATTCCTCACCCCCGGCGAGGCGCTCCTCTTTTCACGAATCGGTCAGGACCCGAAGCGGCACCGCGACGATCTCCTGCGCCGCATCATTATCGATCTGGCCGGGGCACCTTACACGGAAGCCGATTGGCAAAAGGCTTCCATCGCCACGGACGAAGACCTCTTTGCCCATGCTGCTACCGTCTGCGAGGCGGTGGGAAAAATCCTGCGAGTCATCGAGACGCTCAGCAGTCTCCTCGGCAGCCGCGAGGCAGGATACGAGGAATCAATCGAGGACGCGAGACGGCATTTTGACATGCTCCTGACGCCGGGATGGCTCCTCGTGGCGGACTTCGGACTGACCCTACTCCATTTTCAAGGCCTGGAGATGCGCCTCACCCGCATGCTCGGCGCGGCTCCGTTAAAAGACCTGCAAAAGCTCGAGCGCTACGAAGAGTCCGCCGCCGCGATCTGGCGCGAGGCGGGGGAGTGTGCCTGCGGCCAGTGTCTCCCCGCGATTCAGCTCAAAAGGATTCTCGAGGCGGATAGTGACCTGAGGCTGAAATGCTTCGCGCCCGAGATTCGGGCACGGATGAAATGAAGGAACGAGGCGACTTCCGATGTCACGCCTTCTTCATCTCGCGGATCGCGCTGAGCACGTCCATGCGGCCGGTCTTGTCCTTCACCGAGGTGATGAAGGCGGGCGGCTGACCGTCGACATACTCACTGAGAGTGGTGAGAAAAAGATCCCGGTTCGCCGCGACCTTCGACGGCTTCAATTTGTCAGATTTGGTGAAGATGAGGGAGAAGGGGACCGCCTTTTCCACGAGCCAGGTCACGAAGTCGATGTCGATCTTCTGCGGGTCGTGCCGGCTGTCGATCAGGACGAAAACATGGGTCAGCCCCTCGCGGAACTCGAGGTAGTCGGCGACGAAATCGTTGAAGCGGTTGCGCTCGGACTTCGGCGCCCTCGCATAACCGTAGCCGGGCAGATCGACGAGGCACCAGTCCTCGTTCACGACGAAGAAATTGATGAGCCGCGTGTGGCCGGGCGACGACGAGACCTTGGCGAGTCCGGCCTGATTGCAGAGCATGTTGATGAGGGAGGATTTCCCCACATTGGATCGACCGATGAAGGCGAACTCGGGGAGCACCGCGGCGGGGCAGGACTCGACGCTGTCGAAGCTGGTGGCAAAGCGGGCGGAAGTGATTTTCATGAGGTAATGTCAGGCTCTCGGTTTCAGGTCGTCCTCGTATTCCTTGCGGTCTTCGGGGTTGCGCGCCTTGATGCGGTGATCGCGCTTGGCGCGGCGCTCAAGAGTCATGTTGCGTTTCTTGAGTCGCTTTTTTAGTTTAGCGATCTCCTCGTCGAGTTTCATGAAGCCCTCGTAGCGCTCCGGGTCAAGAGATCCCGCCTCGACGGCGGCACGCACGGCACATCCGGTATCCGAGCCGTGGCTGCAATCGTGGAAGCGACACTGCTCGGCAAGGGCCTCGATATCGAGGAATTTTTCGCGCAGAGTATGCTCGTCGGTCCACATCTGGACCTCGCGTATGCCCGGGTTGTCGATGAGGATACCGCCCTCTTCGAGAACAATAAGCTCTCGCGCGGTCGTGGTGTGGCGGCCTTTCCCGGTGACTTCGTTGACCTCGCCTTCCTCCTGCCAGTCCTCACCGAGGAGGGCGTTGATGAGCGAGGATTTCCCGACCCCGCTCGATCCGACGAAGGTGATCGAGACGCCCGGCTCGAGAAACTGCCGGATCGCCGAGACATTCTCGCCATTGATCGCGCTCGTTACGAGGACCGCCGCCTCGGGGCAGATCGCGCGGATCGACTCGGCCGCCTCGTGATTGTGATCGGCGGGGAAAAGGTCGGACTTGTTGACGAGGACGACGGGTTTGGCGCCGCTGCGGCCGATCAGGGCGAAGAAGCGCTCCATCCGCCGCAGATTGAGATCGGTCCCGGCATCGGTGACGACGCAGACGAGGGAGACATTGGCCGCGATGACCTGCTCTTCGCTGCTCTTGCCCGGGGCCTTGCGTGAAAAACAGGATTGTCGCGAGAGCCGTGCGCGGATGACGTGGTCGAGGTCGCCCGTGCCGATCTCGAGCGCGACCCAGTCGCCCACGGCGGGGAGCTCGGCGTCGCTGCTCGCGTCGTGGTAGACCTTTCCTCCCATGACGACCTCGTATTCGTAGCCGCCCTCGGTGAGCGCTCCGTAAGTGATCTTGTTGTCGCGAATGAGGCGCGCGGGAACCCATCCCTTTTTGTTAAAAGGGGCGAATTCTTCTTCAAAGCGCTCATTCCAGCCCAGATCGGTCAGGGTCATGCGGGGGAATGTAGCGGAAGCCTCCCAACCTTCACCTCATTTCTGGGCTCGACCGATGGCGGTCGGACCTGCGATGATGAAAAGATGAAACTGTGGCTCAAAATTCTTCTTTGCATCCTCGTGGTGAATCTCCTCGGAGGAGCCGGAGCATTTTTCACGATGGATTCCCTGAAGGACTGGTATCCCTCGCTCGCTAAACCGCCCGGCGTGCCGCCCAATTCGGTCTTTGGTCCGGTCTGGACGGCGCTCTATGCGATGATGGGCACGTCCTTTGCCCTCGTCTGGCACCGCGTCCCTTCCGGGCCCTCCAAACGGGCGGCTCTCCGGACGTTTCTTGCCCAGTTTCTCCTCAATCTCGCCTGGACTCCGCTTTTTTTCGGAGCGCACCTCACCGGGGTGGCCCTCGTCGTTATTGTGGCGCTTTGGATTATGATCCTGCTCACGATCCTGAAATTTCGTCCTCTCGACCGCCTCGCCGCCTTGCTGCTCGTTCCCTATCTGATCTGGGTGAGCTATGCCACTTACCTGAATGCCGGCTATTTAGTCCTTAATCCTGGCTGATGAACCGAAGCCCCCGCATTTGGCAATTCTCTGATCTGTGCTAAGGATGACGGGCACTGTCACCCCCAGCATTTCAGCACCCGAAATCCCATGAAAATTCTAGTCGTAGGCAAAGGCGGACGCGAGCACGCGATCATCACCGCTCTTTCGGAATCACCGACCGAGACCGAGATTTATTCCTTTCCCGGATCGGATGCTATTTTTGAGCTGGCTCGTCCGGTCGAGGCCAATGGCGTCGCGTCACTCGTCGCTTTCATGGTGAAGGAGGGTATAGACCTCTGCGTCGCGGGTGAGGAAAGCTACCTCGTAAAAGACGAAGGCCTCGCCAATGCCTGCAAGGGGGCTGGGATTCCCTGCTGGGGACCGCCCAAAGAGGCAGCCCAGCTCGAGGCGAGTAAGCAGTTTGCAAAAGAGTTCATGGTGCGTCACGCCATCCCCACGGGCGGCTATGCCTCGGTTAACACGATCGAAGACGCCCGCGTCGCGATTGATGGAAAATACCCGACTGTCCTGAAGTTCGACGGTCTTGCCGCGGGCAAAGGCGTCGCGGTCTGCCCCGACGAAGCCTCGGCCGAGGAGTTCATGCAGGAGGTGCTCGTGGAGCGCAAGTTCGGGGAAGGACGTCTCCTCGTGGAAGAATTTCTCGAAGGTCCCGAGATCTCGATTTTTGTCTCGGTGGTGGATCGTCAATACCAGATCCTCGCTCCGGCGCGCGACTACAAGCGCATCTATGACGGCGACGAAGGTCCTAATACCGGAGGCATGGGAGCGGTGAGCTCGCTCGAAATGCTCGATGACGAGCTGCGCGACATCATCGAGGGCGAGATGGTGCGGCCCACGGTCGAAGGGCTCATCAATGACGGCCTGCCTTACCGCGGGTTTCTCTACTTCGGGCTCATGCTCACGGCCGAGGGACCAAAGATGCTGGAATACAACTGCCGCTTTGGCGATCCCGAGGCGCAGGCGGTCCTTCCGATGATCAGCGGTGATTTCGCGCAGTATGTTTTTGAGGGGGCAAAGGGGCATCTCAAGCCCGAACTCATTCAGTTTGCCGACGGCTGGAGTATCTGTCTGGTCTCGGCTTCGGCGGGGTATCCGGCGAGTTCGCGAAACGGGGATGTCATCTCCGGGCTCGATCAGGTCAGCGGAGCCCGCGTTTTCCACGCCGGCACGAAGCGGAACGCGGACGGGAATTTTGAGACCGCTGGAGGTCGAGTCCTCGTCGTCGTCGCATCCGGTGTGACCCGCGGAGAAGCGGTCGAAAAAGTCTACGCCGAGAGCGACAAGGTGACCTTCGACGGACGCCAGCGCCGCTCCGATATCGGGACGCGGAATTTTTAAAAGGGGGCGGGAAGGGGGCGTCGGAGTGACGGCTCGGGTGGTAATCTTGGAATGGCGCCGCGCAGACTCCCCGTAAATTTTTGATGCACTCGAGCGATTAAGGCCTAAAAGTGAATGCGTCAAAGCGCCTACCAACCTTGAGTGATACGGGAGACATCATCCGGGAAGAGATTCTGAGCCCCGAGGGGATTCAGGAGGCAATCGCCGTTATGGCCCGCGATATCGCCTACCGCTGCGCGGGGGACAACGTCGCCTTCATCGGCATCTACACGCGCGGGGTGACTCTCGCCCGACGTGTCGCCGCCGTCCTGAAGTCGCAGGGCCTCGAATATCCCGTCGGCACGCTCGACATCTCGCTCTACCGCGACGACTTCGACAACCGCGGGATGGATCTGCCGCGGCTTGAGAGCTCGGACGTGCCCTTTGCCCTCGACGATACCCGTGTCATCATTTTTGACGAAGTCATCTTTACCGGTCGCACCGTGCGGGCCGCCCTCGACGGACTCATGGACTATGGCCGCCCTGCCAAAATCGAGCTCGCCGTTCTCATCGATCGCGGCCATCGCGAGATCCCGATTCAGCCCGATTACGTCGGGAAAAAGATCGGCACGAACCGCGATCAGTATGTGAAGGTGCGATTCCACGAAGACGATGAGCGCGAGGGCGTCTTCATCGTGGAAAAGCGATCCGGTCAGACGCCTCACCCCGCATGAGTGAACTAAACCCCCGCAAAGACCTGCTCGACATCGAGAGCCTCGACCTCGAGGAGATCGAGTATGTGCTGGAAAACGCGGTTCCTTTCAAGCAGCTCTTCCAGCGGTCCGTCAAGAAGGTCCCGACCCTGCGAGGCAAGACCGTCCTGAACCTTTTCTACGAGCCCTCCACTCGCACGAGCAGTTCCTTCGAAGTCGCCGCGAACCGCATGTCGGCGGACGTGACGAACTTCACGATCTCGAGCTCATCGGTGGTGAAAGGGGAGTCGCTCCTCGACACGATCGAGACCCTCCAGGCGATGCGGTCGGACTACATCGTGATTCGCCACCAGGCCGCCGGCGTGCCGGGGATCGTCGCCAAACACACCGGTGCCTCGGTCATCAATGCGGGCGACGGCTACCACGCCCACCCGACCCAGGCGCTCCTCGATGCGATGACGATTCGCGAGGTCTATCCCGAATACAAAGGGCGCAAGGTTGTCATCGTCGGCGATGTTCTGCACTCGCGCGTGGCCCGCTCGACGAGCACGCTCCTGAATAAACTCGGAATTGAAGTGGCTGTGTTAGGGCCGGGCTCGCTCATACCCGAAGGACGGCACGAATTCATGACAAGGCTGCGCTCCTGGGACGAGGTCTTTGACTGGAAACCCGATGCGGTCTATCTCCTGCGCGTCCAGATGGAGCGGCAGGAGGGCCAGTTTTTCCCCAGCATCGCCGAGTATCACAAGATGTATGGGATGAACAGCCAGCGGCTCGTGCGGATGCGCGAACTGGGCGCCTACCTCATGCACCCGGGGCCGGTGAACCGCGGGGTCGAAATCACCGACGAGGCGATGCGCTACGAGCGCAGTCTCATCAGCACCCAGGTCGAGAACGGCATCGCCGTCCGCATGGCAGTGCTCCACTGGCTCAAACCCGAAACCGACAAGGACTAAAATGATGGGCGAGGTGAGTCGACTTTTCAAAAACGGCAGGATCGCCACGGCGGAGTCTTCCGAACTGCGCGAGGCCGACGTCCTCGTCGATGTCGCCGGAATCATCACCGCGATCGGGACCGGACTTTCGACTCCCGAGGGTGCCGAGGTCATCGACTGCGCCGGCTGCCTCCTCGTTCCGGGCATGTTCGATGTCCACGTCCACTCGCGCGAGCCGGGAGACGAGCACAAGGAAACGCTCGCCACCTGCGCTGCTGCCGCCCTCCACGGTGGGGTCACTGGCGTGGTCTTGATGCCTGACACCTCGCCTCCGGTCGACTCGGGGAATCTCGTGAAAAGTGCGATGGATCTCGTCTCCGAAGTCAGCCCCATCCCTATGTTTCAATCCGGCTGCCTCACGAAAGGACGCCAGGGAAGCGAGCTCGCGGGTTTTTCGGGAATGGCCTCGCGGGGCGTTCCCATGCTCACCGACGCCGATCGCACGGTGTCCTGTCCCGACCTGATGCGCCGCTGCATGGAGTATGCGCGCGACTTTGACCTGCTCGTGACCTCGCATACCGACACGCCCGCTTTGAGTAAAGCCGGAGTGGTCAACGAGGGCCGCGTTTCCTATCGTTTCGGACTGCCCGGCATCCCTGCGATCAGTCAGGAGATCGCGATCGACCGCGATATCCTCGTCGCCGCGCACACCGGGGCGAGGCTTCACTTGCAGCAGCTCTCGACCGCACGAGGTCTCGAGTCAGTGCGCCGGGCGAAGGAGGCCGGGACAAAAGTGACCTGCGAAGTCTCGCCTCACCATCTTGTTCTCAGCGAACTGGACATCAAGGACTACAACACCCATTTCAAATTCAATCCGCCGCTGCGCTCGGTGGAGGATAACGGAGCGCTTGTGCAGGGGCTGATCGACGGGTCCATCGATCTGATCGCCTGCGATCACGCACCGCACACCGAGTTTGAAAAATCGAGCGACTTCGGCAGCGCGCCCTTCGGTGCCGCCGGGCTCGAGACTACCGTGCTGGTGTTGCACGACCGATTTATCCGGGCCGGAGTCTTCGGCTGGGATCTTCTCATCCAGCGCTACTCCGACGCGCCGAGAAAACTCATCGGACAAAAGCCCGTCGCGATTAGCGAAGGGACGGAGGCCGAGTTTTTTGTCTTCGATCCTGCCGCGGAAACCACGATCACCCGCGACTATCTGCGGACAAAAAGTCCTGTGTCGCCCTTCATCGGCGAGACCTTGGCCGGTGCGATCCGGGGGACGACTTTGGGGGCCGCGTGGTATCCGCACGAGGCGTGAGATGGCTTTTACCGGACTAACTTGAACAGGCGAATTGGATTGACAAAAATTCTCGTGTATGCATGAATGAGTGCATGAAAACGATCACTCTGGATGAGGACGCCTATCGGCGGCTCCTCGCTTGGAAGCGGGCAAAGGGGGATTCTTTCTCAAAAGTCGTGATGCGGGTCGTGCCTGAGGCCGGCACGGTGGGAGCGATGGCGCAGTTCGCGGCGAGACGAGCACCTTCGGAGGACCGTGACGCCGTTCTCGAGGCGACTGTCGGGGAACGAACCTCAGCCAAGCACGACCCGTGGACCTGATCGCCGACACGACGCTGCTCATCGGCCTCTGGCGGAAGCAGAGATGGGCAATGGACTTTGCGGGAGCTCACGGCTCGAGCGTCCTTGGGATACCCTGGATCGTTTTAGGTGAATTCTGGCATGGTGCTATCCGTGCAGGACATGACGAGCAGGAGGTCGCACGCTTTCTGGAGCTGGGCACTCTCCTGCTCGATCCTGAACCCGTCGTTCAGGCATATGGAAAGATCTGTGCTGCAATGCAGGAAGAAGATGCCCGGAGCTATCGGGAAATCGGGCAGAACGACCTTTGGATTGCGGCTGTGGCAATCCACCATGATCGACCGCTCGTGAGCCGAAACCGTCGCCATTTTGGAAAAATTTCCGAATTGAAACTGATCATACCCGATGGGGAATGAGGGGGAGGGGAAGTGCTGATCATTGACGGATTATCCGATCCGTTGACTACCCCTCAATACGTCCTTTCCTGCCACCGCCTTTCCGTGGCACCATGGGTAATGTTGAAAACCATTCTCCCGATACTTCTCCTCTCACTCTCGATGATGGCACCGGCCGGGGAACCCGCCGCCCTCAGCCGCATTCTCTTCGGCTCATGCCTGAAGGAGGCGGAGGTCTCACCCATTTTCGAAACCATTCTCGCGCACAAGCCCGGGCTCTTTCTGTTTCTCGGCGACAATATCTACGCCGACACCTCGGACATGGCGGTGATGCAAGCGAAGTATGACGTCCTCGCCGCGACTCCGAAGTTCGCTGAACTGATGAAGGCCTGCCCCGTCCACGCGACCTGGGACGACCACGACTACGGTCTCAACGACGCCGGAGCCGACTACGAAAAACGCGACGAGGCGCAGAAGATCTTCATCGATTTCTGGGGTGATGCGGCCGACTCGCCGAGACGGACCCGTCCCGGGATCTACGAGGCGAAGATCTACGGCGAAGAAGGCACGCGGGTGCAGGTCATCATGCTCGACACGCGCTACTTTCGCGGTCCTCTCAAAAAAGGCGAAAAGCGGGTCGGCGGAGTCTATTA
>JANQVJ010000027.1:14721-71169 GCA_030730365.1 Verrucomicrobiales bacterium
CGCTACCGCGAAAGCCCGAGGACCTGGCATAGCGAAAATTTCGGCGAAGTCGCGATCGACTGGAAAGGGGAAAACACCGTCGTGAATCTCCTCGTGCGGGATCTCGAAGGAAAGGTCGTGATCGAGCGGGCCGTGCCTTTGCGGGAGCTGCGGGTGGGGGAGGTGGCGGGAGCATCTCCCGATGTCATTCCCGTGAAACGAAAAAGCGATTGCCCTGACTATTTGCGGGTTAAAGTTTCGCCGTCGGTGGAACACAAGAGCTCTTACGCCATTCGCATTGAGGTGGATTCGGAAGACGTCGTTCACCAGAAGGCTATATTCGCGACGAGACGCGGGTCGATCCGCCATCGAGGCGCGGTTGGACGGTGATCCTCGGTCGATAGTCTCTTCACGATGCATGGGCAGGATGCCCATGCTACCTGTCCCCCGACCCCGCAATAGCCTCATTCCGAAAACTTTTTGCGTTAAACTTTTCCGCAATTCGGAGATAAAGAGCGAAACCCCCCTCATGTCATTTTCCGAACAGGATCGCCACCGGCCTTTTCTCCGCCAGTTCACTTCGAACGAAGCGGCGATCCGTGCCTATGTGCGGCGGCTCGTGCCCTCGCGGGCGGACGCTGATGACATCATGCAGGAGGTCTCGGTCGTGCTGTGGGAAAAGTTCGCCACCTTCCGCGTCGATGGCGACTTCCGAGCCTGGGCCTTCGGGGTGGCGCGGTTCGAGGTCCTCGCCTGGTTGCGCGACAAGGGGCGCGACCGTCTCGTTCTCAGTGAAAAAGCGGTCGAACTGCTCGGCAGTGAAATGCCCGGGGATACCTTCCACTTTGAAAGGCAGCGCGAAGCCCTCGATCAGTGCATCGAGGAGGTTGCCCCCGCGCAGCGCGATCTGCTGATGCAGGCCTACCAGCCCGGCTCGCGCATCGGCACGCTCGCCCGTGCCCATGGTCGCACCGAACCGGGCATGTATCAGTGGCTCTATCGCGTCCGCAAACTCCTCCTCGACTGCATCCGCAAATCTCTCGCAAAGGAGTCACTCTCATGAAGGCGGAACTGGAAAGATGGACGAGCCAATACCTCGGCGGGACGATCTCCGCCGATGGGATGGCGTCGCTAAACCGCCTTCTCGAGGAAAGCGCCGCCGCCCGCCGCGAGTTCGCCGACTGGCTCGATCTCGATGCCGCGCTGGGGGATCTTGCGGCCGGTTACGAGTCGGCAGCCGTGGAATCGTCCCGCCCTGTTCGACTTTTTCCCTTGCCCGCTTCGGTCCGATTCCTCGCCGCCGCGGCCGCGATTGCCCTGCTCGCGACCGGTCTTCTTTTCCTGAAATCCCTCGCGAGCCCCTACGCCACCGTCGTCGGCACCACTGGCGTGACGGACTGGGGCGGTAAAGAAACGCTGCGGGGAGAGACCATCACTCTGAGTTCGGGCGCGTTGCAGCTTCTCACCCCGCGCGGTGCTGAGATCGTGATCGAAGCTCCGGCGACCTTTCGTTTTGACTCGGGCGAGCGGCTCCATCTCCTCGGTGGTCGACTCGCCGCCGACGTGCCGCCTGCGGCGACAGGCTTCACCGTGGTCACGCCCGACGGCGATGCCGTTGATCTCGGGACGCGCTTCGGCGTCGATGTGCCGGCCGAGGGGCACTCCGAGATCCATGTTTTTGAAGGAGAAGTCATCGCGACGAACGTGGGCGGCGATCGCAGTCTCCGCACTGGCGACGCCTTCGCGATGAATCGCGGAAACGGCGATGCCCGCGAGCTGCGCTCGGGAGCCTTTATTCAGTCCGACGAATTGCCCGCGCTCGATGCGGGGCTCGCGGCGGGGCAGGAGGCCCGCTCGCGTGAGGCTGCGGCCGCTTTGAGGGCCGACCCCAATCTGATCAGCCTGATCACCTTTGACGACGAGTCCCGCCGCCCCGGCGTTTACCGAATTGTTCAGGGACGCTGGCCCGGCTCGCGCGCGGCCGAGTTCGTCGAGGCGGGAGATCACCTGCGGCTCGACGTCGGAGAGGACCGTGCCTGGCCTCAACTGACCCTCGCCGCTTGGGTGCGACTTGACCGGCTTGGCGCGCCTTACCAGTCGCTCCTCCACACCGACGGCTGGAGCAAAGAGAATCCCGGTCAGGTCCACTGGATGCTCAATCAAGACGCGACGATGCGCCTCGCTCTGCGCGAAAATCTTCTCGCCCCCGGTTCGGATGAAAAACACGGCTTTCCCGACTCGCGTACGGCCGTGTTGCCCGAGCAGGGGCGCTGGGTTCATCTCGCCGTCGTCTATGACTCGGAAGAGGGGACGGTGCGCTTTTACCTGAACGGTCGCCTCGATGACGAGACGCATCAGTCCGTCGCCCATCCCGCCCGCCTCGGCCCCGCGCAGATCGGCAACTGGGACCAGCAGGATCGTAAACTGAGCGGACGCATTGACCAGCTCGTTGTGCTTGGGCGGGCCATGAGCGATGCGGAAATTGAGGAATTGCACGAGGCCGGGACACCCTATCGATAACATGGAAAGAGCAACGACATCGGATCGTGGATCGAGGGCGACAGGAATGTCGCCCCTCCTTGAGATTTCCCGAATGGTGACCAAGGAGGTGCGACATTCCTGTCGCACTATTCGGATCTTCACCGCTCTGTCGCTTTTCACCATCCCCGCCTCCGCCGCCCCGATCGACTTCGTCCGCGACGTCCGCCCCATCTTCGAAGCGCATTGCTACGATTGCCACAGCGGTGATACACGCAAGTCAGGTCTCCGCCTCGATGTCAAATCAGCGGCGCTCAAGGGCGGGGACAATCACGGTCCCGACATTATCCCCGGCAAGGCGGCGGAGAGCCCGCTGATTCAATTTCTCACGAGCGCGAACGAGGACGAAATCATGCCCCCGAAGGGTGGTCCTCTTTCCGAGAAAGACATTGCCACCCTCACCGCGTGGGTCAACGAAGGGGCGGCCTGGCCCGACGGCGTGGATGAGGTGACGTTGAAAGATCCAAAGGATCACTGGAGTTTCAAGCCGCTGACGAATCCGGAAGTTCCAGGTTTAAAGTTTCAGGTTTCAAGTTCATCGAAACTGCCCATCGAAGGACAACTTGAAACTTCAAACTTGAAACTTGAAACGAATCCGATCGACGCTTTCATCCGATCCACGCTGGAGACGAACGGTCTAAGTTTCTCGCCGCCCGCTGAAAAATCCGCCTGGCTGCGACGGGTCACTTTCGGACTGACAGGGCTGCCTCCGACGCCCGCGGAGCTCGATGCGTTCCTTAAAGAGGACCGTCCCGACGCGCGGGACCGGGTTGTTGAGGCTTTGTTAGATTCACCTCGCTACGGTGAACGCTGGGCACAGCACTGGCTCGATGTGGTGCGGTATGCCGACACCCACGGGTTTGAGGTTAATACCGAGCGTCCCAATGCCTGGCCCTATCGCGACTATGTCATCCAGTCCTTCAACGCCGACACGCCTTACGACCAGTTCATCCGTGAGCAGATCGCGGGCGATGCCCTCGGCAAGGATGCGGCGACGGGGTTTCTCGTGACCGCCTCGGTCCTGCTGCCCGGTCAGATCGGTAAAGATGAGCCTTCGAAGCGGCTCGCCCGTCAGGATTCTCTCGACGAGATCGTGATGAATATCGGACAGACTTTCCTCGGGCTCAGCGTCGGGTGCGCCCGCTGCCACGATCACAAGTTTGACCCCATCAGCGCGAAGGATTATTACGCGATGCAGGCCTTTGTCGCCGGGGTCGAGTATGCCGACCGCGATCTGCGGACGCCCGAGGCCGAGGCGGCACGCGCCGAGGTGAAGAGGCTCACGGCACGCCAGGCCGAAATCGACAAGGCCCTCTCCGCCTTTGTGCCCCTCGTAAAATCCGGTGTCGAGCGCCCCATGATCAATGCCCGCGAGAATGCGGATCGCTTTGCTCCGATCAAGGCGAAGCGGGTCCGTTTCACGATCCTCGCGACAAACCATCTCGAGCCCTGCATTGATGAACTCGAAGTCTTCAATACCGGCGGTGCCAACGTCGGACTCGATTCGGCCGGGGCAAAGCGCACCTCGAGCGGCAACATCGGGGTGGCCGAGCGGCACGAGTTGCGTTTTCTCAACGACGGGCGTTACGGCAACTCGCGCAGTTGGATGGGCAACGAGATCGGCAAAGGCTGGGTCGAACTCGAGTTCGCGCAGGAGGAAACGATTGAACGTGTCGTCTGGGGGCGTGACCGCGAGGGCAAGTTGAGCGACCGACTCGCGACCGACTACCGCATCGAGATCGGTGACAGGGCCAGTCAGTGGACTCTCGTCGCCGACGCGAGTGATCGGAAGAAGTTCGATCCCGCCGGCAACAAAGCGGTAGAGAAATTTTCTCTGAACGGTCTCACCTCCGACGAAGCGGAACGAGCCGCCCCGCTCCTGCGGGAGAAGACGGGTAATGAGGCAAAGATCAGAGCCGCGAACAACGCGCAGAAAGTCTTCGCCGGTAGTTTCCGCGAGCCCGACAAGATCCATCTTCTCAACCGCGGCGATCCTGAGCAACCCGGTGACCTCGTCGTGCCTGCCGTGCTGAGCTCTTTCGGAGATCTCGGGCTCCCGGAGGAGACAACCGAGCAAAAGCGGCGCCTCGTTCTCGCCGATTGGATCGCCGATCCGGAAAATCCGTTGACCGCGCGAGTCATGGTGAACCGCATCTGGCAGGGGCATTTTGGAAGCGGGCTCGTCCCCACTCCGAGCGACTTTGGCAACAACGGCATGCCGCCCTCGCATCCGGAACTGCTCGACTGGCTCGCCGCCGAATTCATCCGCTCGGGCTGGTCAGTGAAGCACATGCACCGGCTTATCGTTCATTCGCGGACTTACGGGCAGAGTTCGGCCTCGCATCCTGACGGAGCCGAAAAAGATGCCGACGTCAGGCTGCTCTGGCGTTATCCCTCGCGCCGGCTAGAGGCCGAGGCGATCCGCGATTCCATCCTCGCCGTGAGCGGCAAGCTGAATCCGAAAATGTTCGGAGTCGGTTACAACATGTTCGACCAGCGCGGCGGGCTGAGCGGATTCAACCCTATTGAGTCCTTCACCGAAGAGGGTCTGAGACGTATGATCTACGCTCACAAGGTGCGTCGCGAGACCGAGGCTGTCTTCGGCGCTTTTGACTGCCCCGATGCCGGCCAGAGCACCGCCGTCCGAATCGAATCCACGACTCCAATCCAGGCGCTGAATTTGTTCAACAGCCGCTTCACTCTCGATCAGGCGGAGGCGCTTGCGGTGCGGGTTGAGAAAGATGCAGGATCCGACCCGGCGAAGCAAATCACCCGCGCCTACGAGCTCGCCCTGAACCGGCGCCCCGACGCGGAGGAACTCCGCGAAATCGAGCCCGTCGTGCGCGAGCACGGACTCGCGACCCTTTGCCGTGCGATCTATAACAGCAACGAGTTTCTTTTTGTGCCATGACACCAAACGCCGAATACCTCTCCACTGCCGGACGCCTCCTCCTCGACCGGCGTCGTTTTCTCGCCAACAGCACGAGCGCGCTGGGATCGATCGCGCTGGCAAACCTGCTCGGCGGGGACGGGCACCTCGGTGCGGCGCAGGGCGGGCCCATCATTGATCCGGCGAAGCCCTATGCTCCGCGTCAGCCGCACTTTCCGGCGAAGGCGAAAAATGTCATCGTCATCTTCTGCGCCGGCGCGGTGAGCCAGCTCGAAACCTGGGACTACAAGCCCGAGTTGATCAAGTGGGACGACAAGCCGCTCCCGGGCGGTCCGTCGTTGACCTTCCAGGGGCCGGCGGGGAATCTAGCGCGACCGCAGTATGAATTCCGCCGGCGCGGCAAAACGGGAAAATGGGTCAGTGACATGATTCCCCATCTCGCAGAACTGACCGACGACTTTGCCTTCGTCCACTCTCTCACGAGCAAGTCCAACACCCACGGCCCTGCCGAGAACTTCCTCTCGACCGGTTTTGTCCTCGACGGATTTCCCAGCATCGGATCGTGGGCGACCTATGCGCTCGGAAGTGAAAGCCGCGACCTGCCGTCCTATGTGGCCATACCCGATCCGCGCGGCGTGCCGCAAAATGGCTCGAATAACTGGGGTCCGGGTTTTCTGCCGGCAGCTTTTCAGGGCACGACGATGAGCTCGAAGAATCCGGTCCGGCATCTCGCTGCGCCGGGTGGGTCCGGCAAAGAGGACGCGGCCGCGAGATCTCTCCTGCAAAAGATGAACGCCCGACACCTCGAGGTCAATCCCGGGGACAGCAAACTCGCCGCTCGCATCGCCAGCTACGAACTGGCGGCGAGGATGCAACTGAGTATGCCTGAGCTCTCTGACCTGGATTCCGAACCGGATCACATTCTCAGGATGTATGGTGCCGATGATGCACAGAACCCTGACAAAGCTGCCTTTGCAAAGAATTGCATTCTTGCCCGTCGTCTCGTCGAAAAGGGAGTGCGTTTTGTGCAACTCTTCAACGGTGCCTATGCGAGCGGGGGCAAGCTGAACTGGGACGGACACACCGATTTGAAGGGTCAATATGATGTCCACGCGGAGATCCTCGATCAGCCCGCAGCGGCCTTGATCAGGGACCTGAAGCAGCGCGGCATGCTCGATGACACCCTCGTCGTCTGGTGCACCGAGTTTGGGCGTATGCCCTTCTTTCAAAAAGGCGCAAAAGGTCGCGACCACAATCCTGACGGGTTCACCTGCTGGATGACCGGAGCTGGCGTGAAGTCAGGGGTCAGTCACGGCGAGACCGACCCGCTCGGGCAGAAGGCGGTGAAAAACATTCATCCGCTCTACGATTTCAATGCAACGATCATGCACCTGTTAGGACTCGATCACGAAAGATTGACCTTCGAGCACAACGGAATCGAGCGCCGCCTGACGAATGTGGAAGGGCACGTTATTCACGAGATCCTGAGCTGACCCGGTTAGAGCGTGCGTAGTGAAGGTTGTGATGACTTCCCGGGAGCGGTCGGACCGGAAAAGTCTCTTGAGGCCGCTTTTGCAACAGTCTCGTGAGTGTTTCGGAGAATTTTCCCCGTGCTGCTACCCTTTCTTTCCAGCCTTGTCCTTACCTTTACCAACCTTCGCTGACGGAGCGTCTTTCCAAGTGCTGTCAAAATAACGAATGCGGCGTTCGCCCTCCTCTTTTGGATCGATCGGGTTGAAGGAATCAGCGGAAAAGGGGAATGCCAGCGTGGGCCGTTCGTGGAAAAAGGCGGCGCTCTGCAGGGAGATGAGTTTCGCAACGGGCTCACTCGACTCATTCACGATTGTCACGAGCGGTGCGCGGGGATCGAGTTCGCCGACCATGCCGAGGTATTCGATGGCCCGCACCCGCACCATCGCGCCGGGATCGTCGAGAAGTTCTTTGACGAGATCGACAAGCTCAACCGCCTCCTGCCCGTAGGCCGCGCAGACGGCGGCGGCCCAGTAGCGCACCTTCTCATTATCCGAGACAAGAGCTTTGCGCAGGGCGACCTCGCTTTCCGCAAAGGGCTGCAGCATGAGGTCGGCGGTGTCGATGAGTGTCGCGATCTCCGCCGCACGGGCCCTGCCGTAGGCGGCAGGATCATCCATCGCCTCGCGGACGAGAATGTTTTCAGGAATAAAGCCGAGGTCGGGTAGCGCCTTGAGCCTTTCCTGCAGAGTTTCGCGCATCCCGCGCAGTTTTGCCCGGTGAGCATCCTCAGTGGCTAGGTTTTTCAGTTCGTGCGGATCGGTGCTGAGATCATAGAGTCGCTCGGGAGCTTTCGCTTCAAAGAACTGCCGCTGATCAGAGCCAAGCTTGCCCTCATCGTAGAGATCGCGCCACTCGCGGTAGGCGGCCATCTGGTAGCGGTAGTTGTTCTGGATACCGTCGGCGTAGTGCGGTTGGTAGCTGCGGATGTACTTCCAATTGCCGACCCGCAGAGACCGGACCAGCTCGTATTTTTCATCAAAGCGATCCGCGTAACCAATGGTGGTATCGCGGGCGGCGACTTCGGCGGCGGTGACGCCTTTGCCGAGGAAGGCGCGGCCGTCCATCTCGGCCGGGACCGCTACTCCGGCGAGAGTGAGCACGGTCGGGGCGAAATCAATGAAGCTGACAAATCCGTCCATGCGCGAGCCGCGTTCGAGGTCTACGAGGTGTTTCCATTTCTCCGGGATGCGCACGACGAGCGGCACGTGCAACCCTGTCTCGTAGAGGTATCCCTTGCTGCGCGGGAGGACTCCGCCGTGATCGCCGAAGTAGAAAACGAAGGTGTCCTCGAGGAGTCCGTCGGCTTTGAGTTTAGCGACCGTTTGCCCGACGATGCCGTCGATCGCCTGCATGCGGTCGAGGTAGCGGGCCATGGTGTAGCGGAAGAGAGGCGTGTCGGGAAAGTAGGCCGGCAGTTTAACGGCGGCGGGATCGTGAGTTGTTTTTTCTGTCTCTGTCAGGCTGGCGTCAAAGTGCAGGCTGCCCTCGTGGGACTCGGCATGGCTCTGCATGTGGAAGAAGGGTATGGCCGCGTCGGGCCGGTTACGCCAGTCGCCGTTTTTAGAAGAGTCGTCCCAGGTCCCGCGCGACTTGACGAAGTTGTAATCCTCTTTGGAGCGGTTCGAGGTGTAGTAGCCCGCCTCGCGCAGCAATTCGCTGAAGGCCTTTAGTCCCGCCGGCAATGTCGCCGGACTGGCGCGCCGGTGAAACTGCGTCCCGATTCGCGGAGCATAGCAGCCTGTCGCGAGGGTGGTGCGGGCGACCGAGCAGACCGGAGCATTGGAAAAAGCGCGGGTGAAGGTGATGCCCTCTGCCGCAAGCGCCTCGATGTGCGGGGCCTCGGCTCCGTTTTCGTCAAAGAGTTTGAGGTAGTGTTTTGAATTGTCTTCCGAGACGATCCAGACAATGTTCGGCCGATCCGCTGCGTTCAGAAACGGGGCGAGGAGGGAAAGCGCGAGGAAGAGAGCGGGACGGAGCTTCATTCTGAAATGATCGCGAATCGGTCGCCGCTTGGAAAGGCCATAATTGCGGGGATAGTAGCATGGGCATCCTGCCCATGCCTCCGGCGGGGAAGTCGCGGGATCCGGGAGTAGATTTACGAGCTCAAAATCGTGCGACTTTTCCGGCAGGTGATGGGTTTGAGTCGCTATGGGGGTTTCCCCTCTCTACGGAGTGAAGTCCGTCGAAAGGCATGGGCAGGATGCCCATGCTACGTTGCGACGGTGGACAAAATCGCTCCTTTCCCTCTACCTTGACGCGTAACCTTTTACGGAGTTTAAAATGGCAGCCCTTTCCACCGATTTCGAGATCCGCCTGGACGCCGGAGATCCGCTTATCGACGGCTGCGGGCTCTGGCTCGATCCGCACCGCGCGCGGGACTTTGCTTTTATCTCGCATGCCCATGCCGATCACTTCGCCCCTCATCAGCGCATCCTCTGCTCCACGGCGACACGGCGGCTCCTTGAGGGACGCTTTTGCCCGGCGGCACGGGCGGAGTTTCTCAGTCTCGACTTTGGTGAGAGTCATTTGCTCGAGGGCGGGTATCGGGTCGAGCTGCTCCCTGCCGGACACATCCCGGGCTCGGCGATGCTCTTTGTCGAACGGGTCGCTGACGGAGCGACCCTGCTCCACACGGGGGATTTTAAAACCCGTCGCGCCGCCGGGGCCGAGGCCAACGAACCCCGCCGCGCCGACACGCTCATCATGGAGACGACCTTCGGGTTGCCGAAATTCCACTTTCCGCCTGCCGCGGACGTCATTGCCGCGATGACGAAGTTTGCCCGCGAGGCGATCGAGGATGGCGAGATCCCCATCTTCATGGCCTACTCGCTGGGGAAAGCTCAGGAAATACTGCTCTCGCTCCACGAGGCCGCTCCCGAACTGAAATTTCAAGTCCACGAGTCCGTCGCGAAAATGAACGTGATTGTAGGTGCGTTAGGGTATGTGCTGCCGCCCGGTGAGATCTTCTCCCCGAAAGAGAGGTCTCCGCTTGGGCACGTTGCGATCATGCCGCCGAGCGCGGGTCGCAGTCTTGCGGTGCGCCGGCTTCGCAAGTCTGTTCGCCTTGCGATGGTGAGCGGGTGGGGGATGGACCCCGGGGCGAAGTACCGCTACCAGTGCGACGAAGTGTTTCCCTTGTCGGATCATGCCGGCTACGACGATCTTCTCGCCTTTGTCGAAGAGGTGAGGCCGCAGCGGGTCCGCACCATCCACGGCTACTGCGCCGAGTTCGCCGCCGATCTGCGCCGCCGTGGGATAGAAGCCTGGCCGCTCGCGGGGGAGACCCAGCGCGAGCTGGAGTGGGATGAGCCAACAGGGGTGGGTGCCGCCCTTGATCCTGTCGAGTCTGACCGGACGCGGCGTCCCGAGTCCCCCTTCGCCGCCTTCACGGCGGTGGCCGAAGCGGTCACGGCGGTCACAGGGAAGTTGAAAAAGCAGGAACTCCTCGCCGATTACCTGCGCTCGCTCGAGGCTGACGCACTTGCTCTCGCCGTGCGATTTTTCTCGGGCACTCCGCTGAAACGGGGGGCGGTGAATCTGGGGCCTGCCCTGATCCGCCAGTCTATCCTCGATCTTACGGGCTGGTCTCTCGCCCGCTACCGTCGGGTCTCCTCGACACAGGCTGACACGGCCCGGACGGTCTGGCTGGTGCTGCAGGGGCAGACGAGTCCGCAGCCTCACACCCTTCAGGAGATGGGCGCTCTCTTCGAAAGCCTCGCAGCCGAGCCCGGCCAGACGGCGAAAGTGCGGCTGCTGCGCGAAGCGCTCACGGGATTCCACCACAGCGAGGCGGCGCTCGTCGTCGGGATCCTCCTCGGGGATTTGAGAATAGGGTTGAAGTCCGGTCTCATTGAGGAGGCGATCGCCCTCGCCTTCGGGCAAAAGGTGGATGAGGTGCGTGAGGCCAACATGTTGCTCGGCGACGCCGGCGAGACGGCAGTGCTGGCGCAGCAGGGCGATCTCTCGCGCGCCGGGGCGAGGTGGTTCACGCCAGTGCGGGTGATGCTCGCGAGCCCCGAAGAAACGGCAGAGGACATCGTGGACCGTCACGGCGGAGAGGGGAGCGTGATTTGGCTTGAGGACAAATTCGACGGCATTCGCGCGCAATTGCACCGACGCGGCGCCGAAGTCGGGATCTACTCGCGCGATTTGCGTCGTCTCGACGACTCATTTCCCGAGCTAATCGAGGCGGCTCGGGGGCTCGACCACGACGTCATCCTCGACGGGGAGATCATCGCCTCGGCGGAAGGGAAAAGGCTCACTTTTTTCGACTTGCAGAAGCGGCTCGGACGCCGCGACCTGTGTCTCGATCAGGGAGATCTCTTTTTCGGAGAGGCGATTCCGGTGCGCTTCATCGCTTTCGACCTGCTCGGATTGGATGGTGAGGGCTGGCTCGATCGTCCGCTCGTGGAGCGCCGTGCGAAGCTGGAAACGCTCAGTTTCCCCGGGGCCATGAGCTGCTGCGCGGTCTACCGTGCGATCACCGCAGCGGAGGTCGACGAGGCCTTCAACGCGGCGAGGCGGCGCGACAATGAGGGGCTCATCGCCAAAGATCCGGCGAGCCTCTATTCGCCGGGGCGGCGGGGGAAGCAGTGGCTGAAGCTGAAAAAAGCGATGCCCACGCTCGACGTCGTTGTCGTGAAGGCGCAGCAGGGGCACGGGAAGCGCTCTCATGTCCTGAGCGATTACACCTTTGCCGTGCGCGACGAGGAAAGCGGGGAACTGCGCGTCATCGGCAAGGCCTACTCGGGTCTGACCGATCTCGAGATTGAGGAACTTACGGACGTCTTTCGCGAAACTACAATTGAGAAAAATCGCGGGATTCACGTGGTCACGCCGACCGTCGTCCTCGAGATTGCCTTTGACTCGATCAATGCGAGCAAACGCCACGACTCGGGACTAGCGCTCCGTTTTCCGCGGATCAAGGCGATTCGGCGGGACAAGACGGTCGCGGAGATCGACACGCTCGCCTATGCCCAGAAACTCGCCGGATCGTTGTAGGTCAAACCCCCGAAGGTCTCGCGACCTTCGCTACGCTCGGGAAATGGTAGCATACGGGGGCTTCGTCCATCCGGAAATGCCCTTCAGGACAAGCGAAGTCTTCCGGAGTTGTCAAATTTCCGCTTGATCCCTGAATCTTCCGCGTCTACTTTCCGCCCCTTCAAATTTTTTGGATTTCGATCATGAAAGCGGACCTTCATCCCATTTACAAAGAAGCAGTCATCCAGTGCAACTGCGGCAACGTCATTCAGACGCGATCGACGGTTGCGAATCTGCATATCGGTATCTGCTCAGGCTGCCACCCGTTTTTCACCGGTGAGCAGCGTTTTGTGGACACCGCCGGCCGGGTCGACAAGTTCCAGAAGCGTTTCGGAGATTCGAAGGCGGCTGCCGACCGCCGCAAGAAGCCGAAGCTTTCCGATCTCAGCGCCTAGGCTCTGATTTCCTGATTTTTTAAAACGGTGATGATGCCCGAGGGTGTTGTCGCCGTTTTTTATTGGTCTTTTTCCTCCCAACGCGAAACCCGACCCCGCCATGACCGTGGACTACTCCCAGCTCATCGAGAGAAAACGTCTCCGACTCCCGGAACTGGAGTCGAATATGGCGCAGGACGGCTTTTTTGACGATCCCCGCGCCGCCGGCGAGCTGACGCGCGAGTATAACCGGCTCAAGAACCTCCTCGACGACTGGGAAGCGCTCGCCAAGGCCCGCATCGATCTCGCGGATAATCTGGAACTCGCCAAGGCTGGCGACGTCGAGATGGCGGAGATGGCGGCGGAGGAAATCCCCGGACTTGAGAAGCTCATCACCGAACTCGAGAGCCGGGTCCAGTATGCGTTGCTGCCGCACGACCCGACCGAGGACCGCGACGCCATTGTCGAGATACGCGCCGGGACGGGCGGAGACGAGGCCTCGCTCTTCGCGGGAGACCTTTACCGCATGTATCAGCGCTACGCCGAACAGCGTGGCTGGAAGACGGAACCGGTCGAGGCGAGTCCGTCGGAGGTCGGAGGCTTCAAAGAAGTCGTCTTCAAGGTGACGGGCGAGGAAGTCTTTCGCTTCCTGAAATACGAGAGTGGCGTGCACCGCGTCCAGCGGGTTCCGAGCACGGAGACGCAGGGGCGCATTCACACCTCAACCGCGACGGTGGCGGTGCTGCCCGAGGCTGAGGAAGTCGATGTCGAGCTAAAGCCCGACGAACTGCACATCCAGGCGACGCGCTCGGGCGGACCGGGCGGCCAGCATGTCAACACGACGGACTCCGCCGTGCAGATCACGCACCTGCCCACGGGGATCATGGTAAAGTGTCAGGATGGTCGCAGCCAGGGCAAGAATAAGGAAAAGGCGCTCCAGATCCTGCGCGCGAAGCTGCTCGAGGCGAAAATCCGCGAAGAATCCGAGAAGTACTCGGCTCACCGGAAGAACCTCATCGGATCCGGCGGTCGCGAGGAAAAGATTCGGACCTACAATTACCCGCAGAATCGGCTGACTGATCACCGCGTGAATTTGACGCTGTATAATCTCGATCAGGTCGTGACGGGTGAGTTGTCCGGCGTGATCGAAGTGCTGCAGGCGTCCGAGATGGAGGATCGTTTGGCGGAATTGGAAGCGGGTTGAGAGGTCGGAAAGTAGCGAAACTCGTGAGAGTTTCGGGGGGCGGAGGCTCCGCCCGAAGGTCTCACGACCTTCGCTACATGCGCCCTACTCACCGTAGACTTTATCCTTCGGATCACCGCCTGACATGAGGTAGGCAATGAGGTCGCGGACTTCTTCGGCGTTGAGACCGTTGATGAGGCCGGGAGGCATTTGCGAGATCGGCGATTGCTCGATCTTTGCCACCTCGGACCGCTTCACGGTGATGGCCTCGGCGGCGTTGACGGCGGGGTAGATATCGACGGTCTCGTCTTTTTCCACGACGAGACCAGTGTGCATTTCCCCGCTTTTCAGGGTCACGGCAAAGGAACCATACTGGTCCGAGATGACGCTGCCTGGATCGATGATGCTCTCAAGGACATACTCGGTGCTGAACTTCGTCCTCGTGCTCGTGACGTCGGGCCCGATGTCTCCGCCGAGTCCGGCAAAGCGGTGGCAGGCGGCGCAGCCGATGGCGTGGAAAAGGCTCCGTCCGTGCTCGAAGCTGGCTTTTTTCATGGCTCCGGCGCTGGTGTGGGGCGCGGCCGAGGCGACGGTCCAGACTTGGCCGGGTCCTTTCGGAGGCGTGATCGTGAAATCGGGCACCGGATTGAAACTCTCTCCGGTGAGATCGGCGAGGGCGGCGCGCTCTTCGTTGGTGCAGTTACCGAGGGCCTCGTCGCGCAGGTTGGTGAGGAATCCGGTGTAGCTGGCGCCACCTTTAAACTTCGCGGCCTCGTTGAGGAATTCAAAGTAGGAGCGGCGCTCGGCGATCTTCCAGTTCTTCTTCATGTTGCGGAGCATGAAGGCGTAGCCGATCTCCTGCGTGGGCGGGTGATTGTTGAGCACTTCAAGCACGGTGCCTCCGTAGCCGGGGTTGCGGCTCGCGAGTTCCTTCCAGTCGGGGATGCGGGGTTCGCCGCGATTGACGATGAGGGACATCGTTTTTTCGACGACGGAGGGCGCCTCGAGATAGACGAGCACCTGGACGAGTTCGGTGTTCACGTCAGGGTTACGATGGGGGAAGAGCGGATCGAGCTCGGCAATGACGGCCTCGCGCTCGGCCGGATCGGGACGTCCGAGACGCAGGAATTTCAGGGCGTAGGCACGGAGGAGTCCGAGCAACTGCGAGTCTTCGAGCGCGGCGGGATCGAGCTCGAGCAGGGAGGTCAGCAGGGGTGCGCGATAGGCGGCCGGGTCACCGGTGCGGGCGAGTGCGACGGCTCCGGCGATGCGGGCCTGAGTGTCGGTCGCTTTGAGGACCTCGTCGGCCCACTGGGCGGCGGGCTGGGACTCGATCGCGACACGGGCGGCGTGGCGCAGAAAGCGGTCGGGGCTCCCGAGGTGCGGCATGGCGGCGGCAACGGCGGCGGCGTCTTCTTTGCCGTGGAAATTCTCGAGGGCGCGGCGCGTGTTACGGGCTTCGGTGACCGACTGCGGTTCGGCGATCGCTTCCTCTGCCGGAATGATACCCGGGTAGGTGACTCGGTAGAGTGCGCTCTGGGTGTTGCGTCCGCCGATGGTGAAGTAAAAGGCCCCATCATCGCCAATGACGGCATCGGTGACGGGGAGCGGGATGCCGTAGAGGAAGGCTTCCTGCTTGGCGGTGTAACCGGCACCCTCTGCCTCGAGGTGGATGGCGTAGATGGTCCCGAAGGTCCAGTCGAGCGCGTAGATGGCGTCCTGATATTTGGCGGGGAATTTGGCTCCGATGCCCGAGGTCACGCCGGTGGGCGAGCCGGGGCCGATGTCGAGCACGGGGGGCAGGCTGTCTTCGTAGTAGCTCGGCCATTTTCCGGTGCCGGAACGCCAGCCGTAGTCGGATCCGCTCACGACGTGATTGATCCGCGTCGGGCGATACCAGGGCATGCCGAGGTCCCACTCCATGTCGGCGTCGTAAGTGAAAATGTCGCCGTGGCGATTCAGGGCGATGTCATATTGGTTGCGGTAGCCGATCGAGAGGAGTTCGTAGGTTTTCGCGACGGGATCAAATTCGGCGACCCAGCCGCCGGGGGCGAGGCGTCCGCGGGCGTGGCCGCGGGCATCCCACTGGCGGGGGAGGAGGTGATCTTCGTCCCAGTTGACGACGCGGGAGGCGGCGACATCCATGAGATTGGTGTGGTTGCCGGCGACAACGTAGAGAGCTTTCCCGTCCGGAGTGGGCTCGAGGGCGTGGTTGCCGTGTTCACCGCCGCCGGTCGCGCCGGGGAGTTCCTCGACGGCGTCGAGTTTGCCGTCGCCGTTGGAGTCGTGCACGCGCACGAGCGGCTTGCCGCCGGGGTTGGCGTAGAGGGCGTCAAAGGCGTAGGTCAGGCCCATCGCGCCGGAAACCTTGGCGGGGATTTTCTCCGCAGTGACTTCGCTGCCTTTCACGGTGATTTCGTAAATGCCTTTGTCACCCTGATCCGAGGCAAAGAACTTGCCGTCGGGACCTTTCGTGAGAGCGACCCACGAGCCTTGCTCCTCGCGTGGCACGGTGTAGAGCAACTCGACTTTGAATCCGTCGACTGCGGTGATCTCGTCGGCGGGGAGGGGGCTCTTTACCGCAGGAGCGCCGCCGCCGGGCTTGGAGGTGTAGTTCGGAATCCCCCAGGGGCCGCCGCCGATTTTGGCGCGCGAACTTACTTTTTCGGTCCAGGCGCTGTCGTCAAAGTCGGGCTGTTCCCAGCCGTCGGCGGCAGCCTTGGTGGTCATCTTCCAGTCGGGGGCACTGACGACGGTGATCTCTTTGCCATCGGCGAGCTTGACCTCGAGTTTGAAAAGCATCGCGGCAGCTCCGCCGGCATTTTGCCCGCGGATCGCAACGACGTTGCTCCCCTGACGGACGAGGGATTTGGCGTCGGCGACTTCGATGGGTTGATTCCAGTCGGGGCTGCTGCCGATCTTTTTGCCGTTCAGCCAGAGATCCATTTTGTTGTCGCAGGTGCCGTAGAGGCGGGCCGAGGCAATAGCGGATCCGGCGGGGATTTCAAAGGACTTGCGGAACCAGCGCTCTTCGTTGGCCTTGCCTCCGGTCTCGTCCCAGATCCACTGAAGGCCGGCGTCTCCGGCGAGCCAGGAGGCGCGGTCGTTCGACGAGGCGGTGGCGGGTTTCGCGGGGGCTTTGGCCGCGCTGGGTTCGATGGCTTTTTTCAAGGTCGCAGCGGCGTTTTCTCCGCTGAGGCGCCGGAGCTTGATGTCTTTAAACTCAACCCGCATCGGGGCCCCGCCATGCAGTTGCAGTCCGATGAGGCCTTTGGCGAGTGACTCGGGATGGCTGTCGGTGATGTCCACGGTGGTGACGCCGTTGATCTGGTGGATGAGCCGGTTCCCGACGATGACGACGCGCAAGGTGTTCCACTCCCAGTCGGTGAGCGTGGCCTTGTCGCCCACTTCCCCGACGACTTTGACGGCGCTGTCAGCTCCGATCTCGACGCGCTGACCGCGCTTGGCGATGATGCCGCGTTTGCCCATTTTTTCCCCGTAGAGCATGCCGAAATATTCGGGGCTGGGGTGAAGGTCGGCCTGGTATCCGGCGAGGACGTGATTGGCCTCATCGACGAGACTGCTGCGGTATTGGAGACCCGAATTGTTCCCGCGGAAGCGGACTTGCAGGCTCATCTCGAAATCGCTCAGTTCGCCGCCCTGCCAGATGAGAAAGGTGTTTCCTTTGGTCGGGTTTTCGGCCGTGGTTTCACCGACGATGATCCCGTCGGTGACGGACCAGAAGTGAGAGTGGCCCTTCCAGCCGTCGAGGTTTTTGCCGTTGAAAAGGACTTCCTCGTCTGCCGCTACGATGGCGGGAAAGGCCATGGCGAAGGCGAGGATGCCGGAGAGAAAAGGGGTTTTGCAATACATGCACCATTTCTGCACCAAAAAGGGCTCCGCGTCGAGTGTGCAACTCCGTCTCGGATGGGTGGGCGATCAGGGTTTGCCGATTGGAGTATCGCGTCGATCTGTCGACGGTCCCGAACAGGATTAGCTCGTGAAGACCAGAAATGTCAGCCGAGGGCTTCTAAATCAAAATCTGCGGGCCTCCCTGAATCTGCTGGAGAAATCGGAATCTTCAGACCGAAATCCCTCCGTCACGGATAAAACGGCCAGAAGATCGGGATGAAGATGACCGCGATGCCCCAGAGAATGAGATTGAGCGGGACGCCCACCTTGGGGAAATCGGAGAATCGATACCCGCCCGCGCCGAAGACGTAGGTATTGGTCTGGTAGCCGATCGGAGTCATGAAGCTGGCGCTGGCTCCGAACATCACCGCGACGACGAAGGGGCGCGGGTCGACGCCGATGGAGTAGGCGATCCCGATGGTGATGGGAGTCAGCAGGATCGCGACGGCATTGTTCGTGACGATCTCGGTCAGGAGCGTCGCGATGAGGTAGACGGCGGCGAGGACGACGACGGGGGAGAACTGCCCCAGCGCTCCGGCCGTGCTGTTGACGAGGAGTTCGGCCGCGCCGGTGTTTTCCATGGCCTTGCCGAGCCCGAGCATGCCGAAGATGAGGAAAAGAATGCTCCAGTCGACTGACGAATAGACGTCGCGGATGTCGATGCAGCGGGTCAGCACGACAAAGGCGGCCGCAGCGAGAGCGGCGGGTCCGATGGGGAGGATCTCGAAGGCGGCGAGGAGGACGACGGCGAGGATCGCTCCGATCGCGAGGGGCGCTTTTTCGAGGCGGAAGGGTTTTTCGCGGGTCTCGCTGAGGCTGAGAAAGTCGTCGTCATCCTGCATGCGCGAGAGATTTCCCTCGGGGCCTTCGAAGATGATGGTGTCGCCGAAGCGAAAGGGCACGTCGAGGAAGTTTTCCTGCAAATGGACGCCGCGGCGATGCACGGCGGCGGCGCGGACGCCGTAGCGGCGGCGGAAGCCGAGCTCGCGGATGGACTTGCCGATGAAGCTCGACTGGGGGCCGACGATGGCCTCGACGAGTCGCAGCGAGCTGGGATTCATCGGGGTCTCGGAATGGCTCTCGGAGCCGAAATCGATGCCGTTCATTTCCTGGATGCGGGCGATCCCGCGCGAGGGAGCCGTCAGCACGAGGATGTCCCCGGGTTTGCAGATCAGCTCGTCGATGGGCGTGTCGTCGATGCGGTGCCCGTCGCGGATCGCTTCGAAAATACGAATGGAACGACTTTTCCCCAGCGGCGTCTCGCCGAGGGGTTTGCCGAGCATGGACGAGTTTTCGAGAACGACGGCGTGGGTGAAAAAGCTGCGGGTGTCCTCGCTCGAGAGCAGGGAGGAGAGCGTCTCGCGGTTGGGAAGGAGCTTGCGCCCGATCAGCAGCATGTAGGCGGCCCCGACGGCGGCATAAATGAGGCCCAGTTTCGTGATCTCGAAGATGCCGAAGGGTGCGAGCTTTTGCTCCACCGCCACGCCCGAGACGAGGATGTTCGTCGAGGTGCCGATCAGGGTCACGGTGCCCCCGAGGATGGAAAAGAAAGAGAGCGGAATGAGCAAGCGCGAGGCCTTCACCCCCGAACTGCGGGCGAAACCGAGCAGCACGGGCAGGAAAACGACGACGATGGGCGTGTTGTTCATCGCCGCCGAGAGCGGGATGACGATGAGGGCGAGGAGCATGATCGCCTTGATCTCGCTCTTCCCCGCGACTCGGGTGAAAAGGCGGGCGATGCGCTCGATCGTTCCCGTCCGCGTTAGCGCGGCGCTGAGAACGAACATCGCCCCGATCGTGAGGGGCGCGTTGTTGCTGAAGATCGAGGCAACATCTTTCTCACTTATTGTTCCGGTCACAATGAGAATAGCGAGCGCACCCAGCGCCACGAGGTCAGGCGGGCACCATTCCTTCGCGAAGGCCACAAAGACCGCCGCGAGGAGGACAAAGACAAGAATCAGCTGGAGGTTTTCCCCGGTCATCGGGGCGAGGTTAACCGATTATTTTCGCGGTGCTGCAAAAAAATCACCGACCCCTACGCCGCCGCGACCCCGCCGCGGAAGACAAAATAGACCGCCCCGAGGATACAGAGCCCCGCCCAGAGGTAGTCGAGCTTGAGCGGCTCCTTCAGATAAAAGACGGCGAAGGGGACAAAGAGCGAAAGGGTGATGACCTCCTGCAGGATCTTGAGCTGGCCCACATTCATGACGGTGTAGCCGATGCGGTTGGCGGGGACCTGGAGCATGTATTCGAAAAAGGCGATGCCCCAGCTCACGAGAGCGGCGATGAACCAGGGTTTGTGCCCCATTTCCTTAAGGTGGGCATACCAGGCAAAGGTCATGAAGAGGTTGCTGAGGCAGAGCAGACCGACCGAGGAGAGGACGGGATTCATGCGTGACTAAAGTGAGTGCGGTGATTTACCTGACAGGTTTGAGTCGGGCTCATTCGACGCGGCGGCGGAACCATCCGGTGAGGGAGTGGCGCTCGCGGCGGGAGGGCAGGACCTCGTGCCAGAAATCGCCGGAGAGAAAAAGGACGAGCTTTCCAAATTCGGGCACGACGTCGAGATAGGGACCTTTCACCGCGGCTTCACGATCCGTGTAAATCCGCAGTTCGCCTCCGTCGTCGGCGGTCCAGTCAGGGTTCAGGTAGACGATGGCCGAGACGAGACGGGCTTCGCTCTCGCGGTGGCGGTCGAGGTGGGCTTTGTAATGCGCCCCGGCGGGGAAGCAGGCGAGGTGAGCCTCGAGATCGAAGAGGCCGAGAAAAAGTTCGCGATTGAGAACGAGGCGGAGCTCCTCCATCGCGGTCCAGTAACCGCTCTGCGCCGTCGTCAGGTCGGTCGGTTCGAGCCAGCGGACATGGTCACTGCGGATCTCGGCGCGGACCTGCTTTTCCCCGCCTCGACCGACCGCAGCCGCGCGGTAAGTCCCGTCGTGCCAGAGCGTCGCAATCTCGGTGACGAGTGCCTCGCCGGCGGGGCGGGGGAGGAAGTCGGGGACGATGACGTAGCCGGTCGCCGCCAGTTCGCTCGCGATGGCGGAGAGGTCGGCACCGGCAGCAGGAGGCGTGGTCATGGGAATGGGATGGAGAAAACGCGATGGAGTAAATCACCGCGAGTTCATTGTCAATGCGACCGTCTTCACCGGCAACGTAAATGCGTCCTCGACAGTCCCGCCCGCGATGGGCAATCTCGCGCGGTGATGTTGCTTCCTTTTTCCCATACTGTCTCCGTCCTTGCCGCTGTTCCCGCCCCCCATGCCGCCGGACTGACGCCGGTGGACTGGATCATCATCTTGATCTATGCCCTCTCGACGATCGTGCTGGGCTGGTGGTTCGGGCGCAGCCAGACGACGGCAAAAGAGTATTTCGTGGGATCGGGCAACATGAATCCCGCGCTCATCGGGGTCTCGCTTTTCGCCTCGCTCCTGAGCGCGATCACTTACCTTTCCATCCCCGGTGAGACGCTGGGAAAGGGGCCGGTCTTTCTCGTGAACTACCTCGTCTATCCGGTGATCTACGTCCTGGTCGCCTACTTCCTGCTGCCCGTTTACATGAAGCAGCGTGTCACGAGCGCCTACGAGCTGCTCGAGGCGAGGCTGGGGTTGAGCGTGCGACTCCTCGCGGCGGGGATGTTCCTCCTCCTGCGGCTCGTCTGGATGTCTCTCCTGATCTACCTGATGTCCACGGCGATCGCGACGATGATCGGGATCGGTGCGGAATGGGTGCCGCTCATCGCTCTCGTCACGGGAGTGGTTTCCGTCACTTATGCGACCCTCGGGGGACTGCGCGCAGTCGTCATCACCGATCTCACCCAGACCATTCTCCTTTATGGCGGGGCCCTTCTTGTCATCGGAGTCATCACGGTGCGAATGGGCGGCTTTGGCTGGTTTCCCAGCGAGTGGAATGAGAACTGGAATGATCAGCCGGTCTTCAGCCTCGATCCGGCAGTGCGGGTGACGATGGTCGGAACTTTTCTCTCCGTGCTCATCTGGTATGTCTGCACGACGGGAGGGGATCAGGTTTCGGTGCAGCGCTTCATGGCGACGAAGGATCTGCGATCGGCCCGTATTGCGATCGCGATCCAGTTGACGATAGGGGCTCTCGTGGGACTGACGCTCGGATTGGCAGGTTTCGCGCTGCTCGGGTATTTCACGGCGAACCCTGACATTCTGCCCGAGGCGCTGCGCAGTCCGGAGGCTGCCGACAAGATTTTCCCCCACTTCATCGCTGCGCACCTTCCGCCTGTCGTCTCGGGTCTGGTCGTGTCAGGGCTCTTCGCTGCGGCGATGTCCAGCGTCGATTCGGGGGTGAACTCGATCACCGCCGTCGTCACGAGTGATTTCATCGACCGACTCCGCAGCAAGCCCGTCTCCGAGGCGCGGCGCGTCTTACTCGCGAGAATCATCGCCTTTTCGGTGGGGGTGATCGTGGTCGGCTTAAGCAGCTTCATCGGGAAAGTTCCGGGAAACATCACGGCCGTGACCAACAAGACGGTCAATCTGCTGTCCGTGCCGATCTTTTGTTTTTTCCTTTTCGCCCTTTTCGTGAAGTTCGCCCGCCCTGCGGGAGTGTGGGCCGGTGCGATCACGGGGACGCTCGCCGGAGGGCTTATTGCCTTTTCGGGGCCAATTTTTGGAAATGATCCCGTCACAGGGACCGACCCCGTCTCCTTCCAATGGATCGCGCCGGTCTCCCTCGTCGTAAACGTCGTCGTCGGTCTGGCGGTGAGTTTTGTGGTTTCCCGCATTGATAAACGCGCCGATATCGCTATATGAAGACCTCGCATTTTTACCGTCCCGCATGGATTCTCGCCACCCTCGCCACCGCCGCGCTCGCGATCTCCGCGTGCTCGGTTGAACCGCCGCCGGTGACTCGCATGAAACTGGATCAGGCGATCGAGGGGAAGGCTATCACGCTACTGCGCGAGGGCCTGCGCGTCACCGGCGGGGAGAACTTCTGGGTCTCCATGCACGCGGCCGAGGGCCTCACGCTGGGAGGTCTTGGACACGAGGTGGTCGAATACCTCGAGCCGAAGCTCGCCACGGAAGCCGATGCCCAGCGCCTTTGCGGCATCGCCCGCGAACTGGTGCGGGCGGGCAAACGCGAACATCTCGCGGTTCTCACCGAAGTCCTCTCCCGTGCCGACGCGCACGGCCACACCCACGCGGCGGAGAGCCTCTACAAGGTCGAGGAAGTCGGGGACGAGGCGATCATGCGCGAGCGTTTTGAAAAAGGCGGCGACATTAAGCTGCGGCTCATGGCGGCGGCGGCCCTGGCGCGCAACGGTGACGCGGGAGCGCTCGCCTTTATCCGCGAGAGCCGCGACGGAGCCGATCCCGAGGGCTTGCAGATTGCGGCGTGGATCCTCGGGATCCTCGGAGACGGGAGCGACATCGAGCCTCTTCGCAAACGCCTCGCCGACGCGCCCACGCCTCTCATTCATGCCTACATCGTGAACGCCCTCGCTGCGCTCGGTGATGCCGAAGGCCTCGACCTCCTCACACGGAATCTCGGCGACGCCGATCCTGTCATTCGCACCTACGCCGCCACTTTTGCCGGAGACGCGAAAGCCTACTCGACGCAGCCGCTCCTCGAGGCCATGCTCGATGATCCTTTTCACGATGCCCGCGTTCGTGCCGCGCAGACCCTTTTACAACTATCCCAATGAGACAAAGCAAAACCCTGAAACGCCTTCGCGAAGGCGGACTTGCCCGCTGTGCCAACCTCGGCGCCAATATCCCGCACTACATTGCCCACGCCGCGCGCGCTGGGTATGATTGCATCTGGCTCGATCTCGAGCATCGCGGATTTGAGTATCGCGAGCTGCAGGCGCTTATGGCCCATTTCCGCCTCTATAATATCGACTGTCTCCTCCGCGCTCCCACCCTGGAAAAGACCCGTCTTTACCGCTACCTCGAGGACGGGGCCACCGGCATCATGATCCCCCACGTCTCGACGGCGGCAAAGGCGCGCGAGCTGGTTCAGGCGACGAAGTTCCCCCCCCTCGGTGACCGCGGTCTCGACAATGCGGGCTTTGACTCGGACTATCGCATCACCTCGAACAACATTGAATACATCGAGTGGGCGAATCGCGAGACTTTCCTCGTGCTGCAAATCGAGACGCCCGAGGCGGTCGAGAATGTCGAGGAGATCGCTGCCGTTCCCGGAGTTGACATGCTCTTCGTCGGACCCGGGGATCTCGGCTTGCGCTATCAGCTCGCCGGTGATGAGAACGGCGCGATGCTCGAGGCCGCCTTTGAAAGAGTCGCCGCCGCCTGCAAGGCCAACGGCGTCGCCTGGGCCTGTCCCTCGGGCACGGTCGAGGACATGCGGAAGCGCCGCGCCCAGGGTGCTGGGATGCTCGCCAACTGCGGCGAATTCATGATCCTGCGGGACGGGCTTATGGATAGTTCGGCGATGTTCGACGAGCTCTGATTTCAGGCCGGACAGCAGCGCGAAGATATCTCCGGTGCGGCGGCGTTGCGGGCTGCGAATTGCTACGGGTGCGTGAGCTCTTCGTAGTGGAGACTTTTTGCCTTCGCGTATTCGCGGGGGACGATCAGGCGTATCCCCGACGGCACGACTTCAACGGAGAAAGGCGTTTCCCCAATGCATTCGCCGTCGATCTCAAGTTTTAGCGGCGGTGTGGCCGAAAGCTGAAATTGGGAAGCTTTGAAATAAAGCAGTTCCGACCCGCCTTGAAAATGTTTGGTGAGGACACGCAACACCAGTTTCGCCACCCCCCACAGGGAGCTGTTGGAGGCGACCAGAAGATCGAGGGCACCGTCGTGAGGGCTGACGTTCTCGCCAATCGCCAACGGGGTTCCGTGAATTCCGCCGACGTTGAGAATCATCAGAGTATGGGCGCGAAAGCGGTAGGATTTGCCATCGATGATGGCGCTGACGTTCGATGACTTGAGAGAGAAAAGACTTTTGATTCCGGTGACGACATAAGCAAAAAATCCGAGCTTATCCTTCATCTCGCGGGAGGCCTTTTCAATGAGTTGAGCGTCCCAGCCGGAGCCGGCCACGATCGCAAAATAGCGATCGTGTTCGGGCAGATAGCCGAGATCGATCGCCGTAACGACCCCGTCGGAGAGAGCCAGAGCGAGGGCACTCTCAAAATCGATGGGGATGGCGAGCGACCGGCAGAGCAGGTTGGCGGTCCCCTGCGGGAGGATTCCGACGGGGACGGGTTCGGAATTCCTGATCATGCCGGAAAGGGCTTCCATCACGGTGCCGTCTCCGCCGGCGACGAGGACTCTGTCGAATCCGGTAGCGGACTTTGCCCACTCGAGAGCGTCTCCTGCGCCCCTGGTCTCTACGCTTGTAAAATCGATTGCCGCCGCCGTGAGGGTGGCCTTAAGCGATTCAATGATTTTACCCGCATCGGTGTGGCCGGCAACGGGATTGATAATAACGAGGACGCGAAGAGTCGGGGCAGCTGGCATGGGAACGAATTCGAAGAAGCCAAAAACGCGGGACCGGGCTACAGCGGCTTCGCGAGGTGATGATAGACGAGGCGGCGGCGAAAAGGCAAAGGATTCTGTCGGCGCGGATTCACCGCGGAGGACCAACGCGCTCGATGGGATTAATTATAAAAGAGCGGCTTCAAACTCCGCCAACTCGACGAGCGGAACCCCTTCGCCTCCGACCATCGCTCCGACCGAGGCGGCATCTTTGAATCCGCTCCCGGTGACGGGGCAGACGACGACGGCGTCCCGGTCGATCTCTGCCGCAGCAAAAGCCTGGAGGGCCCCGGCGAGGGCGACGGCTCCGGCGGGTTCGGAGAAAATGCCTTCCTCCCGCGCGAGGCGTTGCTGGATCCCGTAGATGGCCGCATCGGAGACGAGGTGGCCGTTTCCTCCGCTCGCGCGCGCGGCGGCGATGACGGCGTGGGCGTCGAGGAGATTGGGCACCTGTAAACCGCTGATCGTCGTCGTGCAGGGATCGACCCGACGCCCGAAGTCGCCGCCTTCGCGCAAGGGACCGGCGATGGTGTCATTGCCTTCGGGTTGCACGCAGTGGATCGCGGGCGAAGCCCTGCATTTTTCAAACCCCCGTGCGACGGCGAGGCAGAGCCCACCGCCTCCGGCCGGGAGAAAGACATGATCGATGCGCGATTCGAGTTCGGCATCGAGTTCATAAGCGAGGGTCTCGACGCCCTGCATGCCGTCAGGGCTGACGGCAAACGCGCTTACCTCGAGGGACCAACCGGCTCTATGACCGAGCGTGCGAAGGCGGGCAAAGGTATCGGCGGTGATGGCGGGATCGATCCCGAAGCCGCGGATGCGGTAGAGTGTGGCTCCATAGGCGAGCATCTGGCTGAGCTTGCCGTCGGGAGCGGGTTCGACGATGGCGAGATGGCAGGGGATTCCGGCGACGGCGCAGGCGGCGGCGAGGGCGGCTCCAGTATTGCCGCTGGAGGTGGCGAGGCACTGTGTCTTCTTCCGTGCCAGAAGATGCGAGACAGCCGACGCGGCAAAACGGTCTTTGTAAGATCCGGTAGGATTTGCGGATTCAAGCTTAAAATAAAGGTTTGTTAGTCCAATGCCCGGTCCGATCGTTCGCGACTTCACGAGTGGGGTGCCGCCCTCGCCGAGAGTAAGACGGAACTGATCCGGCGGCGCGTTGCCGAGGAGGTCGGCCCATTTCCAGATTCCGGAGGAGGCGGGCATCACTCGAGGGGGAGGGAAAGTTCATCGGGGATGATGACGGCGACCGGGTCCCCGGCACGGACCCGGGGAAACGTGCGCAGGACGATGAGACGCCCGCTCTCCTCCGCCAGGACGGGCAGGGCAATGTCGCCGGTGAGGTCGAGAATGCGGCCGATGGGATCGCTCTTCCTGACGAGGTCACCGGGAATGTGTTTTGTTTCAAAACAGCCGGCGATGGGAGCGGGATGACATACCTGCATGTGGCCCGAGCCGGGGCGGTCGTCTTCGACGATCTGGATGACGCGGCTGGCGGGAGCGGTGCGGCGCAGCATCCCGAGTCCTGCCATGACGTTGAGGACTCCCTCGAAGTAGGCCTCAACACCCGCCTCGCTCGAGGTGGCCGAGCCGAGATACTCGGCGTAGATCGCGGGGACGCCGGCGTCGCGCGCGACGGACATGGAGCGTCCTTCGAGTTCGGCCGAGGTTCCCCAGATCACGGGCAGATTGAAGTCTCGAGCCATGCAACGCTGCCTTTCAAGAATGACAGGATCGGTGACGAGGGAGTAGCCGGCAAGCGGGTAGACCGAGAGTTCCGTCCCGCCAGTATGCAGATCGATATAGGCATCGGACTCGCGAATGTTGACGGAGAGGGCAAAGGCGACCTGCTCGGTGTGGGATCCGTCGGCGCGCCCGGGGCAGGTGCGGGCGAGATCTAGTCCGTCCTCTCCGGCACAGCGGTGGCCCCTGTTGAAGGCGGCCTCGTTCACGACAGGGATCAGAGTGATCTGTCCACAGAGAAGCGGATTCTCCTCGGTAAAAAGCCGGATGAGCCGACGGATCGCGAGGATGGGCTCGAACTCGTCTCCATGGACGCCGCCGGTGACGAGGAGATGCGGCCCTTCGCGGTCGCCTTTGAATTGTCGTGATGTCAGGGTGATGGCCATGTCCGGTCAGGGGGTCGGGGGTGGCTGGTGATTGAGGTAGCCTTTCAGCCGGATTCCGCCGTCCACGGTGAGGATCTCGCCGGTGATGTAGTCGGCGTCGTCCGAGCAGAGGAAGAGGGCGGCCTTGCCGATGTCGGCGGGAAGGCCGAGCCGGCCCCAGGGGATCTCTTTCCCGGCTTCGGCCATGACTTCGTCGGAAAAGGCTTCGTGCTCGCCTGGCGTATCAATCCATCCGGGGGCGATGGAGTTCACGTTAATGCGGCGGCCAATCAGTTCGCCCGCGATCGTGCGCATCATGTGATCGAGTCCCGCTTTGGCGGCGTTGTAGGCGACGGCACGCGGGAAAGGCATCTCGCCGTGGACCGAGGAAATGAAGATTATTTTCCCTCCTCCGCCGCGCTCGACGAAGTGGCGACCGACGAGTTGGCTCATGTGGAATCCGCTCGTGAGGGCGCCCTGCATGGTGAGGTCAAAGAGGTCGGGGTCGAAATTCAAAAAGTCGTCGCGACGGCTGAAAGCGGGATTGCTAATAAGGATGTCGAGACGCCCCGTTTCGGCGAGGGCGGCGGCGACGAGGGCTTCGCATCCGGCGCGGCTGAAGATGTCGGACTCGATCGCCCAGCAGCGGCGTCCCAGGGCGCGGATCTCGTCGGCGGTGGGATGAATGTCAGGGCTGCCGGGCCGATCGTTGAGAACGATGTCCGCTCCGGCTTCGGCGAGGGCGAGGGCGCAGCCTTTTCCAATGCCGCGACCGGCACCGGTGACGAGGGCGATTTTTCCGGAGAGTTTCATAAAAGAGAAATGCGGGAGATGATTATTTGCCGATGTGCTTCAGGAGCGCTTCGCGGAATTTTAGCCGGATCTCGTCGGTCGAGGCATGACCCATCGCGGGGTAGTTGAGCATGGTCTTTTTCCCGGGCAGCACATTGTAGGCCGCGTAGACACTCGTGGGCGGGCAGGTGCGGTCGATGAAGCCGACACTGACGATGGCTTCGGCCTTGCAACGTGCCGAGAAGTTCACCGCGTCGATGTAGCGGCTTGCTTCGATCGCGGCGGGATCGTAGCTACCGTCGGCGAGTCGGGACACGATCTTGGGCCATCCGGCGATGCGGTCGACCTGCATCCCAGTGTGGTCGCAGCCGGCGGGAACACCCGATCCGATGAAGGTGACCCGCTCGTCGAGTCCGCCCGCGACGAGAGCCTGGAGCCCGCCCTGACTGTGGCCGATCACGGCGACGGTTTTTCCGTCCCACTCGGGCTGGCTCGTGAGAAAGTCGATCGCCCGCACGAGACGCAGGCTCATTCCCCGAAAGTAGATTTCCTCCCGGTCGGTGTTGCCGTCGAAGCGGTAGGTCTTGAGTTCACCTTCGGCGAGGGCTTTGTAAAAGGCCTCGGGTTTCCCGTTGGAGATGCCGTGGGCATTGATGTCCATAGAGAGGAATCCGTCGCGCGCGCCTCCGAGAGCGGAGGGCAGACTTGCGCTGCGCACCCCGGCGCCGTGGACCCAGAGAACGGCGGGCAGTGACTTTGCCGAGGAGCCTTTCGGCTTCGCGAAATAGCCCGAGACGGGCGGCCCGTTTTTTTCACAGGCGATGGTGAGGTCGGCAGCCTCGATCGTAGCGTCGTCGGGTGCGGCGAGAGGGCTGGGCTCTGCGGTAAAGGTGAGCGGCACTTCGGCGAGGGCCTTTTTCTGATTGGTCCAAAAGGCATCGAAGTCATCGGGCGCGGGCATGCTCGGGGGAATCGCGGTGGGGGAAACGCCGGCCGCTCCGTAGCCGGTGATTTTTTTCCCATCGGCGGCGGTGTAGATCGCAGTGACGAGGAGAAAGCCGGGGCGGTCGAGCGAGCCCTTCGCGGTGGTCCCGGTGCCCGAGGCAAGAGGGTTATGTCCGTCGACTGACAGGGTCCAGGCTATCGTCGAGGCGTCGAGATCGCTCGTGCCGTCGCGGGCGGCGATGGTGAAGGTGACCTTTTCATTCTCCATGTAGAGAGCGTCGGGCCGGTCGCTCGTGATCGTCACGACCGGCGCGGCGGTCAGCGGCAGGATCGCGAGAGAGAGCAGGGCAATAAGCGGGGCGGTTTGGGGGATCGTCATGAGGAGGGAATTGTGGCGACTTCTGCGACAGGAGCGAAGGGGAATTTTTCCATGATGAGGGGATCGCGTTGCCGCTAAAATTCTCCAAGTGCGGGATTGACCCTTTCTTGGGGCGGCTCACAATGGCGCGGCCCCATGAAATACTTCCCGTTTCTCTGTTTCCTCTCCGCCTTTTCCTTTGCCGCGTCGGCGAAGCAACCCGATCTCGTCATCTTCCTCTCGGACGATCATACGTGGCGCGACTCGTCGGTTTACGGATCGCCTGATATTAAGACGCCGAACATGGAGAGGCTCGCGGCGGCGGGGATGACTTTTGACCGCGCCTATGTCGCCTCACCGAGCTGTGCGCCGAGTCGCGCCGCCCTGCTCACCGGACTGTGGCCTGCGCGGAATGGAGCCGAGGCGAATCACTCGCGTCCCCGCGCCGATCTGAAGAAGCTGCCCGTCTATCTACAGGAGCTCGGCTACGAGGTCGTCTCCTTCGGAAAAGTAGGACACTACCGGCAGACGCCCGAGTATGGATTCGATATCGCGCGGTATTTTAATTATCACGAAGACATCGCCATCCCCGAGGCGGTGAAGTGGCTGCACGAGCGCAAAAGTGACAAACCGCTTTGCCTCTTTGTCGGCTCGAACTGGCCCCACGTGCCCTGGCCCGAAGACACGAGCGGGATAGACCGCGCCGCGCTCGTGGTGCCGCCGCATCATGTCGACAACGAAACGACACGCGCCTGGCGGGCCCGCTATGTCGCCGCGGTCCGGACAATGGATGAGGAACTCGGTCTCGTCTATGACACCGCCCGCGAGGTGCTCGGGGAAGAAATTTTTTTCCTGCACACGAGCGATCACGGCGCGCAGTGGCCGTTTGGGAAATGGACCCTCTACGATGACGGGGTACGCACTCCGCTGCTCGTGAGCTGGCCCGGACGAGTCACGGCGGGAAAGCGGACCGAGGCGATGGTCTCGTGGATCGACATCCTCCCGACCCTCGTCGAAGTCGCCGGAGGGGCGGCTCCGGTCGGGATTGACGGACGTTCTTTTGTCCCCGTGCTCGAGCAGAAGAGCGCGACCCATCGTGACCTCATTTTCACGACCCACAGCGGTGATGGGAACAACAATGTCTTTCCAATGCGCGGTGTTGTCGATCCTGACGGAACCAAATACCTGCGCAATCTCAGGCCCGGGCTGCGCTTTCTCACCCATGTCACAAAAAACGCCGGAGACAGCGGATACTGGGACAGTTGGCTCGACACGGCACTGGAGTCAGCCCCGGCAAAAGCACAAGTCGGCGCCTACCTGCGGCGTCCGGCGGAGGAACTTTACCAGACCCGCTTCGATCGGTGGGAGCAGGACAATCTAGCGGAGGATCCCCATCACGCCGAGCGACTCGACAAACTCTCCGCGAGTCTCGATGACTGGATCTCGCAGACCGCCGATCCGCAGACGACCTTCGGCGATCCGGTCCGCCATGCCGCACCTGGAAAACCTAACCTTGTCACTGTGTTCGTTGATGACATGGGCTGGGGCGATTTGTCCTCCTTCGGCAGCGAGCAAATCAAAACGGAGAACCTCGATCGTCTCGCCGCCGAGGGGAGGCGATTTACCCGCTTTTACGTGAACGCGCCGATCTGCTCACCCTCGCGCGCCGCTCTCACGACGGGGCAATACCCGCAGCGCTGGCGCATCACTTCATTTTTAAACAACCGCCGCAATAATCACGAGCGCGGTGTCGCCCAGTGGCTCGACCCGGCGGCGCCGGTGCTGGCGCGGGAGTTGCGCCGGGCCGGGTATGCGACGGGGCATTTCGGCAAATGGCACATGGGCGGCCAGCGCGATGTGAGCGATGCCCCGCCCATTGCCGATTACGGGTTTGATCGCAGCCTAACGAACTTCGAGGGCATGGGGGCGAAGCTGCTCCCGCTCACGGTGACACCGCAGGCACGCGAGCCGAAGCGCATCTGGAGCGACGCGGTGGTTCTCGGCGATCCGGTGACCTGGAAATTGCGTTACGAGATCACCGGCGGCTTTGTCGGGGAGGCCCTGCGCTTCATCGACCGCGCCGCGGTCACGGATCAGCCGTTTTTTATTAATGTCTGGCCCGACGATCCGCATGGCCCGTGGTTTCCCTCTCCGGAGCGATGGCATGAAGACAAGGCGGCCCGCTATCGCGAAGTTGTAAAAATGATGGACGAGCAACTCGGACCGCTCTTTAACCGCATCCGTGACGACCCGGCGTTGCGGGAGAACACGCTCATCCTCTTCTGCTCGGACAACGGCCACGAGATCGGTATCGGCAATGGCGGAGGACTGCGCGGAGGAAAGACCTGGCTCTACGAAGGCGGGATACGTTCGCCGCTCATCGTCTGGGGACCGGGCCTGCTCGCGGGCGAGACGGCGGGAACGAGCGATGACGAATCGGTCTTTTCCTCGATAGATCTGAACCGCTCCCTTTACTCCCTGACAGAGACACCACTACCTGAAGGACACGTTCTCGACGGGGAGGATGTCCTCGATTCGATCCTCGGAAAAGCGACGGGAGGACGCGAGGCGCCGCTCTTTTTCCGACGTCCTCCGGATCGTCCCGGTTTCGGGCACGGCTACGACGATCAGGACAATCCCGATCTCGCCGCGGTTTCGGGGAAATGGAAGTATCTCGTCAATCTCGACGGGAGCGATCCGCAGCTCTACGACCTCGTCGCCGACCCCGGGGAAACGAAAAATCTTGTCGCCGAAGAGACGGAGGTCGTCTCGCGTCTGAAAGAATCCCTTTTTATGTGGAATGTCGCCATGCCGAGGGATGCAAGCGATCCCGGCTTTTCCCCGGGTCCTCCCCCCGCCGCAGCAAAGGGAGGAAAGGGGAAGAAGCAGTAGTCCGCGAACGCAAAAACAGTAGAACGGGTCGCCAGGCCCGTTTGGCAGAGATGCGGGTCTGGAGCTGGACGGGCCTGGCGACCCGTTCTACGGAGGAACGATTCCACGAAATACCTGACGACATCGCGGCGGGATTTGCTTAGGTCTCCCACTTTAATGCCCGCACCCGACATCACTCCACCCGAACGACCCTGGCATGCGGGGCTGCGTGCCGCGCGGGCGAATCTCGTGCCGGGGCTGATCGTTCAGGCCGTCATGATCGTGACGGTCCTGGCGTATTTTTATGCCCCTTCGACGCGGGAGATTTTCGACTTTCTCGGCTCGCTGAAAGAACGCTGGGGTTACGGCTACTCGGCGTTATCGGCGATCATCGCGGGGGCGATCATCCCCGAGATCCTGCGCATCGTCGTTTTCCAGAAAGGACGGGCGGGACGTCACAATCTCGGCAATTTCCTTTTCGCGACTTGCTATTGGGGAATCAGCGGGATGCAGGTCGATCTCTTTTACCGACTGCAGGGGGAGTGGTTCGGCACGACGGCGGACGTCGGGACGGTGTTGAAAAAGGTCTTTGTCGACCAGTTTCTCTATTGTCCGCTCTTCGCCGCGCCCCAGGCGGCGATTATTTACGATTGGAAACAGCTCGGCTTCGCGCATCACCACCTGCGCGGATTTTTCACCGCTGATTTTTACCGGCGCGCCGTCGTTCCGACACTCTTCGCGACCTGGGGTGTCTGGATCCCCATCGTCGCGGCGCTTTATTCGCTGCCGTCGCTGCTCCAAATCCCGCTTTTCTCCCTCGCCCTCTCGCTCTGGGTGATGCTTTTCACCTGGATGAGCGAGCAGCGCACGGGAGTAAAACGCGCGGACCCGGGTAAGCTGTGCTAACGCGACGCCAAGGAGCATTCCGGAAAGAACAGGAGTTCGTCTTTACGAACGGTGTTTTCGGACGTATTCACTTCACGATGTCATTAAAATTTCAAACGGCACTTTCTCTTTCGATGCTCGCGGCCTCATTCGTGGCGGCAGGGGAGCGGACGGAGGAGTCCTTCATCCCCAACTACGCCGTGGCGACTGGGTATTACTCGTGGAGTGGTGAGACGGACTTTTCCGACACCCCGGGCAAGTTCTCGCAGCGTGAGGCTGGCATTGAGGCCAATGTCCCGGTCATCATGCGCGACGGGTTTCGCCTCACCGCCGGAGCGCAGTATCGCTGGAATCGCTTTGATTTTTCGGGAGCTCCCGGGCCGCTCGGCTCCAGCACCTTCGATCTCGATCGCGTCGATCTGCCGCTGAATCTGTGGAAAGACTTCAACAGCCGCTGGAAAATGTGGGTCCGCCTGCAGCCGGGCTGGTATTCCGACTTCGGCACAGTGAACTCCGACGATTTCATCCTCACCTCGCTCGCGCTGCTCTCCTACCAGTGGACGGATACGACGCGGGTCGCTTTCGGCGGGTATTACTCGCGCGACCTCGGCGAAGAGCGACTTCTCCCCGCACTGGGCTTTATCTTCGAGCCCGATGCGCACTGGTCGCTCGCGCTGACCTTTCCCCGGGTCGAGCTGGCTTATGCCCCGAACAAGGATGTCCTCTTTGCCGCCCGCGGTCTCCTCAGCGGAGCGGGCTGGAACATCGCCGATCCGGCCGGTGGCGCTAACGATGTCGATCTGAATTACAAGAGCATCCGTGTCGGCGTCGGTGTCGATCGACGCATCACCGGTCCCTGGTGGGCCTACCTCGATGCGGGCATGCAGCTCGCGCAGGAGATCGAGATCACCGGTGCGGCCTATCAGTTTCAGGAAGATCTCGATAACTCCACTTACGTCACCGGTGGGGTGAAGCTGCGGTTTTGATCGTCTTGTCTTTCATTCGGCGCGAACTTGATTGACGGTGTAGCAAAAAAGACCGGTCCGCAGTCCTGTGCCCGATCTGATTTGCCCTGAGATCGCTAGGTCGCACCACCCCCTGTATCGCACACGATACCGTCCTTGCCATTGTCCGCAAAATTCAGTTTAATTCCTTAGTGAGTTCTCTGAAGGGCTCCGTCTCATGAGCAAAACCGAAGAGCTGCTGGAACAACTGGAACTGACACCCGGTGACTGGTCGATCCGTCTCACTCTCATCGAGGCCGCCTTGAGAAACGGCGATGCGGCCTTCGCGAGGCGTCTTGTGCGCGCTTCACCCTCGGATCAGCCGACTCCGCCTGAGGTTCAGGTGCGCCTCCACACCCTCCTCACCAAAGGTGTTGAGCCCTTACCTGCCCCACCTGTCCCGCCCGATAAAAATCCTCCCGTCGCACCTCCTGTTCCGCCGGCCGCGCCCGACGAAGATCTGGAGCCCGCCGCGAAAGAGGCGCCCGTCTTAGCATTTCCCCGCACTGAATTCGAAGGCGGACTCTCCGCCCTGATCGAGAGCGATCTGCCTGCGATGTCCCGCAGGTCGGCTCCCGGGAAAAGAGCGAAGGCGCGTCAGGCTCCTCATCCTGATCTCGCCGCCGTAAAAGCGAAGTGGGAAAACTACGATGGCGGTCTCGAGTTGGTCGTTCTCGAGCCGACTGACTTTGTCGAGGCTCCTTCGACAGTGCCTGAGCGCTTCTCCGCCATTCTCATGGCGATCCTGCTGCACATCGTGCTCTTCATCGTCGTCGGTCTCGTGGTCGTGCATACGGAGTTGCCGAAGCCGCTGCAGCTCGTCGTCTCCGTTATTCACGAGCGCGAGGCCGAGATCATCACGCCCCGCATCACGAAACCGAACGTTGAGATCAAACCGTCCGCCTCCGCCGCGCAGGCAGTCGATGTCATTAACTCGCTCGGGTCATCTGCTTTCAGCGTGCCCGATGTCGAGACGAGTGACGATCTCATCGTCTCCGCCATGCTTCCCGGGGTCGAAGCGCTCGGCAACGGAATGAGCTTTTCCACCAAGTCCGTTGATGCCTCGAACGTGAACTTCTTCGGCCTCTCCGGCAGCGGCAACCGGATCGTCTTTGTTATCGATGCCACTGCCGAGATGCTCGTCGATGAAAAAGGCGGGATGTTCGCCTATGACAATGTCAAGACCGAGGTCGGGGTCATGCTCGCGAGCCTGAATCGCGGCACCGAGTTCAACCTCCTCCTTTACGAGGGGAAAAGGCTCGTCGCCTTTCGCGAGGTTCCCGTGCCCGGATTGCCCTCTAACATCCGGCAGGCAATCGAGTGGCTCGATCCGGTCAACCGCCGCTATGAGAGGCTCGGTCTCGACAATGATTTCGGTCCTTCTCAGGAGGTGGCCGAGGTCGAGGGTTACCCCATCGCCGCCGGAGACCTCGCCCATTATCCCAAGGCCATTCAAAAAGCGATGGAGTGGCAGGCCGGCGCGATCTTCTGCGTCGTGAGCGGCTATCGCGGGATGGGGCGCGCGCCCACTCCGGAAATGATGGCAAAACGCCCGACGGCTCCAACGGCTCCAACGGCTCCAACGGTCGATCCCGGCGAGCAAAAGGCCTGGCTGGATGCCGTCGCCAAAACCCGTGCCTGGCTTGAAAATGAGAACGAGGCAAGGCGGGAGAAGGGGCTCTCGCCCAAGGTCGTCGTGAACTTCAACCAGCTCGTCCGAGAGATCACCGGCGCCACCCCGCCGGCCCGTCGCAATGCCCCCGCGGCCGCCACCGCTCCCGCCCTGCCGTCCGTGACCCCCGAAGAGATTGAGTTGCAGATTGCGAAGCTGGTGAATGATCGCTACAAAGCCGACGGCATGGAGGAGCCGAGCTTGCACCTCGTCCTCTTCCTCGGGGAGGACGAAGAGATCGGGGCCGACGAGGATCACTTCAAGAATCTCACCCGCAAGAATCGCGGCAAGCTCAAGATCCTCCGCGGTCTCGCTGCTTTGCAGAATGTAACCGGAGCGCAGTGACCGGTGACCGTCGCCTTGACAGACCGCCAGATCCGGCGGATTCATTGTCCTGCCAAACCGCAGTAGGTGTTCCCATGGGTTTTCCCGGGGGACACTAATGTAACGAAGCCCCGGTGTTCTCCCACCGGGGCTTTTTCGTTTTTGGGGGACGGTAGGGGGCACTTCGGCTCTAGCCGCAGGTTCGCTCGGGGAAGGAAAGCGGGCACGGTCTGGCGCCTCCGCCGTCTCGCGTGCATTCGAAGCGGCGACGCGGACGTCAACCCCTACATTGGGATGGCAACGTTACTGTTTTGCAGCGGGCGCCTCCAACACCCACCTCTCCTGCGCCTTTTCAACCGCCTTTTCAACCGCCCCGGGCAGCAAATACCCTCGCTTCACAAGCGCTTCCGCCGCCTCGCGGGTCCGGCTGAGAAAGTCGGCGGGGTCTTCGTAGCGTTCTTCGCGCGAGTGACGCGGGTCGCCGGTTTTTTCGCGATCCGCTTTATTCAGAGGAAAGGGGATCCACGAGCCGCGCAGGACGGGGAGCAATTCATCGGGAGCGCCCATTTCCGCGGGCCGAAACATCCATCCCGTCGCGGTCGCGAGGGGGACCGCGACTTCGGGGAGGCGGATGCCGGCGAGCTCGTTGCCGTCGGCGTCGACCTGCGGCACGAGGAGGGGCAGGGCGCGGCCGGCTCCGGCTCCGCCGGGGTGAAGGGAATTGGCCATGCGGGGTCCGGCCTGGAGTCCGCGGGGGGATTGTATCCCGGGAATATTGGGAAAGGCGACTTCGGCGACGGGAACGAGGGTGCCGTCGGCGAGGCGCGGGTAGGCGCTCGCGGGAGGATCGATCCCTTCGCTGACCCAGCGATGCATCGCGAGGCGCAGGGCGAGGAGGGCGGGGCGGAAGTCGACGGGATTGGCGAAGGGAGCTCCGGCACCGGGAGAGGCGGGCGGGAAAGCGGACGGCCCGTGCTGCGTCCCTGCGAAGAGATAAAGGCGCACCTCGTCGGGCAGGACGAGGTCCTGCTTGCCCTCGGGATCAGTGTGGACGAGGGCGGCGACCCGACCGGCGCCCCAATACTCGGCGGCGGTGTTGGTGTAGAAAATGCGGGGCCGATGCGTGACCCGCGGATTTTCGAGGAGTCCTTCGCTGCATCCGCTCACGGGATCGTGAACTGCCATATCGGCGAAGGGATAGGAAGCGGCGCGGAAAAGGGCGAGTTCGCGCGGCGTTGACCAGCGGCGGTTGAGATCGAGACGACCGGCCCCGGCGATGTGGGGGATGATGCCGTCGAGGACGATGCGGTTGGCGGTATCGGTGTTGAAGCCCCGATAGACAAAGTCGCGGAGAAAACGTCCGCATTGCGAGGCGCCGAAGGCGTAAAGATGCGGGACGGGCGCGAGGGAATCGGTGCCGTGTTTCAACCAGACAGCCGCCTCGCGGATCGCGGCAAAACCGAGTCCGGCGATGGGCGGATTCTCGGCGAGCCAGGTGATCTCGTAAGTGAGGCCAGGCTCGAAGCCGCCCTCGAGGGTGATGGTGTTGCCTTCGAGACTCCATTGCGCGCGCGGGATTTCGCGTCCGCCGGGGAGGTGGCCCTTTTCGCGGACGGACAGGCGGGTCTCCGCTCCGTCGGGATCGACGGGCGGGTAGGGGGCGAGATCGGTGACGGTGAAACTTTCTTCGGGCTCATCGACGATGAAGATCGCCTCGACCGTGCCGCGAATGGCCGCCCCGTCTTTGTCCCGCGCGACAGGCACCTCGATGCGGAGTTTTCCCGGATCGGCGGGCACGTCGAACTCCCATCCCACTTCGAGCATGGCAAAGCGATGCTCAATCATGAACTCGCTCATCCCACTGCGCGAGCCGCGATTCGGGATCTCCATCCAGCCGGCTACCGTCTCAGGCGCGCCCTCGACCGGACGCAGGAGACGAAAGTCGGAGGAAAAAGCAACCCGTCCGTCCGCCTCGACCGGGGCGAGTTCCAGGTCGGTGATGCCGTGGTTTCGTTCGTGAGTCGGATCGATGCGGTAATGGATCCGGCCCGAGATTTCCTCGTAGTCGGTGTTCTCGACGGGCTGGCGTTCGAGGATCTCGACCTTCGTCACTTCGCCGCGGACGGTGTGGATCGGAAAGAGAAGTGCGGCGGCGGAGGGGAGAAGGAAGAGAGGATGTCGAAGGAACATCCGGGAATGATTGCCGCTTCCGGCAGGGGAAGTCAACGGCGTGGATTCGATCGAGAGAGTAGAGGCTTCATCGGGAAGGTAGAACGGCTCTCCAGGCCCGTTTCCGACTTGCCCGGCCGACGTTGAACGGGCCTGGAGACGCATTCTACATGGAAAAGAGGTGAACCACGAATCGAACGAATGAAGCCGGATGGCGTGGTCCGGGTGACTTGGAGATCCACAGCGGCCCTCGCAGAGGCCACCTACAGCAGTGCGTCGCGAATTCCGCTCTTGCCCGCGCGCTGAATTCGTCACACTATCGGGCAGTCCCACCCCCTTTTGCCCGATGAGCAAACCCTCTTTGGAGGCTGCCCGGGCGAATCGTTCATGAGCACTGACACCACCGATGACATCGCCTGGGCGAGACGAGTGAACGCGCAGTGGATCGTGCGCGAAGGCCTGCGGGCGAGTGCTGCCGCGTATCTGGATCGTCTCGCCTCGATCGATCCGGAACGGCTGCAACGGTCGTGTTGCCGCGCCCGTCGTCTCACGGATCGCTATGGGACCAGCGAGGATCCAAAGCCGTGGTTTTATGCCGGGCTCTTCAGTCTCGCCTCAGGGGACGAAGTGAGGCATTTCCTGACAGAACATCATTTTACGCTCGCCACTCTGCCGGGACACGAGGACGAGCTACCGGCATTCCTTGGTCCTGACAGTGTCGCCACATCGACCTGGGAAAAGATCCTGCACATCCGCGAGGGCGTCGCCGGTCTTGCCGGAGAGGGCGCTTAGTCTCCGCTCGGGAAATACTTGCCGGCCCAGCGTCCCAGCATCGTGGGGATACTCGGCGTCGACGGGGATGGGGTGAACTTGCGGGCGAGGCGCATCGCGAGTTCGTCGAGTGATCCGTATCCCTGCTGCTCGACGAAGGAGGTCAGGATAGGAACCGCCGTATTTCCAAAGGGAACGCGGCGCATGAGGAATCGGAGGACGATGGGGACGATGAGCGGGATGACTTTGGCGGCCTGCTCGGGGGTGACGCCAACTTCGTCGCGGACGCGGGCGTTCATCTGTTCGCCGGTGCCTTCGAGGAGGTGGTCGAGGCTCTCTCCGCCCCCTGCGATGGGGACTCTCGCGGACTCGAATCGCCCGAGAATGACGGGGGCAGTGGCGGAGAGGACGCCGGCGGCCTCTTCACGGGTGACCCCGAGAGTACCCGAGATCTTCCGGGTGATCTCGTCACCGTGGTCCTGGATGAGTTGCTCGAGGAGAGTGGGCATGTCGCTAACCTAAGGACGACACCCGCTCCCGGCAAGTGGCGTATGCGGGGTTTGCAGGCCCGGATGCTCAGTAGCGCCGCACCGTAAAGTTCGGGCTCGGGGTAGAATGATGGCTGCGACGAGGAGAATGAGGACTATTCCGATCTTCATTAAAAAGGGCGGGGGAGTAGGTGGCGTGGGAGCGAATGCCTTCGGCGATTCCGGCTCGGTTCACCCTACCGGTGACATCGCCTTAAAAAAATGGGGTGAAACGCGACTCGCCCCGGACACGCGATCCGTGGTAGGTTTCAACCCCATGGTCAAGTTCACGAGTGTGGTTCACATTTATGGACGTCTTCCGGGAGAGTCCATCCGGCTGCGCCCGCACCTGACTTCCCCCGCCTCGTCTCTCAACCCGCCTCTCCCTTTGATCTCGAATTCGGAAAAGAAAAACGCGCGCGAGGCCTTTGCCGGCTTATCCCTCGAAGCTCCCTCGGGATACCTGGGCGGCGTCGATGCGGCCGTCGGGCAGAGGTCCGATCTCGCGGAACAATTTCATCAACGCGATCCCGCCGGTATCCACGAGGAAGCCGCCCGGGAATGCCACGCGCCGGCGTGGTCGGAGGCACTTTCAAAATCGAGTCGCGACCGGGAGAGGAGACGAACGTCATTGTCGAAATTCCTCCCACCGATGTTTTCGCCGAAGATGAACCGAGGAGACCGCCGGTCTCAACCCCGCTTACGAACATGAATTTGATTACCATCATTATCGCCGAAGATCATACCATCGTCAGGGAGGGGTTGGGAATTCTCCTCGGGCTCGAAAAGGACTTTCTCGTTGTGGCCGTGGCGGCGAACGGTCGCGAGGCCGTCACTCTCGCCCTTGAACTGCGGCCCGATGTCGTCGTTATGGACATCGCGATGCCTTTGCTCAACGGGCTCGAAGCGACCCGCCAGATCCTGCGCACGGCGCCGGAGACGAAGATCCTGATGCTCTCTGCGCACAGTGATGATGCCTACGTGAAGCAGGCGCTCGCCTACGGCGCGGTCGGTTTTCTTGTGAAGCAGACGGCGTCGAACCTGCTCGCGGAGGCAATTCGTGAAGTCCATCAAGGCGGGGCCTGCTTCAGTCCCGAGATACGGAGGCGCCTCGACTATCAAGAGGCCAAGGCGAAAGCCAACGGAGATTTACCGCCGAAGAGTGGGTCCTGCGAGTTGAGTCCCCGCGAGATGGAGGTCCTGCAACTCATCGCCGAGGGCAAAGCAAACAAGGAAACCGCGTGGGAGCTGGGTATCAGCATCAAGACGGTAGAGAAACATCGGCAGAACCTCATGGAAAAACTCGATATCCACGATACCGCCGGACTGACTCGCTTTGCGATCGAGACAGGTATCATCGAGAGCAGCGTCCAGAGCACGACGGTGGAAACGTGAGGGTGCTCTGCCCGTGAGGAGATGCCAGGGGATGGCGCGATAACGGTCAAAAGGATGGCTGACGGACGGGGCGCGATTCGGATAGGATCTACTTCATGCCACTGAAGCGACGTTCTTTCCTGACAGCCTCTACGGCAGGCTTTGCCGGGTATCATTTCGGACGCGGGCTCGCCTCTGCGGCACCGGCGGGACTCCCGACTGCCCGTTCGTCGAAACCGGCAAAGTCGACGATCCTCTTTTTCCTCTGCGGCGGGGCTTCACAGGTCGATACCTGGGACATGAAACCCGACGCGCCGAGCGCCTACCGCACGCCTTTTCGTCCCGTCCCGACCTCGGCCGACGGGATCCAACTATGCGAGTATCTCCCCATGACGGCAAAGGTCGCGCATCATCTCGCGATCGTGCGCTCCGTGACCGACGGCGGGCAGGCGACCGGCGATCACCATGCCGGTTACTATTACAACCTCACCGGCCACGTCCCCGACCAGACCTTCCGCACCCAGGGAAATGACCGCAAGCCGCAGGCGACGGACTGGCCTTTCATGGGCAGTGTCGTGGGTTCGCGTCGTGATCCGCACCCCTCTCTGCCGCAAGTGATCTCGCTGCCGCACATGCCGAGCAAGCTGCCCTTTACCCGACCGGGCCAGTTTGCGGGGAAACTCGGTCTCGATCATGAGCCTTTTTATCTCAATGGAGATCGGGAAAAACCGACCGCCTTTCGCGCACCGTCGCTGAGCCTCTCGACGGATGGGAAAGTGCGCCTCGATGAGCGCCGGGCTCTCCTCGAGACCCTCAATGAGACGCGGCGTGATTTTGATAAAATCGCCGCGATGGGGCAGATCGATTCGCTCCAGGAAAAAGCCTTTTCTCTTCTCGCTTCGGCGTCGACTGCGTCAGCCTTCGACGTCGCGAGCGAACCCCTCGCCCTGCGCGAGCGCTACGGCCAGACCATCAATGGCATGAGTCTGCTGATGGCGCGGCGACTCGTCGAGGCGGAGGTCCCTTTCATCACCGTTTTCTGGAAAGAGGACCCCGCTCTCAACAGCAAATGCAAGAGCGCGGGAGGCTGGGATACGCACGGGAACAACTTCGCCTGTCTCAAAGACGATCTCCTCCCTGAATTCGATCGCGCTTACTCAGCCCTGATCGAGGATCTCGCCGACCGCGGATTGCTCGAGGACACGCTCGTGCTCGTCTCGAGCGAGATGGGGCGCAAGCCGCTCATCGGTGATCGCCGCTCGGGCGGAGTCGAGGGGGCGGGACGCGATCACTGGACCGCCTGCATGAGCGTGCTCTTCGCGGGCGGTGGGGTGCAGGGCGGTCAGGTCTACGGCAGTAGCGACCGTTACGGAGAGTATCCCGACGAGAAACCGCTCAGTCCGTCCGATGTCACGCGGACGGTCTATCACGCGATGGGCATCAACAACCTCGCCGCGATGGACCGCGAGGGGAGGCCCTTCAATCTTCTCGACGAAGGACGTCCGCTCGTGGAGCTTTTTTGATCGGGCTCAGAGCGCCTCGATCTTCACCGTGTGCGCGACCGGCTTCAGATGCGCGCGGACAGAGGCGTCGAGTTGAGCGTGCTTCGACGCGACTTTGTTCTTCAACGTCCCAAGAGCGGCGGCGAACTCGGCGTCGCTCTTCGCGTCTTCGGCAAAGAGACGGAAGTGAGTGATGAGATTCTTAATCGCGACGGTTTCGTAGGCCTGTTTCGTCCCGACAGCGCCCATGACGGAGCGGAAGTTCGCGTCGAAGGGTGTCGCAGGGAAGGCGGAGGCGAGATTGATTCCGTCCTCGAGTTGCTCGCGGGTGAACTCCATCGAGGCTCCGCCCCAGGTGACTTTCGCTTTGGCTGAGGTGAGGCCATTCACTTTCAGGGTGAGACGATTGAGGTCGTCGTTAAAAGAGGTGAAGGGCAGGATGCTCCGGGTGCTCCCGCCCTCGGTCGTACTCGCGTCAAAACAGAATGGCCAGCGGGTGCTCTCGAGTTCGACGGTGCCTGCCGTTTCGCTGACGACACGATGGCCGGACGAGGCGGTCGTTTTCTCGGCGGTTAGGTCTACGGTGATCGTTCCTATCTCGCCGTCAAGACCGAGGGCCTTGAGGAAAGCCGAGGCCATAAGGAGCTGACCCGCAGGAGCGGGGTGGAAGCCGTCGCCGCCGAAGGGTGCGTAGGTCGCCCCGAGGACCGCCTTGGATTTCGGGAGGGCTTCCATCATGCTGTCGTAGACGTTGGCAAAAGCGAGACTGTTCTCTGCGGCGAGACCTTTCGCGATGTCGCGAAGCTGAGCGAGAGTGCCGTTGTAGACCTTGCCGTCGAGATTTTTGAAAAAGTCGGGATCGACCCCGCCGGGAGATCCCACCGCGATGCGGGTAACACCGGCCGCCTTGAGCCCTTCGATGACGCGGCGCATGTTGCCCTCGTAGGCCTTGCCGATTGCTTCGTTGTAGGGCTGGTAGCTGCCGTCGTTCATGCCGTAGCAGGTTGTCGCGACATTGGGCCCAAAGACGGCGAGGTCATTGGCGAGACGATTGGCGAAACCGTCGGCGCGTTCGCCGCTCCAGCCGAACTGGAAGACCGTGATGTCCGTTCGTCCGGTGCAGGCGAGGAGGTAGGTCTCGATGTATTTTGAATAGAGCTTCTGCTCGGTGATACTGTCGCCGATCACCGCAACGCGTGCGTTCTCGATGAGGAGTGACTTCGGGACCTGATCCTGAGCCAGGCCAAGTGTGGCCGTGAGAAAGAGTGAGAGAAAGAGCAGGGATGATTTCATAGGAGCTTTTGGTGGACTCACTTCAACGGATTTACGCGGGGAACTCAAGCGGGAATTCCTTCCTGATGACGCAAAACGGCGGGGCGGGGGATCCTCTCTCTCGTTGCATTTTCCCATCGCGTCCGCCAAGTTCCCGGTATGACTCATCGCTTCCTCTATCGCCGCCGCGTCGAGTTCGCTGACACGGACGTGGCGGGGATCATGCATTTTTCGAATTTTTTCCGCTTCATGGAGGTGGCTGAGCATGCCTTTTACCGGTCCCTCGGCTTCTCGGTGCACCCGTTTAAACAAGGGGCCGGGGGCGACGGGCCGCATGTCGGGTGGCCGCGGGTCCAGGCCTCGGCCGACTTCCGGCTCCCGCTTCACTTCGAAGAGGAAGTCGAGATCGAGATCCTCGTTGAGGAAATCCGAACGAAGAGCGTGAAGTATTTTTTCCAGTTCTGGAAGCATCCCGACTCGCCCGCAGACCGTGTCGTCGCCGCGACCGGCCGTTTTACCGTCGTGTGCGTAATCTTCGACGCGGAAACACGCCGCATGAAAGCGGTTGCGATTCCTGACGAATGGCGCGAAAAACTGAGCGTCGCTCCGGAAGGCGCGATTCCCGCCTGAACCCTTTTTTCGTACTAAAACATTTCTGATGGATCCCATGAGCAGTTATTCCTGGCTAGTCTTCGCCCTCGGCACCGTGTTGACGTGGGGCCTCTATGGCATTTTCCTCCACATGGGCCAGATGGGCATGGTCGATCCCGTGAACGGCCGTTACAAAGCCTTCCTCTTCGTGGGGGTTGCCTACTTCCTAACGGCGGTGCTCGCGCCTCTCGCGGTGCTGATGTTCAAAGGGACGGACTGGAATTTCCCCGCCAAAGGTCTCTGGCTCTCGCTTTTCGCCGGCATCCTCGGGGCGATCGGGGCGTTTTTTGTGCTCCTCGCTCTCGGCGCGGCGATCTCAGCCAAGGTGCAGAATGCCCCCGCCGTGGTCATGTCCATCATCTTTGCGGGCGCTCCCATCGTCAATGCGATCATCTCCATCACGATGTCCCACGACTGGGGCAAAATCCGCTGGCCCTTTATCCTCGGCCTCGTCATGGCGGCGGCGGGCGGCTTTCTCGTAACGAAGTTCAAGCCCGTCCACGCGCCGCCGGCGAAGGCGGCAGAAAAGGTCGTCGCAGTCGATCCTGCTTCGGGAGCCTCATCCGATTCGCAGCGCCTCTGATCGGCTCGGTCCGGCGAATCACCCCCGCCCGCCATGCCTGATCGTAGCTGCATCGAAGCCCTCCAGACCGAACGCCTCGGAGCGCTCCTCTCCGAGTTGCGCCGCGGCAATGCCTTTTACCGCGAGCGTCTCGACAAATCCGGCTTCGCTGGCGGTCCGGTGACTCTTGCCGACTTTTCGGCGCGGATGCCCTTCACTTCGAAGATGGATCTCGTCTGGGATCGCGAAGAGTTCCCTCCCTACGGCTCGAACCTGACTTATCCGATCGAGCGTTATTCGCGTTTCTGCCAGAGCAGTGGCACGACCCGGGGCCCGCTCCCCTCGCTCGACACGGCAGAGAGCTGGTCCGCGATGCTCGACTGCTGGGACCGGGTCTACGAGGCCGCCGGAGTCATTGTCCCGGAAAAGATCTTTTTCGCCTTTTCCTTCGGGCCTTTTCTCGGATTCTGGACCGCTTTCGAATCGGCGACGCGGCGCGGGAATCTCTCCATCCCGGGAGGCGGAATCAGCAGCAAGGCGCGGCTCCAGTCCATGGTCGCGCACGAAGTCGAAGTGCTCTGTTGCACTCCTACCTATGCGATGCGGCTCGGGGAACTCTTCGCCTCACATCACAATGACGAGACAGCGGGCTACCGGCTCAAAAAAATCATCGTCGCGGGAGAGCCAGGCGGCAGCATCCCGGCGGTTAGGGAGCGCCTTTCCGAATTGTGGAAAGGTGCCCGCATTTTTGACCACCACGGCATGACCGAGACCGGTCCCGTTACCTACGAACATCCTGACAAGTCGCTAAGTCTCTGTGTTATCGAAGAGGCTTACTATGCTGAGGTCATTGACCGGGAGACCCACCGCGAGGTCGAACCGGGCCAGCGCGGGGAACTCGTCCTCACCACCCTGACCCGCACGGCGTGCCCTTTGCTGCGTTACCGTACCGGTGACCTCGTCGAGAAAACCTTCTTTACGCCGCCCGGCGGAGGTGAAGCGATTTTCTGCCTCGAGGGCGGAGTCCTCGGACGGGTCGACGAGATGGTCGTGATCCGCGGGGTCAATGTTTACCCCACCGCCGTGGAAAAGATCATCCGGGGATTTTCTGAAGTGGTTGAGTTCCAGGTCATCCAGACGACCCGCCAGTCCATGGCCGAACTCGAAGTCAGCATCGAAGCCGACGCCAAAGCCCGTCCCGATCTCGCTGAGCGGGTCCAGCGCGAACTGGCCGATGCGTTCACCCTGAGGATTCCGGTTCGGGTGGTGGAGGAAGGGTCGCTTCCGCGGTTCGAGTTCAAGTCGAAGCGATGGGTGAAGCAGTAAGGGGCTCAACAAATGCCCGAGGAACTCTCCTACGTGAACCTCCCCCGAAAGGGTAGAGAGGCAGGGTCTACCCCGCATTTCTCATACCGCTGCTGCTGCGAGTTGCCGCCTTCGGCGCCCTGCGGGCTGCTCTGCGAGCAGGCTGTCTCCGCTTGACTTCACTTTGTTCCGTCTATCTGCCCTACGCTCCGATTCGCTCCGATTCGCTCCGGCTACGGGGACAGTTCCTCGCTGCGTCTCACGACGAAGCAGGATGAGAAATCCTGGCTAAAGCCGAGGCGCGGCGGACCCTTTTCGAACACATCGAGACCTTCTATAATCGGACTAACCTTGCAGTGGCCGTTTTTTCGCGGGAGTTCCGCCGGGATGGCTCCCCAATCGCGCCGCTCATCCGACCGTGAAATCGTGTCGATAGCACTTGAAGGAGAACCCCGGGCCGTCGAGACTTCGGGAATGTCCGAAAGTGTGAAGTCGAGTATTGAACTGGCGGGAGTCTCCAAGTGGTATGAGTCCGGCAACGAGAGCGCCGCACCGCCGCGGCGCATCCTGGACGGGCTGGACCTCGTCGTGAACGCCGGGGAGCGTTTTGCCATTGTCGGGCCTTCGGGCTGCGGGAAGAGCACACTGCTCAACATCCTTGGCACGCTCGACGCGCCGTCCGGGGGAAAAGTGATCATTGACGGTATCGACACGAACGGGCTCGCCGAGGATGCGATTGCCCGAATCCGGTCGGAGAAGATCGGCTTCATCTTTCAAATGCATCACCTCCTCCCGCAGTGCACCGCGCTGGAGAATGCCCTCGTCCCTACTCTCGCCCTCGCGACACGACCGGACCCCGCAGTGGCAACGGCGCGGGCGAAGATGCTTTTCGAACGGGTCGGCCTCGCCGATAAACTCAACCGTCAGCCCGGCCAGCTCTCGGGCGGTGAACGGCAGCGGGTCGCGGTGGTGCGTGCTCTCATCAACTCGCCCCGACTCCTCCTCGCTGACGAGCCGACCGGCGCTCTCGACGAGGACAACGCGAAGCGGCTCATGGATCTGCTCGTGGAGCTGAATGACTCCGAAGGGCTCGCTTTTATCGTGGTGACCCACGATCGCATCATTGCCGAGGCCGTCGGTTCGATTCGCACGCTTAACCGCGGGAAGCTGGAGGGTTAAGCGACGCCTATCATGAGCTCTCTCCGCCTCATCCTTTCTTCTCTCTTTCATTACCGGTGGATCAATTTCTCGGTCCTCGCCGGGGTGGCGCTAACTTCCGCGATTCTCAGCGGCGCACTCGTCGTGGGTGACTCCGTGAAGGAAAGCCTGAGGCGGAATGCGGCGGCGCGCCTTTCGCAGATCGGCCCGGTCATGCTCGGTGGGGAGCGTTTCTTCACCTCGGCTCTGGCCGATCGCATAGCGACGGAACTGGGCGGCGATGCCGTCGCGGCTCCTGTCCTGCAGATCACAGGCACCGCGCTGAACCGCGACGGCGGGCGCCGTGTCAATCAGGTGCAGATCCTCGGAGTCGATGATCGCTTCTGGAAACTGTCCAACAAAGGGGTCGCTCCCGAGGGCTTTGCGGACGAGCGCTGGATCGCGATCAATGCGCCACTTGCCGACCGCATCGGAGCCGAGGTTGACGACACGCTCATCGTCCGTGTTGAGCTCCCCGGAGCGCTTTCCAAAGATGCCCCGCTCTCGGGCGAGTCAGAGCAGACGACGCCTTTTACCGCCTCCGTCACCGCGGTGCTGGATGCGGAGCATTTTGGGCTCTATTCGCTGAAGGCCGAGCAGGTCCCGCCGGCGACGATCTTCCTGCGTCGCGAACGACTCGAAGCCATCCTCGAGCAGTCAGGGCGGGCGAATCTCATTCTCGGGGACGACTCACTCGACGCAAAGGCTTTCGCCGCGGCGGCGGAAAAATCATGGGGGCTCGAGGATCTCCAGCTCAAGGTCTCGCAGGCGGACGCGACGGGGACGAGCCAGATCGTGAGTTCGCGCGTCTTTTTCGACAGCGTCATCGTCTCGGCTTTGGAAAAAGTCGCCGCGGTCAGCTCGCCCGTCCTGACTTATCTGGCGACTGACATTGCCTCGGGTGAAAATCGCACACCCTATTCGATGGTGAGCGGGGTCGGTCCCGAACTCAACGCCATCGTCGGGAGCGAGATCACCGATGAAGAGATCGTCCTCTCCCAGTGGCTCGCTGACGACCTCGCGGCGAAGCCGGGCGACAAGGTCACTCTGGTCTACAATGTCGTCGGAACGGGACGTGCCCTCGAAGAGCAGCGACGCACCTTCAAGGTAGTGGGGATCAAAGCCATCGGCGAGGCGGGGTGGGATCAGAGCTGGACCCCCGAATTCCCCGGGATCTTCGACGTCGACGGCCTCGACGACTGGGAGCCCGGCATCCCTATCGATCGTGACCGCATCCGCGAAAAGGACGACGTCTTCTGGGATCAGTATAAGGCGACCCCGAAGGCTTTTGTCTCCCTCGGCGCCGCGCGCTCGATGTGGTCGAATCGCTTCGGCGACGCCACGGCGGTGCGCTTTCAATTAAAGGATACAGCCGCGCCTCTCGTCGATCAGTTGCGCGCCAGTCTGACGCTCACCGACCTCGGGATGGCCTACCGTGACCTCCCCGCCGAGGCGAAATCGGCCGTGGCGAACTCCTTCGATTTCGGCGCGCTCTTCGCGAGCATGAGCTTTTTTCTGATCGTCGCGGCGCTCGTTCTCGCCGGTCTCGTCTTCGTCTTCGGGATCGAGCAGCGCAGCACCCAGATCGGCCTGCTCCTCGCGATGGGATTCACGAGGATGCGGGTGCGGCGTTTTTTCCTCGGCGAGGCGCTCTTTCTCTCCCTCGCCGGGGCCGTGCTCGGCCTCATCGGTGGCTACCTCTACACCCGCCTCGCCCTCTACGGCATGTCCGGAGTCTGGCAGGACGCCGCCGCCGGGATGGAGTTCACCTACTCGCTGAAGCCGCAGACCTTGCTGATTTCTTTCTTCGTCACGATACTCGTGGCGCTTTCCGTGGTCTGGTTTGCGAGTCGGAAAGTGACCGCGATTCATCCCTCGACTCTCATCTCGGGGAGCGATGATCTTTCCCTCGGGGGTAATGCCAAAAGCCGGCGTGATGTCGTCGCTCTCGTTATCGGCGTGGCGGGTGCGTTAGGGTGTCTCTTTGCTCCCAAGGTCGAGGGCACGATGGCGGCGCAGGGACTCTTCTTCGGCGCGGGGTTTCTCATGACCGTGGCCGGGGTGGCCTTTTCCTCCATCCTCATTCGCCGCTTCCTGCGGCCGTCCGAAGTGCTGCAATCGCTCGGCGCGCTCGGGCGCCAGCACACCGTGCGCCGTCGCGGCCGCAGCCTCGCGGTGATCGGCCTGATGGCGGCGGGTGTTTTCATGGTCACGGCGATCAATTCCTTCCGCCTCGAAGGCGAGCGAGGCGCCGAGCGTCGCAATGCCGGAACGGGCGGTTTTGCCTATGTCGGGGAGTCGACGCTGCCTGTCTACGAGGATCTCAACGGTGAAGCAGGGCGGAAAAAATTCGGCCTCGACGGGTTTAAGGAGGAATTCACGGTGCTGCCTTTTCGGGTGAGCAACGGCGACGATGCGAGTTGTCTCAATCTCAACCGCGCCCAGCTGCCCCGAATCATGGGGGTGAACACAGGAGCGATCGCAGCGATCAATCCCTTCACTTTTACCGGGAAAATCTCTGAGCCGAGGACGGGAGAGAGTCCGTGGCGATTGATGGGGGTGGAACATCCCGCGCTCGAAGACGGAACGCCTCTCGTCGCCGGAATCATTGATCAGAACACCGCAATTTATGCTCTGCAAAAGGGGATCGGTGACACGGTCATTTACGAAACGGTTTCCGGACAGTCCTTTGCCGTTCTGATCTGTGGATTCCTCGAGACTTCGATTCTGCAGGGCAGCCTCGTCATCGACGAAGCGAGCTTCATCCGGTTTTTCCCCGATGCGGGCGGTTATCGCTTTTTCCTGATGGACGGAAAGGGGACAAACCTTGAACCGGTCGCGGCCCATCTCACGCGCATGTTCGGTGACCTCGGCCTCGAGATGAGGCCCGCGGCGGACCGGCTCAATGAATTTAATGCGGTGCAAAACACCTATCTCAGTATCTTTTCGACCCTCGGCGGTCTTGGGATTTTGTTAGGGACTCTCGGACTCGCCATTATTGTGGGGCGCAATGTGATGGAGCGACGCGGGCAGCTCGGAGTGATGCAGGCGATGGGATTCACCCGGCGGAAGCTCGCCGGCATGGTCCTCTCGGAGCATTGGTTTCTGCATTTGTCAGGTGTTCTCATCGGGCTCGGTGCGGCGCTTCTGGCAGTGTTGCCTGAGCTGACCAAAGGCTCCTCGTCTTTGCCCTGGGGGCTCCTCGCCGGGATCAACGGAGCCGTCCTCGTCGGCGGGCTCGTCTTTTGTGCGGTTGCGGCTCGGACGGTTCTGCGTGGGAATCTGATGGACGCAATTCGGCGGGAATGAAGCACGGCACTCCAGCGATGATCTTGCTTTTCTTCGCGCTTCTCGCGGCGGGTTGCCCTGGTTTCGCGAAGGAGAAAGAGGAGAAGCCGGCCTCGTCCGCCGTTTCCAAGCCGCCGGTGAATGTCCCGGCGGCGATTCTTGATATAACCAACAGCGCGGAGGGTTCCATCCCCAGCGGATCGACGGCGACGAAGGGAAAGTGGACTATCGATGCCGGAGCCAAAAAGCTGAACGTCGCTCCTGAACCGCTCCTCGACAGTTGGCTCGAGTTCGGGCCCGAAATTCGGGAGAAAGGGGCCACCATCGTCGCGTCGGGCCGTGCGCCGGGGGAGGGGAGATTGCAGTCCCGTTTCGGCGCCGGTCTTTACGGGAAGAACGGGTTTCAACTGCGTTTCGTGCCGGCGACGCAGGAGATCGAACTGGTGCGTCGGGGAGTGGTGCTGCATCGCGAGGCCTTCGCCCACAGCGGATCGGATCTCTGTCATCTCGAGCTCTCGGTGAAAGCAGAGCGGCAGCATTGGATTGTTTCAGGTCGCGTTTGGAAAGGCGAAGAGAAGCGGCCGGGTGAGGCGGCTTTTGAATACAAGATCTTCGCGGAAGAGCTGCTTTTTCCTTTGGCCGGACGGTCCGTTCTTTTTGCCACGCCCTTCTCCGGAGAGCCCGTGTCCTTTGCCTCGGCAAAGGTGTTTTACGGGGAGTTTGTGGTGGAGGGTGAGTAGGAGGCGGGAGGGCCTTGCAATTGGGCGGGCGGGACGCCGGACCGCGGGCGTCCCGCCCGCTTCACTAGCCCGACCATTGCACCGGTCCGACTGCCTGATCACCCCTGCATGACCCCGCGCACCATTTCGCGCAGTCGCCTTTCCAGCGTGGCATACCCGAAATGCCCGGCGGCGATTTTAAAATTTCTCTCAGACGATGTCTCGAACGAGTCGGGATCTTCAAGAACGCGGCGGACTTTTTCGACCACTTCTGCGGTGACCTCGCCATCCATCGTTATCAGTTCAAAACCGCAGCCTTCGATGTCATCCTTAAACACGGAATAACGATTCACGAGGACCGGCTTTCTGAAGTAGATTGCTTCGAGAAGCGCGTTTCCGAAGCCTTCATAAAGACTCGGGAAGGTGATGAAATCGGCGAGAGGGTAGAGATCTTCCAGCGAGAAGCGGTCCTCGTCCCCCTCGGTCATGCCGGCCACCCGATCCGAGACAAAGCGGAGATCGACCTCTTTTTCCTTAGCGAGATCGGCGAGTTCGTTCCGATAATCGAGACCTTCGTCCCCGGCGTCGTGTGAGATGAGCAGTTTATTTCGGCTATCCCCGAGCCGATGGGCCAGTTCGATGGCGTGTTCGATGCCTTTGCGCGGCACAACGCGGGTCGGCTGCAGGATGAGCCTGTCACCGGTCGCGAGTCCGAGCGAGGTAAGTGACTCCCCGACCGTGCGTCGCGGCCGGGGAAGGGGACGGGAAAAGTCCATTACGTTCGGCACGATCGTCGCATCGATCCCGAACCGTTCTTTGACCTCGTGTGCCGCCGCCGAGTTGATGACGACATGGGTGATTCCGGGCAGGACCGGAGGAAACGCGCGTCGCAGGAAAGGCAGCGCCGCCTTGCCGGCAAACCGCTCGCGCTCCCAGTAAAAATCGTGGTGATGAGCGATCGTCGGGATCCCGCTGCCTTCGATGAAGTCGGTGATGGCCAGCCCGAGCGGCAGATTCATCGGGATCGTGATCGCATTCTGCGGGATGAGGACATCGATCTCGAAGCGGTCGCAAAAAGTGTCGAGCGCTGCATGGAGCAGTCCCTGGACTCTTGCGATCTTTACGGCGATGCCTTCGGGAAAGGTGTCGCAGTTCCAGATCGCGCGGTTGATCTCTACAATCTCAGGATGTTCAAAGTGCGCCTCGGGCACGACCTGGGAGCGATCGGTCGGATGATCGCAAAGACCGCAGAACCAGAAAGTCCCGTGCCCGTCCCGCTCGAGCACCTCGGCCCATTTGCGCGATTCGAGAGAGACCCCGTCCGTTCCCGAAAAGCGTGTGGAGACAAAGCCGATATTCATTCTTCCTCCTCCATGGCATAATTCGCGCCGTTTTCATGGTCTTTTCACGGGACCTTCATCAGGGATTCACGCCGGGGCGGGAGAGTCTCTTCATGAATATCCCGCTCGCATCTCCCGCAGGCCGCGTCGCCGTTCACGAACTGATCTGGTTCGCCCGCCAGCAACTCCTCGCCTGTGTCTTCGGAATTCTATTGCTTCTCGGACTCTTCCTGACCCGTTCATGGGACCCCGGGACAACGCTGGCACGAGCCGATTTTCTCTTCCTCTATGCGATCGGATTACAGATCGCTCTGATCGCCTTCCGCTTCGAGCACCGCGACGAGATCGTCGTGATCTTCGCCTTTCATCTCCTCGCCACCCTCATGGAATGGTTCAAAACCTCGCCGACGATAGGCTCGTGGCAGTATCCTGACGAGGGTGCGATCTTCCGCGTCTATCAGGTGCCGCTTTTTGCCGGATTTCTCTACAGCTCAGTGGGGAGCTATATCGCGAGAGTCTGGCGTCTCCTCGATTTCCGTTTTGAGAACTACCCGCCTGTCGCCGAGACCGTGGTCCTTGCGGTCCTGGCCTATGCGAATTTCTTCACCCACCACTTCGTCGCCGACATTCGTGTGCCGCTTATCCTCGCGTCTTTTGTGATCTTTGCCCGTTGCCGGCTGACTTTTACGACGGGTCTCCGCGACCGCTCGATGCCTCTCCTCGTCGGGCTCATGGCCGTGGCCCTGATGATCTGGATCGCAGAGAATGCCGGCACCTACGCACGGGCCTGGGTCTACCCGAATCAAGAAGCCGGATGGCGCCTGGTATCTCTGCACAAATTCTGGGCCTGGTATCTCCTCATGACGCTGAGCTTTGTTCTCGTCTCACTCGTGCACCTCCGGAAGCGGCGAGAGTAGTCTAACGCAAATTTTGCCTGGAATCCGGCGGGACCTCATCCAGTCTCTTTTTACGATAGAACCAGAACTGATTCTCGGGCTTATGGCCGTTGCCGCGGCATGGTTTGCGGTTAGGTGCGTCCTCAAGCCCCGGCGGCTCACCGCGACGGTTCAACCTACCTTTCCGGGAAGGGTCGTAATGGAAATGACTCTTGAGGCTGCTTTTGCAACGGTCTCGTGAGGCCTTCGGGCAGTTGCCGGCTCTGACCTCTTATCAGGCTCCGACAGGCAAGGTGCGGTCATTTTCCGCCAGTCCCGTCCTTTCCGCTTCGTCTCCTTCGCCAAGACGACCGCTTGACTTTCCCCGTGGCGTCTCCATTTTCGAGGCTCGACTTTTATTCACCTCCCTTAACTTCATCAGCATTACTCCATGACAACATCCACCACTCCCGAAAAGCGCGAGTTCCAGGCTGAGGTCAGTCAGGTCCTCGACATTGTCATCAACTCTCTTTACACTGATAAGGAGATCTTCGTGCGTGAGCTCGTCTCGAACGCCTCCGACGCCCTAGAAAAGCTGCGACACACCCAGCTCACCGAGAGCGAGATTCATCAGCCCGAGCTATCGCTGCAAATCAGCCTCTCGGCGGACGAAGAGGCCGGGACCCTCACGATCACCGACCATGGGCTCGGGATGACGCGCGAGGAACTGCACGAAAACATCGGCACGATCGCCCACTCGGGTTCGAAGGCATTCATCAAATCGCTCGAGGAATCGGCCCGCAAAGAGAGTGCTCTGATCGGCCAATTCGGGGTAGGTTTTTACTCGGCCTTCATGGTCGCTGACGAGGTCACCGTCTACAGCCGCTCGTGGCGCCCCGAGGCGGAAAATCTCGTCTGGACCAGCGATGGCAAGAGCGGTTACGAGATCGTCGAGTCCGAAGAGGAACTTCTCCGAGGCTGCCGCGTCGTTCTGAAGCTGCGCGAAGAGTGCAAGGACTTCGCCAAGATCGACGAGGTCCGCCGCATTCTCGAAAATTACTCCAGTTTCGTTCCTTTCCCAATCATGATAGGGGAAGAGCGGGTCAACAAGATCGAGGCGATCTGGCGGAAGAAAAAGACCGACATCACTGACGAGGAATACACCGAGTTCTATAAGTTCAACGCCAAGGCCTACGACGAGCCGCGCTACCGCATGCACTTCAGCTCGGAGATGCCGATCGAGATCAATGCGCTGCTATTCGTGCCGAACGACAACACCGAACTCTGGGGTATGGGCCAGATGGAGCCGGGCGTGTCGCTCTACTGCCGCAACATCCTCATCGATGACAAGCCGGCCGGCCTGCTCCCTGAGTGGCTTCGCTTCCTTCGCGGTGTCATCGACAGCGCTGACATCCCGCTGAACATCAGCCGCGAGTCGATGCAGGACAGCAGCCTCGTGCGCAAGCTCAACCGTGTCGTGACGAAGCGCTTCCTCAAGTTCCTCGACGGCGAGGCGAAGGACGGTGCCGACAAGTACCGCGAGTTTTACAGCAAGTTCGGCCGTTTCCTCAAAGAGGGAGTCGTCGTCGATTACGAGCACCGCGAGGGACTCTCGAAGCTGCTCCGTTTCGAAAGTTCGATGACCGATCCGGGGACTTTCACCGGCTTCGAGGATTACCTCACCCGGGCCAAGGAAGGACAGGATAAAATTTACTACCTCACCGGGACCGATCGTGCCTCGGTCGAGGCGGGCCCGTATCTCGAAGCGCTGAAGTCACGCGGCCTCGAGGTGGTCTACTTCCTCGATAACGTCGACGAGTATCTGCTGCAGCACCTGCGCGATTTTGACGGGAAAGAGCTCGTCTCTGCCGCCAGTGCCGAACTCGAGTTGCCCGACGATGACGGCATTGTCCTCGAGGGCGAACCGCTCGCCGAGAGCGAGATGGAGGCTCTCTGCGAGTATCTCAAGAGCGAACTCGGCGAACAGGTCGACAAGGTCGCGGCCGGGAAACGCCTCGTCAGCAGCCCCGCGGCGGTGCTCGCTCCCGCCTTCGGAATGTCGGCCCAGATGCGCCAGATGATGCAGGCGATGAATCCCGACGGGGGGCTCCCCCCGCAGAAGGTGGAGCTGGAGCTCAATCCCCGCCACGCCCTCATCCACGCCCTCGCAGGGGCGAGGGAGAGTAATCCCGAGCTCGCCAAACTCGTGGCCGGTCAGCTCCTCGATAACGCCCTTCTCAGTGCCGGAATGCTCGAGGACAGGGTCAGTCTGATCAGCCGCGGTTTCGAGCTGATGGAGAAAGCCCTGAAAAAATCCGCTGAATAAGGAAAAAAACTCCGCAACTATTCCCGCACTGGATCGTTTTATCCGCGGGAAGAGAACTTCCCGCTAACCTCAATAGAGACCTAATACAGATGAAAAAATTCCTCGTAGTCGCCACCACTCTCGTGGCCGGATTCGCCCTCGGCCTGACACAGGCTGAAGACGGTAAAGAAAAGGGCAAAGGCAAGGGCGGTGACCCGGCCAAGCGTGCCGAAGGCATGATCAAAAGCCTCGACAAAGACGGCAACGGCACTCTCTCCAAAGAAGAGTTCGCCGCTAGCCCGAATGCCGCGAAGATGAAGGAAAAAGGTGGCGAAGGCGCCATCGACAAGGCCTTTGCCGCTCGCGACACTAACAAAGATGGACAGCTCGACAAAGCGGAGCTCTCCGCTCCCCCGAAGGGCAAAGGCGACAAGGGCAAGCCCAAAGCCGAATAATCCGATCCTCTCGTTATCTTTGCAAAAACCCGCCTGCGCGATCTGCCGGGCGGGTTTTTTTGTGCCCGGCTTTCGGGCGAAAGGTAGCGAAACTCGTGAGAGTTTCGGAGGTCGGAGCCATTTGCCCGAAGGTCTCACGACCTTCGCTACGCCTGCGAAAAGTAGCGAAACTCGTGAGAGTTTCGGAGGGCCGAGCCTTTTTGAAATCAGAATTTCCACTCAGCCCCGAAGAGGAAGTTGCGCCCCGCGCCGT
>JANQVJ010000027.1:71269-83353 GCA_030730365.1 Verrucomicrobiales bacterium
TTTTGAAATCAGAATTTCCACTCAGCCCCGAAGAGGAAGTTGCGCCCCGCGCCGTTGAGGCCCGATCCGTGGACGCGGTAGGCTTCGTCGGTGAAGTTTTCGAGGCCGGCAGTGTGCCGCGAAGCAATCGTGGAAGTGGTTAAGAAACGCCTAGCGGCTGATCAAATTGGTTAGCCTATCCTTTTCGCAGCTTGCGCCGCAGGGTCGCGCGGTTCGCCTGCAGCGCGGTCGCGAGCCGCGCGAGTTTTCCGTTAAAATGGGGGAGCAACTCCTGCAGAAGTCCGGCTTCGACGACGCCGGCGAGTTCGTCATAGGCGGGGAGGGGATCTCCGAGGAGCCGTCCCGCGACCCAGCGCCGCAGCTCGCGTGACAGCTCGGGGGAGAGGCCGCTTTGGTCGGTCTCGTCCGTGACGTCGAAGTGGGTGAGGTAGGCAGGCAGGTGGGTGGGCTCGATCCGCGGGGAGCCGGCTCCGGCGGTGAGGGCGTAGGAGATGACGTTGCGGAGTTCGCGGAGATTGCCCGGCCAGTCGTGCGAGGCGAGCGACTTGAGAGAGGCCGAGGTCAGCTCGACGATGCGACCGGGGGCGAGTTGACCGACAAAGAAGTCCGCCAGGGCGGGGATGTCCTCGCGTCTCCCGGGTAAGGTGGGAAGCCGTATCTCCATGACCTGGAGTCGGTAGTAGAGGTCGCTGCGAAAGGTCCCGTCCGTCACGGCTTCGTGCAGATCAGGGCCACCGGTCGCGACGAGACGGGGAAAGTCCGATCCCGACATTTCCATGTGGCTGAGGAGCGTTGCCTGATCCGATGCCGGGAGATCGCCGAGATTTTCGAGGAGTAGAAAGCCTCCCGAGGCTTCTCTGAGGGAGCTTTCCACCCGAGCGGCTCCGGCGACCAAGGTCACGAGTTGGCCGGTGCCGCGGGTGGAATGCTGTCGCAGGAGATGGGCGATGCGGGTTTTCCCCGTACCGGTCGCTCCGCGGATGAGGACCGGTTCGTCGCTGGCGCAGGCCTGGGCGATATGGCGAAAGACGGTCCGCATCGCAGGGGCAGCTCCGATGAAGGCGGACTCGGGCACTTCCCCGGAAGTTTTCCCCGGAGCGGTCGCCGGTGTCTCCCGCAGCAGTTCGGCGAGGGCGAGGGTGAAGCTCTCGAAGTCGAGCGGCTTGGTGAAAAACTCGCGCACTCCGAGCTTTCGCGCGGCGATCGTATTGCCGATCTCACCGTGAGCAGTCACGACGATGACGGGGAGTCGCATCGTCGCGGGGAGCGACTCGAGAAAGGCGAGGCCGTTCTCGTCGGGGAGTCCTATGTCGAGAATGATGGCGTCGAAAGGCCCCGCATCTCGCAGTTTTTTCCTGGCCTGCGCGGCTGTCGGGGCGAGTTCACTGGCGGCACCGGACTGACGGACCGCTGCGGCAAAGGCGAGGGCGAGGGCGCGCTCGTCTTCGACAATGAGGACTTTGGGGAGAGTGGTCATGCCTTGCGGGATTCGGTGGAAAGGGGCGGGAATTCGCAGCGAACGATCGCTCCGCCGTCAGGCGCGTTGCGCACCGAGACGGTCCCGCCGTGCGCCTGCATCACTTCGGAGGCGAGGGTCAGACCCAGCCCCATGCCACCCTCACGTTCCGAGAAAAAGGGCTCGCTCCAGCGTCGCTGAGCCTCGTCGCTGAAGCCGGCTCCGCCGTCCCTGATCTCGAGACGGACGATGTCGCCGTCCCGTCGGACAGCGGCGTGAATTTTCCCACCCGAGGGCATCGCCTGCATCGCATTGAGGAAAAGATTCCGCATGACCTGCTCGATGCGGGAGCTGTCGACTTCAACGAAAAGGCCGTCGGGTCCGTCGAGGGCGGTAGTCACTCCGGCATGGTCGAACTGCGGCGCGAGCCGCTTCAGGACGGCGCGGGCAAGGGTGGTGAGATCGTGCGGCCGGGTTCGCGGCGGCGCGGCACGGGCGACGAAGAGCCACTGATTCACCAGATCGGTGATGCGGTCGACTTCGTCGCGAATGAGGTCGAGAGACTCCGCCTCGTCTCCCGATTTTTCGCGGGCGAGGAGATCGGCGTGCATGCGGATCGCGGCGGCGGGGTTGCGGATCTCGTGCGCGAGACTGGTCGCGATGCGCCCGAGAGTAGCGAGACGCTCGGACTGGCGTCGCAGCTCCTGCTCTTCGCGGAGTCGACGATGGCCGTCCTCGAGGGAGCGGGCGAGGGCTCCGATCTCGTCGGAGCGGGCGGTGACGGAGAGGGGAATCGGGTCCGGCTTTTCGCTGTCGAGATTTGGCAGCCATCGATTGAGGGTCACGAGGGGGCGCACCAGTCGGCGTGAGACGAGAAAGGCGAGACCGCCTCCGAGCGCGGCGACGATGAGCGAAGGGAGCAGCCAGGTCGAGGCGCCGGGGAGACCGCGATGGCCGTCCCGCATCAGCACGAGGTGCGTGGTTCCGTCCGCCAGCGTCGCGACGGCGAGGTCACGTCCGGCGACCCGGGCCGAGGCGGGGGCGGCGGGGATGAGACCGTCGACGGCTGCCTCGAGGGCCTGATCAAGACCCGTCGTCGGAGTGTCCTGAAATCGGAATCCGACGCCGACACCGAGAACTGTCGCGAGATTTCGCGCGAGTTCTGGAGAGCGGGGGAGTCGCAGCTGATCGACGATACGGGCATTCGCCGTGGCTGTTTCACGGAATTGCCGCAGCGATTCCCGTTGGTAGGAGGAATCAATCCACGCGACGAGGGCGAGTGAGGCCGCGAGAACAAAGGCGGTGAAAGGAATCGCCAGTCCGCGGAAGAGTCCGCCTTTCGCGCTGACGAGGGAGGGTTTCATGAGCAAATATGGCCCAAATTCTCTCTACGGAAGGACGAAATTTCCTTTGATGATCAAAAATCGTCCACGACTCAATCGAGTTCGCCCGATTTCCACTTGCGCAAAAAGACGCCGCAACCGTCCTCGAGCAGGTCGAGGACTTTGTCAAAGCCCTCTGGCCCGCCGTAGTAGGGATCGGGGACTTCGCTCTCAGAGTGGGCTTCGCAGAAGTCGCAGAAAAGGACGAGCTTCGCGGTAGGGGCGTCGCATTTTTTCCGAACCGCGACGAGGTCGTCGTAATTGCTGCGGTCCATCGCGAAGATCCAGTCGAAGTCGCTGAAGTCCGACGGCTTCACCTGACGCGCCCGCCCGCACATCGCGATCCCTCGTGTCTTCGCGGCGCGGCCCATGCGGAGATCGGGTGGGTTTCCGATGTGGTATCCGGCAGTGCCGGCCGAGTCGACGACAAATTGCGACTCGAGTCCTTCTTTCCCGATGAGGTGATTCATCACATTTTCACCGGCGGGCGAGCGGCAGATGTTGCCGAGACAGACGAAGAGAAGACGGGTCGGTGAGTCCATGACGAGAACGAAATCAGTGCGCCATTTTCACCTCGGTGCCTTCGAGAAGAGCGCTGCCCGATTCAAAGGCGATCAGGTTTTCCGTGGTGACCCGGGCGATCTCGGTGAGGGCGTCGGTCGTGAGAAATCCCTGGTGCGAGGTCACGAGGACGTTGGGGAAACTGACGAGGCGGGCGAGATCGTCGTCCTGCAGGACATCGTGGGAGAGGTCTTCAAAAAAGACACCCTCTTCGATCTCGTAGACATCGAGAGCAATCCCGCCGGGCTTTTTCGACTTCAGTGATTCGATCAACGCGGCGGTGTCGATGAGCTTCCCCCGGCTCGTGTTGATGAGGTAGAATCCGTCCTTCATCGAGGCGAGGGCCTCGCGGTTGATGAGGTGATGGGTCTCGGGCGTGAGTGGCGTGTGCAGGGAGATGACGTCGCTGCGGGAAAAAAGTTCGGCAAGCGGGCAGTAGGTGATCCTGTTTGCGGCGGCCCATTTATCGTCGGGATAGAGATCGTAGGCGAGCACGTCCATCCCGAATCCGCGAAGAATCTCCGCCGTGATCCGCCCGATTTTTCCCGTTCCGACGATGCCCGCGGTGCGCCCGTGGAGATCGAAGCCGACGAGACCATTGAGTGAGAAATTGTGCTCGCGGACGCGGTTGTAGGCGCGGTGAATCTTGCGGTTCAGCGTGAGGAGCAAGGCTACGGCGTGTTCGGCGACAGCGTGCGCCGAGTAGGCGGGGACCCGCACGATGCGGATCCCGAGGGCGGCGGCGGCCTTGAGATCAACCTGGTTGAATCCCGCGCAGCGAAGCGCGATGATCTCGACACCCTCACGCGCGAGACCCTCGAGGCAGGCTCCGTCGATCTGATCATTCACAAAAACACAGATGGCACGGCATCCCCCGACCGTGGCAGTGTTCGCGGCGGAGAGCCGGAAGTGGTGGAAAACGTAGGAGATCCCCGTGTCGGCGGCGGTTTTCAGAAAAAATTCCTGATCGTAGGGCTTGGCATCGTAGAAAGCGACCTTCATCATGGGAAAGCACTTAACTCGCGCAGGGCGGGGGCGGGCGCAAGCGAATCGAGGCGAAGAGGCGTCGCGTTCACGTACTCGCACCCGTCGGAGAGACGTGTAAAATACTCATCCTGATGAATCACCCCAATCGACGCCACTTTCTCCACACCGCCGCCGGTGCCGCCGTCCTCACGAGCGGGGCTTTTTCTCCCTGGCTCAGGGCGCAGGATACGCCCGGGAAAAAATACCGCACCGCTCTGATCGGGTCGGGCTGGTGGGGGATGAACATTCTCCGCGTCGCGATCGAAGACGGGGCCGTCGATGTCGTCGCCCTCTGTGATGTCGATGCCGATGAGCTCGAGGTCTCCGCTGACGAGGTCGAGAGCATCACCGGCAAACTGCCCGCGACCTATCGCGACTACCGCGAGATGCTCGAGAAAGAGAAGATCGAGATCGCGATCATTTCCACACCGGATCACTGGCACGCGCTCCAGGGGATCGCCTGCATCGAGGCGGGCGCCCATGTCTTTGTCGAAAAGCCGACCGGCCACACCATCCAGGAAAGCCGCGCCATGGTGAAGGCGGCGCGGGCTCACGACCGGGTCGTGCAGGTGGGGATGCATCGGCGCATCGGACCCCACCACGTCAGTGGGATGAAGTTTCTCAAGGAGGGCGGGGCAGGGGAGATCGGGATGATACGGGCCTTTGCCCACAGTGCCGGTGGCCCCGAGGCGCCGACTCCGAACGAACCGGTACCGGAAAATCTCGACTGGGACCTTTATTGCGGCCCTGCGCCGATGCGCCCATTTAACAAGCGCATCCACCCCGGCGGCTTCCGCAACTATCTCGATTTCGCCAACGGCATCCTCGGGGACTGGGGTGTCCACTGGCTCGACCAGATCCTCTGGTGGTCCGATGAGAAACACCCCCGCAAAATTTCATCGATGGGAGGACGTCCGATCAAAGGTCCTGTCGTGCTTAATGAAAAGGAACAGACCTCTGACTCGCCGGATCATCAGGTCGTGACCTACGAGTTCGACAAGTTCACCGCTGTCTGGGAGCACCGGCGCTTCGGAGGGAACGAGGCCGAGAAGTCGAAAGTCGGTTGTTATTTCTATGGAACCAAGGGCACCTTTCATATGGGATGGCGCGACGGCTGGACCTTCTATCCGAATGAAGGCAAGGAGATCGTCCACGAGGATCCGAAGTTCGACGATGAGAAAGACGGTCACAACGTTCCGCCGCTCTGGCGCGATTTCATCGAATGCATCGAGCAGAAGCGGCTTCCCGTCGCTGACGTCGAAATTGGACATCTCGCCACGAACATGAGCCTCCTCGGCATGATCAGTCAGAAGCTGGGACGCAGCATCGAGTGGGACGGTGAGACCGAAACTTTCCCCGGTGATGATGAGGCAAACAAGCTGCTGCGCCGCGACTATCGGGCCCCGTGGGAATATCCGGCGTGAGCTTCGGGTGCGTGGTGAAACCCCTGAGAGTTTCGCTAGAGCAGCTTCCTCAAATAAGGTCCCGTGAGCGAGTGCTTTGACTTCGCGATCGTTGCAGGCGTGCCCTCGGCGACGACGGTTCCGCCGGCGTGACCTCCGCCCGGACCCATGTCGATGATCCAGTCGGCGCACTTGATGACGTCGAGATTGTGCTCGATGACGATGAGGGTATTGCCCTGATCTCGAAGCCGGTAAAAGACTTCGAGGAGCGTGGCGATGTCAGAAAAATGAAGTCCGGTGGTGGGTTCATCGAGGAGGTAGACAGTCTTGCCGGTTGCCGTTTTCCCCAGCTCGGTCGCGAGCTTGATCCGCTGCGCCTCGCCGCCCGAGAGAGTCGTGGCGGACTGTCCGAGGCGGACGTAGCCGAGGCCGACATCACGCAGGGCTCGCAGTTGCTGACTGATCTTCGGTATCTTTTGAAAAAAGGCGAGGGCCTCCTCTACGGTCATCTCGAGGACGTCGGCAATGCTTTTGCCGCGGTAGGTGATGTCGAGTGTCTCGCGATTGTAACGGCGCCCGTTGCACGACTCGCAGGTCACGTAGACGTCGCTGAGAAAGTGCATGTCGATGCGGATGAGTCCGTCGCCTTCGCAGGTCTCGCAGCGTCCTCCCGAGACATTAAAGCTGAATCGACCCGGCTCGTAACCGCGTGTCCGCGCGGCAGGGAGTTGGGAAAAGAGATCGCGGATCGGACTGAAGACGCCGATGTAGGTCGCCGGATTCGACCGCGGGCTGCGACCGATGGGCGACTGATCGATGACGATGGCCTTGTCGATATGCTCAAGCCCCTCGACGGAGTCGTGATCGCCGGGTTTGTCCTTGCTGTGGAAGAGATGCCGGAAGAGCGCGCGGCGCAGGATGTCATCGACGAGGGTGGACTTTCCGCTACCCGAGAGCCCGGTTACGCAGATGAAATTCCCGAGGGGGAAATGCACGTCGATGTTTTTCAGATTATGCTCGCGAGCTCCGCGCACGACGAGCTCGCGCGTCTCGGTCGCAAACGAGGTGGGCGGCGGAATCTCGATCTTTGCACGACCCGAGAGATAGGCTCCGGTGATGGAGCGGGGATTGGCAAAGACCTCCTCCGGTGTGCCCTGGGCGAGGAGTTCTCCGCCGTTTTCCCCGGCGCCTGGTCCGAGGTCGAGGAGATGGTCGGCGGCGCGGATGGTGTCCTCGTCGTGCTCCACGACAATGACCGTGTTGCCCACGTCGCGCAGATTTTTGAGCGTGGCGATGAGCTTCTCGTTGTCGGCCTGGTGCAGCCCGATACTCGGCTCGTCGAGGACGTAGAGCACCCCGGCGAGTCCGGCTCCGAGCTGGGTGGCGAGGCGGATACGTTGACTTTCCCCGCCCGAGAGAGTCCCGCTCTGCCGGTCGAGGGAGAGATAACCGAGCCCGACGGTGTTGAGAAAGGTGAGTCGCTTGCGCACTTCATTGAGGACCTCGGTCGCGTAGGTCGCCTGCACGTCGGAGAGGATCACGCCGCCGAGCCAGACGATCGCGTCACCGATCGCGAGAGCGGTGAATCCCTCGATCGAGAGCGGTTGCGTTTCGTGCGCGAGCGTGACCGAGAGGATCTCATCCTTGAGCCGTTTTCCCTCGCAATCGGGGCAGGGCTTGGCGGACATGAATCGCCGCACATTGCGCTTGGTGACCTCACTCTTGGTCGTTTCGAGCAGCCGTGTCGCCTGGGTCGAGAGGCCCTCGAAGCTGTCGTCACCGTAGAGAAGCGCTTTTTTAAATTCCCGCGGGAGACTCCGGATCGGGGCGTCGAGGTCAGCCGAGTAGGCTTTCGCGAGGTCTTCGATGGCGCGCTGGTGGAAACCTTTGCGTGACTTCGATCCCGTCCACCAGGTCTTCACTCCGCCGTCTCGTAATGTTTTGTCAGGATCAGGAACCATCAGTTCCGCATCCGGCACGAGCCGCGAGCCGAGTCCGTGGCAGCCCGGGCATGCGCCGAAGTGGCTGTTGAAGGAAAAGTGCTTCGGCGTCAGCTTCGGGAGGAAGAATCCGGTCTCGGGATTGGTGTAATTAAAGGTGAAATCGTAGGGCTCGTAAATCTCTGATCCCGGTGTCTGGACGAGGGCGGAGATACGGTTCTCGGCGATCTTCTGCGCCACTTCGAGCGAGTCGGCGAGGCGGCTGCGGATGTCTTCGCGCACGACGAGTCGATCGATGACAATCTCGGCGGATTTCGGTTTCGCCTTCTCCGTGATCTCCTCGATCTCGACAATCCCCCCGTCGATGCGGGCCCGGATGAACCCCTGGGCCCGGTATCGCTCGAGCACTTCGCGAATGGTGACGCCTTTTTCTTTCGGTATCGGAGCGAGCAGAATAATGCGGGTGCTCTCCGGAAAGGTCGTCAGGTGATCGACGATGTCTTTAATCGTGTGGCGCACCAGCGGCGAGCCGGTGACCGGGTCGTGGGGACGTCCGAGGGCGGCGTAAAGGATGCGCAGGTAATCGTAGATCTCCGTCGCGGTGGCGATCGTCGAGCGCGGATTCGGCTGCGAGGTGCGTTGCTCGATCGCGATCGCGGGGGTGAGGCCCTCGATGAAATCAACGTCGGGCTTTTCCAGTTGATCGAGAAACTGACGCGCGTAGGCCGAGAGCGACTCCACGTAGCGGCGCTGCCCTTCGGCGTAGAGTGTGTCAAAAGCGAGCGACGATTTTCCCGATCCCGAAACGCCGGTGATCACGATGAAACGATTCCTCGGGATCTCCAGGCTCAGGTTCTTCAGGTTATGCTGTCGGGCACCCTGAATTTTGATCATCGCGTTTTCACCCATAGGATAGCTTCTCCACCGGAGAGCGACAACATTGAGGAAGATCGCGCAGTCGCAAGGGAAGGTTATCACGGGGTCTTCACATGTGGCTCATCGTCCCGGGTAAATATTTCTCACAATTTCCAAATTCCGCGTTTTCGGCTACCTTTTCGGTCTACCTCTGATTTGCTACCCGCGTCATCACGCTTATGGAAAGTCCCGCAGAACGAAAATGGACAACATTACGAAAGACCGCCTCACCGGCGGAGATATCTCACCGTGAAGATGTCTCCCCGGCCATGCCCGATTCGACCGTGGAGGCAGGTATCTCCGAATCTCCGGATTTGATCGCCGATGAAGCAACGCTTGCGCCGGGAGGGGTGGTCGGTTCTGTGATCCCGGAGAGGGAGATCATTCTCGCTCCCGGTCCCGTCGAAGTGCTCATCGCTCATCCTGTCGCCTCCACCGCCCGACTCATTCGCGAGACTCTGGAAAATTTCACCAACTGTCGTGCCGTCACGACCGCGGATCCGCTGCGGGCATTTGAACTGGCGCTACAGAAACGTTTCGGTCTCTTTCTCTTCGCCATGCAGACCGGTGAACTAAGCGGTCCGATGCTCTATGAACTGATCTCCAAGGCCTGCACGGCAGGGCGCGGTCCAAGGCTCCTTGCGCCGGCAGTGATCTTTGTGAGGGAAAAAGACGATCCGCAGGTTCCCGAGGTCTTCACCCGCGATGCCCGTGTCAAAGACGTCCTCCACAAGCCCATTCGGATCGAGCGGCTTCTCGAGTCCGTCGCCGGCGTGCTCGTGGTGCGCGATCCGACAGCGGGGTAGCACGGGGGCCCTCACCACCTCTTCCGCAGCCGCGAAAAGACGATCTCGGATCCGCTTGCTTTGGTGTGGTAGACGAACTCCATCAGCTCTCCGAGCCGGCCCGAGGGAAATCCGTCGCCCTTTTCCACGAACCAGTGCAGGTACTCGTAGGGCAGGGTGTAGAGGTGCTGGTTTTTGTAACGGCCGAAGGGCATGCGGTAGAACTCGAGCTCGGCGAGGTAGCTGGCGAGCTCCTGCCGCATGCCTTCGGCGGGATCAAACTCTTCGCGGGGATCACTCATCGTAGCAGTAAGAGCAGGCGGGATCGATTGCGCCGTTTTCGCCGAAGCGCACCCCTTCCTGCTCGAGGAGGCGGCGCTTGCGATCAATCGGGCTGCCTGTGGTCGCGCCGAAGAATCCGCCGATGGTAAGGTCGGCGCTGACGACGCGGTGACATGGTGTCCCGGGGGCAAAGGGATTCCGTCGCAGGGCCTGCCCGATCGCGCGCGGGGAGCCGCAGGAGAGGTATCGCGCAATATGCCCGTATGTGGTCACCTTTCCCCTCGGGACGAGGTGGAGCGCGTCGTAGACCTTTTTTTCAAACTCGGTGGGGGGCCGCTCGGCGGGCGTCATGGAGAGAGGGTAGCGAATCTCCGGAGAGTCTGCAATCGCAGACTTGGCATCGCGCGCGGGCCGTTTATGGTGCGAACTGATGATAGACTGGCTCCAGCCGTTTCTCCCCGATCTCAACATTTCCATCATCGCGGTCTATGCGGTCCTGGTGGTGGTGGTGCTTGCGTTTTTCCGCGAATGGGCCGCGCCGGATGTCGTCGCTCTCTCGGCGCTGGGTGTGCTGCTTTTGCTCGGGGTGCTGCCGCTCAATGACCTCGTTGAAAACGGGGTCGTGCTCGAGCGCGGCATTCTCAGTGTCTTCAGCAACGGTGCCCCCATCACGGTGGCCTGCATGTTCATTCTCAGTGCCGGACTCGAGCGCACCGGCGTGATCGATGCGATGGGAAAGTTTTTCTCCCGCATCGCGGGCAAAAGCGAGATCCGCGTGCTCTTCGTCATGATGACGATGGTTGCGCTGCTCTCGGCCTTCGTGAACAACACGCCCATCGTCGTCGTTTTCCTCCCCATTGTCCTCGCTCACGCGCGGGCCATGGGACTGCGTGCCTCGAAGCTGCTCATCCCTCTTTCCTTCGCCTCCATCCTCGGCGGCACTTGCACGCTCACAGGCACCTCGACGTCACTCATCGTCGATGGTATTGCGCAGGAATACGGGCAAAAAGCCTTCGGCATGTTCGAGGTCACATCGCTGGGACTCGTCTATCTGGCGGTCGGATTTGTCTACATTATCACGATAGGGCGCAAGCTGTTGCCTTCGCGCAGTTCGCTTTCCGAACTGATCGACCCCGATCTCACCCGCGAAGTCCTTACCCAGTTCCAGGTCGAGCCGGGGTCTCCGATCGTCGGAAAAACGCTCGTCGAGAGCCTCCTCAAGACCTACCCGATGGCCCGCGTCCTTGAGGTGCGCCGCCGCGGTCGCAGTCTCGATGTGCCCATCGACGAACTCGTTATTTTCGAAAAAGACAAACTTCTCCTCGTCCTTCACGGAAAGGCTTTCAAAGAGTTGCGCAAAGATCCCGGAGTCAGCTTCGAGGGGCAGAATGATCTCAGTCTCACCCAGGTTGAGACCCGCGAACTGAAGTTGCTCGAGGGCATCATCGGACCGCGCTCACAACTGGTCGGGAAGACGCTCAAAGAGATCGGTTTTCGCCGGAACTTCGGCATCAACGTGCTCGCGATTCATCGCCAGGGAGTGAATCTGCACGACTCCCTCAACAAAGTGCGCCTCGCCTTCGGAGACACGCTATTTATGGAGGGCGAGCCCGATACTTTCAAGCGACTGCAGGAGCAGAAAGACTTCGTCAGCATCTCCGAGACCCCTGACCTCGTCGTCGACAAGAAAAAAGTATGGCTCGGGGTCGGTATTACGACGACCTTTGTCCTCGGTGCCGCCTTTAGTCTTTTGCCCATCCCGTCGCTCGCGATCCTCGCGGCTCTCACGATGATCCTGACTCGCTGCGTGACGCCGCATCAGGCCTACGATGCGATCCAGTGGAACATCGTCTTTCTCATCTTCGGGATGCTCGCGCTGGGGCTCGCGATGGATCAGAGCGGGGCGGCGCAGGTCCTCGTCGACGGGATCATGGCCCTCGCGGGGGACTTCTCGCCTTTTATCATTCTCGCGATTGTCTACCTGCTCAGCTCGACCCTAACCGAACTGATCAGCAACAATGCCGTCGCCGCGCTGCTGGCGCCCATTGTCATCGGCATTGCCGAAAGGATCTCGTGGCAGGGCGAGATCGGAGTCGATGCGCGGCCCTTCATCGTGGCCCTGATCTTCGGATGCAGCGCCAGTTTTGCGACGCCGATCGGCTACCAGACCAACACCTATGTCTACGGAGCAGGCGGCTACAAATTCACCGACTTCCCCCGCGTCGGGGTTCCGCTGAACCTCGTCCTCTGGGTCGTCGCGTCGTTCCTGATCCCGGTGATCTGGCCGTTTCGCTAGGGGGGGAAGGTTTTGAGGTTTTGAGGTTTTGAGGTTTT
>JANQVJ010000027.1:83453-107681 GCA_030730365.1 Verrucomicrobiales bacterium
AGGTTTTGAGGTTTTGAGGTTTTGAGGTTTTGAGGTTTTGAGGTTTTGAGGTTTTCCCTGAACCCCTGAACCCCTGAATAAAGTTGACTCTGTGATCTAACCCTGTTGGGTAGAGGCATGTTGGAAAAAGTGGAACTCAGTGAACTGATCGGGCTGCTCGAGGAGCGGCTGCGGGTGATCGGCGATGCTGAAATGCGGGAGCGCGATCCTGCGGGGCAGCTCGCGAGGTTGCAGGAAGTGTCCGAGGCAATCGTTGCTTTTCACGCGGCGCATCGTGCAAAGATCCAGCCCCGGCTGAATCATTTTCTCGAGAATTGCAGCTACTCTAAAGCCCTCGATTGGGCGGTGGAGGCGGTGGAGGCGTTGGAGAAGTAGCGAAACTCGTGAGAGTTTCGGAGGCCGGAGCCCCCTCACTCCAGCCTTGTGGCGATGAGTCGGAAAAAGTGGAACGGGTCTCCAGGCCCGTTTGTTCGAGCGTCGCTGAAAAGCGGCTGCGGCTTTAGCCGCAGGGTTTCTTTCAAAGCACGTTGCAATCTTTCACCACCTCATCCCGCAAAAACTTTCTCATTCACGTGACCTTCATTCAGATCGACGCGTTCGGGTCGGCCTTTGTGCATGTAGACGACTTCGGTGTGATCGAGACCGAGCAGGCTCATGATCGTCGAGTGGATGTCGTGGACGTGCATTTTGTCCTCGACCGCGTAGAGGCCGAGTTCGTCGGTGGCGCCGATGGTTTGGCCGCCTTTGACGCCACCGCCGGCCATCCACATGGTGAAGCCGGTGGGGTTGTGGTCGCGACCGTCACCCTTCTCACTCATGGGCGTGCGGCCGAACTCACCTCCCCAGATGATGAGGGTGTCATCAAGCAGTCCCCGCTGTTTCAGGTCGAGAATAAGTCCAACAATGGGGACATCGACGTTGTTGCAGAGACGTCCGTGGTTTTCCTCCATCTTCGAGTGGCTGTCCCACTTGCTTCCGGCGCCGTGGTAGAGCTGCACGAAGCGGACTCCACGCTCGATGAGACGGCGGGCCATGAGACACTGGCGTCCGTAGACTTCGGTCTCTTTGTTGTCGAGTCCATAGAGTGTCTTGATGTGCTCGGGTTCGCTCGCGAGATCGATCGCCTCAGGGGCCTCGGCCTGCATCGCAAAGGCCAGCTCGTAGCTGCGGATGCGGGCCTCAAGGTCGGTGTTCGAGGAGCGGGAGTCATAGTGACGGCGGTTCACCTCTTCGAGGAAAGCCAGCTTCTTGTGCTGGCGCTCGTCGGTGACGCCCTGCGGGTTATTGAGGTTCTTGATCGGCTCGACGCCGTTTTCAAAAAGCACGCCCTGGTGCACGGCGGGGATGAATCCCGAGCCCCAGGTGCGGGCTCCGTTCACGACCATGGAGTTCGAGTCTTTGATGACGACAAAGCCGGGCAGGCTGTTGTTTTCCGTGCCGATGCCGTAGGAGACCCACGAACCGAGAGAGGGACGACCGCCGAAGACCGAGCCGGTATTCATTTGGCAGACCCCGCCGGCGTGGTTGATCCCGTCGGACACACACGAGCGGATCACACAAAGTTCGTCGGCGATTTTGGCATGGTTAGGGAGCCAGTCCGAGATCCAGAGACCGCTCTCGCCGTGCTGATCCCACTTTCGCTTTGACTCGAGCAGAGGCGAATTGACCTCGCCCATGGCGGTGACGGGGCGGTCGAAACTGTCGGGCAGGGACTGGCCGGCGAGCTTGTTGAGGAGCGGTTTGGGATCAAAAAGGTCGAGGTGGCTGGGACCGCCCTCCATGAAGAGCCAGATCACATTTTTTGCCCGAGCGAGCCGGTGCGGGATCTTTGCCCCGACGGGATTCGGAAACGAACTCGAGCCAAGGAGGTTGTCTCCGGTGAGGGCCGAGAGGGCGACGGCGCCGAATCCGGCTCCTGCTTTGCTGAGGAATTCACGACGGCTCGCGGGTTGATCGATGCGGTGGCAGAAGGACATGGCGAGGGAGGAGTTAGAAGTTAGAAGTCAGTAGCTGGAAGCTGGAAGCTGGAAGTCAGTAGCTAAACGGCAAAACGGCTACCCGCTAAACAGCTCAATGAAGGTAGAGAAATTCGTTCGAGTTCAAAAGAGCGTGGCAGAAGTCGGTCACGGCGCCGAGGAGGGCGGGCGGCACGGATCCGGCGGGCGCGGTAGCGGCCTCGCGTTTCCAGGCGGTGCCGGGAGCCGGTCTCTCACCGTTGCTGCCGGCGAAGTTCCAGTCAAGGATGCGGGTCGCGGCGGGGAGGAGCGACTCGGCGTCGGATCGCTGGGGGTAGGTGAGCAACTGGAGTCGATCTAGCCTGCCTTTGCTCACGGCGATGCGGGCCAGCTGGCCGTCCCAGTGGTGGCCCTTCTGACCGCGTCCGCCGACCGTGACGGGACCGGCGCTCGTTGCGGCGAGGCCTTTTACGATCTGGTGCTGCACCGTCTCGCTCTGCATCGGCGCGGCGGGATCGGAGAGGTCTTTCAGGTAAAAGGTCACGGTGCCCTTGGCGGGATCTTCCTTCGACGGTTTCGCCGAGATCGAGACGCCGAGGTAGACCGGTTTGTTCAGCGGCACGCGCAGGCCCGAGGCGACCACTTCGTAGATGCGGTTGTTCTGGAAGTCATCCCCGACGAGCTGCACGATGAAGTTCTGCGGGTCAAAGCGGGACTTCGCGCTGGTGACGCCGACGGACCAGCCGACCTCTTCGGCGTTGCCGCTCCAGCGGCTCACGAGGGTGTTGACCGACGAGTCGGAATAAACGGCGTCGAGATTGGCAACGGCCTCGATCGTGAAGTCTTCGTCGGGGACCACCAGGCCCGGGGCCTCAAGTTTCTCAAAGCGGCTCCCGGGCTGGAGCCAGAGGGCGTTTTCTCCGAGTTCGATTCCTGTGACGTCTTTGAAGACAACTTTCGCGGGGCGCAGTCCGGTCTCATTAGGATACTTGTCGACCGGAACCGTCGAGGCGGGGTCTCCGGTAACTTTGCTCTGCGACGCGACGAAGGAAATCGCTCCGTCGACCTCGGCGCTGAGTGCCTCGCGACCATAGGCGATGCGGTAGGCTTCGCGGACCTGATCCGGACCGAAATCCCCTTTGCCCTGGAGAATGCGTTTCGCAAACGAAGTCGCTCGCGAGATCGACCATTCCCCGTTTACGAGCATGAGCGATTGATTTGGCGTCGTCGTGGGGATGCGGTTCGGGGTCGAGCCGAAGCCCGAGGGCGAATCGAACTCACCCATCATCGGATCGTTCGTGTTGCGGCGCTTTTTGATGTAGATGCTGCGATTCGGCGCGGTGCCGTCGACGGAGGGGCCGCCCTCGCGTTGGGAGATCTCACCCGAGGCGGCGAGGGTCGCGTCGCGGAGCTGTTCGGCGTCGAGCCGCTGGGGCGGGTAACGCCAGAGGAGACGGTTCGCCGGGTCGACCGTGTCTTCGTCAGTGGTCGGCTCGCGACGAGCGGTCTGGCGGTAGGTCGCGCTGGTCATGATGGTGCGGTGAAGCGACTTCATCTTCCAGTCGTCTTCGAGGAAACGTTTTGTCAGCCAGTCGAGTAACCCGGGATGGCTAGGGGCTTCACCCAGCATGCCGAAGTCGTTCGGCGTGGGCACGAGTCCCTCAGCGAAGTGACGCTGCCAGATGCGGTTCACCATGACGCGGGCGGTGAAGGGATTTTCCTCACTCGCGATCCAGTTGGCGAGGGCGGTGCGGCGTCCGGTTGTCTTCTCCGTCGGGGTGATCTTCGGCGCGGGCTGACCGAGCAGGGTGAGGAAGGCGGGCTCGACGACTTCGTCTTTGCCGCGAAGTTTCAGCAGGGTGTCGGCGGGTTTCGGACCGACATCGGTAGTGATGAAGGCAGCCGGGAGCGGGGCCGGTTTGAGGTGGTCAAAGGCCTTGAGCTTTTCAGTCAACTCGGTGTAGAGAGTGAGTTTCTTTTCATCTTTGGCAAAGGTCTTTTTGTAATCGACGCGACGGTATTCGAAATCGACCTGGCGCTGCACGAGTTGAGCGATCTGCTCTTCGTAGGCGTTGCGCTCTTCGGGCTTTTTCCAGTAGATTGCTTGCACGTTTTCGGGGAACTGGACCACCGCGCCTTTGCGTCTCCCTTCGAGCACGCTGGTCGTGATGCCGTCGAGCTGATCGCGCAGGTCTTTGGTGGCGGCTTCCCAAGCGGACATCTTCGCGTCGTAGGCGGCGCGTTCGCCGGGAGCGGCGAGGAGCTGGTCTTCGGGCCACCAGGTCGTGTTGAAGAAGGACTGCATCGCGAAGTAGTCCTTCTGCAGAATGGGATCGAACTTGTGATCGTGGCACTGGGCACAGCCCATTCCGAGACCGAGAAAGGCCTCGCTCGTGACGTTGGTCATCTCGGTGAGAATGAGGTCCCACTGCATCTCCGCGTTGCGCTGGTTCCATTCGTAGATCCCGAGACGCAGGAACGCGGTTGCGATGAGGGCTTTTGGATCATCAGCCGCGATCTCGTCGGCGGCGAGTTGTTCACGGACGAATTGGTGGTAGGGCTTGTCCTCGTTGAAGGAGCCTACCACGTAGTCGCGATACATCCACGTCTCGGGGCGGTAGTCATCGGCACGGTAGCCGTCACTCTCGGCGTAGCGCACCACGTCGAGCCAGTGCTGACCCCAGCGTTCGCCATAGCGGGGACTCTCGAGGAGACGGTCGACGAGGTTGCTGGTGGCTTTGTCAGGATTCTCCGCGAAGGCCTCGCGGAAGGCGACAACATCTTCGGGTCCCGGGGGCAGGCCGTGGAGGTCAAAAAAGAGACGGCGCACGAGTTCACCGGCATCGGCAGCGGCGGCGGGTTTGAGGTGATTTTCCTCCAGCTTCTCCGCGATGAAATGATCGATCGGACTTTTCGCCCAGCCTTTGCCGCTGGCGGGCAAGACGGGTTCGGTCACGGGCTTGATCGCCCACCAGTTTTTGTCGTCTTCGGTGAAGCCATTCCCGTCGGTCTTGCTCTTCGCGGCCACTTCGGCGGGCCAGGGAGCACCGAGGGCGACCCATTTTTCGAGCGCGGCGACCTGGGCGGGTTGAAGCTCTTTCTTCGGCGGCATCGCAAAGTCGGGATCGGTGCGATGAACCGCCCCGATCATGATGGACTCGGCGGGCTTCCCCGGGACGAGAGCGGGTCCTGTGTCACCGCCGGTGATCATGAACTCGCGATGATCGAGGCGAAGCCCTGCCTTGGCCTTTTCCGGTCCGTGGCAGTCGTAGCACTCAGCCGCGAGAAGAGGACGAATCTCGTTCTCGAAAAACTTGAGCGCCTCACGGTCATCTCCCGCGAAGGCGGGCAGAACCAGTAGGGTCAAGCCGAGGAGTGAGGAGGGTAAAGTCAGGGTCATGAGAGAAAGGGGAGTCGCGTGGAAAAGCGACTTTTCGGGATGGAGCGTTCGAGCGTCGAGGGGCGGTGCATGGGCTGGAAGCCCATGCTACTTTTCGGTTTGAATCCAAAGGGTGGGGGCGGGAGAAGTGGGGTGCTCTTTCGAGGCAAAGGCGTGAACGAGCCCCTGCTTGTCGGACTCGCCCGTCTCGCGGACGATGAGCAGGCTGACGAGTTCGCCGCGATGCGCGCGGAGGAATTCGGTGAGGGCATCGGACCGGGTCTCGATGAGGCTGTTGGGAGAGCCTTTGCGTATCTCGAAGGTGGTGAGGCGGCGGGCGATACTTTCAGAAAGGGACTCTTCGACAAGCGGTCCCGCGTTCTCCCAGAGCAGGGACTCCTCGCTCCAGTCGTCAGGGTTTCCCTCGGCGATCCCGTAGACGGCGAAGCTCGAGTCGGGCACGAGGGAGGAGAAGCCAAGTCCGCTCGATTCCATCTTCAGTGCGAGCCGTGCGTCACCGATTTGTGCGGGTGTCAGGCTGGAGAGATCGAAAGTGAGGAGGGCGCGGCGTTCGTTGTTTGCCGCGAGATCGGTATGTTTTACCATCAGGAGCGGATGACCGCCGGTAGGACCGTGGGCGTCGCCGCGCCGCACGTAGGCATCGCCTCCGCGACCGGTCGCGGTGGAGACAGGGGTCCAGCCATCACCGGGAGAAGGGAGGGGCTCGGAGCGACGCACTTCCTGATCTTCATCGGGCTGCGGGTCGGTCGCCCCGACGAGGGAGTGACCGGCAAAGAGATGGGTGGCCCCGGGCGACTCGCCCTGCCGCACTTTAACCTCGCCTTCAAAAACGAACACGTTCGAGTTTCCCAGGGGCGTCGTGGTGACGCCGAATCGCGTGCCGAGGTCGATCACTTCCATCTTCGGAGTATCAATCGTGAAACCGTGCGCCGATTCCGGCACATCGGCTACGACGGACCCCTCGAGGAGGCGGCACTTCATCGCGGACTCGACCACGAGGATGCCGGGTGCCTCCAGGGTCACTGTCGCTCCGCTTTTGAACCGGATCGTGGCCATGCCCTCCATCAGGGCGAGCGTTCCGGTGCCGAGCCCCGCTCCCTCGACCGTGGGCAGATCGGATCCCGCCCAGCGGCAGTCCTTCGCCTCGATCAGTGTCGCCACGAAGTCATCGCTGCGGCGATCAGCCATCAGAAAAAGGGTCGCGCAAAAAAAGACAAGGGCGGCCGCCGCGCTGAGCCAGAGAAAGGGACGCGCCACCGCTATCGCCGTTGGTGCGGGAGGGGTTTCAGCGAGGAGAGAGGGGAGAGACTCGCTTTGTGTCTCAAGGAGCGCATGGATCCAGCGCTTTTCCACGTAGTCGCGGCGCAGCTCCGGATCGGCGATAACCGCCGCCTGAAGCGCATCCCACTCTTCGGGGGAGAGTTGACCGTCAAAGGAGCGGTCGATGTTTTCGCGGTGATTCATGAGGCGGGAGCATTGAGACGTGCGGTGACGCAGTCGTTGAGGGCCGAGCGGACGCGGCTGAGAAGCTTGTAAACGGCGGTTTCGGTGCGGTCGGTCTCTTGTGCGATCGAGCTGATGTCGTGATCCTCGTAGTAGCGCAGGAGGACGAGGCGGCGCTGATTCTCCGGGAGTTGCTTGAGGCATTCCTGAAGCGCCTCGGACCGGGCCGAATAAGTATCACCCTCCCGGTCGATCTCCGCTGCGACCGCCTCGATGAAGGCGGGATCAATCGAGTAAAGCGGTTTGCGCTTCGCGCTCCGGCGGTAGTTGAGGATCTGGTGCAGCGCGATGCGGCGTGCCCAGGCGACGAAATGGGACCCGGGTTCGAACTGGGCGAATTGCTTCCACATCGTCAGCTTGCAGCTCTGGATGATGTCCTCGGCGTCGTGCCTGTCGTTCACGAGCGCATAGACATAGGCCGCGAGCGATTTCTCGTGCTGATTGAGGAGCTGCAGGTAGTTCTCCGCCGTCTGATCTGGACTGGTTTCCGCCATTTCTGACAAGCCTAAGGTCCGGCGACGATTTTTTTGGACAAAAAGTTTCGTTTTTTTGCGTATGGGGTGGCGGGTGCGGTAGCGAAACTCGTGAGAGTTTCGTCCTCCGAAGGTCTCACGACCTTCGCTACGGGATCTTTCCGCTCACTTTCCCTCAGCCGTCCACTGCTTCATTTGCGCGATGTTTTTCGCGACCTCCGGATTGGGTCGACGCAGGTATTCGGCCATGTCGCTGTCGTACTTGGCAGCGGTCTCGGGGGCGGGGTCGCGGGTTTGGATGAGGGTCTCGTCCAACGCCGCCCGCATCGTGGCGAGCATCTCCCCATGCGCCGGATCGGCGGCGAGATTGTAAATCTGCGACGGATCGGCGGGACAATCGTAGAGCTCCTCGACCGGACGCGGCGCGGCGAAGAGAAGCGTCTCTGACAGCCCGGGCAGCGTGCCTGCCTCGTGCTCGCGGCGCAGGACTCGGACGATGTCTTTGTTGTCCTTGTAGGCGTTGGGCTGCAAATGCGGGCGGGCCGGATGGTAATTCCGGATGTAGAGAAAACGTTCGCTGCGGAGGCTGCGGATTTTTTCCGTGGTCTCGTCGCAGCGGTCCCGGGCGGCAAAGGCGTAGGCGCGCGGCTCGTATTCGGCAGCAAAGAGATCGTGCCCCTGCAGCGTCGCCGTCAAGGGCAACCCGGCGGCGGCGAGCGAGACAGGAACCATGTCGATGTGCTCGACGAGATCGTCTCGCACCGCGCCTTTGGCGATGCCGGGACCGGAAACGATGAAGGGGATGTGCGTCCCCTCGTCGGTGAGGAACTGCTTGCCGCGGGCGTGGCTGATTCCGTGATCGGTCATGAAAATCACGAGCGTTTTCGCGAGGAGATTTTCTTCACGGAGACGCGCGAGAACGAGTCCGACATGGTGATCGGTTAGTCTCACCGAATCGAGATAGTCGGCCCAATCCTGCAGTAGGACCGGATCGCGCGGATAATAAGGAGGTAATTCCACTTCCGCCGGGGCAGTGAGGCTGCCGAAAGTGGCGACGACCTGATTCCGGAACTTGTCGCGCTCGTCAATGGGGCCCTCGCGCAGCTTTCCGCCATGGAGTTGCACCTGCATGAAAAAAGGCTGTCCGTCCTTTCGTTCGGCCCAGTCGTGGCTGTCGTAGATCGTGGGATCCCATTCGAAATTATAGTCTGTTTTCCCGAGGCGTCGTTGCGGCGGCGCCTTTTCGGGGAAATCGAGGCCGCGATGGTCCAGTCCGGGGAGACCGCTACCGATGCAGGTGAAATAACCCGCCCGCTGCAGGATCGCCGGAAGTGTTTCGACGCCCTCGGGGAGGTGGATTTTCATCTCCCCGCGTCCGCTGCGGTGGTGATGTGCGCCAATCGTCGTCTGATAGCAGCCCGTGATGAGCGCGGATCGGCTCGCCGAGCAAACCGGGGCGGTCACGTAAGCGCGGGTGAAACGGGTGCCCTCTGCGGCGAGCGCGTCGAGGTGCGGTGTCGAAATGCCTTTTTCCCCGTAGCAGGAGAGATGGGCCGACATGTCATCCACGACAAACCAGAGCACGTTCGGGCGTGCCTTCTCCTCCGCCGTCGCGGGGGTTTGGCAGACCAGTAAAGAGAGCGCAAGAGCCGCCGCCGCGGTGACATAGAGGTGCATGGCCGGCATCGTAGCGAAGCCGGCGCGTTTGTCGAGAGAATGCGGGGCAGGACGAAAGCCAAAAGTAGAACGCGGGTCTCCAGGCCCGTTCGGGCAGTGCTTCGGTGCAACAGAGAAGGGGCCTAGAGACCCGTTCCACAGGTATTGCCATCGCCCCTCAACCCCTCACCCCCTTCTTCCTCCCTCAGCCCGTCACTTCCGTCACCAGCTTCTCGAGCCGTTTCGTGTAATCCACCCAGACGGCGCGGGCTTCGCCCGAGTCATCGACATCCTGTCCGGCGTGGATCGCGGCTTTGATGTGGGGTTCGATCGAGAGCCAGCCGTCATAGCCGGTGCGGTGGAGGTCTTCGAGGATGCGGCGCTGGACTGGGTCCTCGTCGACGTGGCAGGTGATCCAGTCACCGCCTTCCGGATTCGGCTTGGCGCTCTTGATGTGGACGTGGACGATCTCGTCGCGGCACTTTCGATAATACTCCCAGGTCGCCTCGTTGCTGTTGTGGTGGAGACTGTTGTTGCCGGTGTCGATGATGAGTTTGAAGGCGGGGCTGTTCACCGCAGCGGCGAGTTCGAGGTAGCCCTCGGGGCTCTCGCCATAGCCGCTGCAGTTCTCGTGTGCGAGGATGACGCCCCCGGCCTCGGCGATGGGGGCCAGCTCGCGGAGACGACGCACGACCTCGGCTTTCCAGTCTTCGCGGGAGAGCGGTGCCTCTTTGTCATTCGGCCACGACATGATACGGAGAAACTTCGCTCCGACTTCGCGCATGCGGGGCGCGACGCGGCGCAGTTCGTCTATGTCTTTTTGAAAATCCGAGGTCACGGGGCGGGCCCAGTTTCCGATCTGACCGCCGAATCCTACGATGGTGATGCCGTGCGCGGCGAGAGTTTCCTTCACTGCGGTCCATTCCTCGTCGGTGTGATCGCAGATGTTTTTGCCTCCGACGAGCCGCAGCTCGATCGCGCTCCAGCCGGATTCTTTAAGCGTGGCGATCTGGCCGGCCAGTGATTTCTCTGCTTCGTCGGCGAATCCGGTGAATTGAAAGGGCATGATGGGGCGGGGGTTTAGCGGGTAAATGAAACGGCAATGGGGATGATACACAGGATCGTCGCTCGTGCAAAACCTCGATAGCGCCCTGAATTAAGGGGTTGAGGGGGAAGTCTCCGCCTCCGCACTTGGCAACGGGGAATCCGAGACCGGGAGCGGTCGTCAGGGGGTGATTGAGAATCTGATCAATGAGTTTATTTGAGAGTAAAGAAGTGGAGAAGGAGAGAAGTAAAGAATAGATTAACCGGTTTCTCCGCCACTCGACTCCTTTAACACTCTCTTCCTCCACGCATGCTCTCCTTCCGCCTTTTCGGTTTCCCTGTGAACGTTCACTGGATGTTCTGGCTCTTGTGCTTGTTTCTTGGGATGCCGTTTCTGGAGCAGGACGGGCCCGAGGGGCTGGGCAAGTTTGCGGTGATGACCGCGGTGGTCTTCTGCTCCATCATCTGGCACGAGCTGGGTCATGCCTGGGCGAGGAAAAAATACGGCGCTCCCTATTCAGATATCTCGCTGCACGGTATGGGCGGTCTCTGTTCGGGGCCGGGACGATTCACGCGGGGGGAGTCGGTCATCATCGCGGCAGCGGGACCGGCGGCTAGCCTCCTCCTCGGTGCGGCGACTTACCTGCTCGTCTTCACCCCCGGGGTGAAAGACCCGTGGATCGGATTTTTCATCGGTCAAATGCTCTGGGTAAATGTGGGTTGGGCGATCATGAATCTGCTCCCCATCCTGCCACTCGATGGCGGGCACATCATGCAGGGCCTGCTCCCGCTGAATTACTCCCATCTCGCCCCGAAGATTGGTTTTTTCCTCTCGGTGGCGGTGGCGATCGCGGGGCTGCTGCTATTGAACAGCCTCTTTATGGCGGTGCTCTTCGGCTTTTTCGCCTACACGAACTGGCAAATGATGCAGGGACAGCGCGGAGCGTTTCAGTAAGTGCGTTTCGGAAAAGGGGACATCTAGCATGGGTCTCCTGCTCATGCACCATGGGACGTCGTCGAGCGCCGACGTCCCCTCGTTCGCGAAGAGACCATCGCAGGTTCGTCACCGGAGAGCGATGTTATTGATGCTCTCATGATAATCCCTTCAAGAGGCATGACTAGGATGCGCATGCTACCTTTCACCTCATGAAACCCTGTCTACTCCTCTACCTGGCCTTGTTCACCATCGCTTCCTCGCTCACGGCTCTCGAACCCTGCCGTATCTCCGTCATCGACGAAGAAAATGGCTGGGCGGTTCCGCTTGTGGAACTGCGGAGTAATCACCATGTCTCCTTCTACACCGACAACGCCGGCCTGGTCGCGTTTGATCTGCCCGAGTTGATGGGAGTAGAGACATGGTTCACGGTCGAGGCGGACGGCTACGAGGTAAAAGCCGACGGCTTCGGCTCCCGTGGTTTTCGATTTGTCCCCGAGGCCGGAGGAACCCATACATTGAAAGTAAAGCGTACAATGATCGCGAAACGACTTGGACGTCTCACCGGAGCCGGCCTCTACGGCGAGAGTCAAAAGCTCGGCGAGCACCTCGAATGGAAAGAGAGCGGGATCCTTGGATCGGACAGCATCCAGTCGGCGGTGCACCGCGGGCGACTCTTCTGGGCCTGGGGCGACACGATCGTGCCGAAGTATCCGCTCGGGCTTTTTCACCTGTCCAGCGCGACGACCGCTACGAGCCCGCTTAGTTCCTATGAACCGCCATTGAAGCTCGCGTTTGATTACTTTCGGGACGGCGAGGGACAGGTGCGCAACGTCGCCAATGTCGCAGCAAATGACCCCGGGCCGACCTGGGTAAGCGGGTATGTTAGTTTGCCCTCTGCCGCCGGCGATCCTCGTCTCGTCGGTCATTACGCCAAGATCACCCCCCCGCTCACGAGCTATCGGACGGGGCTTTGCGCATGGAGCGAAGAGACGAATGAGTTTGAGTCAGTCAAGGTGCTCTGGGACCGGAAGACAGACGGTGATAAGGAACCGGCCTCGCCCGTGGGGCATCCCGCGTTCTGGACCGATGAGGCGGGAAAGGATTGGCTGCTCTTCGGTAATCCGTTTCCAACGATGAAGATGCCGCCGACCTACGAGGCCTGGCTCGATCCGTCGCAGTGGGAGTTGCTGAAGCCGCAGGAAAAGCTCGAGGCAGCAGGCGGGGGAGAGGTGAAACCGCACAGTGGATCGATTGCCTGGAACGAATATCGCAAAAGATGGGTGACGATCTTTGTCGAGTATTTTGGTAAACCCTCACCGCTCGGCGAAGTCTGGTATGCCGAAGCCGCCTCACCAATGGGGCCGTGGAGTAAGGCGGTGAAAGTACTTTCGCATCGGGACTACACTTTTTACAACCCGAGAATTCATGCAACTCTGACGCCGGAAGGCTCTGCTATCCTGTTGTTTGAGGGGACCTTCACCGAGCTGTTTTCCAAAGCAAAGAAATCGACACCGCGATATGACTACAACCAGATTCTCTATAGGCTTGATTTGGATGAGGCAGTCTTTGCTGCGGCGCGGGAATAGGGTCAATTGTCGTGGTATCGATGTTTTTGCTTTGAACGGGAACTGATCTATCGCTCGGGCGGGAAGAGCCGGGGTCGTTACTCAAAGTGGACTCCACTCCGCTACGGGCTAGTCAGTAGCCCACAGTTCACCCGCCCATTATTCGCTCCAGCTCCGCGGGCAAGGCCGACTCGAAGCTGAGTCGCGTGCCGCTCACGGGATGGGGAAAGCTCAGCGCACAGGAGTGCAGGGCCATGCGTTTCCCTGCGGCTCCGGCTGGATGATACTTTGGATCACCGACGATGGGGCATTCGATTCCGGCGAGTTGCACGCGGATCTGGTGACGGCGTCCGGTCTCGAGAGTGAGCTCGAAAAGGGTGCGTTTGGCAGAGCGGCGGACGATGCGGTAGCGGGTGATTGCCTCCCGCGTGCTCTCGCTGCGCCGGGCGATGTGCACGCGAAAGGCATTTGACTCGTCGAGGTCGTTCCGCAGGGTGCCGGCCTCTGCGGGCGGAGCTCCGTCGCTCACGGCGAAATAGCGTTTCTCCGCGAGGCTCCAGTTTTCCTGCAGGGTGCGTTTGGCGACCTCGGTGCGGGCGAAGACCATGAGACCGCTCGTCTCGCGGTCGAGCCGGTGCACGATCCAGATCCGGGACTGGCGGTTCCTCCTGTCACTGCGGACATAGTCGTTGAGGGCGGTGTAGGCGGTCGTCTCGCCTCCCGCATCACTTGCGACGGAGAGCAGATTGGCGGGTTTTTCGATGACGATGACAGACTCGTCTTCGTAGCGGATGGCCATGCCCGCAGGGAGCCGGGGACCGGGCGCGGCTTTGGCCTTCGGGGAAAGCTCGACACGGTCTCCCGCGGTGAGCGGGTGATCAGAGTATACCACGACGACGCCGTTAACCGTGACCCCTCCATATTTCAACCATTGCCGCACTTTGATGCGTTTCACCTCGGGCAGTTGCGCGAAGAGAAAGGCGAGGAGCGGGCAGCTCTCCGTTGCGGTGAAGGTGGCTCGCATCAGGATTTTTTCAGGACGAGGACGAGATCAGCGTAGCTGTCGTCTAGTTTTCGGTGTTCGTCAGGGTCGTGGCGGAAGTCGTGGCAGGCGACGAGTTGCAGCGAGGTGACTTTTCCGAGGAGTCGGCGCAGCTGGGCGGCAGAATAACTGCGGACCGTCCATCGGGTCTCCTGACCTTGCACGGTCCCGTCGGGCAGGGTGATGCGCAGACGCGAGCGCATCGCTTCGGTGCGGGTCCCCCGATCGACCGGCCAGGTGCGGGTGTTGCAGACGACTTCGATGCCGTCACGGGTCACGACCCAGCGTTCGTGCGAGACCTTTGACTCGCGGTAGTCGGTCAGGTGAAGACCGAGAACAAAAATCCCGCCCGGCTTCAGCGCGGCCGAGACCCGCTCGAGCGATGCACGGGCATCGTCCTCGGTGAGGAGATATTTGAACGTGCTGACGAGGCAGTGGACGAGATCGAATTTTTTTCCCCGGGGGACGGTAAAACTTTCCATGCGATCCTCCCAGAGAAGGGCCGTGATTTTTTTCTTCTCGAGCAGGTCCCTGGCAAAGGCGAGCATGCGCGGATTGGCGTCGAAGCCGGCTCCTCGCCAGCCCCGGGTCCCGAATTCGCGGATGAGTCTTCCGCTTCCGCAGGCGAGCTCGAGGACGGAGCGATTTTTCCCGTTACCGTTTCCGTGGCGATCAAAGATCGTCTCGAGAAAGTCGGTCTCCTCAACTGTGTCGGCGTCGAAGATGATGTCGTAGTAGAGCGGGGTGTCATACCAGTCGATTTGCGCAGGAGCAGGCATCGGGTGGAGGAGGGGAGTGACCGGGCTGTTTCTTTAAAGCTCCGTCTTCACTTCGACGAGCAGCTTGCTGTCAACGAGCCATTCCCGGAAACGCATCGGCCAGTCGCCCGAGCCGCCGGTGGTGTTCGGCCGGTAGCCGAAGCCGTGCGCGGCATTCGAGTAGATGTGCATCTCGGCGGGGACTCCGGCGGCGTGATATTTCAAATAGATCTCGGCCATGCCCCGCGAGATATCGAGCCTGTCCTTTTGCCCAAAGGCGATGAAAGCGGGCGGCATACCTGCCTCGACGGTGAAGGTGTCGGACTTGCCCGGATAAATGAGCCCCTGAAAATCAGGACGTGAACTTTCCCTCTCGATCGGATCAGGGGCATCAGGCTTCCCCGGATCGGACTTCATCGCGGCGTAGGCGGCGAGTTCGCCCCCGGCGGAAAAGCCGAGAATCCCGACGCGGTCGGGCCTGATTCCCCACTCCCGGGCGCGGCTGCGAATGAAGCGAATCGCCCGTCGGGTGTCGGCCATGGCGTGGTCCTCGATTGTGTAGGTCGATCCTTCTTCGCGGGCGAGGCGGTATTTCAGGACAAAAGCGGCGATGCCATGATCGGCGAGCCATTGGCCCAGCGTGTAGCCCTCGTGACCGAGACAGAGGACCCGGTGACCGCCGCCTGGAGCGACAATGACGGCGGTGCCGGTCGCTTTGCCCGGGTCTGGCAGGTAGGGGGTGATCGAGGGATGGTGGACGCTGTAAATATTGCTCTTACCCTCTTCGGTTTTCTCGGGGACCTCGCGGAAGGCCTCCGACCCGGGTGCCCCGTCCGCCCAGAGCAGGATTGAGGAAGGCGGCTCGGCAGACGCGGCGGGAAGGAGGGGGGCAAGACAAAGTGCGATGAAAATGAGATATTTGCGATGCATGGGGTAGGACATGATTAACGTCTAAAAGCGGCTTCGAACAGAAAAAATCCGCGTTTGCGGGCGTAACAAGTGATGGGCAAATTCTCCCTATCGGAAATGCTGGTGTGATCGCGCCTTTGACCGATCAGAAAAAGTCCCCTATCGTCCCAATATGAAAAGGATATTCCTCCTCTCTTCCTCCTTGTGCCTCGCCGGTTTTGCAGTCATTCTCTACGCCAACGCCGAAGAGAAATCCGAAGTAAAGAAGCCAGTGATTGAAGTTTCCCCTACCGCCCCCGAGCAGCCTACCGGTCCCGTCGAAAGGACCGATGAGGAGTGGAAAAAAATCCTTACTCCCGAGCAGTATCGCATCCTCCGCGAGGCAGGGACGGAGCGGGCCAATGGACAGGTTTACGAGGAGTTCAAAAAACACGGCGGCGGCACGTATTACTGCGCCGGGTGCAATGCGGAGCTCTTCACCTCAAACGAGAAATTCGATTCCAAATGCGGTTGGCCCTCGTTCTACGATCCGGCCAAGGCGAAGAACGTCAAATATAGCACCGACTTTCATCTCGGCTACGCCCGGACCGAAGTGCTCTGCAAGGTTTGCAATGGCCACCTCGGCCACGTATTCGAAGGGGAAAATTTTGATACCCCTACGGACAAGCGTTACTGCATCAACGGAACGGTGCTGAAATTCGTCCCGCACGGAGGATCCGCTCCCGCGGCAGGGAAAACCGATGCCCCCGCTAAAGCCAAGTGATCCCGCGGCATATCCGGCAGGCTTGAGGTGGTCGGGTCAGTGATCATTCCGTGTTGAATCTCCGCCTTTTTCGTTGCAGGGCACGGCGGCATGTGAGAATTAGCGGGAATGAGTCAATTTCAAGATCGCGTCGTCGTGGTGACCGGTTCGGGCCGGGGTATCGGTAAGGAAATCGCAAGGGCCTTCGTCGAGCAGGGGGCCAAAGTCGCCGTCGCGAGCCGTACGGAAGCGAATTCGCAGGCGGCGGCCGACGAGCTCAATACGCTTGGCAAGGGGATCGCTAAAGGGTATGCGGTCGATATCGCGAACTACGAAGCGACGATCGAATTCGGCAAACAGGTCACGGCGGATCTCGGACCGGTCAGCATCCTCGTAAACAATGCCGGTGTCACCCGCGACGGACTCGCTCTCCGCATGAGCGAGGACGACTGGGACACCGTCCTCGACACCAACCTCAAGGGTGCCTTCAACGCGGTTAAGGCCTTCCAACGCACCATTTTAAAGGCGGAGGACGCCCGCATCATCAACATCAGCTCTGTGATCGGCCTGATGGGTAATGCCGGACAGGCTAACTACGCGGCGAGCAAGGCGGGGCTGATCGGCTTTACCAAGGCGCTCGCAAAAGAGTTTGCGGGTCGCAAGGTGTGTGTCAACGCGGTCGCCCCGGGCTTCATCGTTACGGACATGACCGACGAACTCACTGAAGAGATTCAGGAGGCGATCAAGAAGAATATTCCTCTCGGCAGCTTCGGCGAAACGAGCGACATCGCCAACGCGGTCATGTTCCTTGCCGGCTGTGGGGCTCGCTACATCACTGGGCAGGTGTTGACGGTCGATGGTGGGATGGTGATGTGAGGATAGGTCATGTTCAAACGGGTGAATCCGATCGCGATTTGCGTTGATACGCTCGTCCGGATTAGGTAAACGGGAGCATGTTCAAGATGCGCCTGATGAAGGCGGCGGATTTCGATGCCGTCGCTGAACTGATCTTTCTCTCGACAAACGCATGGTATCGGGAGCGGCTCGGGCATGCGATTTTTCAGTGCCGACCGCAGGATTGCCGTATCTTTTGCGAGGTCTACGATGATCTTGACCCTGAGGGCGGTCTCGTCCTCGAGCACAGCCGCACGGGGATGATCGTGGGCTCGTGCTTTTTCCACCCGCGGGAGACCCATGTTTCGCTGGGTATCATGAACGTCCATCCGAACTACTTCGGCCACGGCATCGCGGGGAGGCTTCTCGAACGAATCATCGACGAGGCGGAGAACCGGGACTTGCCGCTGCGACTCGTCTCGAGCGCACTCAACCTGGATTCGTTCTCGCTCTACAATCGCCACGGATTTGTCCCGTTCAGTCTTTATCAGGATATGTTCCTGAGCGTCCCCGAAGCCGGCCTTGCGGGAAAAGGGGATCCTTCGCTGCCCCGCGTGCGCGAGGCGGGGCCCCCAGACATCATAGCGATGGGTCGGCTCGAGTTCCAGATCAGCGGTATCTCGAGGGAGCGGGACTACTGCTATTTTATCGAAAACAGTGCGGGCATCTGGAAGACCTACGTCTCTCTCGACGAGAACGGGGAGGTCGATGGATTTTTAAACTCGGTCGATCACGCCGCGACGAAGCTGATCGGTCCCGGGGTGATGAAGTCCGAGGCCGCCGCCGAGGCGTTACTGCGGGCCCAACTCGACCGCTTTCGCGGAAAAGGGGTTGTCTTTATCCTGCCGACAGAGGAGAGCGGACTGGTCAACACCGCCTACTCGCTCGGAGCACGCAATTGCGAACTGCATCTTGGTCAGGTGCGCGGCACGGCGCGACCGGTCACGGGTATCGTGATGCCGACTTTCCTCCCCGAATCGGCCTGATCACTGCCCCCCGAGCTTCTTCGCGAGAGCCTGGCTCTCGGGATTGAGGCTCGCGAGGGGATAATCAAACTGGGAGCCGTCGTCCTTTTTCAGGGTCACGCTGGTGCCGCTGAGCGAGACAAAGGCGGCCTGGAGAGAGACCCCGGCGCTGTTTGTCCAGGTCTGCATGGCTCCTGCGGCCGTGGGGGCACCGACGGCAGCAGGGGCACCGGGGGCGGCCGTGGGGGCGGCCGCGGTTTCCCCGGCCTCGAACTTGGCACCCATCGAAACCCATTTTTGGACGAGGGTGAGTTCGGCCGAGGTCATCGCTTCGGCACCGCGCTCGCGGGCGGGCGGGGGAGGCATCGCGTCTCCGTCGGTGCGGGGAAGCCCCGCCTTGATGGTGAGAAGACTCTTCGAGGGATCCCCTGGAATGATGACGGGGTCATCGCCGCCGATGCGTTTCGCGAAGTCATCGGGGGTGTCCATGCGAAGGCCGCCTTTGGACTTGGGACCGGTGTGGCACTTGAAACATTTTTTGTTCAGGATCGGCCGGATCTCCTCCTGATAATCGACTGCGCGGGCGGTTTCGAGGACAAACCCCGACATCGCGAGAGCAAAAAAGGAGGGAAGCGGGAGCGAGATTTTCATGGATGATCCGTGTTGGCGTTGGGTGCGGGAATCGGGAAAGTGTATCAGGATGGCTGATTTCGTCAATTCCTGTCGACGTGGATTTCACGGCGGGTCCGCGTATCATCCCGCTCTGATCCGGAGGCAGGCCTCGGGAATAGCTTGCAGTCCCCTGCGATCTGTGACGATAATCTCCAGAGAATGAAAAAACCTTTCCTGCTGTCCCTCGTTGTCGCGACGATTTCGTTCGCGGGTCCTGTCTTCTCCCAAACCCCGACACCTGACGGCGAGCAGCCGGGGCTGAAGGGATTCTGGGAAGTCGTCACGGCGGGCGGGCGTTTTGCGGTTCGTCTCGACCATATCTCCTCGGTGAGTGAGCACGAGTATATCATCGACGGGGCGGTGCGTGTTTACGAATGTACGGTCGACACGACGGGCGGCCAGACGGCGCGTTTTTACTACATCGAGCCGATCACGGACAGTTCGTCGATCACGACGGGAAGCGCGACGATTAACCGGCTCAAAGACATCGCGAACCAGGCCACGACGAAGGTCGGCATGGGAAATCTCGACGCTCTCGTGACGAAACATTACCCTGACACGACCCATGCGAAGACGACGGAGTTCCGTCTCCAGAACAAAGCCACGGTGAGCCAGATCTACGATCATGCCCGTCGCGTCTGGGCTGAGGAACGAGGCAATGGCGAGCAGAATCAGCTCATCATCCGCGGCGGCTGAGCCTCTCCCCGCCGATCTTTTTCTGTATCATGAAATACCGCGACATTCCGCGCAGCGATCTGCGCGTCAGTCTCATCGGGCTCGGCACGATGACCTGGGGCGAGCAGAACACTGAGGCCGAGGGGCACGAGCAGATGGACTACGCCCTCGAGCGGGGGGTGAATTTTTTCGACACCGCTGAGATGTATCCAGTGCCGCCTCGGGCGGAGACATGTCACGAGACCGAGCGCATCATGGGAACCTGGTTCGCGGCGCGGGGGACGCGGGATCGGATTATCCTCGCGACGAAGGTGGTCGGTCCGGGTCCGCACGTGACCCACGTGCGCGAGGGCAATCGTCTCAATCGCGAGCACATTATCGCCGCGATTGAGGGCAGTCTGCGGCGGCTGCAGACTGATTACATCGATCTTTACCAGCTCCACTGGCCCGATCGTCCCGTCCCTCTCTTCGGGAAGCGCGATTTCGTGCCTCCGGCGCAGCGCGATGCCGTTCCGATCGAGGAAACACTCGCCGTCCTCGCTGATCTCGTGGACCAGGGAAAAGTCCGCTACATTGGTCTCTCGAACGAGACGCCCTGGGGGACGATGCGCTTTCTCGAACTCGCCCGGAACGGGGCTTTCCCCCGCATCGTGACGATTCAGAATTCCTACAACCTGCTCAACCGCACCTTTGACGGCGGCCTCTCCGAGATCTGTCACGAAGAGGACGTTCGCCTGCTGCCCTATTCGCCGCTTGCCTTTGGGCGTCTCTCAGGGAAATACCGCGGCGGCCAGTGGCCCGAGGGGGCAAGACTCACGATCTGGGAGCGATTTGCCCGCTACAACGGCGCTAATAGCGACGCCGCGATCGAGGAATACGGCCGTATCGCCGACGAGGGCGGTCTCGATTTTGCCCAGATGAGCCTCGCGTGGATCAATCAGCGTCCGCATGTCGGGAGCAATCTGATCGGTGCCACGACGATGGCGCAGTTGAGGTCCAATATCGGAAGTGTCGATCTGGAATTGTCCGATGAGGTCCTCGCCGCGATTGAGGCGGTGCATCAGCGCTACCCGAATCCATGCCCCTGAGAGGGGGCTATTTCGAGTCGCGATGACCTCACGTCATTTTCGTGAAGTGTTTCGGAAAAAGTGGGGTTAATATAATTTCGGATGTTCCGAACCACACATACCGGCGCATTCCTGAGCCTGATTGCCCTTCTTATCACTGGGACGGCGGCTCAGGAGTCTGCTGATTTCCACCAGTTCACTGACAAAAAAGGTCAGAGAGTCTCCGCGATGCTGCTGGAGGTCTCGGCGGATCGTCAGCAGATGAAAATCCGACGTGAGGATGGGCAGGAGTTCGAGACGGTAATCAATCTTCTCAGTCTCGACGACCAGCAGTATGTGAAGGACTGGATGAAAAACGCGCCGCAAGCGGGGATGATGAAGACCGATTTCCTGCTCAATCTCTCTCTCTCTCGGCAGACCGGGAGTGTCGAAAAGCACACTCAGGACAACATCGTGCTGGAACAGCGTCCCACCACCTTCCGCATGACCGTTCGTAATCTCTCCCGGGACTCGCTCGAGGGAGCCCGCCTCGAGTATGTTCTTGTGTGGGAGGACCGCACCAGGGTTTACCAGACCGAAGCGCAGTCTTGGACCTACATAGCGACCTCGGACGAAGAGGAGGAAGGGGCTCCACCCCTGGTCAAAGAGGTGGGACAGATGGATCTCGAACTTCTTCGTTTTAACGGGGAGGCGACGCTTGAGACAGCGTCGGTGAATATGGAGCAGGTCTTCATCGGTGACAATAAACCCTTCCGCGAGGACGAGATGATAGGGGTAAAGGTGCGCATCCTGGCGAAGGACGGCGCCATTATTCACGAAGCGAGCTCTGGTGGAGCCGTGATCGCGGCGATGAAGTGGGACGAGGCTAGTGCCCTGCCGGATCCCAGGTGGTAGACTGAGGATTTCGCTGCGGGCCACTTTCGGCTTGCGGCTTGAGCGATCCCGTCTTTGGTCTCGGTCCATGAGCGAAGTCTATCAAATTGCAGTTCTCCCCGGCGACGGGATCGGTCCCGAAGTCATGAGCGAAGCCCTCAAGGTGCTCGATCGTATCTCCGTCCAGCACGGACTCGCCTTTAATTTCGTCGAAAAACTCGTCGGCGGCGCCGCTCTCGACAACTGTGGACACCCGCTCCCGGAAGACACAATCAAAGCCTGCGAGGCGGCCGATGCCATTCTCTTCGGTTCGGTCGGTGGTCCTAAGTGGGAAACCTACCCGCCCGAGCTCCAGCCTGAACGCGGCGCTTTGCTCCCGCTCCGCAAGCACTTCGGTCTATTTGCGAACCTGCGCCCTGCCGTGTGTTTCCCTGCCCTCACGCACGCCTCGCCGGTGAAGGAAGAGCGGATTGCAGGTGGCTTCGACGTGCTCTGTGTGCGCGAGCTGACCGGTGGCCTCTACTTTGGTCAACCCAAGGTCATCGAGATGCGCGATGGCGAAGAAGTCGCGGTCGACACGATGGTCTACACGAAGAGCGAGATCGTGCGCATCGCGAGGGTCGCCTTCCTCGCGGCGCAAAAGCGCGGCGGTCGTCTCACTTCGATCGACAAGGCTAACGTCCTGCAAAATGGCATCCTCTGGCGGCGCACCGTCGAAGAAGTGGCGAAAGAGTTTCCTGATGTCACCCTGAGTCACCTCTACGTCGACAATGCCGCGATGCAGCTGATCGCCCGTCCGCGGGAGTTCGACGTCGTCCTCGCCGAGAATCTTTTCGGTGACATCCTCAGTGACGAGATGGCCATGATCGCCGGCTCCCTCGGGATGCTTGCGAGTGCCAGCCTCGGGCAGAGCAAGGGCGACGGCCTTTACTTCGGTCTCTTCGAACCGAGCGGCGGCACCGCCCCTGACATCGCCGGCAAAGGCATCGCCAATCCCATTGCCCAGATCCTCTCGGCAGCAATGATGCTTCGTTTTTCCTTTGGTCAAAATGTGGCCGCCGATTCCATTGAGGCCGCCGTCAAAGCCGTCATCGACGACGGCTACCGCACCGGCGACATCTACACCGGATCAGAAGGACAGAAAAAAGTAGGTACTGCGGAAATGGGTGACGCGATTGTGGCGAAGCTGGGGTGAGAAGGGAGTCGAAAGGGATTCAGGGGTGTTTTTGCAGGGCAAGGCATGCTCTTTTCATGTTCTGTCACGCAGAGCTGCCACCTGTTTATTACTCCGCAGGCTCGCCGGAAGGTTCCATTTCAAGCCTCCGCCACGGGAAAGCCGCTCCGGCGGATTCGGTCCTTAAGGGATTCGAGTTTTTGGTGATCGTCGGGGTCCTCGCTCAGGTAGGTATCGCCTTTCGATTCGGCACAGGCCGGGTCGCGTTCAACTCAGGAGAAGACGGCAGTCACTACTCAGGATTCATTTTTTTAGTTCGCGCTGCCGAAATTGGCGTCCTTGCCAACCCATGCGTCGGGCAGCAACTCAACGCTTAGATTCAAGCCTGAAGCGCAACGTCAATCGGTCTTTCCGAACAGCTTCGCCGAGGTCAGGCCTCCACCCCCTCAACCTACCTCCGTAACCTCCGTAGTCGCCGGTTTTCCCGTCCAGGCTTCCTTGAAATCGGTCCGCATTTTCCCGACCCTGGCGCCGAGATCCGCCATCGCGATGTAGGTGAGGGGGACGAGGAAGAGGGTGATGACGGTGGCGAAGAGGGAGCCGTAACCCATCGCCACGGAGACGGGGGTGAGGAACTGGGCGTGGGTGCTCTGGGCTCCGGTGCTGAAGAAGAAAGGGGCGAGCTCGGAGAGCCAGGTGCCGCTGAAGATGAGGGGAACGAGTCCGAAGAAGGTCGTGATCTGCGTTAGGAAAATGGCGCGGAAACGGTGGACTCCGCCGCGCTGCACGGCGTCACGCAGGGGCATGCCTTTGGCGCGGAGGTCATTGATCTCGTCGACGAGGACGAGGGTGTCATTCACGACGACGCCGGAGACGCCGAGGATCCCGAAGAGGGACATGATGCTGACGGGCAGTCCGTGGAAGACGTGCCCGAGGACGGCGCCGACTGCGCCGAAGGGGATGACGAGGAGGACGATGAAGGGCTGCGTGTAACTCTTGAAGGGGATCGCCATGATCGCATACATGCCGGCGAGGACGATGAGGAGGGAGATGGTCATCTGGGAACCGCTCTCCTGCTGGTAGCGGGCCTCGCCCTCGAGGCTCCAGCTGATGTGGCTGTGTCCGGCGAGCAGTTCGTCGATGTATTTGCTGATCTCGGCGCGAAGCAGGTCGATATCGACGGTCTTCTTGTCGGCGTCGGCGGTGATGTTGAGGGCGCGGCGCCGGTCGACCCGCTTGATACTGGTGAAGCTCTTCACGACGGTGGCTTCGGCGACGCTGCTGAAGGGAATCTCGAGCCCGTCGGCAGTGCGGACGCGCATGGTGTCGAGGGTGGCGAGGTTGCGCCGTTCGTCGCGGGGGAGACGCAGCATCACTTTGACCTCGTTGCGTCCGCGCTGGATGCGCTGCACTTCGTCGCCGTAGAAGGCCTGCCGCACCTGGCTGGCGAGATCGTTGACGGTGACGCCGAACTGGCGCGCCTCGGGTTTGAGGCGGAGCTGGATCTCGTTTCTCCCCGAGTCGAGGGAGTCGTTGATGTCAAAGAGGGCGGGGAATTTGGAAAGGTGGAGCTTGATCTGCTCGGAGACTTCGAGGAGTTCGTTAGGATCGGTTCCGGTGAGCTGGATGTCGATGGGGTCGCCGCTGCGCATGATCTCGGCGCGGAAGGTGATCTCCTCGGCTCCGACGATGGTCCCGATGCGCTTGCGCCAGTCGGCCGCCATGTCGACGGTGTTGACTTCGAGGCTGCGCTCTTCTGGTCCGTAGGTCTCGATGACGACGCCGCCGATGTGCGAACCCGGATTGTTGGAAATGCGCCGACCCGAGGACATCGTCGTACCGGTGGAGGCGACGATGTGTTTGATGACACTGCGGCCGTCGGGGCCGACGTAATCATTTCGCATTTCTTCGGCGATGTCGTAGA
>JANQVJ010000027.1:107781-135827 GCA_030730365.1 Verrucomicrobiales bacterium
CTGCGGCCGTCGGGGCCGACGTAATCATTTCGCATTTCTTCGGCGATGTCGTAGATGCGCTGGACGTGTTTGTCGGTGACTTCGAAGGGGGTGCCGTCGAGCATGGAAAGTCGGCAGTCGATGCGCTCGCTCGGGACGCGGGGGAAGTAGGCGGTCTGGATATGTCCGCCGAAGTAGAGTCCGATGAGAATGGCGAGTCCGCCGAACATGACGGCGAGGGAGGCGTAGGTATTCTTTACGCAAAAGCGGATTGAGGGCTTGTAAACCCGATCGATGAACCACTGCAGGGCGAACCCGGAGACCCGGTGGACGGGGGCGAGGAGGTCTCCGGCCCGACCAAGGAAGGGATGGGCAAGGTGGCTCGGGAGGATGAGTTTTGTCTCGACGAGGGCGATGAGCATCACGGCGATGAAGACGATCGCGATGGGGCGGAACATGCTGCCCCAGTCGGAAGAGTCGAAGGCCATGGGGAGAAAGGCGACGACGGTGGTGATGACTCCGAAGGTGATGGGGATGGCCATGCGGCGCGTGCCCTTGATGGCGGCGTCGAGCGGATTGAGCCCGCGACTTCGGTAGTAGTCGCAGCTCTCGCTGATGACGATGGCGTCATCGACGACGATGCCGAGGACGAGGATGAAGCCCATGAGCGACGAGAGATTGATCGTGACGTCGAGGTAGGGCATCAGGGCAAAGGCGCCGAGGAAACTCATGATCATGCCCATGCCGATCCAGATGACGGCCTCGAGCCGCAGGAAAAGGCCGACGCAGATGAAAACGAGGATGAGACTGCTCTGGGCATTCTGCCGCAGCAGATCGATGCGGCCTTTGACGATCTTGGACCGGTCGTTCCAGTAGTCGAGTTCGACGCCGCCGGGGAGGATGCTGTTGGCCGAGGCGATGTAGGCTTTGACCCGCTCGCCGATGGTGATGGCATTCTGATTGCCTTCGCGCATGACGGTGATCATGACGCAGGGCCGTCCGTTCAGCTTCACGATGAGGGGATTCTCGGTGAAGCCGTCGATGATCTTGGCGATCTCGCCGAGGGTGAGCTTGCTGCCGTCGGGCCGCGTCAGCACGGGGACGCGGGCGTAGTCGTCTCCGGTGTAGGCGCGGCCCCGCGTGCGGATCGAGACATCGCCGGCCTCGGTCTGGACGACCCCGGCGGGCAGGTCAATGGCGCTTTCCTGAATGGCGCGGCTGATTGTCTCGAGGCTGAGGTTGTATTTCCGCAGGGTCGCTTCGGGGATCTCGATGGCGATCTCTTCGTTCCGGATCCCGCCGATCTCGGCGTGGGAAATGCCGGGCAGGGAGGAAAGTTCGTCGCGCGTTTGCTCGGCGAGGCGCTTGAGATCGCGCTCGGCCATCTCAGCACTGAGGATCACGGTGATGACGGAGTGAAAAGAGTCGTCGAGTTGAATGATGGGTTTTTCCGCCTGGGCGGGAAAGTTCGGGATGGCGTCGACGCGGATTTTGACGTCCTCCATGACGCGGCGCGGGTCTTCGTTTTCGTTGACCTCAATGGAGACGGTCCCGCCGCTGCTGCCGGCGGTGGAGTTGACGTGCTTGATTCCGCCGACCTGCTGGATGGCCTCCTCGATCTTGATGACGATGGTCTCCTCGGTCTCTTCGGGCGACGATGCGGGATAGGGGACATTGACGGAAATGAAGCGCGAGGGAGTGTCCTGAAAGACTTCGAGCGGGATCTTGTCCATCCACAGGGTCCACAATCCGGCCGCCATGACGGCCATCATGAGGAGGTTGGCGGCGACGCCGTTGCGGGCAAACCAGGCGATCATGTCAGGAGGACGATTTTTCCCCGGGTGCGGGAGCGACAGTGGTGCCCTTGACGCCGCCTTCGGGACGGCTGCCGCCGGGATTCTCGAGGGCTCCGTCGATCTTCGGGAGGACGGTGGCGCCCTCGGCCGCAAAGGGGATGGGGGTGAGGCAGAGCACGTCGCCCTCGGCGGGGGACTGCGGGGAGTGGGCGGAGATCACGATCTGGTCGCCGTCGCTGATGAGCGGCTCGACGGTGCGGCGGCTGAGCTTGTTTCCGCCCGTGATGAGGATGATCTCGTTGCCCGCGCGCACGGCGCGGCGGGGAATGATGAAGACGTCGGTGAGGAGCTCGCCCTCGATCTCGGCCTCGAGAAACTGCCCGATCTTCAGCGTGGGGCGACCGTCGCTTTTTTGGGCGTAGGGATCATTGACCTGAGCGACAGCGGTGATCTGACGGGTCGTCTCGTCGATCTGGCTCTCGACGCGCACGATCTCGCCGGTCCAGGTGGCGGGCTTGCCATCGATGAGCGAGCGCAGCTCGACCGGTGCGCTCGAGGTGGCGGTCTCGCCGTCGCGGAAACGCTCGGGCAGTTTCAGGAAACGCATCTCCCGCTCGGGCAGGGGCAGGCGGATCTCGACGTAATCGATCGCGAAGATGCGGCCAAGCGAGGTTCCCTGGGTGACAAACTGGCCGACATCGACGAGTTGCTCGAGAACCTGTCCGTCGTAGGGCGCGCGGATGATGGTGCGCTCGAGGTCGCGCTCGGCTTTGGCGATCTGGGCCGCGGCCGAAGCGACGTCGGCCTCGGCCTTGGCGACCTGGGGCAGGCGCAGGGCGAGGGCGCTCGGTTCGCCGCTTTTCCCGAGGGTGCGCCAGTTCGCGCGGGCCTGCTCGGCCTTGGTCTTTTCCTCGGCGAGGGTGACTTCGGCCTGGGCGAGGGTGGCCTTCGCGATGACGACTGCCGTCTCGTAGTCGACTGGATCGAGCCGCAGGAGTACTTCCCCCGTGTCGAAGAAGCCGCCGGGGCGGAAGGAAGGACTGACCTCGATGACCTTGGCCGAGACTTCGGGGAGCAGGCTGCTCTGGGTCCGCGGCTGGACGGTTCCCTGGGAACGCACCTTCACGGGAAAGCTCGTCTTTTTCAGCGCCGTCGCCTCGACTCTCACGACCGGTGGAGGCATCTCCATGGTCTGCGGCTGGGGACGATGGGAGATGAACCACCACGCGAGGAATCCGCAGCCACCGATGATGACAAGAGGGAGGGTAGCTCGCAGAAATCGCTTCATGAATAGAGAGGGAACGTTTTTCGCGCGGAAATGGTTAAGAGAGACAACGAAACTCGCCGTTTTCAGGGGGAAAGCAAGTGGGGCGGGCGGTGGCGTTGATGGCTGAGCTTGTTGCGGTAAGGCCGAAATCGCCGACGACGTAACCGAAAGGGGGTGCCGATATCGACCCGAATACGGACTTTCATTGGCACGGGGAGTGCTAAATCGGAGTCATCGTAACTAGACGAACTCAATCAGGCAAACAAATGATCCAATCCCACCCTTCGAAAGTGCCGTCCGCTCCCTTGCGGATGCTCGAACCCGTGCCTCCTGAGCCCGTCCCGTTCATCGAGGTGGTGCCGCCAGCGGCAGAACCGCTCATGGTTAGCTACCGCGATGGGAAGGACCTCGTCATTGAAAACGGAGCTTCGATCCCGACGGACTTCTGCATCAAAAGCGGTCGTCCTGCCGTGAAGACGCTTGAGATTTCCCTGAGGAATCCTGCAAATCCGACGACATGGTTCGGAAAACGTCCGCGTCTCGAGGTAGGCCTTTGCGGGAAACATCTCGACGATCACCATGTCGCGGTCGCCCTGACCTGGTCTTTGCTGGCGGTCGGGGCTATCGTTCTGGTCATCGGGATTCTCGCTTTCAGTGTCATTACCGCAGTGGTCGGATTGCTCTCGATGGGGATTTCGGGGCTATTTCGGGCGACGTCACCGGTCACTTCGCGCGATGCGACCGACGAATATGCGACGGTCGACGGAGCGGGTGCTGCTTATCTGAAGCATCTCTCCGAGCGAGCAGGGGAGTGATTTTCCAAGGAGGGGCGATCGTGGGCCCAAGGAGGGGCGACATTTTTGTCGCCCGGCAAGCCCGGGGGTGAGTGGTGGGTGAGCGTCCGGTAAAGTGGGACAGGAATGTCCCACCTCCTTGGGGTGTATGGTAGCTCGGACGATGAAAAAGTAGAACGGGTCTCCATTGGCGACCCGTTCTACGGTAGAAATCCGGTAAATGGTTTGCTCACGATAAGCTCCGCGCTAAGATCGCGCGATGTTTGAGGGTCGAGTCTACAGGGAGCAATTCGGAAGCGCACCGTCGGTCGTGGCGGTCTCGCCGGGCCGGGTCAATCTGATTGGTGAGCACATCGATTACCTCGGCGGGGCGGTCATGCCGGTCGCGATCGACCGCCACCTCACGATCGAGGTGGCGGCTACGGAAGACGGCGGTTTTGAAATCCTCCCCCTGGGGGCCGGATTTGGGACTCCGGTTCGCTTCGGCCGGGACGATCTCGCCCCGCGCACCGATCGATCGGAAAAATGGCTTAACTACCTCCTCGGCGTCATCGCCCAATATCGTGCCGGCGGTGTCGAGGTCCCGGGATTCCGTGCGGTGATTCATTCGGACCTCCCCGCTGGGGCCGGGCTCAGTGCGAGTGCCGCCTTCGAAACGGCAGTCGCACTCGTCGTTGAGCAACTCGCCGGGGTCCCGCGGGATGTCGTCAGCCGCGCGCTCCTTTGTCAGCGGGCCGAGCACGAGTATGCGGGCGTCCCCTGCGGGATCATGGACCAGCTCGCGGTCGGGGCGGGAAAGGCGGGACACGTCCTCCACCTCGATTGCCGTGACCTGAGCATGTGCCAATGCCCTATTCCTGACGGACTTGTCGTCCTCGTCGCCGACTCCGGTGTGAAGCACGCCCTCGGCGACGGCGAATACCAAAAACGCCGCGAGGACTGTGAGGCGGTCCTCTCCCTGCTAGGTTGCGATTCCTTTCGCTCACTCACGCTGGAGACGGTGCGGGACTTCCGCGACACCCTCGGGGACCGCCTTTTCCGGAGGGCCCGCCATGCCGTGACGGAGATGGCCCGAGTCGAACGATTTGCCGGGGCCCTCGAAAAGGAGGATCTTGTCAGGCTGGGCGAGGCGATGCAGGCGAGCCACGAGTCCCTGCGCGACGACTACGAAGTGAGCTGCCCAGAGCTCGATCATCTCGTCGCCGCGGCGGAGCGGTTCGGCAGGGAGCGCGGACTCGTCGGGAGCCGCATGACCGGCGGCGGCTTCGGTGGCTCGACCGTATCCCTCGTCCGGACGGAGGCAGCCGGGGATTTGAAGTCCTTTCTTGAGGAGGATTACGCCCGCCGATTCGGACGCGAAGTTCATTGTTTTATTACATCCGCCGTTGACGGTGCCACTGCTATTGCTGTTGAATGAGCACTACCCCATGAAAACCCCCACTTTCTTTCTCACCCTGATCGCCATGAGCGTCCTCTCCTCTTCCCCGGTTGCCGCCGGTCTCATCGAGTCCGTCTACGGAAAAATGCTCGATGGCCGTGAAGTGAAACTCTACACCCTGACAAACGCCTCGGGAATGGAGGCGAAGATCACCGAATACGGCGCCATTCTCGTCTCTCTGAAAGTTCCTGACAAAGACGGAAAACTCGCCGACGTGACCCAGGGCTACGACACCCTCGAGGGTTGGTTGGGAAATTCTTCCTACTTCGGCGCGACGGTGGGACGCTTTGGCAACCGCATCGCCGGCGGCAAGTTCTCTCTCGATGGAAAGGAATACACCCTCGTCACGAACAACGACCCCGGCGGCATGCCCTGCGCGCTCCACGGTGGCACCGAGGGATTCTGCAAAAAGCTCTGGAAAAGCGAAGTCGTCAAAGCCGACGGGACCGACGCCGTCCGCCTCACCTACGTCAGCGCCGACGGCGAAGAGGGTTATCCCGGCGAACTCACCGTCGTCGTCACCTACAGCCTGACCGATGCCAACGAGCTCATCTGGGACGCGAAGGCAACGACGAAGGCGCCGACGGTGTTGAACATCGTCCATCATTCCTACTGGAATCTCAGCGGCGATGCGACGACCTCGATCAATGATCACGAACTGACGCTCTACGCCGATCATTACCTCGCGACCAATGCGGGTATGATCCCGACAGGGGAAAAAGCGCCCGTCGCGGGGACGCCAATGGACTTCACCAAATCCACCGTCATCGGTGATCGTATTGAGGCCGACTACGAAGCGCTCAAGAACGGAGGCGGTTACGACCACGCCTGGGTCCTCAATGGAACCGCCGCCGGTGACCTCGTCAAGGCTGCGACTGTTCGCGATCCGCAGACCGGCCGGACCATGACCCTTTCGACGAATCAGCCTGCGGTGCAGTTTTACGGAGGCAACTTCCTCGACGGCACCACCACCGGCAAAGGCGGCGTGAAATATCAGCACCGCACCGCCCTCTGCCTCGAGACCGAGAACTACCCCGACGCTCCGAACAACGCGAAGGCCCCCAGCGCCGTCCTCCGCCCCGGCGAGACCTATCATCACCGCATGGTTCACGCTTTCTCGGCGGAGTGAGGCTTCTTTTCTCTCCTTCCGTCTCTTTTGTCGCGACCGCGATTCATGATCATCCTCACCTTTCTTTTCTTCACCGCCCTTGTCGGGGTGCTCACCTGGATCATCACGCGAAAGGATGATCACGGCACCTCGACCGGTTACTTCCTCGCGGGTCGTACGCTCACGGGTGGTTTTATCGCCGGCTCGTTGCTCCTGACAAACCTCTCTACCGAACAGCTTGTCGGCCTTAACGGAGCTGCCTTTACCGACGGCATCGCGGTGATGGCCTGGGAGGTTCTCGCCGGTGCTTCGCTCGTGTTCATGGCGCTCTACTTTTTACCAAAGTATCTGCGCAGCGGAATTGCCACGATTCCCCAGTTCCTTGAACTCCGCTTTGATGCGAAGACCCGGGCGATCACGAGCTTTATCTTCATTCTCGCCTACGCCGCGATTCTGCTGCCCATCATTCTCTACACTGGGGCGACTGGGCTGATGGGCATCCTCGACCTGAAGACCATCACCGGCATCGAGAGTGAGACGACCCTGCTCTGGATCACGGTCTGGTTCATCGGGATCGTGGGATCGGTCTACGCCATCTTCGGCGGTCTGCGCACTGTCGCCGTCTCGGACACGATCAATGGCTTCGGACTCCTCGTCGGCGGGATCATGATCCTCGTCTTCGGGCTCAATGCGGTGAGTGATGGAGGTGTCATTGAAGGGCTCAGAACTCTCAAAGAGGCGCATCCGGAAAAATTCAATTCCATCGGCAGCTCCTCCTCCTCGGTGCCTTTCTCCACCCTTTTTACCGGCGTGCTGCTTCTCAATCTCTTTTACTGGACGACGAACCAGCAGATCATCCAGCGCACCTTCGGGGCGACGAGTCTGGCCGAGGGGCAAAAGGGGGTTCTCATTGCCGGGGTCTTCAAAGTCCTGGCCCCGCTCGTCCTCGTGCTGCCCGGTATCATCGCGTTCCATCTCTACGCCGATCGCGAGGGCTTCCGGCCTGATCATGCCTACGGCACCCTCGTGAGTAATGTGCTTCCCTCGTGGCTGGCGGGATTCTTCGCGGCAGTGATGGTCGGGGCGATCCTCAGTTCGTTCAACTCGGCCCTCAACTCCACCGCGACTTTGTTCTCGCTTGGCGTGTATCAGACACTCTTCAAGCATGGCGAGGTCGATGAGAAAAAAGTCATCAACAACGGCAAGCTCGTCGGCTCCATCCTTGCCCTCGTCGCGATGTCGACGGCACCGCTTCTCGCCGGGCAGGAGAGTATCTTCGGCTACCTGCAAAAGATGAACGGGCTTTACTTTATTCCCATCTTCTCCGTCGTCCTCGCCGGATTCCTCTTCAAACGGGCCGGAGCCCTCGCCGCAAATATTTCCCTCGTCGCCGGTTGCGGCATCCTCATTCTCGGCTACTTCGTCCCGCCCTTTTCGGGATGGGCGGAGAAAGTGCACGGTTTCCATTTTCTCGGGATCGTCTTTGCGTCGCTGATGGTCTTCCAGTTCATCATGAGCAAAGTGAGCCCGTTGCCGCAGGACTGGGAGCATCATCACTCGGGCGATGTCGATCTCACTCCCTGGAAATGGGCCAAGCCTGTCGGCTTCGGGATCGTTATTTTTGTCCTCGTGATCTACCTCTCCTTTGCGGATTTTTCGATCCTGGGTAAGTGACGGTCACCGGGTAAGGTGGTGGCGATCGGGGGTTCACCACTACCGCAACCCTGTGGTAGTGGTGACGTCCACGTCGGCACCGGGGGGCAACGTAGAACACGTCATCACGCCCGTTCCTGTGTCCCTCCACATCCCCGTGGCAATCGCGCCGATTCGGGGGTATGAAACGCGATGCCTCCTTCTCCGCTCTTCGAAGAGCTCGACTATCGCCAGACGCCGCTGGGTGATCTCATCCTGCGGCGCCGCATCGTCCTCTCCCTAGACAACCTCGAAGTCCACGAGATCATCCTCGGTGACGCCTACCTGATGTCGAGTCTCTTCACCGAAGTAGAAAAGGCGCTCTCTCATCTCGGTCTCGCCACCGCCTCGGATTCCTTTCCCGGCATCGCCGCCCTCGATGTTGTCGTCGGTGGTCTTGGTCTCGGCTACACTGCCCGGGCCGCGCTCGAACACGACTCGGTCGCCTCGCTCCACGTCGTCGATTATCTTGAGCCAGTCATCGAGTGGCACGAGCGTGGTCTCGTCCCGCTCGGATCGGGTCTCGTTGCCGATGCCCGCTGTCGCTTTGTTCATGGCGATTTCTTCGAGCTCGCCCTGGCTCCGGCGAGCGGGCCGGGCTTTGATCCGGAGAGTCCCGCCCGTCTCTTCCACGCTGTCCTCCTCGACATCGATCATTCACCGGCCAATCTTCTTCACGAGCGCCACGGGCAATTCTACAGCGCCGAAGGCCTGCGTATCCTCGCGTCCAAGCTCCACCCCGGTGGTGTCTTTGCCCTCTGGTCCGACGATGCGCCCGAGGCGGGTTTCATGGCCGCGCTCGGCGAAGTCTTTGCCTCGTGCGAGTCGCACATCGTGACCTTTCCGAATCCGCTTCAGGATCGCGAATCGGCCAGCACGGTGTATGTTGCCCGGACGGCCAAGACCTGAGATGGACCCCTCGCAACTCGAATCCCTGAACGACCCCGGACTTTTTCCGGACGGTCGCGAAGGATTCGGGATCGTGCAGACTCATCTCTCCGTCGTCTGCCTCGCCGGTGATTTCGCCTACAAGTTCAAAAAAGCGATCCGCCTGCCCTTCGCCGACTTCTCCACACTCGAGCAGCGGCACCACTTCTGTGACGAGGAACTGCGACTCAATCGTCGTCTCTGTCCCGATGTCTATCTCGACGTGTTGCCCTTGCGACGCGATGCTGCCGGCAATCTTCGACTCGGGGAAGGGGAGGGCGAGGTCATCGATTACACGCTGCGGATGCGGCGTCTCCCCGCCGACCGCATGCTCGATGTGATGCTGGGGAAAAATCGCGTCACCGGATCAGACATTCGCGGAATCGCCCGGCGCATTGTTGCTTTTCATGCGACGGCACCGCGCGGTGAGGAAATCCGTGCCTGGGGTGATCCGGACAGACTCCGCGAATTCGCCCTCGCGAACTTCGAAGAAACCCTTTTGGATGCCGGACCTGACAGGGTTATGTCAGGGTCTCTCCACGCGGCGCTCGCCACGCGAACGAAACTCGATTTTGAACTGCATCTCCCTCTCATGCGCGAGCGAGCCGCGAGCGGTCATGTTGTCGACGGGCACGGGGATCTCCATGCTCGGAACATTTGCCTGACCGATCCCGTCGCGATCTACGACTGCATCGAGTTCAATCCGGCCTTTCGCTGCGGGGACACTGCGACGGAACATGCCTTTCTGCTGATGGACCTGCGTTTTCGCGGTCACACCGAACTGGCCGGGGTCTACCGTGACGCTGTCCTCGCGGAAAACGGGGATCGTGAAATGGAGATAGTGCTGCCGATGCTGGTCCGATACCGCGCCATGGTGCGGGCCAAGGTCGCCGCCATCACGGCCCGTGAAAGCGAGTTGCCGCACGAGGCTCGCAGCGAGGCGGCGGAAGAGGCCCGTGCCTACCTGCGACTCGCCGCCGTTTCGGCGATCGAGGAGAACGGTCCTCTCTGGGTCCTCTTTTGCGGCCTGCCTGCCTCCGGTAAATCCTGCATCGCTGGGGCCCTCGCCGCCTCGTCACACGGAGGCTGGCCGGTGCTCTCAAGTGACCTCATCCGCAAGGAACTCGGCGGGGTCGCCCCGACCGAAAGACTCCCGCCCGAATGCTATGAGGATGTCTTTTCCCGCCGCACTTATGACGAGCTGCGGAGGCGGGCGTCGGAGGGAAAGGGAGTCGTCATCCTCGACGCGAACTTCCGCACCCGGGAGGAGCGGCTCCTCACTCGCGCTGCCGCACAGGCATCCGGGGCACGACTGGTGATCCTGCGGGTCGAGACGGACGAGGCGGTGATCTTGCAGCGTCTCGCCACGCGCTCCGACGATTCCGCCGCTGTGAGTGACGCGGATCGTGCGGTCTATGAAAAACTCAAGAGCGCGCTCGAGCCTGTCGGGCCACAGGAAGCGGACCTGGTCATTCCAGTCTCGGGTGACGTTTCGTCGGGGAGAGCGGGCGACGAAATCCTCGCCCGGCTCGCGACCTTCGTATGAAGAGAGTGCTCACTCTTTAAAGATCTCCTCGATGGCCCGACCATCGACTTCGGGCAGGGTCAGACCCATGATTCTGGCGAGAGTCGGGGCGACATCGAGATTGCTGACGCGGTCGACGACGGTGCCGGGTTTGATGTTGGGTCCGTGCGCGATGAAGATACCGTCCAGTTCGGGGTCGCTCGCGGGGTAGCCGTGGGTGCCGCCATAGTTCACGGCGGGAACGACGACCTCTTCGCCGGTGACATCTTTGCGGAAAGCATAGCCTTCCGAGGCAAAGAGGATGAGATCGCCCATGCCTGTATTTTCATCGGGTGTGGGCATGCCGAGTTCGTGTCCCTTTTCGCCGTCGATGACTTCGGCAATGCCCTCCATCGTGGAGAACATCTCCCTCAGCCGCGGTAGCAATTCGCTGCGGCGGGCCGGGTTCGTGACATAGGCAAAAGCCATTCCCCCCTGCGCCATGACATAGGCATCACAGGATGAGATGGTTGGTCCGAGACCGCGGGCGAGTCCCGCCTTTTTCAGGGCGACGTTGGGTTGGACAAATTGCGTGACCTTTTTAAACCCGTGATCGGTGGCAACGACGATGGTCGTCTTTTCGCGCAGTCCGCTGCGGTCTACGGCATCGATGAGATCACCGAGAAGACGGTCGGCAAGCTCCAGTGCGGTGAAGCCGGGGCCGCTGCGGGGGCCATGCATGTGATGGCTGTAGTCGGTGTTGAGGGTGTGGTAGAGGAGCAGGTTGGGTCGATGAGTCTCGAACATGTGGATGGCGGCGCGGGTCCACATGGAATCGAGAAAGGGGACGCCCTTGCGGTTCGGCCCCATCTGCATCCAGCCGATTTCCTCCTCCGTCGCGACACCGGCGGCGATCATCTCTTTGACGACGGCGTCGTCGGGTTTAGGTAACTCGGCAAAGCTCCAGTTGATCGTGCCGGGGTTCGTGATCGCGACCCAATCGGACTCCGCCGTGGTGAGACCGGCCTGATGGGCGACGTCGTAGAGGGTCGGGACGAAGACCATGCGCGACTTGTCGGCCCACTGTTCGATCACGGGCGGAACTCCGTCTTTTCTCACGAGGAGCCCGTTGAAAAGGACGCCGTGTTTTCGCGGTTCCACGCCCGTGACGAGGGTCGTGTGATTGATCCAGGTGATCGACGGATTGCTCACGGTGAGAGCCTTCGCGGAGGCTCCGCCGGCGGCGAGTTTGCGGAGATTTGGCACCATCAGCGTCGGGTCGTGCCAGAGGTAGGCGGGAAAGCCGTCGATGCTCACGAGGATGACGTGCTGGTCCTTTGCCGGCTCGGCGCGGGACAGAGTCGGGAGGGAAAGGAGAAGAGCGAGCAGCGGTATCAATCGAGTCATGCGAGGCAGGATAGATCAAACGGCAGACGCTCGTCCCGCGTTCTCTTCGCCTCGTTCACGTTACTTGCCGCGGGCGCGTGAGAGGCGGCATCATGCCGTGGTGAACCGACTCCTTTTTCTTGTTTTCGTTTTTCTGACCTCCCCGGCCCCGGCCGCGTGGGAGGCCGGTCTCGCCCGCGTCGATATCACCCCGATCGAATCGGTTCCGCTCGCCGGTTACGGCGGGAAAACGCGGATGTCCGACCGGATCGATCATGCGATCTGGCTCAAGGCGCTCGCCCTGCGCGAGGGGAGCGGCAAGGTCGCGGTCATCGTCACCGCCGATCTCGTCGGGCTGAGCGACCGCATGATCACCCGCATTACCGGAGTCGCGCGGGAAAAGCACGGACTTGAAAGAGAACGACTCATCCTCAATACCTCGCACAATCACAGTTGTCCGGTGACGGAGGATGTGCTCTGGCTCTACTACGAATTCGCCCCGGAAGAAGCCGCCGCGAAGGATCGCTACACGGAGCAAGTCTATCGTGCCTACGAGGAGGTCATCGCCGCTGCCATTGCCGACCTTGCTCCGGCGGAGCTCTCCTATGAACTCGGTCTCGCCGGGGTCGCGGTGAACCGTCGCCGCGCGCGCGGGCCGGAAAGCCGTTCCCTGCCCGGTCCGGTCGATCATGATGTGCCGGTGCTGGCGGTGCGGTCGGGCGAAAAGCTGCGCGGAATTATGTTCGGTTATTCCTGCCACACGACCGCGCTCGGCGGCCTGAGCCTGAACGGAGACTACGCCGGCTATGCCCAGATCGAGCTGGAAAAAACGAATCCCGGTGCGGTTGCGATGTTTGTGCAAAATTGCGGCGGTGATGCCAATCCGCTGCCGCGGATCCGCGGACGCGACGGGGAGGCGGTCGCCCTTGCCGAGCGCTACGGAGCCATCCTCGCCGAGGCGGTCAATCAGGGGCTCGCGGGAAACATGGTGCCTTTGTCAGGGCCTCTCCGCGTCGCGATGAGCGAGGCGATGCTGGATCTCGAGCCCGGCCTGCCGCTCGCGGAACTGAAAGAGCGGGTTCCGAATCTGAACGGGATGCACCGGCGGGAGTTCGAACATTTCATTCGTCAGCACGAAAGCGGCGAGGGGCCGCCCGGATCACTCCGCTATCCTGTGCAGGTCTGGCGATTTGGAAAAGAGCTCACCTTCATCGCTCTCACCGGCGAGACGGTGGTGGATTATTCGCTGAAGTGTAAAGAGACTTACGGCTGGAACACGACCTGGGTGAGCGGCTACAACAATGATCTCTTCTGCTACGTGCCGTCGCGGCGTGTCCTCGAAGAAGGCGGTTACGAGGGCACCCTCGGGATGTGGGAATACGGGCATCGCGCGCCCTTTTCTTCGACGGTCGAGGACCGGATCACGACCCTGGTGCATGATCTGATCGGCGAAGTATCGGGGGAGTGAGCCCGGACTTTACTCCATTTCGTCGTCTTCACGGACCCTGAGCGATCCACTTTCCCCTGTAAACTCGACCCCTTCGTAGAGATCGGCGAGGGCGAGGGAGACGCCGGCTTCGGGTAGGTCGATAACCGCGTCGAGACCGAGGGCAAGTTCGCGTTGGAACTCTCCGTCGGGTGAACGGCGAAAGAGTTGAACGACCGCCTCATCTGATTCCGCGACGAGATAGACGCCGAGGGTGGGAATGGTCAAATAGCCGTCCTTTTTCTCACCGAGATCGATGCGACGGGTGGAAGGCGAGGCGACTTCAAGAATGATGACGGGAGCGTCCTGATACGAGTCGTCCGCAGGATTCGGATGGCAGACGACGGAAACGTCGGGGTAATAAAAGCGCGTATCGGAAAGCTGGCGAATGCGGATCTTGGTGTCGCTGTTGCAAGGCTGGCAGGGGCGCCCGCGGAGTTGAGAGTGAAGAGCCGCAAACCCATTTCCGGCGATGCGATTGTGTCGGTTGCGAGCCCCGGCCATAGCGTAAACGACACCGTCGCGATACTCCCGTTTGAAGGGGGACAATTCCTCTTCCGCCAGGTATTCCTCAACGGTAACAAATTCCCATTTCTCCATGGCCGACATACGCACAGATTACCTCCGGAACGAGCTCCCCGCAAGCCCACGGTCACCGCGTCTCACTCGAGCGGCTTTGCGCCTGAATACGTTATTGAGAGAGGGCGCGAGAGCGGTTACGATGGCGGAATTCAAACCCCACCCCGAAACCTGATTCCATGACCTCGCGAACATTTTTCCCCCTCCTTGCCGCCGGTGCTGTTGCGACGGTGCTCGCCGCGGCACTCGTCCTGCCCGTTGCCCAGGAAACCCCGCCTCCGAAGCAGCAGGAAAAGGCGACGATGAAAGATGAGTTTGTCTCCCTCTTCGACGGCGTGAGTCTGGCCGGATGGGAGGGCGATGCGGCGCTCTGGCGGGTCGAGGACGGTGCCATCACCGGCGAGACGAAGGCGGATGCTCCGGTGGAATACAACACTTTCCTGAAATGGAAAGACGGCGAGGTCGATGACTTCGAACTTGTCCTCGAGTATCGCATCTTTTCCGGCAACTCGGGTATCCAGGTCCGCAGTTTCGCCCTCGACAAGCCGAACGCGATCGGTGGCTATCAGGCCGATATCGATGCAGGGGGGCAATGGTCGGGGACAAACTACGGCGAGCAGTTTCGCGGTGTCCTCGCGAAGCGCGGGGAGAAGACGATCATCAACGAAGAAGGCAAAGCGGAGGTTACCGGCAGCCTCGGGGATCCCGCCGAACTGGCGAAGGTGATCAAAGCGGATGACTGGAACACCTACCGCATCGTCGCACAGGGCAACAAGATCGTCTGCGAGATCAACGGCACAACGATGTCCGAGATCGTTGACGAGGACAAAGACGTCCGCCGTCGCGCCGGGCTGCTCGCCTTCCAACTGCACAAGGGCGCACCGATGAAGGTCCAGTTCCGCAACATTAAGCTGAAGCGCCTCCCTCTCGGCGATCTGAAAAAGGTCGTCTACGTTGCCGGCCGCCCGAGCCACCCGCCGCGCATGCACGAGCACAACGCGGGTGCCCTGCTCGCGCAGAGGCTCCTCAACACCCATCATGGAGACAAGGTCCACGTCACGACCTACCTCAGCGGCTGGCCCAATGACAAGAGCGCCTTTCAAAATGCCGACGCTCTCGTGATCCAGTCCGATGGAGGATCGGGGCATCCCGCCTACTGGCACCTGCGCCAGATCGACTACCTGCGCGAGCAGGGCGTCGGGGTCGGCATGATCCATTACGCCGTCGAGATGACACCGGGAGAATCCAATGACACCCTCATCGCTGCGACGGGCGGGGCTTTCGAGGTCAACTACTCGGTCAATCCGCATTGGGACGGTTCCTTTGAGACGCTGCCCGGTCATCCGGTGGCGCGCGGGGTGAAGCCTTTCACGATTCGCGACGAGTGGTATTTCAACATGCGTTTCATCAAGGACATGGAGGGCGTCACTCCGATTCTCTCGGCGGTTGCGCCCGATGACACGATGTCGCGTCCTGACGGCCGTCATTCGGGGAATCCCGAGGTGCGGAAAACGGTCGCCGAAAAGCAGCCGCAGCACGTCTGCTGGGTCGTCGACCGGTCCGAGGGCGGTCGCGGCTTTGGCTTTACGGGGCTCCATTTTCATGACAACTGGGGGCACGAAGAATTCCGCAAGACGGTCCTCAACGCGATCTGCTGGATCGCCGGAGCCGAGATCCCCGCCGAGGGCATTGTGACTCCGGCGCTGACGCAGGCAGACCTCGACGCCAATCTCGATCCGAAGTCGCAGCCCAAACCAAAGCCGTAGGCCTGATGGCATTGCTCGACCGCTTTTCGCTCGCGGGGAAACGTCTCTTCATCACCGGCGGCAGTCGCGGCCTCGGACGGGAGATGGCTCTCGCGATCGCCGAGGCCGGTGCCGATGTGGTTCTGACAGGGCGTGACGAGGCCAGTCTCGCGGACACCGCCGGGGCGATTCGTGCGCTGGGCCGCGAGGCCTTCACGATCGCGGCGGACATGGTACAACCGGGCGAGTGCGAAGCCGCCTGTCATCGTGCCCTCGCCGAACACGGACCGATCGATCTACTCATCAACAACGTCGGCGGCCGGCTCGTCAATGTCCCGGTGGAGGAACAATCGCTCGAGGACTGGCAGCGCATCCTCGATCTCAACCTCACGAGCACCTTCCTCTGCACCCGCCTCATTGGCGGCGAAATGCTGCGTCGCGGCAGCGGAGGTCGGGTCATCAATATCGCCTCGATCTCGGGCATGATTGCGAATCGGGGGATAGGCGGACGCAGCTACGAGACGGCGAAGGCGGCGGTGATTCAGTTTACCAAAGCAACAGCGGCGGACTGGGCTCCGCACGGAGTCACCGTGAACGCGATCTGTCCGGGCGGGTTTTTCACCGGACCGAACCAGCGCTGGGCGAAGGAACATCCCGCCGTGATCGAGGGTTTTCTGCAGAGCATCCCGATGGGAAAATTCGGCGAGCCGGAAGACCTCGGTCCGCTCGCCGTCTATCTCGCCAGCGACGCCTCGCGCTACATGACAGGCGCGGCGCTCGTGATCGACGGGGGGTATACGCTGTGGTGACCGATGGAATCCCTCGACGACACGATGATGGACCTCCCGGGGGAGGATTTGGTGCGCTCGGGCATGCGGGACATTGTCGCAAAACGCGAGACCATTGCGGGCGAGTTGGTTAAAATCGGCAGTCCCCGGTTGCGGGAATGCGGACTGACGATCGATGTGTCAAAGGAGGATGCGCTTGCCGCGGACCGCCGTCTTTATACGATGCTCGGCGACCTCCACGGACTGGATGCCCACGCGCGCTTCAACTCGCTGATACGCGAGCTGGTCAGTTTTGAGCGATCCTTGGAACACCGCTTGCGGCGTGGCGTCTGAGCGCAGCGTTCTTGCGAGTCCTCCCGCTTAAGCTAGAATCTCCTTCACGGCATGTCCATGTACGTCGGTGAGGCGAAAATGACGGCCCTGAAACTGGAAGGTGAGTTGTTCGTGATCGACGCCTAACAGGTGCAGAAGGGTGGCGTGGAAATCGTGCACGTGGACGCCGCCCTCAACGACGTTGTAGCAGTAGTCGTCGGTGACGCCATGAGAGTGGCCCGCTTTGATACCGCCTCCGGCCATCCAGATGGAAAAGCACTTGGGATGGTGGTCGCGCCCGAAGTTGGCGGGATTGAATTTTCCCTGGCAGTAGTTCGTGCGGCCGAATTCACCGCCCCAGATGACGAGGGTGTCCTCGAGGAGCCCGCGTTGTTTCAGGTCCGTGACAAGGGCGGCGGAGGCGCGGTCGGTCTCTCCGCACTTTCTCTTAATCCCGCCGGGAAGTCCGCCATGGTGATCCCAGTCCTGGTGATAGAGCTGGATGAACTGGACCCCGCGCTCGGCGAGGCGGCGGGCCATGAGACAGTTCGCGGCGTAGGTTCCCGGATTGCGCGCCTCTTCGCCGTAAAGGGCAAAGGTCGCGTCGGACTCGGAAGAAAGGTCGGTTACCTCGGGGATGGAGGCCTGCATGCGGAAGCCCATTTCATACTGGGCGATGCGGGTCTCAAGAGCGGTGTCGCCCGATTTCTCGAGCTGGATGCGATGGAGCTCCTCGAGGCTGTCGAGCATGCGTCGGCGCGAGCGAGGATCGAGGCCTTCGGGGTTGTTCAGGTAAAGAACGGCGTCTTTGTCAGGACGGAACTGGACTCCATCGTGTTTGCCGGGGAGGAATCCGCTGCCCCAGAGACGGCTCACGAGGGGCTGGCCTTTTTGATCCTTGGTGATGAGGACAACGAAATTGGGCAGGTTGTCATTGGTCGAGCCGAGCCCGTAGCTCAGCCACGACCCGATGCTCGGTCGTCCACCGAGCTGCGAACCGGTCTGCATGAAGGTGACACCGGGTCCGTGATTGATCGCGTCGGTGTGCATGGATTTGATCACCGTGATCTCGTCGGCAATGCCGGCGGTGTGGGGGAGCAGTTCGCTCATCCAGGCGCCGCTTTGCCCGTGTTGCTTGAATTGAAAAGGCGATCCGACGAGGGGCAGGCTCGATTGATTTCCCGACATTCCGGTGAGGCGCTGGCCCATGCGGATGGATTCGGGAAGCTCTTTGCCCTGCTCTTCGTTGAGCCGGGGTTTGTAGTCGTAGAGGTCCATCTGCGAAGGGCCGCCCGATTGGAAAAGGTAGATGATGCGTTTCGCCTTTGGTGCCTTTGTCAGGTAGTGGGGCGAGGTCGGGGCCGCTTCGCTCTTCCCGAGGAGACTGGCGAGGGCGATGCCGCCGAGTCCTCCGCCGAACCGGGTGAGGGCTTCGCGGCGACTGAGGCCGAAGGTAGGGTCGAATCCGGTGCAGGGAGTTGTCATGGCATAGCGTGGTTGAGAGAGAGAATCAGCGTTTGGAAATGCACTCGTCGAAGTTGAGCAGAGTCGAGATCAGGGTGGTGACGGCGGCTATGCGCGGGGCCGCGTCGGTGGGGGGGGCGGGAGAGTCGCCCATTGAGATGAGTTTGGTCGCTTCGGCGGGTAGGGCGGTATAATGGGCGAGTTCTTCGGTGAGCAACTTGCCGAGGACGGCGCGCTCGGCTTCGTCGGGGAAACGGCTCGTGGTGCGGCGGAAAGCTGCGTCGATGATCGCTTTGTCATCATTACCGTGGGTCTCGACGAGCCGGGTCGCGAGGGTGCGGGCGGCTTCGACAAACTGCGGCGCGTTCAGCATCACGAGCCCCTGCAAAGGCGAATCGGTGCGCTCGATCTTCACCTGACAGATGTCGCGCTTCGAAGCGTTCAGCGTCGTCATGAGCGGTGAGGGTGAGGTCTGGCGCATGTAGGTGTAAACGCTGCGGCGGTAGAGGGCCTCACCTTTGTCCGGGGTCGAGGGTTTGAAGGCGGCGGCGAGGTCGTAGGGTTTCACCGAGGGACCGCCGACCTTATCGACGAGGAGTCCGCTAATGGCGAGGGCGTTGTCCCGCAGCATCTCGGCGGTGAGCCGGGCGGGCGGGTAGTGGTAGAGCAGGGTGTTCCCGGGATCCTGCGTGGCGAGGTCTCCCGAGGTGATGTCTGATTTTTGCCGATAGGTAGCGGAAAGGACGACTTGTTTGAGGAGATGACGCAGGTCCCAGTCGTGTTCGACGAAGTCGCGGGCGAGCCAGTCGAGCAACTCGGGATGGGTCGGGAGGCGCCCCTGACTGCCGAAGTCCTCGCTCGTGGAGACGAGTCCGTTGAGGAAGAGCCGCTGCCAGTAGCGGTTCACGGTGACACGGGCGGTGAGGGGATTGGATTCGCTGACGGTCCACTGGGCGAGACCGAGGCGATTGTTCGGCGCGCCTTCGGGCAGGGGCGGGAGGAAGTGGGGGACGCCCGGCGAGACGGGTTCTCCGCGGGTGGAGTAGAGACCGCGTTCGAGGATGTAAGTCTGACGGGGAGCTTCCATCTCTTCCATCACCATGATTTCGGGAATCTTTTCGACGTGGGCACTGCGCTCTTTCCGCAGGATGGCGAGCTTCGCGTGCGCTTCACGATAGCCGGGATCGACGGTCGCGAGGTAATGGGGGAGATCGGCGGTGAATTCACTTTTACCTGCGGCCAAGGCGGAAATTTGTGCGGGCGTCAGGGTTTGATTGTAGACGCGGAAGTCATCGACGAGACCGTTTTTGAATCCGCTGTCACGCATCCGCTCTCCGATCACGATGGTGTCACTACCGCCGCCGGTGATCTCGCGGGTGAGCTTGTCCCGGATGATTTCGAGCTCGATGGGTTGGCCGTCGAGGTAGAGGCCCACTCCGGCGGCGCGGCTCGAGCCGTCATAAGTCAGGGTGACGTGTTTCCAGGTGCCGGGGGGAAACTCCTCTTTTGCCCGCACCCGGATCGCGTTGCCCGGTTCGTAGTGGACGAGGGCGGCGGAGAGGCGGCCGTCGTCGAGTAGCAGTTCGTATCCGCGACTCGCGGCGTCGGTCCAGGCCTTGGAACGGCTGAAGACGACGGCGCGCTCCTTGCGGTCGGGAGATTGCATCCAGAGGGAGACGGAAAAGGCGTCGTCCCGGGCAAAATTGCCGACGGGGAGCGTCACTGCGTCGTCTCCGGTGAGCATCACGGCGGTGCCGTTTTTTCCGGGGACGAGTTTGTTGTTGGGAGTGGTCTTTGCGGGTTCTCCTTTAGCGATCGTGTTAGGGTAGGTGCCGTCTTTCAGCTCATCGAAGGCAAAGGCCGCGATTGGTTCGGGGAGGGCGAGCGGAGCGGGATTGGCCGACTGCCATGCGGCAAAAGCGGCGGCGGCTTCGGTGGTGCGTTTCGCAAGGGTCTCGCTCGCGGTGGCGATATCGGCTTCGAATTTTTTATGATCGGCCTCCTGCTTTTCATCGGGGAGCCAGAGCGTCGGAGTGGGGACGGCGGGGGTAAAGAAAGCGTAAAGCCCGGCCTCGTCGATATTGGCGAAGTAGGCCGAGAGCTGGAAGTAATCTTTCGCCGTGATAGGATCATACTTGTGATCGTGGCAGCGCGAGCACTCCATTGTGAGACCGAGGAAGGCGGTCCCGTAGGTGTGGAGGCGGTCGGAGACATATTCGATGCGGAACTCTTCGGGAACACTGCCGCCCTCGACATTCTGCGGGTGGAGACGGCTGAAGGTCGTCGCGAGGATCTGATCCCGCGTCGGGTTGGGGAGGAGATCGCCGGCGACCTGCCAGGTGATGAAGTCATCGTAGGGAAGGTTCTCTTTGAAAGCCCGGATGACCCAGTCCCGCCACGGCCAGACGGTGCGGTCGCCATCGACCTGGAAGCCGTAGCTGTCGGAGTAGCGGGCGACATCGAGCCACTCAGCCGTCATCCGCTCGGCGTAGGCATCGGTGCCGAAAAGGCGATCGACGACTTTTTCGTAGGCGTCGGGTGCGGTGTCGGCGATGAAGGAATCAAGCTCGGCCGGGGTCGGCGGCAGACCGGTGAGGTCGAAGCTGACGCGACGCAGCCACTTTTCACGGCTCGTCTCGGGGGCGGGGGAAAAGCCTTCGGCTTCGAGACGGGCGAAGACAAAGGCATCGATCTCGTTTTTGATCCAGTCGGACTTCCCGGCCGGCACCTCAACCTTTTCGGGGAGCGGGACAAAAGACCAGTGCGCCTCATACTCCGCCCCTTCCTCGATCCAGCGGTCGAGGATCGCGATCTCCTCGGCGGTGAGTGACTTCTTCATCTCGGGCGGCGGCATGATGTCCGAGGGATCGTCCGAGTGGATGCGCCAATGGACCTCGCTGTCTTTCACCTTGCCGGGAATGATCCCGAAGATGCCTTCGATCTCCGCGGTCGCGTGTTCGAAGGTGTCGATGCGGTAGTCCGACTTCTGATTCTTCGCGTCGGGCCCGTGGCATTTGAAGCACTTGTCCGAGAGGATGGGGCGAATGTCCCGATTGAACTGCAGCTTCTCCGCAAAGGCGGAGGAAAATGGCGCGAGGGCAATGCCTGCGGCGGTAATGAGAGCGTGCTTCATCGGGGGAAAAGGAAATTTTGCCATGTTGGCTTCCTGATAAACGTCGACAGTCCGCCTGATCTCACGCAAGTTCGCTTTCTCATGCATCGCGCAATCGCGGCTTATCACAACACGATAGAATGGCTCGGGGACCTCGTCGCCGGGATGGAGCTGGATCTCGCCGCTTTGCAGCGCCCTCTGAAGCGCTGCGATCTCGCGCGGTGCGGGGGAAACTGCTGCTACGACGGCGCTTATCTCGGCGATGAGGAAGCAGAAGTGATCCGCGAAGTGGTGAGGACCTCGCGCGCCGACTTCGAGCGCATCGGGCTCGACCTGCCCGACCAGACGGTCGTCTTCGGCTCGTGGCAGGACTCAATTTCGGGGCCAAAGACAGCGACGCGGCCCTCGCTCACGCGAGAAAAGATCCCGGATTACCCGCCGCATTTTGCTGACACGGCCTGTGTCTTTCTTCTCGATGATGCCCGCTGCGGGTTGCAAGTTCTCGCGCAGGAGCGCTCCCTGCCGCCCTGGTATTACAAGCCGGTAACCTGCTGGTTGCACCCTCTCACGATCGAGAGCGCTCCGGGTAATCGCGCTCTCCTTACTCTTCACGATGAGGCAAGTGATCCACAACGCTTCGACCTTTATGATGGTTTCGTGAGCCGCACGCACTGCGGGCGCACCTGCGAAGGTGGCGCGCCGGCTTTTCGGGTTCTCGCGGAAGAATTGGAATTTCTCGGAGGACTTGCGGGCCGGGATCTTGCGGCCGAGGTCTCGGGGGCAGAGGTGCTCTGAGTGGCGCCGGGAAAGGGCGGAGGTCTCACGAGATCGTTGTAAACGGTGATCCCCGCGAACAGGTAGGCCCGTTGCGGTTCGACCTATCTCGCAGGCAACGCGGCATCAGTCAGCTTTAGTGGCTTCCGCTGCGCTCTTCCCCGATGGGATGAACAGGAGCGGGACTCAATGCGAAGAGCCGCTGACGCTCTCGAGTGGCCTCGCGTGATTAACCTCGATTCCCATTTTCCTTGCCCGGGTAGTCCAGAGATTACGGGCGAACTCCTGCATGTCTTCACGAGTGTCAGCCTCGTCCACGATCTCCAGCCCGAGCAATGTTTCGACGACGTCCTCCATTGTCACGAGTCCGCTCATGCCACCATATTCGTCGAGGACGATGGCGACGTGGTGACGGTTCGCGACGAGGTGCTGAAAGGCGTCGGTTAGTTTGGTGATCTGCGGGATCGCCGCAATAGGCCGGCTGAGATCGCGAAGCTTCAGCTTGTCTTTCCCCTGGGCGGCGGCGAGGAGAATGTCGTGCTTTAGCGCAAAACCTCTGATGTCATCCCGGTTTTCGCTGAAAATGGGGACACGGGAAAAGGGCGAGCTGTCGTGCCGCTCGAGGTAGTGGCGCACCCTTGTCTCTTCACTGAGGGCGAAAACGACGACCCGGGGGGTCATCACTTCTCTCACCGACATGTCGCTAAGTTTCAGCAGATTCTCGAGGATGCGCGACTCGTCCTCTTTTAGATCGCCCTGAGCCGTCCCCATCTGGGCCATCACCTTTAACTCGTCGCGGCTGAAGGCGGACTCGCGCTCGTGCTTTTTGCTGAAAAGTTCGATGATCCAGACCACAGGGGCCATCAGGCGAGTCAGCCACATCAGGCAAAAACTCACCCAGGGAGCCCAGGCCCGCCAATAGCGGGCCCCGAGATTTTTCGGAATGATCTCCGAGGTCACGAGAATAGCGATCGTCATGAGGATGGCGGCGATGACATCCCATCTCCCGCCTCCGAGGGCGGCGACCTGGGAGGCCACGGCCATCGCGCCGATAGTATGGGCGATCGTGTTCAGCGTCAGCACTGAAGTGAGAGGACGACCGATGCGCACTTTAAGATCCTCGAGGCGGCTGCCTGCGGCGGGGCGCTCGTTTTTGAGGTTCGCGATGTAGGGATCGGTCACACTCAGGATGACCGCCTCCCAAACTGAACAGAAAAATGAAATGCCGATCGCGAGGCAAAAATAGACAGTCAGTAAGGTCCAGGAACCGGCGGGAGTCACTTCAAGACCAACGGGACTCAGCGCCGCGACGAGAGGGGGAAACATACTGCAGCGAGTTTTGACCGAAATCTCATTCTCTTCAAGTATTATCGACTGCCGGGCACGCCTCGTTGCAGGGAGAGGGAAAATGGCGTTATCAGAGATGACACTTTCGTCGATCTTCACCACTCCGATGTCACAGAGAAGGTGTTGATATGTTTAATTCCAGAGGTTTCACGGTGCCGTTTTGTTTGAGTCTTCTAGTTTTTATTATCCTTCCGTCGCGCGTTGACGGAACCGCGGCGCACCATCCTCTCGCGGAGAAATATTGCACCGCCTGTCACCTCGCCGCCGCACCCGACCCTTTTTCTCCAGCACGAGATCGCCGGGGTGAACGGGGCGATGCAGGTCGAAGAGCGAGATTGCGACGGCGACGGGCGTCTCGACTTCGTCGCGCTCATTTCGCAGGAACACGAGAGTCTCGTCCTGTTTCGTAATGACGGAAACGGCCGCTTCGAGAGTGAGGTGCTCGACCGCGCTCCCCATCCCGCCTGCGGCCCTTCGGGATTTCAACTCGTCGATCTCGACCGTGACGGAGACCTCGACCGTGACGGAGACCTCGACATCCTCGTTACAAACGGGGACATGATGGACGAAATCTCTCTCGCAAAACCCTACCGCGGTGTCCGCTGGCTCGAGAATATCGACGGGCATCTCGACATCGTCGTCTCCAGCCTTAACTTTACTGCGAGCAAGATCATCTACTCGCCCACCAACCTGGCGACGATAGACGTGGGTGACATCAATCACGACGGCATTCCCGACATCATCGTCGGTGGGCTGCATGTCCCCGGGCCACTCGGCCGCCACGCCCGCGTCACCGCCGTTTTTAACACGGGAAAACTCAGGGCCGACGAAGAGGGGAAGGAGTGAAATCTTACTCCCGCTTTTTCGCTAGGAAATACTCGACCGAGTCCACCAGCGCACGCCAGCTCGCCTCGATGATATTGTAGCTGACCCCGACCGTCCCCCAGTTTGACTGGTGGTCCGAACTCAGGATGAGAACCCGCGTTTTCGCCGCCGTGCCCATGTGGCTGTCGACGATGCGGACTTTGTAATCCTCGAGTTCCATCTCGTCGATGTAGGGATAGGCGGGACGCAACGCTTTACGAAGAGCGGCATCGAGCGCGTTGACCGGCCCGTCCCCCTCGGCGACGCGATACTCCTCGACGCCGTCGATGACAAGCTTCACCGTCGCCGAGCAAGTCTGGTAATCGCGCTCGCCGTCGCGGCGGAAGGTGCAGTGGTATTCCTTCAGCTCAAAAAGCGGAGTGTAGGTTTTGAGGTGCTTGCGGATGAGCAATTCGAAGCTCGCCTCGGCGGCCTCGAACTCGTAGCCTTGCTCCTCGAGGTCCTTTAGATTCTGAAGGATCGCGAGTGCCTCGGGACTGCCTTTTTCGACAGGCAAGCCCAGCTCTTCCGCCTTCATTAGCACATTCGACTGGCCCGAGAGTTCGGACACGAGAATGCGCTGGCGGTTGCCCACCGTCGCCGGAGTGACGTGCTCGAAACTGTGCGCCACTTTCTGCACGGCGTTCACATGCATGCCACCCTTGTGGGCAAAGGCAGTCGAGCCGACGTAGGGGGCGCGAATGTTATGGGCGCAGTTCGCGAGATCATCGACGAAGTGCGCGAGATGGGACAGTTGGGAAATGTCCCCGACGACGGGACGTTCCATTTTTAACTGCAAGTTCGGGATCACCGTGGTGAGGTTGCAGTTGCCGACGCGCTCCCCATATCCGTTCACTGTTCCCTGCACCTGAGTCGCCCCGGCAAGGATGGAGGCAAGGGCATTGGCCACTGCGACACCGGTGTCGTCGTGGGTGTGGATGCCTACGGGAATGCCGAGGGTTTTCATGACCACTTCGGTGATTTCGGCGACTTCGTGGGGCATCGTACCGCCGTTCGTATCACAGAGCACGAGCCAGTCGGCGCCGCCTTCCTTCGCCGCGGCGAGGGTGGCGAGGGCGTGTTCGGGAGCGTCTTTGTAGCCGTCAAAAAAGTGCTCGGCGTCGTAGATGACCTCGCGACCGTGCTCCTTTAGATAGCGGGTCGTGTCGCGTATCATGGCCTGGTTTTCCGTCTCGGTCGTACCGAGGATCTCGGTCACGTGGAGACGCCAGCTCTTGCCGAAAAAGGTGATCACGGGCGTTTTCGCCTCGAGCAGGGTGCGGACCTGACCGTCGTCCTCGACCGCGATGTCCTTGCGACGAGTACTGCCGAAGGCGGCGACGCGGGCGTTCTTCCATTCCAGATCGGCGGCGCGTTCGAAGAAGGAAACATCTTTCGGATTCGAGCCCGGCCATCCACCCTCGATGTAATGCATCCCGAAGCTGTCGAGCTGCTGGGCGATACGAATCTTGTCGAGCGAGCTGAAGTTCACGCCTTCGCCCTGAGTGCCGTCACGCAGAGTCGTATCATACAGTTTTACTTCGGGATGTTTGTTCATGAAAGGGGCAAGAGGGAGTAGTCAGTGACCGGGCAGGGTCAAGCCGGGAGCAGGGGCTATAAGGTGACGCGATGAGGCGGGCGGGGAAGGGCGATCCCGACTCGGCTTGCTCTGGCATGGAGGAAAAAAGACCGATTCGCAATCACCCGGCTAATCTAGCCGATTATAATTGCGTTGATAATAATGGAGCGGGAAATGGTGCGATCCATGGCCATGCGTGGACAGGATAACCCAAGCTGGAAACGGCGCAATCGCTTATTACCGCTCCCGCGGTCAGGCGGGGCGCTCTCCCGTGAGCTCGCAGAGTCGCTTTTTGAGCGCCTCGATGCCCTCGCCGGTATCGGCCGAGAGAGGGAAGATCTCCTGTTTCGGGAAACGGTTCTGGAGTGCTTCGAGGTTCGCGGCGGATTCCGGTAGATCCATCTTATTCGCCACGATCATCCAGGGGCGCTCGGTGAGTTCCTCGTCGTAGAGTTTCAGCTCTTTCCGGAGGATCTGGAGGTCCGAAATCGGGTCGCGCGTGTCGACCCCGGCCGTATCGACCACGAAAAGGAAATAAGAGCAGCGGCTGATATGCCGCAGGAAGTCGTGCCCGAGACCGACATTGGCGTGAGCTCCCTCGATTAATCCCGGGATGTCCGCGACGGTGGCCCGGTAGAATCCGGGGAACTCGACCACACCCACCATGGGGGTGAGAGTGGTGAAGGGGTAAGAGGCGACCTTGGGAGTAGCATTCGAGATCGCTCCAAGTAGGGTGGATTTCCCCGCGTTAGGGAACCCGACCAGACCGACGTCGGCGATGCGCCGCAGCTCGAGATAGAACCAGCCCTCGTCGCCCTTGGCCCCCTCGGTGAACTCGATCGGGGCCTGGTTCGTGTCGGTGCGGAAACGCCAGTTCCCCCTTCCGCCGCCACCGCCCGTGCAGAGCACGAATTTTTGCCCCACCTCGGTGAGATCGGCGATCACTTCGCCGTAGGGGTGAGGCTCGTCGCCTTCTTCGTCCCCGTCTTCGTCGAGGCCCTCTTCGAAGTCGTCGCCGGCAAATTCGTCATCGTCTTCACCCTCCTCGACGACGGGTCCGTCGCCGGGAAAAATGTCGTCGGGATCGATCCCTGACTCGTCGAATTCTTCTTCATCCCCGGCTTCGTCCCCGTCGAGTTCATTGCCGGAAAATTCGTCGGGATCTCCGTCTTCATCCAGTTCGCCGGCGGGAGCAAAGGCCGCCGCTGCCACTGCAGGGGTGGCGATTGGCCTGGGTTTGCGGACCATTTCGTGCGTGGCCCCTTTTGAAAAATCACCCGCCCAGTCCGCATCGGTGAGATCCTCGTTGGGGAACTCATCGTCGTTGCGCTGACGCGGCGTGTTGGGGACCGACCGGTAGACGATCGTTCCGGGCGGAACCTTCAGGACGAGATGTTTCCCCGACCGCCCCGTCTTCTTCTGACCCGATCCGGGCCGACCTTTTTCCGCCTTCTGATTGGGCTGGAAGAAAAAGCTGCGCAGATTGTCGGTATGGCCGTCGACCACAATGATGATGTCGCCGCCTCTGCCGCCGTCACCGCCGTCGGGACCACCCTTGGGTTCAAACTTCTCGCGCCGGAAGCTCGAGCAGCCATGACCGCCGTCGCCGGCCTTGGCAAAAATTTTAATATGATCGACAAACATGATGAAAGAAAACAGGGGGGGCAGACGGCCGCGAAATGGCTCCGTCATCACCCATAGCACGGATTTTCCCACTTGGAAAACGGGATGAATTTCTTCGTCCTCTCCGCGGTTGACGCAACAGTTTCGAAAAAGTTATTCACATTTTTTCCCGAAAGTCAGCTGCCTTGCGGAGCGAAGGTAATAAGTTGCGGCCGTTCCATTATTCGAGTCAGTGGGAAAGCCGTGATTAAGAGCCTGATCCTGAGCGAATGACGGAGATATCCGATCGGGATCGATCTGTTGCTTTATTTATAAGTTCCTAATTGCAAACTGGTTGAGCTAATGGTTTTCCGGTAAAGGTATTTTTATTTCCGGATCGAAGTTGGTTTCTGCGGTCGGTCAGACCCTTTCCCTTGTCGGTTCGCCGTCCCATGCTGAGTATGCCTGAGCCCCCTTTATTTTGCTGCCTCTCGGGGTCCTAA
>JANQVJ010000027.1:135927-149721 GCA_030730365.1 Verrucomicrobiales bacterium
CAAGCGATGTCCGATCCCGAAACAAAGCCCAAATCCAAGACGGCCTCAGAGAGGTCACCCGCAGGAGCATGCCGAGCCCTCCGGGGCAGGTGTTTCAGCTGGAATTCCTCTCTCAGAAGCTAAATTCACTTTGCCACGGCAGTGGGTTGCGTTCACTCTTTCACGGAGCTGTGGCGGATAATTGATTCTTCAGATGTCGATGTCAGATTCAGGTGAAGTAAAGCAAGTCCCGTCGATCTTTCAGAGACGGACTCTGTGGGGTGCCGTGACGGGACTGTCGATTAGCGTGATCGGGGCGATCACCGTGGGGATCGTTATTCTGATCGCGACAGTGTTGAGTTATCTCCAGCCCATCCTCGTCCCGCTTGCCGTCGCCGGGATCATCGCCTACCTCCTCGATCCCATCGTCTCGTGGCTGCAAAAGCGTGGGGTTTCCCATCGAGCCTCGACCTTGTCGGTTTATGTGGTCTTTCTCCTCTTTGTTGTCGTGCTCGTGGTAGCCGTCTTCGTTCCCACCTTCGGACAGGCGCAGGAGGCGTATGAAAAGCGCGAAATGTATGGTGATCAGGTGACCCGTCTGGTGAAGAAAGGGGTTTCGTCGCTGCAGAGTCAGTTCGATACCGGAATCGCCGAAGATTACTACCAGAAAGGGGTCGAGTGGATCTCGGAAGAGGGTCCGAAAATCGGAGCCGACATCGGCCAGTGGTTGTGGTCGCGGGTGAGGGGCGCTTTTGGTTTCTTCGGCTACCTTCTGGGGCTCCTTTTGGTTCCGATCTACCTCTATTACTTCCTGCAGAACGGACATCTCATCGCATCGACCTGGTCGGACTATCTGCCGCTGAAAGCGTCTTCATTTAAGAATGAGGTGGTTGGAACCCTGACCGAAATCAATGGGTATTTGATCTCGTTTTTCCGGGGTCAGATGGTGGTAAGTCTCATCGATGGTGCCCTCATCGCCGTTGCCCTCTCGTTAATCGGTCTTCCCTACGCGCTGCTTATCGGTGTCTTTCTCGCGATACTGGGCCTTATCCCCTATATCGGGAATCTTCTCGTCATGATCCCCGCGATTCTCATCGCGATCGCCCATTTTGGAGCCACCTCGTGGGGCACCGTCCAGGGCGAGGCGGATCCCGTCGTGGGGCAGGCGATCGCGGTTCTGGTCGACGGGGGTAGCGGCGAGGCGCCGGGTGATCCCTCGGGAAAACCCGGGAAAGTGGATAATTACGTCGTCACTGCCGTGTCCCCTGATGGCGAGAGGGTCGAAGTGCTCCTCCACGCCTGGAAATGGCTGCCGAATATGTGGGCTTATCCTGTTCTCGTGCTGCTCATTTTCGTCATCCTGCAACAGATCAACGGTCTCGTCACCGCGCCGAAGATCGTGGGTGATTCCGTCGGGCTGCATCCCCTGACGGTCATTTTCTCGGTGCTATTCTGGTCTTTCCTCCTCGGCGGACTGCTCGGGGCTCTCCTTGCGGTGCCTCTCACGGCGGCAATAAAAGTCCTTTTCCGGCGGTATCTCTGGGAACGGCGCTTCGAGACCGCGGGGGGGAGTCACCGCGCCGGTGAACCGGATGGTTCAACTGATGACTCTATTGTGATCGACGGGGAAGGTGATGTCGCCGTGACACCGTGATCCCGGGACTCATCGGATTCCGGCGTCATTACTTGCATGGCAGGGAAACTCGTTCATCCTATCGACTTTAAAGAGCATGCAGAACGTTGATACGACCAAACTCGCGGAGGAAATTCAGAAACAAAGCATCTGGGTGGAGGCAGTGAAAGAAGAAATGGGACGGGTCGTCGTGGGACAACACGATCTCGTGGAACGGCTCCTCATCGGCCTGCTCACCAATGGCCACGTCCTCCTTGAGGGAGTGCCGGGGCTCGCGAAAACGCTCACCGTGAACACTCTTGCCGGGGCCCTCTCGGCGCAGTTCCAACGCATCCAGTTCACCCCGGATCTGCTTCCCGCCGACCTCATCGGAACGCTCATTTACAATCCCGGGAAAAATGAGTTCACTCCGAAGCTGGGGCCCGTCTTTTCCAATCTCGTCCTCGCCGACGAGATCAACCGGGCGCCCGCCAAAGTGCAGAGCGCTCTCCTCGAGGCGATGCAGGAGCGCCAGGTCACGATAGGGGACACCACCTACCGCCTTCCCGATCCTTTCCTCGTTCTCGCGACCCAGAACCCCATCGATCAGGAAGGCACCTACCAGCTCCCCGAAGCGCAGCTCGACCGCTTCCTTTTCAAAGTCGTCGTCGATTACCCGTCGATGTCGGAAGAGCGGCTCATCCTCGATCGCATGGCCACTTCCTCGCCGAAGACCAAAACCCGCGCCGTGGTCGATCCCAAAACCGTGATCGCGAGCCGCGAACTGGTGAACTATGTCTATGTCGATGACGGGGTGAAGGACTACATCGTCCGCCTTGTCCGCGCGACCCGCTTCCCCGGCGAATACGAGCCCGCCCTGCAGCCACTCATCCGCGCCGGCGCCTCACCTCGTGGAACGATCAATCTCACCCTCGCCGCCAAAGCCTCCGCCTTCCTCAAAGGTCGGGGCTACGTCGTCCCTCAGGATATCAAGGACCTCGTCTACGATGTGCTGCGTCACCGCATTCTCCTCAGTTACGAAGCGGAGGCCGAAGAAATCACGACCGAGCAAATCATTGCGACCTTGATCGATCGTATTCCGGTGCCTTGAGGGGGAGGGGCTCATTCGAGTTCCGGCATTTCCTCCTGCTTCGGTCGAGTTCTCAGAGCCGTCCCAGCGCCATATAGAGCAAAGAAAAATCCGGACCGCCCGCCTCACACGAGAGGGGGCACCTCGACCTATTGGAATCCGTTTTGCGTAAGAGTACGATCGGTCACCCCGACGAGTGATTCCTCCGTAGCGATTCACGGGGTTTTGGGCTAAGGTGGGCGGAGTCCCGAACCTTTGCGGTCCATTTTCACGCCATGCCAAACGCTGCTCGATTTACAGTTCTTCTTTTTTCGATCCTTGCGGTCGTGATCATTCTCTTCGTTTGGAAGAAGGGGGATCGCAAGGCGGCCCTGGCCGAGCTGGGGACTCGTTTCGGGGCGGATGTGTCGATCAACGGGGACGAGTTTTATCTCGGTTGTTCGAGTGAGACCCTCACCGATCTGAACGAGCTCGCCGAGGTGGTGGCAAGGGTGGGGGAACCGACGATCCTCGATCTCACGGGCGCTCCGGCGCTGCGCACGCTCTCGGGAGTGGAAAAGATGCCGTCGCTGACCTCGCTCGTGCTGATCGATTGTCCGTCCCTGGAGAGTGCCGAGGGCGTGACGGGACATCCGGGGCTGACGGAAATCGTGCTGACGGACAGTGTGAAGTTCGTGGAGACCTCGCCGATTCGGGATCTGCCCAGATTGCGGACCCTCGATTTCAGCGGATGCCTGGCTCTTTCCCGCTTCGAGGCGTCGAATCTCCCCGCACTGGAGAATCTTTACCTCAGTCGTTGTCGTGAGTTGGAAGCCCTCGATGTCTCTTCTTTTTCGAATCTCCGCCAACTCTACGTTGACGGGTGTGGCGGACTCACCTCGGTCGCCGGACTGTCGGGTCTTTCTTTACTCACAGATCTCGATGTGAGCAATGCGACGGGCCTTGAGGGGCTGCCCGGTCTTGACAGTCTCGCGGAGTTGGTTGTCCTCGATATCCGCAACGTGGAGATCGAGGATTTCGCCGGCATCGCCGCGCTCCCGAAGCTTCGTATCCTGCGCATGGGGGGGCAGGAAAAAATCGAGACTCTCGAGCCGCTCTCGGGTCTGGCGTCACTTCGCGAGCTCCATCTCGAGGCATGCCCGAATTTCCGCTCGCTCAAGGGGATGCCGCCGGGGGTTTCCCAGTATGCCGGCTTTACCCACTGCCCTCAGCTCGTCTCGCTGGAGGGGGTGGAAAGTGCGATCGGTCTCGAGCAGCTCGACCTTACCGGCTGCACGGCATTGGCTGAGATATCGCAGGTCGCGGCACTGGAAAATCTCGTGCAACTGAGTCTGGTGAAATGCCGGCAGGTCACTGATGTCTCGGCAGTGGAAAAACTGCCGAAGCTCGTCATCGTGATGCTGGGCGGATCGGGTGTGATCCCGGCGTCGGTCGAGAATCTATCCCTCGCGAACGAGGAGTTGATCTTCGATTTTACGGCCTCGTATTGAATGCCGGATCGATTTCAGTAGTCGAGAACGGGCGCCGGATTCGGCACGGGTTCGGGGTATTCAAAAGAGCGGCCTTCAAAGTTCCGGATGAGGGTGCGCTCGCTATTGCGCTGGAGCACGTATTCGGGATTGATCGGGACCTTTCCGCCTCCACCGGGGGCATCGATGACATACTGGGGCACGGCATACCCGGTGGTGTGTCCGCGGAGACCTTCGATGATTTCGATGCCTGTCTCGACGGGTGCTTCAAGGTGCGACGAGCCCTGGATGAGATCGAGCTGGTAGAGGTAGTAGGGTTTCACCCGGCACATGAGGAGTTTTTGCACGAGGACCTTCATGACCTCGACGTCATCGTTCACCCCTTTGAGAAGAACGCTCTGATTTCCCAGCGGGACGCCGTGATTGGCGAGGCGCTCGAGACCCTCCTTGACTTCGATCGTGAGTTCACGCGGATGGTTCACGTGGATGCTCATGAAGAGAGGGTGATACTTTTGCAGCATCGCACAAAGTGCGGGGGTGATGCGCTGGGGAAGAAAGATGGGGATACGTGATCCGATGCGGAGGAACTCGATGTGAGGGATCGCGCGCAGGCGGCTGAGGATTTTTTCCAGTTTGTTGTCGGAAAAGAGGAGGGGGTCTCCTCCGGACAGCAGCACGTCGCGGATCCCGGTGTGTTGCTCGAGATAACGGAAGGCGGCCTCGTAGTCCGTCTCGAGTTCCTGCTCGCCGACGCCGCTGACGACGCGGCTGCGAGTGCAGTAGCGGCAGTAGGCGGCGCAGCGATCGGTGACGAGAAAGAGGACGCGGTCGGGATAGCGGTGGACGAGGCCGGGGACGGGCATGTGGGTGTCTTCGCCGCAGGGATCGGCCATCTCGTAAGCGGAGGTCCAGGTCTCTTCAACGCGCGGGATGACTTGCCTTCGGATGGGACAATCGGGATCTTCGCGATCGATCAGGTTGAAAAAGTGCGGGGTGATCGCCATCGCGAGCTTGGTCCCCGAAAGAATGACGCCGTTGCGCTCGTCTTCGCTGAGGACGAGATGCTCTTCGAGCTGGCTGAGGGTCGTGATGCGGTTTTTCAGCTGCCAGAGGTGACTGTTCCAGTCTTCCTGCGAAACATTGCGGTCGGCCCAGTAGCCGGGGGCGTGGGAGCGAAATGTTTTTTCCAGATCGGATGAGTGAGTGTGATGCATTGCGGGATCGCCGGGGAGTCGCTGTTCGGCCCTATGTCGCCGATATTCAGCTAGCCATGAGACGGGAGTTTACGGTATTCCTTACTCCTGCGGGGAGGATAAAGTGACGGAAAATAAAATCAACTGCCGGGCTTTTTTCCCTTTTAGCGTAATTATTTTGGGGTAATTCCCCTGATCTGCTGTTACAAAACAGGGGAAAGCGAGGCGAGGCCTTGCAGATCCCGTGACTCTAGTCTAGGAAGCTCTTCACCCCTCAAAAACCCCTTCCGACGTGACCCCTTACCTCAAAATCCTTCGCCGTATCTCGAAGCCTCACTGGTTCGAAATCATGGAGTTAATCAAATGCTCGGGTGGCATCTCGGTCGGTCATCTGGCGGAGACGATGGGGATGAGTTACATGGGGGTGAAGAAGCACTGCCTTGCGATGCAGAGGCTCGGCTACCTCGATACCTGGCGCAGTCCTAAGGTGGTGGGGCGCCCCGAAAAGTTTTACCGGCTCACGGAGAAAGCGGCCCCGCTTTTTCCCGGCATCGGCAGTGATATTTGTCTCTCCATCCTCGAGGCGGCGACCCAGTTGGAGACAAACGGGGCGGAAAAGCTGCTCTTTTCGTTTTTTCGCTCCCGAACGGAACAGCTCGCCGCGGTCGTTACGGGCGATTCCGTCCAGGAGCGCGCCGAGAAGCTCGCGGCGGTGAGATCGGCGGCGGGGCATTACTCGCGTTGTATTTATTCCGAGGAAGAGGGGCTGCGCCTCGAGGAATTCCACAACCCGCTCCAGCCGCTTTTTGACAAGTATCCCACCCTCGAGCGGATGGAGGCGCAGATGTTCGAGCGACTCCTCGGGGCGAGAGTGGAGCGTAGCGTCACCCGCACGGCGGGACTGTCTCGATACCGGTTTGACTTATCCCCGCGGTAGTGTCGATTGGCGGGATAATGGGCAAATACGCTGATGAAAATGTGCTGGTGATCTCCCGGGCGCTCTTTGAGCAACTGGGAGCGTTTCAGGGAATCTCGCTCGAGCCGGGGGCCTATCTCCCCGCGATGCTCGATCCGGCGAATAATTATTTCATGAGTCGCGATCTGGCCGAGGAAGATCCCTCACACAAGCAGATCATCCCTTATGCAATTTTCCGCTGTGGTGACAAATTCCTCCATTATGTGCGAGGCGGAGGAGGGGGCGAAAAGCGCCTCGCGGCAAAAGGTTCCATCGGCATTGGCGGACACATCAACGACACTGACTACGCAACCGCCTCGCTCGACAAGGATACCTATACCACCGGCGTCGATCGTGAGATCGATGAGGAACTGAACCTCACCGGCTCGCACACCCAGGAGATTCTTGGGCTCATCAATGACGATTCCAATGAGGTCGGTCAGGTCCATCTCGGAGTGGTGCACCTCTTTACTCTCGATAATGACGAGGTGACCGCCGCTGAGGACAATATTCACGACCTCCGCTTCTATACTATCGATGAACTGATCGAGCGTCGCGACCAGCTCGAATCCTGGTCGCAGATCTGCCTCGACGGGCTCACTCAGCTCTGGCGCGATCGCTGAAGCAGGCAGGTCAGGCCAAAGCCGAGCCCGAGTCCGTAGAAGAGTCCCCAGGAAAAGCGGGCGAGGATTATCATGCTTTTCGGTTCGAGAAAGGGTTCGACGCCAAAGGGGCCGCGTCCCTGCAAGGCCATGTAGGTGAAGCCGCCTGTGTAGTAGCCGAGTGTGTGCCAGAGAAAGACAAGCGCCGTCGCTGTAACCAGGGAACCCGTCAGGTATCGCTCGCGCCCGAGGATCGCGATGAGCGCGAGCAGTCCGGTGAACGAGCCGGTTACTTCGCCGAAAGTGTCCCGGAAGGTGAACCAGCATACTGACCAGAGGAAAGAGTATGCGATAAAACCCAGCCCAAAACGGAGAGAAAAAGCGAGCCGGGTTTTTCTATCGGGAAAATGTCCCGCGGGACTAAGTGCCAGTCCGCCCAGTCCCAGGAAGATCGCCGCGCACATGGCATACATGGCGGGTTCGGAAGAGAAAAAGTGCGATCCGAGGGCCCAGGTGGCGAATGAAGCGAGAGCCACAAGAGTAAAAAGGAGGGTGGGAAGAAGGTATTTAGAGAAAATGCTCATAGGTTTTTATAACTTTAACAGAGAGTTGTGCGTATTGGATTTATCTTTACAAAATTTAGAAGGTAATTTAATGTCCCACCCCTCGGGTTTCCCGATTTCTCTTTACCGGAAAGAAAAAAATTATGGCTACCAGATACGACCAAAAGACGAAAGACGAAGTTGTTGCTTACATCCAGCAATATAACAAAGATAAGGGACGGGGCGGTCAATCCGCTGCGGTGAAAAAGTGGAAACTGAATCCCATCACGGTGAAATCCTGGCTTGAAAAAGCCGGTGTGGAAACTCCCGGTAAAGGCGGAAAGAAAAAGCGTAAACCGGGGCGCCCCGCCAAGGCTGCGGTTGAAAAAGCGCCGAAGATTCCCCGCACTGCCAAGACTGCCCGCGCCGCCAGGGTCCCCCGCGCTGCAAAGGCCGAGTCAGGTGACGGTGTTTCTTCCACCCTCCAGCGCATGATGGCCATCCAGAGCCAAATCGTTGCCCTCCAGAACGAATACACCAAACTCAAGGGCAAGCTCTGATCAAGACGGGGTAACCGATACTTAGAACCGCGCCCGGTCAATCGGGTGCGGTTTTTTTGTGACTGAATCGAATGGCACTGGTTTAAGGGCATCGTCCTTGGTTAATGGGGTGACGCCCAACCCCGGAGTGAAACGCGGTAGAGAGGTTCCGACGGACCGCCCGCTGTTGCATATTGCGCGATCGAGGCGGAGCGCCCGGACAGCGAAGCTCTAAACATTTCCTCTGGTGATTCAAAAAACGTCAGGGGCCTTGTCATTCGTGCCTGACAGACGAAGAAGCCCTTGTCATAGTCCGATCTAATGATAGTTGCGCTCTTCCGATGTTATCTTATCAAGGCTCTGACCCTACTAAGCTTTCACGCAGACATAATGCATGCTTCTGAAAGTTTCATCGTGGCCGATCATGAGAGTGGCCGCATTTTTTTACAGCTCGAGGAAGACAGTCCGCGCCAGGTCGCCAGTCTCACCAAAATCGCCACGGCAGTCGTGGCGCTCGAGTGGATGGATGAGCAAGGGAGTGAGCCGGAGCAGTTGATTGCCGTCATTCCCGAAGCAATCTCGGCCGGGGGGAATCCGCTCAAACTTCGGGTCGGCGATCAACTCACTCTCAGGGCGGCGATCCATGCGGCGATGATGGCTTCGGATAATATCTCCGCCTTTGCTCTGGCCGCGGCACTCGGCAGGCAGATGAAACCGGGAAGTGATCCGGTCGCAGCAGTGGCATTATTTGTCGAGCGCATGAATACTCTGGCGGCGAGGCTTGGGATGGAACGAACCCATTTTACAAACCCTCACGGGCTCGATGGGGGAAAAATGGATGCTTACTCCACCGCCGCTGATATCGCGAGGCTGGCCATCCATGCCTGTGACCGCCCCGATTTTCTGACCTACTGTCGCGAAAAGGAGTATCAGACCATCATCCGGCGGGATGGACGAGAGGTGCCACTGATGATCACGAATACCAACGAACTCGTTGGCTCGCGCGGGATCGATGGAATGAAGACCGGCACGACGACGCTCTCGGGGCCCTGTCTCGTCACGACGGCGGTGCGCGAGGGGAGACGTCTCATCGTTGTCGTAATGAGGGCGGAGGACCGCTTTCGCGAGACGGTCCTGCTGCTCGACAAAGCCTGGCCGGCTCTAGAGAAATGGCACGCCGAAGGTGCGCCGATTGGGACCAATGATCACTTGCGAAAGAAAGGGAAGTAGGTCTCAGTCTTGCCCCATGCGAATCGGATTGCTCAATGGAGGAGGGGACTGCCCCGGTCTCAATGCTGTCACCCACGGGGTGGTCGGTAGCGCCACTCAGCTCGGCTGGGAGGTGCTCGGGTTTAAAGATGGCTACGAGGGCTTGCTCTCGCCTGGAAATTACAAACTGCTCAAGGTCGAAAAGACCGAGGGCATCCTGAAACAGGGCGGCACCATCCTCGGGACATCGAGTCGCGGCCATTTCGCCTCCAAAGTGGGCGTCGGAGGCGTGCGCAAGATCCCCGCGGGAATGATGGAAGAAGCTTTTTCCACCCTCAAAAAACTTGGTGTCGAGGCGCTCATCTGTGTCGGCGGCGACGGCAGTCTCACCACCGCGCTGCAGTTTTACGAAGAGGGATTCCCTGTCGTGGGCGTTCCCAAGACGATAGACAACGACCTCGCCGCGACCGCGATGACCTTCGGATTTGATTCCGCGATTCAGGTCGTGGCTGACTCACTCGACCGGCTCCATACCACTGCTGAAAGCCACAGCCGCGTCATGGTGCTCGAAGTGATGGGCCGCCACGCCGGTTGGATAGCCCTCTACGGCGGCATTGCGGGCGGGGCCAGCAGCATTCTCATTCCCGAGATTCCCTTTCAACACGAGAAAATCGCCGAGGCCATCCTGCGTCGCGAAGAGAGCGGCTTTCACAGTTCGCTCGTCGTCGTCGCCGAAGGGGCAAAGGTCCTCGGGGGAGACCTTGTCCTCGAGGATGCCGGATCGGGCGGCGAGGTGCGTCTGGGCGGGATTGGGGACCTCGTCTCCCAACGGCTTGGCGAACTCACTGGGAAAGAGACCCGCTGCACCCGCCTCGGTCACCTCCAGCGCGGCGGCAGCCCCACATGTCTCGACCGGGTTCTCGGAATGCGATTCGGGGTAAAAGCGGTGAAATTGATAGAAGAAAAACGTTTTGGACGTATGGTCAGCTACCAGCAGTATCATGTCGGTTCGGTCACGATCGAGGAAGCCGTGCGGAAACTGAATCTGGTCGATCCCGAAGGCGAAGTCGTGCAAGCGGCCAAGGCGGTGGGAATCTCTTTTGGTGATTAAACTACTGCTCCGGCAGACTCGGAATTTGGTATGGATGCATTGTTAGACCTGTTGAAAAAAGACGCCCGCCTCACGACTCGTCAGATGGCGGAGCGCCTCGGCCGTAGTGAGGTCGAGATCGAAGAGATGCTCACTTCACTCAAGAGCAGAGGTGCCATCCTCGGCTACCATGCGGTGATCGATCCCGAGCAGGCCGGCGAGCGCCATGTCTCCGCTTTTATCGAGGTAAAACTCACTCCCGAGCGTGACGGCGGATTCGACCGCCTCGCCCAGCGCATCGCCCGCTTTGACCAAGTCACGAGCTGCTATCTCATGAGCGGCGGCTACGACCTCGCTGTCATCGTCGAGGGCGACGACCTCCGCGAAGTGGCGCGCTTCGTCAGCGAAAAGCTCAGCACGCTCGACGGGGTTCTCTCTACCGCGACCCATTTCCAGCTCAAAGTCTACAAACAGAGCGGCTTCCTCGCTACGGAAACTCACGGAGACGAGCGTCTCGCCGTGACCCCCTGACACGCCTCGCGCGGGTTCGCCCCGGACTTCAAGAGGGAAGTTCTCAGGGCTTCCCGACGGCGGCAAAATAACACCCCTTTTATTTCATGAAGCCATTGGAAGATCGCATTGCGAACCAGGTAAAGAGTATCCCGAGATCGGGTATTCGTGATTTCTTCGAACTCGTGCAGGGACGTGACGACGTCATCTCCCTCGGCGTCGGCGAGCCCGATTTTTCGGCGCCCTGGCACATCCGCGAGGCAGCGATCTTTTCCCTCGAAAAGGGAAACACCAGCTACACTTCGAACCTCGGGCTCTTGTCCTTGCGTCAGGAGATCGCCACTTACGTCGAAAATCTCTTCAAAGTTTCCTACAACCCGGCGAGCGAGATTCTAGTGACCGTCGGCGTCTCCGAGGCGCTCGACCTCGTCTTCCGTGCGCTCCTGAATCCGGGCGACGAAGTCATCTATCACGAGCCCTGCTACGTTAGCTACAGCCCCACGATCACCCTCGCCTACGGCGTGCCGGTGACAATCCAGACAAAGGTTGAGGACAACTTCGTGCTGCGCGCCGCCGATGTCGAAGCGGCGATCACGGACAAAACCCGAGTCATTTTGCTTAACTTCCCGACCAATCCGACCGGAGCGGTCGAGCCGGTCGACGAACTCGAAAAGATCGCCGCCCTCGCCATCAAGCACGATCTCATCGTCGTGACAGACGAGATCTATTGTGAGCTGATATATAATGGCGACAACGGCATGGAAGCCGGTACCCACACCTCCATCGCGAGCTTCCCTGGGATGCGCGAGCGCACTGTCTTGCTCCATGGATTTTCCAAGGCCTTCGCCATGACCGGATTCCGTCTCGGATACGCCTGTGCGCCAACCGTGCTGACCGAGGCGATGATGAAGATCCACCAATACTCGATGCTATGTGCTCCCATCATGAGCCAGCAGGCGGCGATCGAGGCGCTCAAGAACGGGGCGGGCGAGGTCGAGCACATGCGCCGTGCCTATGCCCAGAGACGCAACCTCATGCTGCGCCGTTTCGCTGAGATGGACCTGCCCTGTTTTTCTCCCGGAGGAGCTTTCTATATGTTTCCTGATATTCGGAAATACGGCCTCTCGAGCAAGGAGTTCGCCCTCCGTCTTCTCGAGGAGGAAAGTGTCGCAGTCGTCCCCGGCAGCGCCTTCGGCGTCGCGGGTGAGGGTTCCGTGCGTGCCTGTTACGCAACCGCCTACGACAAAATTGAGATCGCGCTCGATCGCATCGCTGCCTTTGTGAACCGTCTCTGATCCCGAACCGGACCCTGTCAGGTCGCCTACCTCATTCTATCTTATGTCCCAGGTCACTAAAGCTGCTATCCTCGCTGCCGGACGCGGCACACGGATGAAGGAACTCACCGACGAACTGCCCAAGCCCATGGTCGCGGTGAAGGGCAGGCCCATCCTCGAGTCTATCGTGCGCGGTCTCGTCGCGAACGGGGTGCAGCGTATCCTCATCGTCGTCGGGTATCGTAAAGAGGTCATCACCGATTACTTTGGTGACGGCTCGGCCTTCGGCTGTGAAATCAGCTACGTCGAGCAGATCGTGCAGGATGGGACCGGTCGTGTCGTGGAACTGGCCAAAGACTTTGCGGGAGAAGATCCCTTTATCCTCAGCTATGGCGACATTCTCGTCCCGGCCGAGTCTTACGCGCCTCTCGTCGACTTCACCAATGTGGACGGCAAGCTCACGGTGAAGATTGACGAAGACGTCCGCAAGGGTGGCGCCGTCTTTATCGAGGACGGACTTGTCACCAATCTTATTGAAAAGCCGGGACCCGATCAGCCGACGAGCCCCTATTACAACGCGGGGATCTACGTCTTTTCTCCCGTCATTTTCGAATACACGGCCGAACTCACCCTTTCCCCGCGGGGCGAGTATGAGCTCACGGACGCGATCGCCTCCCAGGTGCGCGACGGGCTCAGAATCGAGGCCGTGGAACTCGTCGGCGACTGGGCCGATGTTAGGGATCCCGATATCCTCCGCGCGCTAAACGAGGGCTGAGAGTGATCAGATCGCTTCCGCAGCGAGGGCGAGCAGAGCGATCACCGAGATCGAGTCCGTGATTTCGCCGCGACGAACCATCGCAATTGCTTCCTGCAGCGGGAGGCGGCGGATCGCGAGATCTTCGGTCTCTTCCGGTGAAGCTTCCGACTGGGTGAGGCCGGTGGCGAGATAGATCGTGGCCCGCTCGTTGGTGACCGAGTTCGAGAGAGCGAGGTTATCAAAAAGGAGTCGGAAGTGTCCTGCGATGAGGCCCGTTTCCTCCGCGAGTTCCCGCCGGGCGGCTTCGAGAGGGGGCTCACCGGCGGGACATCCGCCCTCAGGGATTTCCCATTCATAGCTTTCCAGCGTGTAGCGATACTGGCCGACGAGCCAGGTAAAGCCCTCTTCGTCGACCGGGACGACCCCGATGGCGCGGTTTTTAAAGTGCACCACGCCATAGATGCCGGGTCCGCCGCCGGGATTCGTGACCTCGCTTTCCGTCACCCGAATCCACGGGTTTTCATAGACGGGGCGGGTGTTGTGCGTGATCCAGGGATTTTTTGGCGGGAGCATGGGGAAAGGGGCAAGGCGAGGAGGCGGGGATATGCTTCAGATTAGCGGGATTTCCACTTGCCACCGCGAGGGTTTTGCCCTTTAATCTGCTCCCTTCGCACGAGGCGAATTGATCATTATGGGTAAACAGCACAACAAAGTGGAGAAACGCGTCCGCCGCAAAAGTTATTTAAAGCGGCAGAACGAGGCGTTGAAATCCCAAGTCGCTCTCAGCAAGAAGTCTCCTTCGAAAAAGAAAGCCCCGGCAAAGAGCTCCAAAGCAGCTCCGTCTGACGATGAGGTGACCGGCGTCGAGGGAGACGCTGTGACCAAGAAAGCGCCCGCCAAGAAGGCTGCCGCGAAGAAGGCTCCCGCCAAGAAAGCTCCCGCGAAGAAAGTCGCCAAGAAGAAAGAGGACGTC